>NZ_JABAIK010000015.1 GCF_012641465.1 Vibrio agarilyticus
ATCCTTTGGATTTGCTTTAAGCGCGTTCTCCATTCCACCCAATGCATCATCAACCCACCGTTCAACTTCTGCGGGCGTCAAATCATAAGTTCTTGCCGCTTCTTTAGCCGTTGTTTTGCCTTTGATAATGTCTTTGACGAGCTCTGCTTTACGCTTTGCCGTCCAACGTTTTACTTCTGCTTCCATAGTGCTAATGACTCCTTTTAGAGTGATACAATATCATGTCCAACTCTTCTCTGGGTCATTACACATGTTCCTAGATAGGGCTACCACTTTCGATTAACTAATATATCGATAGCTTTGTGAATCCTTTCGGTTATGGGAGGCATCAGTATGAAGCCGTGGTGCCTAATAGGGTGGTTTTTGTGAGATAACGTCACCCGTCTCAAAGTGAATATGCACATCTGCACCTCAATGAGCGAAAAATGATACAAACTGAGTGGTTTATTTGTAAGAAATGTGATGCAGGCTTAATTAATGTGGTTATAAATTGTTGCGATTTATCATTTGACTGTGATAACGTCTGCGGCAATCTCGGAGAGTGATTCTGGGGGATACGCACAGTGACCATTCAGGCTGATTGGGACACTGCGTAGGGTAGGTATTAATGGCATCCAGCCATTGATAGATGGGATACTGATGTAACTGGCCGAACGGAACTGGCGAGGTTACATGTTGATGGGAAACCCAACATTGAACACACAACACACACATCTAGTAATCAGCTTTATTCTTCCTCAATGCCCGGAATTGCATACTCGATGCATTACGGAACCTTGATTATTCAAAACTGATCTCAACCGTTTAATCGCGGGATTTCGCGTACCTGCTAGTTGGCATTAGCCAATGTAAGCTGGGCGTGTTGGTGCGCCTTTGCTTTGCGAAGGGGCATGGTTATGTTTGCATAGATTAAGGATTTATCTATGAGCACAGCATTTGAAGTTACTCCTTTTTTTGATGGCCCTTTTACCAGTGATGTTCCAACGGTAGAAGGCGTATATGATTTAACCCCAGATCAGATTTTGCTTGATCAAGCAGAGCATGAGTCAGAAGTCCGTTCTTACCCTAGGCGCCTGCCAATCGCGATTCGCCAAGCTTATGGTGCTTTGGTCGAAGACACGCGCGGCCAGCAGTACATTGACTGCCTCGCTGGGGCTGGCACCTTAGCATTGGGTTACAACCATCCAGAGATCAATCAAGCATTAAAATCGGCTCTGGATTCTGGTTTACCCTATCAAACGCTGGATATTACGACAGAGGTTAAAGACCGTTTCATCAAGCAAGTGAAACAGTTTTTGCCTGATACGTTTGCGAAACAGTCAGCAATTCAATTTTGCGGTCCATCCGGCGCCGATGCTGTTGAGGCGGCAATTAAACTGGCGAAGCAAACAACTGGCCGTAACACTATGTTTGCTTTTCGCGGTGCCTACCATGGCATGACCAACGGCACAATGGCGATGATGGGGAATCTCAACACCAAAGCACGCCGCACCGGGCTAATGTCTGATGTGCATTTCATGCCTTTCCCTTACGATTTGCGCTGCCCGTTTGGTCTGGGTGGTGAAGCGGGTGTCAAAGCCAATATTCGTTATCTCGAGCGCCTATTGGCCGATGATGAATCTGGAATGATGAAACCTGCCGCTATGATAGTTGAGCCAGTGCAAGGTGAGGGCGGTGTGATTCCTGCCCCAGCGCTGTGGCTACAAGAATTGCGCCGCATCTGTGATGAACATGAAATTTTGCTTATTTTCGATGAAATTCAGTGCGGTGTGGGTAAAACCGGTTATCACTTTGCCTTTGAAGAATCGGGCGTTAACCCGGATATTTTGTGTTTATCAAAAGCGATTGGCGGCGGTTTGCCGATGTCGCTGTTGGTGTTCAATAAAGCGATAGATACGTGGCGTCCTGGCGAGCACACTGGCACGTTTCGCGGTAACCAGTTGGCAATGGTATCAGGTGCTAAGGCGCTTGAAATTATTGAGCGTGATAAGTTAGTTGAGCACGCGCACGCCGCTGGGCAATATCTACGTTTGGGTCTGGAGTCACTTGCAGAGCGGGTTAACTGCATCGCGGATGTTCGTGGCAAAGGACTGATGCTGGGCATTGAAATTAACGATCCCAGTGGCGCTCTTAACCGTTTCGGCGAACCCAAATCCGACGGTGAGCTGACATTAAAAATTCAGCGCGCCGCGCTAGAGCGTGGCTTAATCGTTGAAAAAGGTGGTCGCGAAGGCTCTGTGGTGCGCTTTTTGCCGCCGCTTATTATCAGCTTTGCGCAACTTGACTTTGTATTAAGTACCATTGAAGCGGCCATTCTTGCCGCAGGCGGTGCGTATATCAACGATCCTCAAAGTGCGTGGCGTGAGCATTTTATTCAGCCTGGGCTGTCGGGTAGCCATCATTACGCTAAATTAATGAATCAAACCACCGCCGCGCTGCAAACCATGTTCGAACAGGTTGAAGCGCCGTACTCTGGGTTTGAACCTACGCTGCTGCAAGCGTCGATCAATAAACTCGATTTGACACAAGCAAACAACACGTTGTCATCGGTGATTGACGAAACCATTGATGGCGTCGCAAAGCACTCGATTTTTACCCAACACCCTCACTGTATTGCCCATTTGCACACCCCGCCTCTTATGGCCTCGGTGGTGGCTGAATCAATTATCGCCGCGCTGAACCAATCGATGGACTCATGGGATCAAGCGTCCGCCGCAACCTATGTTGAGCAAAAAGTGATTGATTGGTTGTGCGATGTTTATCAGCTTGGTGGCGAGAGCGACGGCGTGTTTACCAGCGGTGGCACGCAAAGTAATCAAATGGGATTGATGCTAGCGCGCGACTGGATTGCCGATACGCGTTCTAATCATTCAGTACAAAAACAAGGTTTACCTGATTACGCCGATAAGTTACGCATTGTCTGCTCTGAGAATGCACACTTCACGGTGAAAAAGGCCGCTGCGTGGATGGGGCTGGGTGAAAAAGCGCTGTTGACCATTCCGGCAAGCGACACTGGCGTTATGCACACCAGTCAACTTGATCAAACGATTCGTCAAGCCAAAGCCGATGGGTTGATCCCTTTTGCCATCGTTGCAACTGCGGGTACAACGGATCATGGTGCCATTGATGATCTCTCTGCGATTGCCGACATCGCACAAACACACCAGTTATGGATGCATGTGGATGGCGCGTATGGTGGCGCGTTGATTTTAAGTCAGCACAAAGGCCGTTTAGCCGGTATTGAGCGGGCCGATTCTGTTAGCGTGGATTTCCATAAACTCTTTTATCAAACAATCAGTTGTGGCGCGCTGCTGGTAAAAGAGAAGCGTCAATTGGGTTATCTGCTTCATCATGCGGATTACCTAAACCGTGAGCATGACACCTTACCCAATTTGGTCGACAAATCGTTAGCCACCACAAAACGCTTTGATGCATTAAAAGTGTTTATGACGATGCAAAGTGTCGGTCAAACTGAATTGGGCAAAATGTACGACCACCTGCTCAGTCAAACAGAGCAAGTGGCCGCATTGATTGAAGGAGAAGCGGGCTTTGAGCTGTTAGCGTCACCTTCATTATCCACAGTGCTATTTCGAATTACGCGACAAGGCAGTGGCTTCGATTTAGACACACTTAACCAAAAAGTGCGCTTAGCTGCGTTAACCCAAGGGATTGCGGTGCTCGGTGAAACCGTTATTGCAGGAAAGAGTGCACTGAAATTGACCATTTTGAATCCGTGTCTCACGATGGCGGATTTCAAATCACTGGTTGTAAAAATCAATAATCTAGTAGATCAGCTAGTAGCATAAGGTAACGGAAATTATGTCTATTTTACAGATTGGTGCCGGAGGCGTTGGTTGGGTTATTGCGCATAAAGCGGCGCAAAATAACGATGTATTGGGCGATATTACCATTGCGTCACGCTCGATTGCCAAATGTGAGGCGATTATCGAGTCGATTGACAAAAAACAAAATCGCAAAGACTTGAGTAAGTCACTATACGCCCGCGCAGTTAACGCCAATGATGTCGCTGAACTGGTGGCCTTGATTGAAGAGGTGAAACCCAAATTAGTGATAAACGCAGGGCCTCCGTGGGTCAACTTGACCATCATGGAAGCGTGTTATCAAGCAAAAGTCTCTTATCTTGACACTTCGGTCGCCGTCGACCTGTGCAGTGAGGGGCAACAGGTGCCTGAGGCGTATGATGAGCAGTGGAAATACGGTGAAAAATTCGCTCAAGCGGGCATCACCGGAATTTTAGGCGCAGGCTTTGATCCAGGTGTGGTGTCTGTCTTTGCCGCCTACGCAGTAAAACATCTGTTTGATGAGATTGATACTATCGATGTGATGGATGTCAACGCAGGCAATCACGGTAAAAAGTTTGCCACTAACTTTGATCCAGAAACCAATATGCTTGAAATTCAAGGCGATTCATTTTACTGGGAACAGGGCGAATGGAAACAGGTGCCTTGTCACTCTCGCATGCTTGAATTTGATTTCCCGGTGGTGGGTAAGCATAAAGTTTACTCTATGGCGCACGATGAAGTTCGTTCATTACAAGCGTTTATTCCCGCTAAGCGGATTGAATTTTGGATGAGCTTTGGTGAACGCTATTTGAATTACTTCAATTGCATGCGTGATATTGGCTTGTTGAGCCCTGAGCCGCTAACACTCCATGATGGTACTGTGGTTCAACCTCTGCATGTTTTAAAAGCATTGCTACCCGATCCTACGTCTTTAGCTCCGGGCTATACCGGCAATACTTGCATTGGTACTTGGGTGCAGGGCACCAAATCTGGCGAGCCACGCAGTGTATTTATTTATAATATTGCCGACCATGAAGTGGCATACGATGATGTTGAGCATCAAGCCATTGCGTATACAACGGGGGTTCCCGCAATTACCGCCGCGCTGCAGTTCTTCCGTGGTGAATGGGCAGAGCCGGGCGTGTTTAACATGGAACAGCTCGACCCAGATCCGTTTTTAGCCACCATGCCTGAGCTTGGTTTAAGTTGGGATGTGCAAGAGCTTACAGTGGCTCAACCAACCATTAATATTCTGAAGTAGCGCATATTTAATAATAAAAAGCCGATGGGTATGGGTATATCCTCGGCTTTCTCTATGTAATAAATGATTATGGAAAATACAAAATTAACCACGCCTTATTTCATGATTAACGAAGACGCTTTGCTGAGTAATCTTGAAAAAGCGCGTCAATTGAAAGCGTTATCGGGTGTTAAATTGGTTCTTGCACTGAAGTGCTTTTCGACGTGGGGTGTGTTTGACATCATGAAACCCTATCTGGATGGCACGACAAGCTCAGGGCCATTTGAAGTCAAATTAGGGCATGAGACATTTGGCGGAGAAACTCACGCCTACAGTGTCGGCTATAGCGAAGATGACGTGCGGCAAGTGGCAGACATCTGCGACAAAATGATTTTCAATTCACAGTCGCAACTGGCCGCTTATCGCCACTTGGTTGACGGTAAAGCATCAATTGGTTTACGCCTGAATCCCGGAGTGAGTTATGCCGGGCAGGACTTAGCAAACCCCGCGCGCACGTTTTCTCGTTTAGGCGTGCAACCAGAAGGCATTGATGCCGATGTGATGGCCAGCATTGATGGCGTTATGTTTCACATGAATTGTGAAAATAAAGATGTGGATGCCTTTATTGGCTTACTCGATGCCATTTCAAACCGATTTGGTCATTATTTGGATGCGTTAAAGTGGGTCAGTCTCGGTGGTGGGGTGTTTTTTACCTGGCCAGGCTATGACATCGAAAAACTGGCGTTTGCGTTAAAAGCGTTTGCCGAAAAACATCAAGTTCAACTTTATCTTGAACCGGGTGAAGCGATTATCACCCAAACGACGGATCTTGTGGTGACTGTGGTTGATATTGTCGAAAACGGAATGAAAACAGCCATTGTTGATTCTGCAACCGAAGCCCACCGACTCGATACCTTAATTTATAATGAACCTGCCTCTATTGGTGAAGCGGATGATAATGGCGAGCATGAGTATGTCATTGGCTCATGTTCCTGCTTGGCAGGCGATCAGTTCTGTGTCGCGCGGTTTGCTCAGCCACTCAAAATCGGCCAACGGCTGCGTATTTTAGACAGTGCGGGCTATACCATGGTTAAGCTAAATTGGTTTAATGGGTTAAGAATGCCAACTGTGTATTGTCAGCGCAGTAGTGGTGAAATTGAAAAGCTCAACGAGTTTGGCTATCAAGATTTCAAACGGTCGTTGTCGCAATGGTCGATTCAATAAACATACCTGTCTTACTTTAAGTTGCAGCGCGTTTGTTTAGAAAATTAAGGCGCTGGCTCTCACAAACCTCATCACATAGTTCATCTATGTTCACGAAGTGCTCAGAGGCTTTGTTCGTTTGCCGCCTGCCAGCATCTTCAAGTTGTTTGGGTATAGTAAAAAACCGCGCCAATATAGCGCGGTTTTTGTTTAGACCCATATCGTTAGCTGTTGAGCACCACGCGCGTGTCTTCGCTTAATGACTCAAGCTCATAAATCACATCTTGAATGGCGGTTTCAACCGGTAATTTTACGGCTATGGTCGCAGTGAAAAGGCTGGAACTGACACCACCGCCGCCAGCAATAAAGACGCGTTGGCAATCCATATCTAAAATATTGATACCTTGGCTGTCGAGCACGTGAGAGATTTCGTTAACAATACCAGAGCGATCATTGGCATCGAGCCGCAACTGGAAGATAGACTCCTTGCGGTGTTCATTGCTATCTGAGGCAACAAATTGAACAATAAGGCCAGGGGTATGAATAAACGCATCTTTAACGATTTGCTCTTTGTCATTGGGCAGTTCGACTTTAATGACTGCCGCAACTTGATCTTCAATAAAGTTAACTTTGCTGATTAACCATTTACCATCGTTTTCATGAGTCACTGCCGCCAGTTGTTTGATGGTTTTAGGCGACGCTTTTCCAACGAAGTTGACAATAAATACACTGTTCATAAACCACCCCTTAGTAAGATTCACGCAATGATTTGCTTACTTTCAGTTTAGATGAGCGGCCAAGGTTTAAATTGATGATTGTCAAATTTCTCACCGGAAATTATGACCAAAATGCGGAAGTATCGGCTAAGGCACATAAAGCGCGGGGGAGTGGCTCGTTAACTTGAAGCTGCAGCCAATCTGCAACTTCAAGTGGTTTGGATGTAGAAAAATCTAGAAGTGAACTTTTAATTCCACGCCATAGAATCGATTGTCATAGCTCGCACCTGCATCGAGAGCGTATTTGGCAACCTCTTGATTACCAAACCAAGGTGTAGAGCTGAAGTTAAGTTCAGCCGAGCCATCCCATGCGTCAGTCACCCAATAATGAATGTGGCCGACAGGGTTTAGGAGAAATAGCGAGACAGAGCCCAAGCGCTCAGAGCCCCAAACCTGGCCGCGGTTAGCAACGATATTTTGCTCCGCATCAAGCATCATTTCACCGACTACTGCGCCAAAGAACGGCGTGATGAACAAATCTTGCCACGATGGGATCTCAGCAAATGACTCAACGCCGTATTCCCAGAAAAAGGTCGACATGGTGGCAGAGTAAAGAAACGATTCAAATTCGTCGTATCCAGCATGTCTTGCCGCTGTGTAGTAGACGCCACCGAAGTAGGGATGCATGATGTAGTTGAGGAAATGTTCGTCCTCATCCCACACCGGGCCTGCTGTTACATTGTCTTTCCATTTGCTGCCAAGATTACTGATGTCGCGCGCGTCATCATCCCACTTAGTGATGCTTTCTGGCAGCATGGTCATCAAACCCACTGTTGCCACACTTAACCCCAAAATGGTGTAGGTCTGCTCTTTTAAATATTGCCAATCTTTTTCTTCGGAGACATAGAGATATCTGCGATTCGCTTTTGCCTCTTCGTTCAGTGAATTTTTTGGCGCGTTTAATGCATTGATGAAATGGTTTGGTGCGACATACTGATAATCAGCAGGTTCACTCAGTAAATTCAACTGAGTCCAACTCGGCGCTTGAGGCGCTTCAAAGGTATGAAGACGATAAGTTGCACATAGCCCTTGACGACAGTCAGAGTTATACGAAAATTCAATATGTTGGCTTGGGCTGATAGAACTGGCGTAACTCAATGAAGAGGCAACTAAGCCAAAGGCGCTCAGAGTTTTCGCAAATAGTGGGTGTGCAGACACAAATTTCTCCAAGAACTGCAGGATGAAAAAGCGCGTGATTATCGCCGAATCTTGCAGGGATGAAAACAGTTATTGAGTAAATGTTCAAATTTTTGCCAAATCGTGATTCAAATGAATCAACATCACGCTTTGGTTAAAGCGATAAGTAGAGGATCTCACAGTGAAAATTGCCATGTTGAGTACCGGTGAAGAAGTGCTTCACGGTGATATTGTGGATACGAATGCAGCATGGTTGGGAAGCGTGCTCTTTGAAAATGGGTTTGGGTTAACCAAACGCGCAACGGTGGGGGATAACTTAGCCCCTCTGGTTGAAGAGCTATTAATGCTCAGTTTTAACAATGATGTGGTGATCGTAAATGGCGGATTGGGCCCAACGAGCGATGATTTGACCGCAGAGGCGGCGGCGCAAGCGGCAGATGAACCCTTGACGCAAAACGCACATTGGGTGGAACGTATGCAGACGTTCTTTGCTTCGCGCGGCAAAGAGATGCCGACAAGTAACCTCAAACAAGCATTGTTGCCTGCTAGCGCGACCATGATCGACAATCCGATTGGTACCGCGTGTGGCTTTCAAATGATGCTTAATGACGCGGTATTTTATTTTACCCCGGGGGTGCCACGAGAATTTAAAAAGATGGTTGAAGGCCCTATTTTAAGTGATTTAAAAGCGCGCTTTCCTAATGTAATGAAAGTGGAGTGCAGTCGCCTCTATACGTTCGGCTTGTCTGAATCTGGGATCAGTCAAACGTTAGCGGACGTGTCTCTGCCTGCCGATTATCAATTAGGGTATCGCTCTTATCTGCCGTTTATCGAAGTCAAAGTTTTTGGCCCTGCTGAGCCATTGGAGACAAGAATTAAAGTAGTGGGGCTGATACATCGGTTATTAGAGCAAAATGTGGTGAGCATTGATGAAACGATGCTGGTTCACATCGGTCATCGACTTGATGAGCGAGCGCTGACCTTATCAACTGCTGAAATCGCCTCAAATGGCTATCTTACGGCATGGCTGAAAAGTGAGTCTCGAATCAATGCGCGTTTTGGACCCGCTTGGGTATTATCAGAGCAACAAAATCACGCATTAGATGATAGTGATCCACTTGCCGCTGCCCTTGCGCTCGCTGGTGCGACACGAGAGAAATGCCAAACCGATCTGGCACTTGTCGTGGGCAAATTGCACGACAATCAATTTACGGTTGCTTTGTCTGCCATAGGAGGCGAGTGGGGCATGATTTTAGAGCTAACGCGCGAGTATGAGGTGAGTGATAGAAATAAACTGATGAGCGCGGTAGCGGCAGATTTACTACGCCGCTTTTTAGAAAAGAAACCCATGTTTGGTCAATATGGGTTTTTGAATAACAAGCGCGAACTGTTTATTCCTAACAGTTTAGTAAAATAGAGCGCTATTCCCTTCCTACTTGAAGTTGCAGCGTTGTTGACAGGCACTCACAAACCTCATCACATAGTGTATCTATGCTCAGAGGCTTTGTTCGTTGGTCGCCTATCTGCAACTTCAAGTTGTTTGGGTATACGTCAAGTGGTAAGACTATGCACGCTGCTGTTTCAGCGAGTATTTGACGTTGCTTAGAGTTAATGCCGTTTTGGCGCGGCAAACGCAGGGGAGAATTTCGTTCCCCTGCAAATAAGCCATTGCAAAACCAACGTATTCGACTTCGCCTGCCTCAAGCGTGCAGCGACAGGCACCACAATGCCCATCACGGCAATTGTATTCGGGCGCAAGCCCAGCTTGTTCCATCGACTCAAGTATGGTGCTGCTTGAATTTGACTCTATCGTCAAAATAGCGTTGATTTTAAGGCTCGCCATTACAACTCAAAACCTTCAAAGTCATCGGCGCTGATTTCATTATCAATCTGTCCTACTAAGTAAGAGGAGATCTCAGCTTCTTGTGGCGCAACTTGGACATTATCAGAAGAGAGCCATGCGTTGATCCAAGGGATCGGGTTACTGGTCGCTTCTGGGTAAGCTGCAGGAAGGCCAACCGCTTGCATACGTATGTTGGTGATGTACTCAACGTACTGGCTTAAAATGTCTTTGTTCAAGCCAATCATAGAGCCATCTTTGAACAGATATTCCGCCCACTCTTTTTCTTGTTCTGCCGCTTTTTTGAACAGTTCGAAACACTCTTGTTTTGCTTCTTCGGCTATTTGCATGAAGAGGAAATCATCTTGACCATTGCGCAGCAGGTTTATCATGTGCTGAGTACCAGAAAGATGCAGCGCTTCATCGCGCGCAATAAGCTTGATGATTTTGGCATTTCCTTCCATCAGCTCACGCTCGGCAAACGCAAAGGAGCAAGCGAAACTGACGTAAAAGCGAATCGCTTCCAGCGCGTTGACCGACATCAGGCAGAGGTAGAGCTTCTTCTTGAGTTCGTACAGCGAAACAGTAACGGATTCGCCGTTGAGCTGGTGGGTACCTTCGCCAAAGCGATGATAATCGTTGGTCGCTTGAATCAGGTCGTCATAGTAGTGAGCAATGTCTTTGGCGCGCTTGAGGATGTGCTCGTTTTCAACAATATCATCAAACACAACCGCCGGGTTATTGACGATATTACGAATAATATGTGTGTAAGAACGAGAATGAATCGTTTCGGAAAACGACCAAGTCTCAATCCAGGTTTCTAGCTCAGGTAGTGAAACCAGTGGCAATAGCGCAACGTTGGGGCTGCGTCCTTGAATCGAATCAAGCAGCGTTTGGTATTTGAGATTAGAGATGAAAATGTGTTTTTCATGATCGGGCAATTTGTTGTAATCGATACGATCGCTGGAGACATCCACTTCTTCTGGTCGCCAGAAAAAACTCAGTTGTTTTTCAATGAGCTTTTCAAAAATCTCAAATTTTTGTTGGTCGTAACGTGCCACGTTAACCGATTGGCCCAAAAACATCGGCTCTTTCAGTTGGTCATTTTTGGTTTGGTTAAAAGTACTGTAAGCCATGATTGCCTCAATTCTTTTGTCCCCTTAACGTGAAGGGGAATCATTCGTTCATACTCGTTCTACTTGACGCTGTAGTGCCTCTTGTTAATCAAAAGAGATAGAGGCTTTGCTCGTTTACGGCTTATCTGTGCTGCATCAAGTTGTTGGGGTATCGATGCTAATTCAGCAAGGTGGGTTTGGTTTGAGCACCTTGCCATAATTAGCGCTCAAGCTGCCAAGCGTTAAATCTTACAACCACCGCTGGTGCAATCGTCATCTTGAGATTGAACCGCGTCTTTTTGGTCATCTTTCGCACCGTCACGCGTGTTGTGGTAATACAGCGTCTTAACACCAAACTTATACGCGGTGAGTAGATCTTGGAGCAGTTTTTTCATCGGGACTTTGCCACTTTCGAAACGACTCGGGTCGTAATTGGTGTTAGCAGAAATCGCCTGATCGATAAAC
Source organism: Vibrio agarilyticus (assembly GCF_012641465.1). Lineage (GTDB taxonomy): Bacteria > Pseudomonadota > Gammaproteobacteria > Enterobacterales > Vibrionaceae > Vibrio > Vibrio agarilyticus. Next base: position 11,580 of record NZ_JABAIK010000015.1, read on the forward strand.
TTCTGAATGATACCAACAATGTGCAGATAGCCGTCGTTCGACCCAATATTCCAAAGCAGCTCATAATTGTCTTTAAGCTCAGTAAACTCAGGCACCACTTGCTTTAAGATGCCATCTTTTGACGCTTTGACCGACACATAACCACGAGGTGGCTCAATGCCATTGGTGGCATTGGAGATTTGCGATGAGGTCTCTGAAGGCATCAGAGCCGTCAGGGTTGAGTTACGCAGGCCGTGCTCCATGATTTCCGCACGCAGCGTCTCCCAATCGTAATGCAAAGGTTCATTACAAATCAGGTCGACATCTTTTTTGTAAGTGTCGATAGGCAGCAAGCCTTTGGCATAATTGGTTTCGTGGAACAGTGGGCATTTACCTTGTTCTTTGGCCAATTCGACCGAGGCTTTGAGTAGATAGTATTGCATCGCTTCAAAAGTGCGATGCGTTAGACCATTGGCACTGCCATCGGAATATTTGACGCCATGTTTTGCTAGGTAATAGGCAAAGTTAATCACGCCCACACCCAAGGTGCGACGATTCATGGTCGAACGGTACGCTGCTGGCAATGGGTAGTCTTGGTAGTCCAACAGTGCATCAAGCGCTCGCACCACCAATTCCGACAACTCTTTGAAATCATCCAGTGACTGGATGGCGCCTAAGTTAAACGCAGAAAGCGTACAAAGGGCGATTTCGCCGCTCTCATCTTCAACGTTTTCAAGTGGCTTGGTCGGTAATGCGATTTCTAAGCACAAGTTAGACTGACGTACTGGCGCAACGGTAGCATCAAATGGGCTATGAGTATTGCAGTGGTCTACGTTTTGAATATAGATACGCCCTGTTGATGCACGCTCTTGCATCAGCAGTGTGAACATTTCAAGCGCTTTAACCGTGGTTTTCTTGATGCTAGGGTCGTTTTCGTATTGCGTGTACAAGCGTTCAAACTCGGCTTGATCTTGGAAAAACGCATCGTAGAGCCCAGGCACATCTGATGGCGAAAACAGAGTAATGTTGCCACCCTCAACCAAACGCTGATACATCAGTTTGTTGAGCTGTACACCGTAGTCCATATGACGCACACGGTTTTCTTCAACGCCGCGGTTGTTTTTCAGCACCATGAGCGATTGCGCTTCACCATGCCACAAAGGATAGAAAACGGTTGCTGCGCCGCCGCGTACACCGCCTTGCGAGCAGCATTTCACCGCAGTTTGGAAATACTTATAAAACGGAATACAGCCAGTATGAAACGCCTCGCCGCCACGAATTTCTGAGCCGAGCGCACGAATACGGCCAGCATTGATACCGATACCAGCGCGCTGAGACACATAACGCACGATAGAGCTAGCAGTCGCGTTAATCGAATCTAAGCTGTCACCACATTCAATCAAAACACATGAGCTGAACTGACGTGTTGGCGTACGAACGCCTGACATGATCGGCGTTGGTAATGAAATTTGGAACGTGGAGGTGGCGTCATAAAAACGCTTCACGTAATCAAGACGTGTCGCTTTTGGGTATTTGGCGAACAAGCACGCGGCAACCAAAATGTAAAGAAACTGAGCGCTCTCGTAAATTTGTCCGGAAACGCGATTTTGCACGAAATACTTGCCTTCGAGCTGCTTCACTGCGGCATAAGAGAAGTTGAGGTCGCGTTTGTGATCTAAATAATCGTCTAACTCATCCAGGTCGGCTTTGGTGTAATCGTCCAGCAAATGAGTATCGTATTTACCCATTTCAACCAGCTTCACGACGTGATCATAAAGTGCGGGCGGCTCATATTGGCCATAGGCTTTTTTGCGAAGGTGAAATACCGCGAGGCGCGCAGCCAGGTATTGGTAATCCGGCGTCTCTTCTGAAATCAGATCGGCTGCCGACTTGATGATGGTCTCGTGAATATCGGTGGTACTGATCCCTTCATAAAATTGGATGTGCGCGCGAAGTTCCACTTGTGAGACAGAGACATTGTTGAGCCCCTCTGCCGCCCAAGTGATCACACGATGGATCTTTTCGAGATCAATATTCTCTTTACGGCCATCGCGTTTGGTTACGGTAAGTTGTTGGTTCATTCTGCTTTAATTCCCTAAGAAAACTGATGAAAGCCCGCTTTTTTGTGTAATTGTTGTAAAAATAGGTGCTGACTTTGCGATCAATAACTACCCATGCATTGATGCTTAAACACAATATATGGGGGTCTGTGGCTAGGAGACTTACAAGATAGGGCTATCGCTACGGATTTTCAAGGCATAGCTTATGGATGAGTTGTGGATAACTATTAGATAACTAAAATTTAGTAAGCATGTGCTTACCGAAGATTCTAGAGCCGGCCAAAGCTCGCGAACAAAGCCGACTAATTAGCTCGGTCAATCAATCAAAATTTAAAATATTTTTCTTGATCTTTGGCAAGTTATATTGAGTGAAATTCAAATGGCCACGAGGTTGGTCGTTAGGAAAAGTAAGACGTTCGGGATATTAAGCGTTTAGTTTCATATCCCGAATTTTGGCGCTTAGCCGCGGTTTTCACAATGAACTATGTAGTTTACGTCTACATTACGGCCTAAAGCGTATTCACCGGTGAGTGGGTTGTAGCTTAATCCTGTGATGCCAAGCTCAGTCAGTGGTGTTGAATCAATCATTTTGAGCAGCTCTGCTGGGCGAATAAATTTATCATGGTCATGGGTGCCTTCTGGCACAATGCGCATCAGCTTTTCTGCGCCGACAATGGCAAAGAGATAGGATTTAAGATTGCGATTTAAGGTTGAAAAAAACACTTGGCCGCCGGGTTTCACAAGCTTTGCACAAGCACGTACCACAGAGGCAGGGTCGGGCACATGTTCAAGCATCTCCATGCAAGTGACGACGTCGAAATGCGCAGCGTGTGTTTCGGCGTATTCTTCCACCGTGCTCTGGACATAATTCACTTTGACGCCAGATTCAAGCGCGTGCAAGCGTGCCACTTCAAGTGGTTCTTTGCCCATATCTAAACCTGTGACGTGCGCGCCTTCCAGCGCCATACTTTCTGCCAAGATACCGCCACCACACCCAACATCTAAAGCGTGTTTACCAAATAAACCATTTGAATTATCAAGTATATAGTTTAATCGTAATGGATTGATTTGATGCAATGGTTTGAACTCACCGTCAAGATCCCACCAACGCGCTGCCATGGCTTCAAATTTTTCGATTTCATTTTGATCGACGTTCTTTCCCTGAGACATAACTCACTCGCAGTTTAATGATAGTAACTTGAGAGCATTATAACCGTGTTGACCACAGAGGCCATACATCATGGGTATAATGTTAAAGTTGAGCAAAAATAACTCGAAGATTCATTAAGATAATTCCCTCATGTCTAAATTTTCAACAAGAGAAGCACCACTTGCTTCACAACCTGATAAAACGCATGGGAAAGTAATGCCGTATAAGGGAATTATGTGTTATATTTTTGCTCCTTATACGTATTGTAATACGACTCGAAAATAGAGGGATAATGGCTCTATGAGCGATCTAGCGAAAGAGATCACGCCCGTAAACATTGAAGATGAGCTTCGAGGTTCATACCTAGACTATGCGATGTCCGTTATCGTTGGTCGTGCTCTTCCTGATGTGCGTGATGGCCTAAAACCAGTACACCGCCGCGTCCTATACGCAATGAACGTGCTTGGCAATGACTGGAATAAACCATATAAAAAATCTGCTCGTGTTGTTGGTGATGTGATCGGTAAATATCACCCTCATGGTGATAGCGCGGTGTACGACACTATCGTCCGTATGGCGCAACCATTTTCACTGCGATACATGCTTGTCGATGGCCAAGGTAACTTTGGTTCAATCGATGGTGACTCAGCAGCGGCGATGCGTTATACCGAAGTACGTATGTCCAAGATTGCCCATGAGTTATTGGCCGATCTTGACAAAGAAACGGTTGATTACGTGCCAAACTATGATGGTACGGAACAAATTCCAGCCGTCTTACCAACCAAAGTACCAAACCTATTGGTTAACGGTTCTTCCGGTATTGCTGTTGGTATGGCGACCAATATTCCCCCGCATAACTTGGGTGAAGTCATTGATGGCTGCTTAGCCTATATCGATAATGAAGCGATCACGATTGACGAGTTGATGGACTTCATTCCGGGTCCTGACTTCCCGACAGCCGCATTGATCAGCGGCCGCAAAGGCATCATTGATGCGTATAAAACGGGCCGTGGCAAAATCTACATGCGCTCTAAAGCGGACATTGAAGTTGAGAAAAATGGTAAAGAAACCATTATCGTCACCGAAATTCCGTACCAAGTGAACAAAGCCCGTTTGATTGAAAAAATCGCGGAGCTGGTGAAAGACAAAAAAGTTGAAGGCATTAGTGCGCTGCGTGATGAGTCTGATAAAGACGGCATGCGCATTGTTATCGAATGTAAACGCGATGCAGTGGGCGAAGTTGTACTGAACAATCTTTACACCAATACCCAATTGCAAACTACGTTTGGTATCAACATGGTGGCGCTCGACAATGGCCAACCAAAACTTTTCAACCTCAAAGAGATGTTGAAGTGTTTCGTTGATCACCGTCGTGAAGTTGTTACTCGTCGTACGATTTATGAATTGCGCAAAGCGCGTGATCGCGCTCATATCCTAGAAGGCTTAGCACTTGCGCTAGCGAACATCGATGAAATCATTGAGTTGATTCGTCGCGCTCCAACGCCTGCAGAAGCGAAAGCGGGCCTTGTTGCTCGTGGCTGGGAATTGGGTGATGTAGCAGCAATGCTTGAGCGTACTGGCACTGATGCGGCGCGTCCGGATTGGCTCGAAGCTCAGTACGGCATTCGTGATGGGCAATACTTCCTGACTGAACAACAAGCTCAGGCGATTTTGGATTTGCGTCTGCATAAACTCACCGGTTTAGAGCATGAGAAGATCCTCGATGAGTACAAAGCACTGCTCGATGAAATTGCAGAGTTGATGCACATTCTTGCCAGTACTGAACGCTTGATGGAAGTGATCCGTGAAGAGCTAGTTGCGGTGCGCGATGGCTTTAGTGATGCTCGTCGTACTGAAATTACTACCGCAAGTCACGACATTGATCTTGAAGAGCTGATCGCACGTGAAGACGTTGTTGTTACCTTGTCGCACGAAGGCTATGTGAAATATCAAGTGCTCAGCGACTATGAAGCTCAGCGCCGTGGTGGTAAAGGTAAGAGCGCCACTAAGATGAAAGATGAAGATTACATCGAACGTCTATTGGTCGCGAACACGCATGACAACATTCTGTGTTTCTCAACTCGTGGTAAGACTTACCGCTTGAAAGTGTATCAATTGCCTTTGGCAAGTCGCACGGCACGTGGTAAACCAATCATTAACATTCTTCCGTTAGAAGATGGTGAGCGCATTACCGCGATCCTGCCTGTTGATGAGTTCTCTGCAGATAAGTTTATCTTTATGGCAACCGGTGATGGTACCGTTAAGAAAACGCCGTTAAATCAATTTGCGAATGTACGTTCAAATGGTTTGATCGCGGTGAACCTGCGAGAAGAAGACTCTTTGATTGGCGTTGATATTACCAATGGTGACAGCGAAATCATGCTGTTCTCCAAGTTTGGTAAAGTCGTTCGCTTTAAAGAAGCGGAAGAAACGGCTGTTCTTGATGAAAACGGCAATCCAGTGTTAGACGAAAACGGTCAACCTGAGATCAAATTCAAAGGTGTCCGTCCAATGGGCCGTACCGCTTCTGGTGTTCGCGGCATGAAATTGGCCGAAGGCGATCAAGTCGTATCATTGATCGTACCGAGCAGCGAGGGTGATGTCCTTACCACAACCGAAAACGGCTATGGTAAGCGTACTAAACTGGCTGAGTATCCAACCAAAGGTCGTGGTACTCAGGGCGTTGTTTCTATCAAGGTTTCTGAGCGTAACGGACCTGTTGTGGGTGCGGTGCAAGTGGAAGAGGCCGATGAGATGATGATGATCACGAATGCTGGTACATTGGTGCGCACACGCGTAGCTGAAGTGAGCCAAGTAGGTCGTAATACTCAAGGCGTTCGATTGATCCGCACCTCTGACACTGAAAAAGTGGTTGGATTGCAGCGTATTGAAGAAGTTGAAGAGCTAGAAATAGCGACCGAAGCCATTGACGCGGAAGGTGCTGATGCACCAGAGGCCGAGCGTTCGGCGGCTGATGATACTGCTACAGACGCTAACGATGAATAAACCTTATTTTAAATAAGAACGAATAGCCGAGCCAATGCTCGGCTATTTTTTTGTGCAAATATAATGATCATAAATATATTTTGAACCAATAAAATGATCCTTTTTAAATATAAAAGATCAAAAAGTGAAATTTGATTTTAATCTATTAATTCAAAACAATAAGTTGTTTAATTAATCATCATCGTGTTATGATCGGTTTATTAATTAAGCAGTTGAGTCCATTTTTATTGGAAGAGTTTATTTAGAAGGATTGTGCAGTGGATAAAGCAATAATGGATTTAAAGCAGGATTTTCATGCCCACCTTCGTACGTCGCAGGGCGGAGCTTCGACCTCGACGCGTTCTTCTCTGGCGATTTTGACTCAAGAAGAGCTACGTGAACTCGAGCACGCATGGATTGCTTTGGTAGTTTGGAAAAGAAACCATACCCATGAATTTGCGCGTTAGCCACTATACTAAACCTATTGCCAACTGCTAAATAGTTTATTGCTTAAAACCCTCGCATTATTGCGAGGGTTTTTTGTTGCGATAAGGCTAACAAGTGATTATATTGCCATGGATAAATTGATCTGGATGCGGTTTTTGTCAGTAATTATCTAAGAAGCGGTTTTTACACTTGAGGTATATACCTAGCAACTTGGCGTTGCAGCCAGACGGCTTCAAGGGTACGAAAACGGCAATACGCAGCCAGGATAGAGAACATAAAGTGAGTGACGATATGGCAGAAGTACGAGGCAGAGTGGCTCTGAAAGTGGGTCTCAAAAGCAACATTGACGCGGAAATTCTCTCGTTTCATGGCCTCAAAACAGACAAAGAGCACATTGCGGTCATTTTTAAGCAAGCCGATGTCACCCAAAGCGTGCCATTAGTGCGCATGCATTCAGAGTGCTTAACTGGCGATGTGTTTCATTCCTCACGCTGCGATTGTGGCGAACAGCTTGAAGAGACCATCAATTTGATGGCGGAAACCGGTGGTATCATACTTTACTTACGTCAAGAAGGGCGGGGTATCGGTCTCTATAATAAAATTGATGCGTACAAATTACAGAGCCAGGGCATGAATACGTATGAAGCCAATAACCACCTTGGTTTTGGTGATGACTTACGTGATTTCACCGAAGCGGCGCAAATGCTTAAAGCACTTGGCGTTAGCGCAATACGTCTGGTAACGAATAACCCGAAAAAAATTAATGAATTGCGCGAACATGGCATTGAGATAGCCGAAGTGGTTAACACGGCGGCCCACATTAAAGATGGCAATGAAAACTACTTAAAAGCGAAAGTATCGCATGGCCATCAGCTAAAAATATAGGCAAGAAATTGATTTAAAAGCGCAGTCCCTGACTGCGCTTTTTTCATTTAAGGTCCGTGGTTAAGAGATGATGAGATGACGAAGTCAGCGGATTTGAGGCAGATGAACCGATTTTAAGAAAATAAAAATTAGTCCTTAGTTCCAAATGAGGTTTGCCATACTTAGTTTTGAAACACATCGTTTCAAGACGTGAGTAGGTTGGTGTCGATTAGCCCCAAGGTAGGGTCATATGCTTCGATGGAACTCAATCTGTGCCAGCTCAACCTTGCATACCAATATGCAACGGTTTTGGCTTATGCCGCGAAGGTTGTTGTGCGTGTTGTGCAATCCCCTTGCTGAGCGTGTTTATTTGGTCACAGAGGAGCTCGTCATGAAAAATCGCATCACCATGCTATTTGTCCTTGCCTTGGGTTGCCACTCTTTGTCATTAAGTGCCAATGAGGCAGAGCCTCATGACGGCCTGTCTCAACATCGCACGGTTGAGTCCTCAGTGGTTCCAAACTCCCCCATGCATTGGTTGGAGACTCAGGCTGGAAGCCGACTCTACGTTCAATTTCCAAAAGATGTCAGTCGAATCTACCAGCAAACGAATCAACAATTATTGTGGCAAAATGATGAGGCTCTAAAGCAACTGAAAGAGCAGGTTCGCCTTTTACAAAAAGCCAATATTAGTCCTTTATTTGACCGTTATATCGAGCAGTTAACCCAATTTGAACAGGAACAACGTTGGGTAGAGCATGATGTTTGGGCAACTGATATATTTCTTGTTTATACGGCGTATTTGGCCCAGTTGCCTGAGCACGGTGAGCAGTGGCTATTTACTCGAAAAAGCGCGGCGGTCGATCCAATGAGTCATATTGCGCCGCCAAGTGAGCGAATCGTCACTGAGCTTCAACTCCATGCGCTGCGAGGTGAGCTTGCTGATTATGTCGCTCAATTTCGTTCGCCACTGCAAAAGCATGTTGCCTTTCAACAAGCACATCAGACTTTAATTGAGCAAAGCAAACAAAATGTGGCACCCTACGTTCAACAAGGCTTACTTCGAGAAGGGGACAGACTCGTAAACCGAGCGGCGCTTTTGGCGCGTTTGGCTTTGGTGGGGATAACGCCCTCTGACACGAATTTGCCGATGGATGAAACCTATTTTGACGCTCGTGCAGCCAGTGATCAATACGACTCGGCTTTTGATGAAGGCGCGTCGCTAGAAGCCCATGAGATCTATTTTGATCGCGGTTTGGTTGACGCGATAAAGTCGTTCCAAAAAATGCATGGGCTCAAGGTGGACGGCATTATAGGCCCAAATACATTACGCTGGCTGAATACCACACCAGCAGAACGTTTACGAATTCTAGCGCTGAACGCGGAGCGATCACGTTTGTGGCCGCAAGAGCGTGATTGGATCATCATGGTGAACGTGCCCAGTTATGAGGTACGTTACTGGGTAAATGGTGAAAAGGTTTTTGAATCTAATGTGATTGTGGGCAAAAAAGCGCGCAAAACGCCGATTATGGTAGGGCAATTAGAGTCGGTGATCCTCAATCCAACGTGGAATGTGCCGCGTAAAATTATGGTCGAAGACATTCTACCCAAAGTAAAGCGTAACCCCAACTTCCTATCTAAGCAGCGCATTGATATTTTGCCGAGTTGGCGTTCGCGTAATGCGATTGATCCACGCAGAATTGACTGGGCAAACGTTAATCCGCGTCGTTTCCCTTATAAAATGCGGCAGAAATCCGGAGCGGGCAATGCGTTAGGCTTGTATAAGTTTAATATTCCTAACGCTCGCGCTATCTTTTTGCATGACACACCAAGTAAAGAGCTGTTTAGTCATGACCGCAGAGCGTATAGCTCGGGTTGTGTAAGGGTTGAGCATGCTGATCAACTCGCAACGAAAATCATGGAAATACAGGGGCTTGAAGACAAATTTTTTGAAAAATCTCAACGAAGACGTGCCAATCAATCGATACCTCTAAAGCGGCAGGTCCCGGTTCATATCATCTATCAAACAGTGTGGTTTGAAGGCGATGTGGTTCAGTATCGTGATGATATTTACCGTTACGACCGCGATCTGGATCGAAAAGGGTAAAATTTATACAAAAATTTACAAAAGGCAGAAACTGTTTGCTGTTCAAATAGTAAGCAATAGATAACCACCTTATGGCACAAAAATGACCGTCAAAGTGATTTGACGGTTTTTTGTTCTTTGGGTAATGTGCGCAGCGTTATTTTATAAAGTTGTGAGTCGTACCCAAATGCCATTAGATTTATCTCGCCGTCGTTTTTTGCAGTTCGCTGGTGCAGGAGTGGCATTAGCCGCCCTTCCTACTTGGGCAGGCACTTCATCCGATGCCCTCAAAGGCGTGTCGCGTACTTTACTATTGGGCAATATTCATACAGGTGAAAAATTAGAAACGTGTTACTTTGATGGCAGTAACTATGTTCAAAAAGAGTTAGATCGCTTAAATCATCATTGCCGCGATTTTCGTCGTAACGAGACCTATGCGATGGATAAACGCTTGTTTGATCAGTTAGTTGAAATCCAAAATCGTCTTGATAGCAAAGGGCGTATCATGATCATTTCCGGATATCGTTCACCCGCTACCAACAATGCGCTGCGCGCCAATTCGTCCGGGGTTGCGAAAAAAAGCTTTCACATGACTGGGCAAGCCATTGATTTTCGTATTGAAGGTGTCAAGTTAGCCAAAGTGCGCGAAGCGGCCTTGAGCTTGAAGGCGGGCGGGGTAGGCTACTATCCGAGCAGTGACTTTGTTCATATCGATACCGGTCATGTGCGTTCTTGGTCATAAACTTGTATTTCCGCGATGAGAGTGTCATAGTCTCGCGCAGTTTTATTTGCTTGAGGGCGTGCTATGGCACTGAAATATCAAGTTGTTCCGGTAACAACATTTGCTCAAAATTGTTCCATTGTATGGTGTGATCAAACCATGAAGGGTGTCGTCATTGACCCAGGTGGTGATGTCGCGAAATTGGCACAAATTATCGGTGAGCTGGGTGTTCAGGTGGAATCGCTTGTGCTCACACACGGTCATTTAGACCATGTCGGTGGCAGTGAAACCTTGGCTGAGGCGCTGGGCAATACGCCGATCATTGGCCCACATAAAGACGATAACTTTTGGCTACAAGGGCTTGAAAATCAAAGTCAAATGTTTGGTTTCCCGCTGACAAAAGCATTTGAGCCCGCGCAGTGGCTTGATGAAGGCGATGTGATTCGCTTTGGTGATGAGCAGCTCAACGTCATTCATACACCGGGTCACACTCCTGGGCATGTTGTACTGTTTAGCCCAAGTGAGCGATTGGCTTTTGTTGGCGACGTTTTGTTTCATGGCGCAATTGGTCGTACTGATTTTCCACGTGGTGATTTCAATACGCTCATCGCGTCAATCAAAAATAAACTGTGGCCATTAGGCAATGAAGTGGTGTTTGTTCCGGGACATGGCCCGTCATCGACATTTGGTCACGAGCGACGTACGAATCCTTTTGTCGCAGATGAAATGCCGCTGTACTAATCCTTTATTAAAAGCGAGCGTTCTATGAATCCTCGCTCTTAATTGAAGGTTCTGCTGCTGCTAAATAACGCCGAGTCAGTCCAATAAAATCCTCGGCGTCGCGGTCCAGATCTTGAGCTGAAATAAATAAGTCGAAGTCATGAAATTGGCGCTGGTGGCGCATTCGGTTTGCAAGCATTGCGACCAATCCAGTGTAGTAACCCCCGTTTGATTTTTTGACTGGCGACGTATCTAATACCAGATCTTCAAAACGCGCTACCATGCTAGATTGCTGCGCGCCAAGGTAGAGCAGCGCTCGTTGCCCGAGCAACATATCGCTGATGATCCTCGGACAAATGGCTTCTAAAACAGGCTCGTATCGTTTGAGCTTGATACCTATCCAAGGCAGTGGTTGATGCCATCCATCTTTTTCATGAGTGCAAAGCCCAATTCGTTCAATATTATTCCATTTTACCACCCATCCTCCTTTTGCTAGATGTTGCTGAAAGTGGCTGTCGGTCAGCGTATAACGGACACGGCTTTTCTCGATCAGCACAATAGCAAAACCCAATGCTGAACCTGCGAGTGCGAGTGTTAAAATCACATGTTGCCAGCTAGGTGCGTAAACAATGAGGAGAACCAGACCTAAGGTTGCAGCAAGGGTGACAACCCGGCTCAGTGAAGAGCTGTAGCGGAAACGGTGATTTTGTAGCTGTAGTGTCGGCATGAAGGTAAGCATCCATCGCGATGGGCCATAACTATTTGTACTTGTTTGTGTCGGGTGATGATCACTCCATTAAGTCAGCTAAAGAGACTGATACTGCACAAAACTTGTAAGTTCCTATCGACGTGTTGCGCAGAGCAAAATTTTAGCGGCATTATTCCACTTTGGTCTATGAGGACTCATTTTTCCACAGCAAAAATCGCGAAACCCTACAAATTGAACGTAAATTTTGGTATAAACGCGCTTCAAAATTTCATCCCCTGTTGAATAAGCAGTGAACTGGAGATATACGGAATGAGACTTGCTCATAAGCGCAAAGTGCAGTTGAAATTGCAAAAGCGAATCAAAGCAACGGTCGCCTCATTGGTTGCGAACAACGCGGTTAAGCCTGTTACTAAAAAACTTGCGGCAGAGGTTCGTAAGGTAGAGACGGTTGCAGTCGAACACACTCAGTTGGCAACAGAAATCGCAGCCAACCCGGTTGGCGTTACTCTTACGCCAAAACAGCAGCAAGTTCTAGACATCGTTGCAGCGAATGCGGAAGGTATTAACCCCAAAGGCATTGGTCTAGCGGCAGGGCAAGACGATGCTAAAGCTGCGTCGTGGGCAACAGGTGCGTTGAAAAAACTACTAGAAGAAAATCTGGTAGTGAGAGAGCAAGTTGCGAGCAATAAAGTCATTTATAAGCGCGCATAACGGTTCATCCGTTTCAATCTCTAAGGCAGTCACTCACTATGACTGCCTTTTTATTTGCCGTCTTAAAGCATTAGCGTTACGATGCTGCGTCGCCTGTCGTCGGTGCGGGGTCAATATGTGGCAGTTTGATCACGGAAAGTGTATAAGGAGGCTCACTGGATTTATTCACCATCTCAGGAAAATCAAACACCGCATCAAAGTTGAATACGATCAGTTCGTCACCGCGCACGATAACTTCGGAAGGCGCATCAAGTTCTCCTTTGGCACCATCGGTATTCTCATTTTGAGCTAAGACATCAACACGACCATCACTGTCAATCGCAAACACGGCGTTTGCAAACAAATCGGCAATGAAAATTTGCTGGCGTGTTGAATCCCACACCATGCCATCTGGCCCAACGAGCCCCTGAGCGAAAACCCGTGAATGCAGTTTATCGCCGTTTTCATCAACGTAGGTTTTCATCACCGTGCCGTCGTCCATAATCCCCACGTAGAAATGCCCATCATCATCTATGGCGACGCCATTGGCGCCAAAGCCGAGATGACCGTTAGACACATAACGCTCAAACATGTGCGGATCGAGGGTTTTTCCATCGGTATAGCGTGGTATGCGTAGTGGGTTGTGCGCATCCAACTCGCTAAGGTTGACGCGGTAAAGGGCACTAATACTGTAGTTGCCGGCATCGGTGAACACATTGGTGTCGGTGATATAGAGATCATCACCTTTCCAGATAATACCATTAGGAAACATAAACCCGCTAGCGACCACTTCACACCCTTTAGCCTGCCCGCCTTCAACTCGAATACGTAATATTCTGGACTCGCCCTCACCATGCGGAAACCAAAGTTGTAAATCGGCGACATATAAATGGCCGTCAGGGCCAAAGGCGATCCCCATAGGGGCTGAGAGTCCAGAAGCCGGAAGCGCGTCCGACTCTTTGAACTGATACCAAACTGACAATTTATTGTCAGGGGTGATCATCCCAATAGTGGGAAGTGATGCTCGTCCTCCGCTTTGTTCTACCAAATCATTGTGCAGGTTAGGCGAAGAAAAATAGACATTGCCAGAGCTGTCTTTCGCGGCACTCGCAGGAGAGTTGAAGTGATCGGGCAAGTCAAACAGTAACGAAGAAGATGACATAGATAGCAGGCCTCTCGGTTAATAAAGTCACGGTGATACCCAGTCCATTTGAAGCGGCAGCGTTTTTGGTTCACAAGCTTTTTGGTAGCAACCTGTTCATCAACAATCGGTCTATCAACGACATAGGGGTAGCCCGAAAACCTCATCACATGGTTTGCCTATGTTAATGGGTTGCTCACTAGATCTACGCAATAATCGCTAAACCGTATTTTCAATCGGTTTGGGTATATTTGATTGAAAGCATAGTTATGTTTGCCCAATTACCCAAAGCGAGATGCCGTGATTTGATGATAAATTTCGCTTACGTATCAATTGTTATACCCACGGCGGATTTCATCACCTTCTTGTTGACGTCGCGACGCTTTTTTCGCCCAAAAACGATATTCTGTGCGTTAAAAATAGGTTACTCGTTCCCAATGGTTTTGTAGGGTCGAAGGGGAAGTGGCACGTTTTACTTCACATTTTCTTTCTTGAGTTTATTTTTTCATAGACTTTCTATAGGGAAGAGGGGTAAGTTCCTTACTTAAAAGTAAGCGCTTTCATAAAATTGAAAGCGCTTACAAACTTGCGTGATTGAACACCGACGTTCACCCAATGTGCGACCTGAACATTGTGGCGTTATGCCACTTTAGTCTGGGGAAGCCAACATTAGAAATCGAATTATTATGACCAAAGAATACTACCTAGAAAATGAAGAGTTCGTAATCAATGATTATGATCTTAAAAAGACGTTCTCATCGTTCTTGCCTGGACTTGCCGGCAAGAAGGGCATTCCTTTGTGGGCGTTTTATGTTAACCGAGGCCAAGGGCTATGCTCATTTGGTGTGGAAAATAAAGATAATCCGATTCTAGAGTTTTCTCCGGCAGTCACGGCTTATCAAAATGTGAGTCGTGTGGGTTTTCGCACGTTTGCAAAAATGGATGGTCAGGTTTACGAGTTTTTTGGCTCAGAACGCTGCGAAAATACCACGCGTAAAATGCACATCAAACGTGGCCAATTCAAAATTACTGAAGAAAACCGTCGTCTTGGTTTGATGGTTCAAGTGACCTATTTTGGTCTGCCTAACGACAACCTAGCTGCGATTATGCGCAAAGTTGAAATTACCGATTTATCGGGCGCGCCACGTTCGTTTGAGCTGCTTGATGGTATTTCTCAAATTTTACCGTTTGGTACACCAAATGCGTTGTTTAAAGAAATGTCGAACTTGCTACGCAGTTGGATGGACGTGTTTAACATGGAAAACCAAGTGCCGTTTTTCAAAATGCGTTCCACCACATCAGATAGTGCAGAAGTCGGCACGTTAGATAAAGGCAACTTTTACTTATCGTTTGCTAATGAACGTTTGATCACGCCAATTGTGGATGGCGAGCTGGTGTTTGGTCACGACAATTCAATGACCACCCCGGTTTCGTTTGCACGCTACTCGCTTGCGGAATTGGCACAGCGAGAGCAGGTGACTGCGAATAAAATCCCTGTCGGCTTTACCCCAGTGGATTTAACCTTGGGCGCGAATGAAACCTTCACATTGCGCACCATTATTGGCCATGCTCATGACGTGGATCTTCTCAACGCGAAAGTGGCAACCATGGTGTCAAGTGCCTACTTTGATGAAAAAGAGCGTGAGTCTGAAACGGTCATTAATGAACTTGTTAAAGACGTAGCATGTCAAACCGCCAACCCACTGTTTGATGAATACATCAAACAAAACTATCTCGATAACATTCTTCGCGGCGGCTATCCGCTGGTGTTTGAATCGGAAGAAAAGAATCACGTTTACCATGTTTTCTCTCGCAAACACGGCGATCTGGAGCGAGACTACAACTTCTTCAACGTTGCACCGGAATACTTCTCGCAAGGTAACGGTAACTTTCGTGATGTGTGTCAAAACCGCCGCGTAGATTCGCTGTTTAATCCGAAAGTGGGTGACTTTAACGTTCTTCTATTTGCCTCTTTGATTCAACTTGATGGTTACAACCCACTCGGTGTGAATGGTTCGACGTTTGAATTGGTGAAAGGAACCGACATTCACGCCTTGGTTGAAGCGAACTTTGTCAATGGCCACGACGTGATGCGCGATGTGCTTGCAGGTAAATTTACCCCAGGCGTCATCATTAACACCATGGCAAACCAAGCTATCACGTCAAATTTCGATGACATGACATTGCTTGCGAACCTGCTAAAACACGCGGATCAAAATATTGAAGCAAGCTTTGGCGAAGGCTTCTGGGTTGACCACTGGACATATATTTTGGATTTGGTGGAAGCGCATTTAGCGGTGAATCCAGATACCAAACAAGCATTACTGTTTGATAATCACGACTACAAGTATTACTCCTCTCCGGTCACTGTACTGCCACGCGATGAAAAAACGGTTATTACCAAATCAGGCGAAGTGCGTCGCTATGGTTCACTCATGCATAACGATGACGAAAAGATCAAGCGTCTCGGTATGGATGTGAAAGGGTCAAACTGGGCGGTTGATTCACACGGTGACGTGCTCAAAACCAACCTGTTTAGTAAATTGTTTACTCTGGCCTTTAACAAGTTCACCACCTTGGATCCTGAAGGCATCGGTATCGAGATGGAGTCAGATAAGCCGGGTTGGAATGATGCAATGAATGGCTTACCTGGTCTTTTTGGCTCGGGTGTTTCAGAAAGTGTTGAATTGCTGCGTTTGGTTACGTTCTTGCAGCAAGAGGCGCAGGCTCAAGGTGCGATGCGCCTACCTGCTGAGTTTACCGAGTATGTTGCCAAGGTCGATGCGGTACTGAACAGTGAAACGAGCGGCTTTGCCTACTGGGATGCGGTATCAAGCTTGCGTGAATCATACCGTGACGCCGTGCGCTTTACTGTAGTGTCTAACGATGAGCACGTTAATGTGTCTGATGTCACGGCGCTACTGGGTAAAATGGCGGCCAAGCTTGAACAGGGCCTTGAAAAAGCACAGGCGCTGTGTGATGGCGTGCTGCCTACGTTCTTGTACTTTGAAGCGACTCAGCACCAACCTATTATGGAAGACGGCGCTGCGAAGATTGGCCATTACGGCCTGCCACTGACCAAAGTTGAAGCCTTTAAGCTGCATGTATTGCCACGTTTCCTTGAAGCGCCTGCACGCATGTTAAAAATCTCAACGGACATGGAAGCTAACCGCGCCGCGTACGGCAAAATTAAAGCGACTGAGATCTACGATCAGCAGCTAGGGCAGTTTAAGACCAGTGAATGCTTGAATGAAATGAGCCTCGAAATTGGCCGAGCTCGTGCCTTTACCAAAGGGTGGCTTGAGCGTGAATCTAACTTCTTGCACATGAACTACAAGTTCTTGCTTGGTTTGCTCAAATCGGGCATGCATCAAGAGTTCTTTAACGAAATTCAAACCAACCTTGTGTGCTTCATGGATCCAGAAGTGTACGGACGCAGTATTCTTGAGAACTCTTCGTTTATTGCGCCAACCTGTAACCCAGATCCTATGGTACATGGTCAAGGTTTTGTCGCACGTTTGTCGGGTTCAACGGTTGAAATGTTGCACATGTGGACGCTAATGATGTTTGGTGATAAGCCATTTATCATGCAAAATGACGCGCTCACGTTGAATCTGCAACCTGCATTACCTGCCGAGTTTTTCGATGCAAATAATGAAGTATCGTTCTGCTTCCTCGGTTCAACGAAAGTCACGTACGTTAACTCAGCGCGAGTCAACACGTTTGATGCGTTTAATGTTAGCGAATACGAGCTTACGTTCGCTAATGGTGAACGTAAGGTGGTTAACAGCGTCATTGGCGAAGACGCGCAAGCGTTGCGTCGTGGTGATGTTGCTGAGCTGCGCGTGATTTTCTAATTCCCAACCTGGCCCTATTTACACGAGTTAAATAGGGCCAAGTTAAATTTTAAAGTACGTTTTCCAAGTGCATATCAAATGACAACGAAGGGTGCGTAAGTGATGAGTATCACTTATCACACTCGGTCATTCATAACAAAAATGCCGCTCTTTTGCGCAGCCCAAACCTCGTTAAGTCAGGGTGGGATATTGCATAAGATGCGGCGATATAGGGATGAAAGGTAATATAATGAGTGATGCAATAAAAACAGCTGACGCTGTCGCAAGAGACGAGGTCGTGCATTACGCCACCGCGCAAGAAGATAAAGTGCCACTGCTGCAAAAAATCGCGTTCGGTGTCGGCTCACTAGCCAACCAGCTATTCTCAGCGGCGCTTGGTGTCTTTATGGTTGTGCTCGTAATGGGCCTTGGTATGGATCCACTGCTGGTGGGTATTTTGGGTGCGGTGCCACGTATCTTTGATGCCATCACCGATCCATTAATGGGCTACATTTCCGATAACTCACGTACTCGATTTGGACGTCGTCGCCCGTTTATTTTTGCTGGCGCTGTGATCACAGGTGCCGCATTCATGCTGATGTGGCAACTTTACCCAGAAAACGGTGAGAGTTATAACTTCGTCTATTTCTTGGTGTTATCACTGCTGTTCTACTTGGGTTATACGATTTTTGCGACCCCTCTGATTGCTTTAGGCTACGAAATGAGCCCAGATTTCCATGAGCGTACACGCATCATGGCGGTCTCTCAGTGGATTGGCCAACTTGCTTGGGTGATTGCGCCTTGGTTCTGGGTAGTGATTTACGATCCTAGCTTGTTCAGCTCTGCGGCCGAAGGCGCACGAGAAATGGCGATCTGGGTCGGCCTATTCTGTTTGGTTCTTGGTGTGATCCCTGCGCTGTTCTGTAAAGAGCGCGTATTGCCTGCGCGCGCCGCTGAAGCGCTGTCACTATCGTCTCTTCGCGATACCATGGTTAAGTTCTTCACTGGTATTTGGCAAACATTCAAATGTCTGCCTTTCGTTCAGCTTTGCAGTGCAACATTTTTGGTGTTTAACGGCTTTCAGACTGTAGCGCAATTCTCATTCTTCATTATCGTTTTCTACGTATTTAATGGCGATCAAGGCGCGGCAGGTACGTGGCCGGCGTGGTTTGGTACTATCAGTTCGCTTTGTACCTGTTTGCTTGTGATCCCATTCATCACCAAGCTGTCGCAAAAAATGGATAAGAAAAACGCATTTATTGTGGCAACGTTGATCTCGATTGTAGGCTACGTTATGCGCTGGTGGGCATTTGAGCA
Source organism: Vibrio agarilyticus (assembly GCF_012641465.1). Lineage (GTDB taxonomy): Bacteria > Pseudomonadota > Gammaproteobacteria > Enterobacterales > Vibrionaceae > Vibrio > Vibrio agarilyticus. The sequence continues at coordinate 30,285 of NZ_JABAIK010000015.1, forward strand.
GGCATTGAACGAAGAGACGCGTTGGATGATGTTTGTGTCGTTGCCATTGATGACATTTGGTATCGGCGGCCTGTTTACTATCATGATGTCGATGACAGCGGACGTGTGCGATCTGGATGAACTGAACACAGGTGAGCGCCGTGAAGGGATCTTTGGCGCGGTGTATTGGTGGTTCGTCAAACTAGGAACCGCAATTGCTGCGTTGTTATCCGGTTATATCTTGAGTGCGATTGGTTACAGCCGCTTGGAAGAGTTGCGCAGTGGCTTGCAAGCAGGAGAACAGCTGCTCAACATGCCAGAAGCGGTTGAAATCATGAACCTTATGCGTATAGGCGATATTGCTGTACCTGTTGTGACCGCGTTACTCGCGATTTGGGTGATGTGCAAATATGACTTTACCGAAGCTCGCGCCCACGAAGTGCGTGCAGAATTGGAAAAGCGCCGCGGTAAGCTTGCTTAATCAATAACTGAAATAAACAAAAAGCTAAGGTTCGTAAAGGGCCTTAGCTTTTTTATTGTCATCCCCAAATGGGTGTATACCCAAGTAACCTCAAGATGCGAGGTTCAGCGAGAATGACTTGGTTTGTCAGTGAGGCGAGGATTTGAAGATTGAGTGGTTCTCAATCGAAAATCGTCAACAAAGCTGATGAGCCAAGACAGCTCGCCCTTTGGGAGCCAATCACTGAACTGATAGCGGCGTTAAACAACTTGAAAATAGACTCGCTATTTCGCTGCGTTGCTTGCCTTGCTCTCAGCTCAGTGAGCTGGCTCTGAATCCTGCATCTTGAGGTCACTTGGGTATATACCCGTCCTACTTGAAGTTGCAGGGGTTTTGACGAGCACTCACACACCTCATCAGATAGTCTATCTATGTTCACGAAGTGTTCACAAAGTGTTCAGAGGCTTTGTTCGCTGGTTGCCTACCTGGTTCTCAAGTTGTTTGGGTATCGAAAAGTACTAAAACTTAAATTTGGTCCACGCTTTAGAACGCCAACGGCACGCCATGATGATGCCACGGACCCATTCATCAAGCGCAAACGCCATCCAAACGCCAAAAACGCCGTAACCCCAGTGAATTCCCCAAAGGTAAGAAAACGCCACCCCGAGGCCCCACATGCTCAAAATACCAATTTGGACTGGGAATTTCACATCTCCCGCGCCTTTTAGCGCGGAAATAAACACCAAGTTAAATACACGTCCCGCTTCAAGCAAAATAGCCCCAAGCAGTAAGCTCGCCGTTAAGCTCAGAATTTCCGGTTGCTGGGTAAAAGCGTCCAGTATTGGTTCGCGGCATAGGTAAATCAGGGTTGTGATAAGAGTTGACGCAACAAAACCTACCGCGTAGTAGATTTGCACGCGCTTGAGAATTGAATCTACCCATCCTCGACCAATGTAATAGCCAGTTTGAATTTGCGCCGCTTGACCAATCGCCAGTGCAAACGCAAATGAGAAACGACCAATGTTTTGCGCATAGGTAAAAGCGGCTAGGGCGGATGTTCCCATTTGAACAATGAAGTAAACGATATAGATCTGTGCCAAATTATACGACAACATTTCTCCTGCATTCATGCCGCCGATCTTGAGTATTTTGCTATAGACTGATTTAGGAACCGTTTTCATATTACGTAACGGCAGCTCTATGCTGCTGCGTTTGACAATAATGATCAGCAATAGAGTGCCGATTAACTGGCTGACCACGGTTGCAACCGCAACGCCGGTTACGCCAAATACCGGGATCCCAAACGGTTGATAGAGCGCAATGTAGTTACCAAGAATGTTGATCACGCCACTGATAAGGTTGACCAGCATCGGTGAGCGAGAGTGACCATAGCTGCGCAAAATCGTGGTTAGAACGATACCAATGGTCACGTTGAACGTCATGGCACCTGCGATGACTAAATACTCGCGCGCGTACCCCTCAACTTGGCTTTCAAGGCCGTAATAAGGCAGAAGATAAAGCGCCCCTAACACCGCAATAATACTAAGACACAGGCCGACGACAATTGACAGCGCAATACTGGCAACGCCAACGTCAATCGACTCTTTATGGCGTTCAGCGCCGTTATACTGCGCAATCAGAATGCCCGTACCGCTGCTGATAAAGCTTGAAATTATGATCAGGAAAAAGGTGATTTGAGTGATCACACCCACTGCTGAAACCGCTTTATCGGAAAAACTACTGAGCATGAACACATCGCTTGTGCCGAGCGCGGTACGCAGCAAAATTTCAATCAAAATCGGCCAAGCTAACGCCGTGATTGTCATTCTGCGATGAATATTTTGCTTTTCAGACATAGAAGATTGACCTTTAAAACAGCAAAAATTGCCGCGTGATAATTCACGAGGCGGTTAAAAATGGAGTGAAATTGCGCGAGGATTGTAACGTTTTTTTGTGATCTAGGCAGCTTTTTTACGCAGTGAATGGTGGTGGATTGAGCGAAAAATTTCTTCGAATTATCATCAGGAAAGAATTATCCATATCGTATTGCTTTTGAAACAATAGCGATACTTTGAAGCCACTCGCATATTTTTTGAAAGCGCTTTAAATAAAACGTTAAAGTTAGCGCTGATGAACAGCACCAATTTTGAGACGGGAGATCACTAAATTCAGCATTGGTGCTGAAAGAAACGTGATTGCGGCTTAACTATCCTCATTCGCCCATTGCGCACTGCGGTCGATAAGCAGAACATAACTCAAAAGAAAGCGCTTCCTATGAGTTCGTAATTGACGAACATAAAAGCGCTGTAACGTGAATACAAAACGAGAAGGAATGAGTTTATGCAGTTTAATAATCGCAAATTTAAACTCGCTAACGCGACGTTGATGGCAGCATTAGCACTTGCCATGACTGGCTGTAATGACGATGACGATAATAAAGGTGGCTCTGAAAACCCAAATCCACAAGTGGAAGGGTATGTTGCTGACAAAGGCTTCCATATCGACCCAACGACAGCGCTATTTAGCGGCGCGGAAACACCAGAATTTGTGGTTCCTACTGGTGCATCAACTCCGATCATCACTTCAGACACCGCAGTGAAATCAACCGAAAATCGTCAGGTGGTTCAATTTACCACAGTTGCAGAGGTTGGACTGGTTGCGGGCTTTAAGCTTGAAGAATTAGCCATTGATTCATTTGCTGAAGCATCAACACTTGAGTTCGATTTGCGTTCCGTTGGCGCGGTAAATGGCGTTGCAACCATTGCTGACGTGAGCTGGAAGTTTGTCGCTGAAGGTAAGAATGGTGCGGGCGAAAATGCGGTGGCTAGCATTGACTTGACCAAAGCGGCGAGCGGTGAATGGCAGCACTATGTCGTGAAACTCGCGGATCTGAAAGCGGCAAACGCTGAACTTGCTTCTATCGATGCTATCAAAGTTTATCCAACGTCTGCATCAACGGTTTATAACTTGGATAACGTTGCGATTTACCCAGAGTACCGCGACTCAGAAGGCCCAGTGCTCACACTGAAAGGCGACGCTGTGATGACTCAGCTTAACTACGCTGATGCGGTTGATACCTTTGAAGACCCAGGTTACACCGTGGTTGATAATGTCGATGATGCTTCTGCGATTGTGGTGAAAACCACCTATGGCGACACAGGTGAAGTCGACGGCGATAAGAATGGTCAATACCAAATCATTTACAGCTCTGTTGATACCGCAGGTAACTACGGCAAGCCGGTAACTCGTATCGTTAATATCGAAGCAGCGCCAGATGTTGGTGAAGAAGATGAAACACCGCCTGTGGTCACACTTGTCGGCCCAAGCACAGTTCGTGTTCAATTAGGCGGCGTTTACACAGAGCAAGGCGCTACTGCGCAGGACAATATTGATGGTGCGATTGAGGCGAATAAAGTCGCCATCAGTGGTCAAGTTGATGTCAATACAGTGGGTAATTACACCATTACTTACACCGCAACGGATGCTGCAGGTAACGTAGGCACGGCAACTCGTACGGTTATCGTTTACGAAGCGGGCGAAGTGACGAACCTCATTGTCAATGGCGATTTTGAAGCAGAACTTGGTGAGACTTGGGTCCTTCAAGAGGGTGTAGGCACGACTGAGATTGTTGATGGTCAATTGGTCATTTCTGACTACAAGCCGGGTGCTTCATGGCAACCACGCTTAGTTCAATCTAACGTGAAGTTTGAAGTGGGCGAAACCTATGTTGTCAGCTTTGATGCAAAAGTGGGTGAAGCGCGCAATATCGTATTGCAAGTAGGTGAGCTGCTTACAACGGACCCATGGTACGCACCGTTTATGGATGACACCACTGTGGCTATCACGACTGACATGACGCGTCACTCAGTGCAGTTTACCGCCAAAGAAGCGGCAGCCAATGCAGGTCATGTGATTTTTGCAATTGGTGGTGGCGCAGCAACACCAGTGACGCTTGATAATATTAGCGTCACCACAGTTACGCCAGAGATGATTGCGCCAGAGCTAACGCTAGAAGGTGATACTGTGCGCATCGCAGTGGGTGAGCAATACGTTGAACCTGGTTACGAAGCGATGGATAACATCGATGGTGATTTGACGGCGTCTGTTGATGTTGTAGGCGATGATTTCGACACATCAGTCCCAGGAACCCATGTAATTACATACTCTGTCGAGGACAGCCATGGCAATATCTCGACCGCGAAGCGCACAGTTTATGTTGTGGGCGATGTAAGCGAACTTATTACCAATGGTGACTTCTCATCAGAGCTAGACGGCTGGTTACAGTTTAATGGCGTGGATGCATCATTTGTTGAAGGCGCACTGAAGTTTTCAACGGGTGTGATTAAGCAAGAGCGTTTTGCTAAAGGCCAATTTGTAGGCGGTGAAAAGCTAATGTTGAGCTTCCGTTTGAAAGGTGCCTTTACCCCAGGTGGTGTGTTTAAAGCCGGTGTGCACGCTGAAATGCCAGAAGGTACGCCAGCTGTATCAACTTGGAAAGATTACCCAACAATTTCTGCTGATTGGGAAAAGATTGAAATTCCAGTGACCTTGCCTGAGGGCGTAGAATCACTATCACTTGAAATGTTGATTGCTGGTCCTGCAGGTCAGGAAGTTTATCTCGACGATGTTTCGCTGAAGCCAGTAAATTAATCCATTAATAAACATTGATGTTACGACAAGGCGCCTGAAGTTCAGGCGCCTTTTTTGTTGTCATCCTAAACCACCGCCTTTGGCGGGTCGGAATTCAATTATCCCCGTCCTACTTGAATTTGCAGCGTTGTTGGCTGACTCTCACAAACCTCATTACATAGTTAGTCTATGTTCACGAAGTGCTCAGAGGCTTTGCTCGTTTGCCGCCTACCTGCATCTTCAAGTTGTTTGGGTATAGAGCGGGTATATGAGCAAGAACGTAGGGTGCGACATGAAGCAATAAAAATGCCTTATAGCGTCACAAATTGGCACTGTTCTTCTATCAAATTAGTGTAAATTTGACAAAATGAAAGCGTTTTCAAAATGGTCAGAGTAACACGATGTTAGATACAAAATTTGCAAAATTGCCGCTTGCCGCGCTTTGCAGCAGCGCGATATTAATGGGCTGTGGCGGTTCAGATTCTAGCCCTAGCAAACCCACACCAGAAGAGCCAAAACCCAATGAAAAAGGCTGGGTAATGGTGTGGAATGACGAGTTCAGTGGCACTGAAATTGACACCACCAAGTGGGGATGGGAAGAGAACTGTTGGGGTGGCGGTAACGGTGAGCAGCAGTGCTATACCGACCGAGCGAAAAACTCATTTGTTCAAGACGGTATGCTCAATATTGTGGCCATTCAAGAGAGCTTTACCGGGCCGAATAACCCAGATGGCAACCCAGGTACGGTCACTTTGCCTTATACATCGGCGCGTCTACGTACTATGAATCTCGGCGATTGGACTTACGGCCGATTTGAAATTCGCGCTAAGCTACCATCAGGTCAAGGCACTTGGCCTGCGATCTGGATGCTACCGACCGATTACGTTTACGGTGGCTGGGCTGCCTCTGGTGAAATTGACATTATGGAAGCGGTGAATCTAGGCGCAGCCTCTGACGATACCGACACTCCAGGAATGGCCGGTCAACCAGAGCGCCGCATTCACGGCACTCTTCACTATGGCGCAGCGTGGCCAAACAACACCAGTTCTGGCGCAGAATACTATCTACCCAATGGGGTGAACCCAGCAGAGGGTTTCCATACCTACGCAGTTGAATGGGAAAAAGACGAAATTCGTTGGTATGCCGATGATGTGCACTACGCTACGCAGCGTTCAAGCGGTTGGTATAGTCATTATCAAGAAAATGGCCAATGGGTGACAGGTCAAGCGGACGCGCCATTTAATCAAGATTTCCACATCTTGCTTAACTTAGCCGTAGGCGGTTCATGGGCAGGTAATACCAACGAAAAAGGCATTGACCCTAATATTTTCCCACAAACCATGCTAGTGGATTTTGTGCGCGTCTATGAGTGCGCGGCAGACCCACAAACCGGTCACGGCTGTGCCACCATTTCACCTGACGCGGAATTTGTTCAAGGACGTCCTGCGCCATAGTGCCAATACTCGGCTGATTTGAGCGAGTAGTACTAACGTTTTTTCATTGTTATTCCATTATCGACCAAATCGCCTTCGGGCGATTTTTTTTACCTTTCTATACCCAAACGACTATTTACCAAAAGACTTGTCGACGTATATCCAAATAACGTGCGGACGCAGGTCGGCGGCAAATAAATAAAGCTTCTGAGCATAGACACTTTGTAATGGGGTTTATGGTTGTCATGCTTTTTGTCGTCACAAGATGCGCTGCAAGACAAGTGGGAAGGGTTTATGCCATCAGGCGGCAAAAGCAAATAAAAAACCCTTTCTTCACACTGTAAGAAAGGGTTTGATACGCAGTCAACTTAACGCTACAACATTTGCTGCAACGTTAAGTAGTGACTTAACGGACTATTTTAGTAAGTCTTCACAGCGAACCGCATCTTGTGGCAGGCCTTTGGTATTAGGCACAAAGCGCACTTTACCTAAATCAAATTTCACTGCGTCGTCTGAATAGAACAGGAATGGTGTACTCATGGTTTGGTATGACATTCCCGCTTGAACGAAGCAGCTTAGTGGCACCTTGATAGTGCTCCACGAATTGGATGGTGCAGGTAGGATCTTATCAATGTTGAGCTGGCCACCACAAGGGTATTCACAGTGCGCAACCAGTTTTAAGCTTTCCGGCGCGGCAGTATGCATACGAACATCAAACTCAAGTGTTGAGTTTGCATTCACGTATTGCGTGTAGTCTGCGCCTTTTTCATCTGGCGTTTGCATATATACCTGACCTGAAGGTAGCTCGGTATATTGGCCTTGCTTGCCTTTGAACTCTACTTCAATCGCAGATTGCTGCATACCGTCATAGTTGATACCCGTCGTGACAACCGAGCCTATGCTTGTGACTCCTTTGGTGAGTGGATGCGTCTTCCATTCGTTTGCCATACCTGCCATGCGTGCAACGAATTCGCCTTTCGCTTCTTTACCGAAGATCTCTAACGGGAACTGCGCGACATTAGAGTCAGGGGCATCCATACCACAACCATAGTCACGTGGGTCGAGCGGCAGATCATTTAGATCGGCATAACGAGCAGCAACATCTGTTTTGCCCGCGTAGTTCAACCCATAGCCGTAAGGAAATAGCGGAGCATGTTCACCATGCAAATCTTGCTCGATAGGTTGGCCTGTAATGCCGTCAATCGGAGTCTGGTAATTCGGAATGTTCGGTGCAACACGGTTCACCGTGGTAGAACATTTCTTCGCGCCCCATGAATAACTCAGTTTGCCTTTAAAATCACTGCCGTTTTTCGCAAACAGAACGTCCGTCATTCCAAGACCTTCCGTTCCCGGTAGCCATGCTGCGACAAACGCATCAGAGAGATTGATCTCTTCATTTACATAAAGAGGGCGACCAGAATAAAAGACGGTGACAACGGTATAACCCTGCTCTTTAAGCGCTTTGATTGTGGCTAAATCTTGCGCGTAAGCGGGTTTTAATGACGCATATTCTAGTGTTTGCGTGCGCGCGATATCGCCAAACATCTCGGCATAAGGATCTTCACCCATGACGACCACGGCAATTGACTCTTGTGGCGTTGTCGCAGCAATATCGGTGACGACATTATTCGAGCCGACTTCGTGTTTCATTGCCATCAATAAGGTTTGGGCATTTGGGAAGTCTTTATCTATTGTGTTGCCATCGCCCTGCCAAGAAAGTGACCAGCCACCGGTTTGTTTGGTGATGTCATTGGCTGCTGTACCGACAACCAAATATTTTTGGTCATGTTTCAGTGGCAGTGTTTGCTGGTTATTTTTCAATAACACCATAGATTCAGACACCGCTTGACGTGCAATGGCGACGTGCTCTGGCGCACTAAGAATGTCTGCGTTGCCCGCAAGTGAACGTTGTGATGGCATTGGCTTTTGCCATAGATTTGCTCGCATTTTGACTCGAAGAATACGCGTCACAGCGTCATCGATGCGTGCCATCGGAATGATGCCCGATTTCACTTGCTCAATCGTGTTATGGTAGAACGCTTGCCAATCTTTACGATCGGTGATCATAAGCACGTCATTCCCTGCAATCACGGCTTGGGCGCAGTTTGCAGGTGTGCAGCCATTGATTTCGCCTTGGCCGTTCCAGTCGGTGACGACGATGCCGTCAAAGCCCATTTTCCCTTTAAGTACATCGGTGATGAGGTATTCAGAACCATGGATTTTTTGATTATCCATGTAAGGGTGAGCTGGGTTGTTCGCATCATCACGATCTTGAGCCATAGGATCGTAGTTGTTTGGGTTCCACCAAGAGTTAAACGAAGACATCACCACTTGCGCGCCAGCTTGTAAACCAGCAACGTAGCCCATTGCGTGTATATTTCGTAGATACTCTTCTGTATATCGGTTTTGGCCGTGGTCAACCCCACCTAGCGTGCCACCATCGCCAATCCAGTGTTTAACGTTAGAGACAACATGGGTGTCACTTTTTAGACCTTCAGTACCACCTTGAATGCCTTGCACCATACGACTGGCGTATTGGTACACAACTTCAGGATCTTCCGAGTACCCTTCATAAGTGCGACCCCAACGGTAGTCACGTGGTGTTGCAACCGTAGGTGCAAACGTCCAGTCAAGGCCCGTTGCCGCCACTTCGCGTGCAGTGGCTTGACCAATTTGCTCAATAAGGTCAGGGTTACGCGCAGCTCCTAGGCCAATGTTGTGAGGAAAGACGGTCGCGCGGAAGACATTGTTGTGTCCGTGCACCGCATCTGTCGCCCACATAAAGGGAATACGAAACCCACGCTCGGCAAACGTTTTTTCGTTGGCCAGCCAAAATTTATCGGCTTCTTCTGCCCACTCTTTTGCCGTGGCGTATTTGTTCTCATTTGGAAAGGCACCACCGCCGTTGAGAATAGAACCGAGTTTGTATTCTGTCGCTTCTTCTGGGGTCACGCCTCGAAGATCCGGCTGAATCATTTGCCCAATTTTTTCTTCAAGTGTCATGAGGGCTAAAATACGCGCCACTTCCGCCTCAATAACTGGATCAACTTTTACTGCGCTTGCGATAGGTTGCCAATCAGCAAGGTAGGGGAGGTTGACAGGGTCAAGCGGTGTTGCCGGAGCAGGATCGGAAAATTGACAGCCAGAAATGAGCGTTGCTGAAATACAAAGGCTCAAAATTGTGGGTTTGCTAGCAAGCATTAAATACTCCTGTCTGAGCCTAAAACGACTCAGAAATAATGGGATAGTGATTGAGATTAAATGGCAATGGAATAGTTATAATTTTTGACATTTTCATTAACGTAAAAATGTACTGCCATATTTTATTGTAGGAATACTTGACTGTAGTGGAGATAAATTTAGTTAGAAGATTCGTCTAGATAGAATCGATTGTTATAGCCACGCATACACAGTGAGCCTTTATTGACTTTAAAGGGTAGGCCTGCGGGAACAATGATGGAGCGTTTTTTGTAGCGTACCAACTCTTCCAAAGAGGTGACTTTGGTGTTCTTTTCTTTTAGTTTTTCCCAGTAATTATTAAAACTCATGGATGCCTCCTGAAAGCGAGCAGCCAAATATACTCATGTCATCAATTGTGATGAGTACGTTGAGTCTTTGACTATGCTTCGTGTAATTTTTATCTGTCGGTAATCACAGCTTGGGTATGTAAGGTGCGAAGTAATCGCCACTTCGCACCTTATGTGACAATATATCCGTCCCACTTGAAGTTGCAGCGGTGTTGACTGGCACTCGCAAACCTCATCACATAGCTTATCTATGCTCAGAGGCTTTGCTCGCTTGTCGCCTACCTGTATCTTCAAGTTGTTTGGGTATAGTCCGATTATTTGCTGAACTTAAGATCAGTGATATAGAACGAGCCACCGTCACCTGGTGTGCCAGAGCCCATTACTGCTAACTGAACTATTTGGTCAACATCAAGTGGGAACTTACTCATATCCACTGTGTAGGTTTGCCAATCTGCAGTTGGGGTAGGCGTCAATAGTGTTTCGTACGCGTTGCCACGAGCAGAGCCGACGTGCAATTTGAAATCTTTAAGTTTGCCTTCGGTTGCCAGTTTGAAACTCAAAGTTTTGTATTGCGTCATATCGAAATCAAACGATTGCAGTGCACCAAAGTCATCGCCAGTGAAGGCAATCACAGCGCCCCAGCCAGCACCTTGGGTCAACTGCCAAGCAGCTTCGCCCAAATAGCTCGCTTCGCTATCAATCGTGGTACCGGTTGACCACTCATTGAGTGTTGCGTTGCCTTCATTGATGAAGTTGCTATCGTCTGGTTTAAAGTCGCTGGTTTCACCTGTGCTACTGATAAGAACAAACGCATCGCCATAATCGTTGTGATCACGTTTCGCGTGGGTTTGTGAGTCATAAGCGTGGAAGTCAGTCACGTAAAGAATTTGGCCCGATGCAACGTTTGGATCAAATGTACCGTGTACCGCAATTTGATTAATGTGGCTCAGATTTAGGCCATACGCGTCGAGGTCGATGTTAATTTCATTCCAACCGTCTTTGTTTTTAAGCCCAAATGGAACCCCTTTGCTTGACTCTTTACCATCAACATTGGTGCTGAGGAAGACTTCAAACTTGGTGAACCCTTCGGTTGCCGCCACTTGCAAAGACAAATTAGTGTGTTTGGCTAGGTCAGCGAGTGTGTTTGTTACACCGTCTTTATGAGCCAGTGCAAGAACAGCGCCCCAGTTACCTTGTTCTGGTGTATTTGGACCACGCTCAATAGACCATGCATTTTTGCCTAGGTAATTACCAGTACCGTCAAACGTAGTGCCTGTGCTCCATTCGCCGTAACTTGCTTCTGGCACTGAAGTGGTGCGATCAGGGTCAATAATCACGAAGTCAGATGCGCGGTCGCTGTCTTTTTCTGGTGTTTGAGTTTTGATGAACTGGTAGTCAGCCACATGGAATGTGGAATCACCGCTTACGCCGCCTTTACCCATAATGGCCATGGTTTGTACGTTGGCAAATTCAAGTGCGAAATCGCTCATCGGAACGCGCACTTTTTGCCACGCATCATGCTTAGTGTCATCGACAGGCAGTGTGATTTCTTGGGTTACGCCATCAGAGGCAATGCTAACCGCGTAGCTATCAAAGCCACCTTCAGTCGCAATGCTGACTTCTAGGTAGTTAAATTCGCTCAGGTCTTTTTTGAAGGCATCATCAAAAACCAGTACCGCGCCCCAGTTACCTTGTTCAGGTGTCTTAGGCCCAGAGGTAATGCGCCAGCTATTTTGACCTAGGTAATTAATGTTACCGTCAAAGTCAGTGCCCGTACCCCATTCTTGAACTGTGGTGTCAGAGAATGCCATATCTGTATCGGAAGCGCTTTCACCAACAAGCACAAATTGGTCGTTTGCAGGTTGTGGCGGTGTGGTGGTGCCTTCTTCTTGGCTTAAATGAATATCTGCAATTGTGACCGAGTCTGCGCCGGTGAAGGTAAGCGCAAAGTAGGTGGTTGCTGAGCTGGTTTCGATAGGAACCTGCATTTGCACCCAGCCATTGCCTAAAGCGGTGCCGCTAGAAAGCTGATGCAATTGTTTGTCATCGCCATCTTGCACAGAAGTAACCGCCACTTCAACCGTAGTCGCTGATGTGCTTTTTACTTTGAAATTCGCGTGCGTATAGCCTGCAGTATTAAAGGTCGATTGGTCTAGGTAGCCCCAAGCAATACTTGATGCCATATCGCCCCAGTCCGTACCCCCCGTTAACTGAACGGCTGCGCCATAAGTGGCATCATTTATCTCTTTTGCAACAGTGCCGCTGCTCCAGTTTGACCAATCGGTAAATCCGTAACTAAGGATGTTAAGATCGTCAAGTGTTGGGCCCGGTGGTGGCGTTACATCGCCGCCGTTACCATTGCCGTCGTTACCGCCACCAGTGTTGCCTTGTGTGGGTAGTTCATCACCACAACCGACCAGCAATAGGGCGGCAAGTGTCGATGCTAAATATTTATTAACCTTCATACGCTATAACTCCATCTAATGAAAGCGCTTACATACTTGGTGTTTAAACGTTTGATCTTAAAACGAATGATCGCAAACGTTTCTGAATGAATTAAGGGTGATTAATCTGTCTTAAATAGTGCGGTTGTCTTTTGCTGCGGTTGCCCACAGCAAAAGTGTTTATACCCGTTCTACTTGAAGCTGCGCACTTAGTTGCGCTCAAAACGCACGTTATCAAGCTGGAATTTCATCTCGCCAAGCGGGTCGATAACCAAAACGTTCTTGATTTTTGACATATCGACTTTGCCGACGCCGTGTGAGTTGCCATTTGAAACCAATTCGTTCATGTCGATTTCAATGGTGTGCCATGCCTTGTCACGTGGAAGCGTCACAGACAGATCACTCACGTTTGGCCAGCCGCTATCAAGTTTCACAGAAATCTGGTTGCCTTTGTTAATTTCAACCACTTTGATGTCGAAAACCAGTTTGGCGTTGTTGGCCCAAGAAGACATATCAAGCTGAGGCGTTTCGAAGTAGATGTTACCTGTGTCAGCTGTTTTGGTGATTTCCATCACCTGACCACGCTGGGCATCAGTGACATAGGCGAAGTCCATGATAACGCCTTGTGGATCGTAAGCATTTTGACGGAAGAACTCATTCAACTCACCGTTGAATACATCAATGCGCTCACCAGTGGTAAAATCAGCGGGTAGATCAACCACGAGAGGTGGCAGGTTGCCTTCTACTTTTGTTGCGCTGTCTTGAATGGTGGCACAGCCTTGTCCGGTAACAGGATCTTTAGAACACTCGTACACACGAACATAGTCCACTTCAAGCGCTTGAGGGAACATAGAGGCATCAACCCCTTTATTGTTGGTATTACCTGACCAAGAACCGCCAACTGCTAGGTTTAGCAATAGGTGGAAACGTTGATCAAACGGTGCGTCTGCGCGAGCAAGGGTTTTTTCGCCGTCTTTTGAGTAAAGCGCATACCAGCCATCAGATGTTTGAGTCGCGTAATGGACATCGTCAACATACCAACGCATTTCGTCTTTTTCCCACTCAAGAGAGTAGGTATGGAAATCGTCCGCTGGATTTGCGCCGTTAGGCAAGTAGTACGCTTGACCAGAATGTTTATTGTCTGGCCAGACGGCGCCATAGTGAAGCGTGCCATAAATGCGTGATTCTTCCTGACCTTTATATTCTGGTGAGTCAGAAGGCGCTTTTAGGTTAACCGCTTCGACGATGTCGATTTCACCAGAAGCCGCCCATGTGCCATAGGTATAATCGGTTGGTAGCATCCAAATGGCTGGCCAAGTTCCCTGGCCGATAGGCATTTTGGCACGAATTTCAAAACGGCCGTATGTCCAATCGCCTTTGTTGGTCGAACGTAGACGAGCAGAGGTGTATGGCAGGTGAGCAAGTTTGGTGTAATCGCCATTTGGGTTATTCGGGCCAGTAAAGGTCTCTTCATGAGCGACTAGATACAGGACACCACCTTCAACAAAGGCGTTTTTATCACGCGCTGTGTAACATTGTTGCTCCATGTTACCGCCGCCCCAACAGTTCTCTTCAAAGCTCCATTTGGATTCATCGATTTCACTACCGTTGAATTCATCGCTCCAAACAAGTGACCAACCGTCGCTTTTTTTGATATCTGGATCCGTCAGGTTTTGAACAGGAACAACATAGCTAGAACCAGCACAGCCCGCCATTAACGCAGTACCAACAAGTGTGTACAAAACTCTTGTTTTGGTGTTGAACATAGTGATTTCCTAAAATATTAGACAAAAAGAAAGCCCTTTCTTTATACCAGTTAGAAAACTAGGTTCAATAAAATATTTAAAATCTGGGCGAAGGTAAGTGAAAATTGTGAAGTCGCTCAATAGTGATTTTAATATTCGGGGCATAAATGTCGCAGCTGTTATCAGTTAGCGAGAAAAATGCATTAATTGTTATTAAACGCTCTGAAAATCAAAATTTATTGAATTTTTTAACTTGAGATAACTGATTTTTATGACTGCGTATGCACTGTGGTTCGGGGTTAATTGTTTTTTAATATCAACGAATTAGTATGGATTGTGGTTGAGCTTTTATTTGCACTTGTGAGTGGCTCGATATGTTGTAACATGTTGGTATCATTCAGGTTGCGTGGCTAAAAAACAAATTGTGCGGTTTTTTATACTTTGTTAGCGAGATTTGAATTTCTAATGTGGTCTATTTCTCTATTAACATTTGTTAATAATATATACCGAACGCGATATTTTAATTTAAATGATAAGTCCCACTGCATCGATATATTTTGTGATTTAACGCACGATTTTAATAGAAAGCGCTTTCTGTGACGTGTTGGTGTGCAATGTATTTGACGACCCTTTTGTAAGTTGCGAGTGCAATTCAAACGATTTAACCATTCATGCATTCGTCCAGCCTCTTTCTTTTGCTCGCAATTTAGCCAGCTTATAACAAATTTGGCTAATAGGTACGCAGTTAACAAGAAAATTAGAAAACAAATGAAAGCGCTTTCACAAAGGATGATGCGGATCACAGTATTAACCGAGCGATCAATTAATATCGCGCCAAATTTATTGAAAGCTGTGTCACGAAATTACGAAGCGCTGAGTCTCGAGCCGTAGCCACTTTCTGTAAGTCATTTTCGATTTGTTCTAGGGATATCAATGAAATTTTCAAAAGTACATTTGTCTTGCCTATTGGCATTAGCGGGTGCAACAACGCCTGCGGTTTCTTTTGCCGAAGATGCAGAAGCGTTTGAATTTAATGGTTACTTTCGTCAAGGCGCTTTGTACAGTGTAGAGAACGACTTTAAAGACTCAGACTTTGTTGCACAAAAAGAGACACTCGGCCGTTTAGGTTTAGAGTACGACAATCAAACAACGCTGGATTTTAGTTATCGCTGGACATTTGGTGATGGCCGCTCTTTAAAGGTTGGCGCGGGTATTGCTGAAGGTCGTACCGCAGGCAGTGGCAGTGGTTTTATTGAAATTACTGGTTATACCGATACCGGTGTGCTGTTTGCGGGTAAGCGCGATTACGGTAAAGAGCGTTACATTTGGATGACCGACTTCTTTTATACCGATATGTCAGGCACTGGTATTGGTATTGAGTCGATGAAAGTGGGTAGCGCAATTGTTAACGCGGCATACATGGTGAGCCAGCGTGACGATTACGATCTTGAGTATACCGATTTCAATGCAAATCTCACTCAAAAGCCAGACGGTTTCGATAACATTGATGGCGTGATGCACGCGTTTAACCTCGCGGTAAAATATGGCGTTTGGGACATTTCAGCAACAGTCAAAGCGATGCCAGATAACTGGAGCTATGATGGCAAATCATTTAAAGAGTGGGCAGAAACCGGCTTTGATCTTACTGTTGGCTACAAAATGTTTAGCTTCTTTGGCTTACAAAATAATGGTAGCTCAAACACCAACTTCGTTGTTCAAGCAGGTAAGGGCCTTGGTGCTGGTCAACTTCTAGGCGGTACTATCACCTCTTACAATGCGTATCGTCCGGGCGGATTGCGTTTTGGTGAACACGAATTTGAATGGGGTGTTGGTAGCGATGCGGTTTCACTGCTGACTAATGTTGAAGACGACGATGTATCATATCGCGCGCTAGTCTTTGGTGGTCACACATTTGCTAATGGCGTGGGGATCTTCCCGTCGGTTCAAGCGCAGTATAACGACTACGCTGATGGCACCTATGACTACTGGGCATCGGCAATGGTTCGTCCTGTAATGCCAATTAATGACATGATGTATCTACAAGGTGAAGTCGGTTACGTATACAACAACTGGGATGGTGACACTTACAATCAGGCGAAAGTGACCATCGCACCTACGCTTATGTTCCCAACGTGGACTGGAGTGAACCCTGAAGTTCGCTTCCTCGCAAGTTGGGTGAAAAACTCATGGACCACAGATCCATTAAAAGGCCAACCTGAGAACGATTTTGTTATCGGTATTCAGACCGAAGTAAGCTGGTAATATTTCATTGTTCCCTAATGGAATGATCTTGGATATACCCGTCCTACTTTAAGTTGCACCGGTGTTGACGGGCACTCACAAACCTCATCACATAGTTTATCTATGTTCAGAGGCTTTGTTCGCTGGTCGCCTACCTGCATCTTCAAGTTGTTTGGGTATAGCAATATTCAAGATATTTAAAGTCCACCGTAGTGGTTTGACTTAAGCACCGAGTACGAACGTATTCGGTGTTTTTTTATACACAAAATTTAACCTCGAAAGGTCAACAGACCCTAGTGTTTCCCGTGTAAGCACGAGCTTTGGTTTTACGCTTTCTATGTGTCTGTAAAATTTGAGATGGCTTGTCTCAATTTGAGGAAGTGAAAAAGTTAGCGCTTTCATATTGTGAATAGCGTCCCTGTTTGCCGCTGTAAATATCATCAATATCACCGTCGCCAGGCCCCAAAAGAGCGAAGACTACCTTGCCTGGTGTTATGGCGCTGTACAAAGTGCATTGCTTGCTGCGATTTGGATCGTGCAGGCAAAGACGCCAAACGATATTCTTTTTTGATAAGGAAACATTGATGGTTTTAGGAAAGAACACACTCACTTGTGTCGCACTACTCACCGCGAGTGCGTTGGCAATAACAGGGTGTGATAGTGACAGTGAGTCTGCGACATCTCAAGATAGATTACCACCACAAGATAATGGCACGTCGAACGCTGCGTTATCGATATTCGACGATCATATTAATGAACAATGGGCGCCATTTCATAGCGAAAACAGCGCATTGGCAAAGTTAGTCACGGATCCTGATAATATCAGCCGCGACGCACTGCAATACACGCTAAACAAAAATAGTGATGCAATCAGTGGGTTTACCGCTCGTAATAATGAAGATGGACACAATGCGACAAATGGGGCGCCATTTGATGCAGAGCAATATGTTGAAACGGGTGTGGTTGAATTTGATTTAAAACTGCTGGATATTAGCGAGCTCAAATCAGCCATTTGGCTTGTGCAACTTGAAGATGTGAACGGCAACCGTTCTGAATTGCGTTTTCAGCCCAACTCTCATGATGATTGGCAGCATTGGTCGTTTGCGTTAAGTGATTTTGCCCACGCGGCAGACGCTAATTTTGACATGAGCCAATTAGAGCTCTTTTTGATTTATCCAGATCATCCTGCGGCCAAAGATAGGGCTTTTTTGATTGATAATATGGCGGTTTACGCAGCAGATACGGGCCCTGATACAGAACCGCCGATGATTGTGCTTAATGGCGCGGAGACGATATTGCACACGTTAAACACCGAGTTTATCGATCCCGGTGTCATCGTGAGTGATAATGTCGATCAAAATATGACCGTCCTTGTTGGTGGTGACGCTGTTGACATCACTAAAGTTGGCTCGTATCGAATCACCTATAACGCCACCGATAAAGCCGGCAATAAAGCAAATGAAGTCATTCGCTACGTTGAAGTAATCGCTGAAGATCGCACTCCGCCTAAGCTCGAATTACGAGGCGAGCCGACGGTCGTGATTAATCTGCATGACGACTATGTCGAGCAAGGCGCCACCGCGGTGGATAATGTTGACGGCGATTTAACCACAAGTATTGAGATTGATAGCCGTAGCGTTGACATAGCCAAAATTGGAAAGTATTCAGTGTATTACACTGTAGAAGATATGGCAGGGAATCAGGCGCAGTTGGTTCGCGAGGTTCGAGTGGTGGATCCCAATGCGAACGCGATTATTGCCAATGGTGATTTTGAACTACCACTAACCGATGCGTGGCAGGTCGATGCTGGACAAGCGCAGCTGACAATTGTGGATGGTGAGCTGGTAATTGATGAGTATCGTGCGGGCTCTGATCCTTGGGTGCCAAGCGTGACATATTCAAAGATTCAGTTAACCCCAAATATGCCATATGCGCTCTCATTTGATGCTCGAGCCGACACATCAAGAAAAATTGTGGCGCAATTAGGCAAGAATCTTGGCGAGGCACCTTGGTATTCAAGCGTGATGCGCGATCAAACGGTCGAACTCGATACCGAGATGCACTCGTTCCGTTTTGTGTTTACGGCAACTGATGCTGCGAGTGAGCCTTTAGATCTTGTTTACGCGATAGGCGCCGGCCCTGAAACCCCAATAACGTTAGATAACGTTTCCCTGACCCCCGTGACGGCAGAGCAAGTTCCCCCAGTAATTGAACTTCACGGCGATCTCGAGATGACGATGATGTCTGATACCGCCTTTATCGAACCTGGATACACCGCGTTTGATAATATTGATGGTGATGTGACCGATGAAGTGCTGGTGACGCATAACATTAACGAATCAGTCGCCGGAGAGTATGTGGTTAACTACGACGTATCAGACAGCGACGGCAATGCCGCAACCAGACTCAAGCGCTACGTTGAAGTGTTGGAGCGCCCTAAAACTAACCTTATCTTTAATGGTGACTTTTCCGCGCCTTCAATGGCCCCTTGGGTTGGTGATGGTGGCGAAGGCAACTTGGAATACGCTGATGGCGTCATGAAAACACGAGCGCCGAATAGTAAGACTGTGCTTTTTAAACAAATTAATGTGGCGCAAGGGTATTTAAAGCCCGGTCAACCGCTCGATATTAGCTTTTCGATGAAAGGTGAGGTAACGCCTAATGGCGTCGTCACCGCTTTTGTGCAAACGGCGAACTCGACATCCGGTGTGACTAAAACAGAATATTTACCTTTGCCCGCGATGCCACCGCAAGAGTGGACCGACTATAAATACACCATCACAGTGGGCGATAACCCAGAATGGGGTATTTCGATTCACTTAGGTGCGACATGTGGCGCAGAACCCGGTTGTGAAGCCACCGCTTATTTTGACAACGTGATGGTGACAGAACAATAACTGTCATCTCAATGAAAGAAAAAGCCTTATCTTTAACAAGATTAAGGCTTTTTCTTGGCGCAAAGAATTGTGACGTAACTGTGCCACGATAACTTGAAAATAGATTGGCTATTTCCCTGGATTGTTTGCTTTGCTTGCAGCCCTGTGAGTAAGTACGCTTTGAATCGGGCATCTTGAAGCCACATAGGGATAGTATTTGGCTATATATCCAATAAAAAAGTGCACCTCGATGAGGTGCACTTGATTTAAAGACTATCAATGACAGTGCTTACTGAACAGTAAAGCCGTTAGGAGCTGCTTCTACGATTTTGCCATCGCTAAATTTAACGGTAATAGCCGCATTATCGTAGTTATAAACTGCGTACTTTTTGGTGCCCGCTTTTTCAAATACAACCGCAGCTGGGTGATCGGCAGTGATCTCTGTCACTAGGTGACCAAGATCTTTCCAAGTGTGGAGCCAATGGTACGTGTGTGCTTTGCTTGAGCCACGCTCTTCGATGTAATCGCCCGGGAATTTGCCGTAGCCATTGTAATCGCTGATTGCGCTGTCAGCATCGTGCATCGCGGTAATGTTCCACCAGATATCACGCCATTCATCTTCACCTAGTCCAGAAGGTTTGCCACCTGCTTGACTCAGACCAAGAGCGATATAGTCCGTCATGTAGTCGTTGTGTTGTGCCAAATGCAGTGACAACGGGTTTGATGGCAGACCTTGAATACCCAAAATGTGGGTAAATTTCGGGCTGAACCAAGTCGAGAACGTCGCGCCATCACCCCAAATGATCGAAGTGGTCATTCGGTTGTAAGACGGTGGGAAGTTATCCTTGTCGGTGTTGTTGTTGGCTGGTGTATGCGCATCAATGTTGTTCCAGTATTCCCAGAACGAATTGGTGGTGGATGCGTGCATATACATACCACGGTCAACGATCTCTTCTTTGCCCGTTGCTAGGCCGTAAAGCACCATTGCACCGTATGCGTTGGCCGCTTCAGAAGTCGATTCGTTGTTGTTACCGCGAGCAAAGTTAACCATGCCCGATGCCCAAGAGAAACCATTTGCAGGGTCAAAGTGGCGCATGTATGGGAATAGGTTATCTCCTTTGTCTGCGGCGTAATCGCGGATCAATAGATCAATCATTGGACCGTATTGGTCATCACCACACCAAGCCACATCTTGACGACAAATTTCAGCCGCTGCGCGAACAAAATAACCGTAATGGAAATGATGATCGTTTAGCTGTTGATGCGACAAGAATGACTCTTTAATACCAAGTAGCGTGTTCCATGTTTTGTCGTAGTAGAAGTATTTTTGACTATCAAGGTCGCCCGTGGTGTTTGCAGTGAACCAGTCTTCAAGCTCAAGTTTCAACCAGGTTGTTAGTCGCTCATTTTGCGCCGCTAGGCCGAGTGAGTCTGCAAGAGCGGCTAATTCGGCGACTTGACCGTAGATCTTACCTGCCCAATAGGTGTCAGCGTACACGCCTTTTTTGGTTACACCGTCTTTCTCGTACTCATTGAGCCAGTTTTCTTCACCTTTAGCGATAAAGTCATCAATGTGCGCTGCAACTGCATCGACATCAAGTGTATCAAGGTTAGATGGCATATACGGTAGTACACCAATGAAAGGAATCTCGTAGCTAAAGCTATCGGTTGCTGCGTACTTGATCACACCACGCGCACTGCGTGTTGAGAACGAAGACGTCGCCGTATCGCTGTTTTTCCACGCCATTGGGAATAGACCCGCAATGGTGTCAACCGCTTGACCATCTTCGCCAAGATATTTGTGAGTAACGGTCACATCATTGGTTTGACGGTCAACGGCATACGCGATGTCGACAGTGTTTACAACGTTACGCGCTTTAGGGGCATAAAATGCAACCTTTTCGCCGATTGGCTGTGCATCATTAGGCAACATGACTAGAGTAAACTCTTTAGCGGCGTTGTTGATGCCAATTTTGTCACCAGAAACGTTGGTAAATTCGGTTTCGCCTTCGCCAACAATCAGCACTTCAGTACGGTTACCAGCAACGCTCGTCCAAATGCCAAGCGTATTGTTTTGTGGCTGGTAAGAAACGCCTTTCTCGGTACCATCGGTGCCGTAAGTGCGCAGTTCGACATCGCCTTGGAACACTTTAAAGTAAGCATACGGCGAGCCATGAACAAAGGTCGCTTCCATAACGGGCTGACCATCTTGACTTTGCCATTCAACCGTCACAGCGCCGTCGCTGGCTTGCTTTAGCTTACCTTCGAGATTGTTGAATTGAGTGTTTACTAACGAAACGCCATCGAAGGTTTCTGCAAATGGGTCAGGAATTTGATATTGGAAAATATCTTCGCCCACATTACGTAAACCTGATGGAATGCTGAGAATGCGAACACCCGTGTTGGACACGCGAGCGAGCATTGGGTCCGGCGTAATGTATGCAGCTTTATCTGGATTGCCAAGTTGCATTTCACCCAAGAAAGAGAGTGAACCCCACCAGCGGTGTGCTTGCACAGGAACCGCAGCTGCAGGGCCGGTGACCTGTGGGATCACAGGCGCAGCTTCACCGATTGGTTTGCCATCTGATGTACAACCTGCAACGCCCGGTAGTACCACACCAGCGCCGTGAATCCAGTGGCCGTGGTCGACGGTACAATCAAATCCAGCTGGGTTTAGCTTAGTGGATACATTGCCTGCACCAAAAGCGATGTAGTCGCCTTCAGGAAGAGGAGCATTGTCGCGTACAATCACGGTTAAAATGCGGGTAGCTTTGTTACCCGCTTTATCGACTGCGGTATAGGTAATGCGGTAGCTGCCGATGGTATTTGTGTCTACTGTGCCCGTATGGGTTACTGCGACAGAGTCATCAACATCATCTGTTGCGGTTGCAGTTGGAATCGTGAAAGACTCACCAAGGTTGACGTATACCGTTGACGAAGTCGGTAGTGTGATAACTGGAGCGGTGGTATCTTTGCCGTCATCTTCAGCAACGACAGTGACGGTCAGAATTGCTTGGCCTTTGTTGCCTGCTTTGTCTGTTGCCGTGTAAGTGATGGTGTACGTGCCCGCTGTATTGACGTCGACATCGCCCTCTGAAGACACCGTCAAGTCGCCATCGACGTTATCTTTTGCAGTTACCGTTGGTGGCGTAAATTCGGCGCCAACTTTGATGCTCACCGCGTTGCCGCCAGCGATAGTCACAACAGGCTTCACATCGTCCAGTTTAACAATCACAGTACGCACTTTCTCGCTGCGGTTACCTGCTGCATCAATGGCGACATAAGTGACTTTGTAAGTACCCGCTTTAGAAGTATCTACATCGCCTTCAATGGTCAGTTGTGGTGCCTTATCGATGTTATCGGTGACGTTTGCGCCCAGCTCTTCATATTTTTGGCCAACAAAAATGGAAACGCTTTCTTCTCCGGTTAGCGAAATGACCGGCGCAATGTTATCAACTTGTGGTGCAGGTGCTTCGCCGCTGTCGCTGCCGCCGCAGCCAGTGAGAGCAATAGATAGCGCGATGGCGCCATATAATTTACTGTATTTAAACAAAATTTTCTCTCCAGAATACTATGTTGTGTTTAACTGGCTACGAGGGAGCTGAACAGAATATCCCCATCGCTTAATGAAAGCGCTTACACGTAAGTTTAAGTGATGCCATAGCAAGTTATGAGCGAAGCATAATGCGATGCCAATAAAGTTTGTAGTAGCGGACGTTGGGTGAATTATAAAAAGGTGATGAGCCTAAGCAAAATTTATGGGAAATATGTAAAATATCAATAGGGTGATCACGTTTTTCATCGATATAATTTGGCGAGCTATTAGTGAAAAGAATGTAAATTTAATTAATTTAACGAGGCAATAGAGCCTGAAAAGTTAGATAGCCTGGCTCTGATAAGCCTGATTACATCATTTATTTATGTTGATGACGCGCGCAGAGGAGTGACTCATTTATCACTTTTTGTTATTTCAATTATTTTGGCTATAGGTTAAAAATAAGGCGATTGGTGTTGGTAGGGTAGGTTTATCTTTGAGGTTACTTGGGGATAGACCCTAAATAGGGTCTACTAAACGTTTCAGTGGGAAT
Source organism: Vibrio agarilyticus (assembly GCF_012641465.1). Classification (GTDB taxonomy): domain Bacteria; phylum Pseudomonadota; class Gammaproteobacteria; order Enterobacterales; family Vibrionaceae; genus Vibrio; species Vibrio agarilyticus. The sequence continues at coordinate 53,707 of NZ_JABAIK010000015.1, forward strand.
GGAGCTTAGCAGGCGATAGCGGGGCGAAGGTCTTTTACTGAATCGCGATCTTCTAACGTTGGCATCAGTTTACGCTGGTGCGACCTTGTTACCCCTTTGATTTGGTCGATAATCATTTGACCTGCGATTTTGCCCATATCGTGAACAGGAAAACCGACGGTGGTCAATAATGGCCGTACATGAATAGACATAAAGTTGTTGTCAAATCCCACCACCGACAAATCGTCTCCAACACGAATGCCTTTTTGAGTACAAACGTCATAGACCGCAAGGGCAATGTTATCGTTTTGGCAGAAAACGGCTGTGAGTTCAGGTGCTCGCTCAAGCAGTATGGAAGCTTTCTCGAAATTATCTAAGTGGTCAAATCGACCTTCGATAGTAAGGCTCGGATCATAAGAAACACCATTTTCAGCGAGGGCGCGAATGTAACCGAGTAAACGGTCGCGAGCATCGTGTTGCGTTAGTGGACCAGTAATACAGCCTATTTTTTTATGCCCATGATCTAAAAGATGTTTTGTCGCAAGGTAACCACCCAGCTCATTATCTAAATAGAGGCAATGTTGTTCAATTTCGGGAATGGAACGGTTAAGAAGGACAAAGTTTTTGAATTTAGTGGTGTAGTCAACAATCGCATCGTCACTGATTTTATCCGACGAAATGATGACACCATCGACTTGTTTGGCACGCAAAAAGTTCAGCGATTCTACTTCTTTTTTTTCACAATCTTGGCCGCTAGTGACTATCAAATGCATACCATAGCGATAAATGGCGTCTTCGGCTGAATGCATGAGAGGGCCGTAAAAGGGGCCGTCTAAACTGCCAACCAACATGCCAACGCTGTTTGAGCGATTGGTTGCTAGCGCTTTGGCTGCTGAATTTGGCGTGTAGCCAAGAACTTCAATGGCTTGGAGAACTTTGTTTAAGTTTTTCTCTTTTACCGATGATTGGCCATTAATAACTCGTGATACTGTCGCTTGGGATACGTTAGCGTATTCAGCAACTTCCTTAATGGTGATTGTTTTATTGTCCATATTATTAGAAGCACAACATATTTGAATTTGTTGAATAAAAGTTTGTCAATTTCCAATACGTGGAAATAAGGTTACAAACCTGTTGCTGACATAAACAATATCTCGAACTTATATATACGCTGCAATAGATAATATGCGCTATTAAAGCACACATAATTATGAAGTTGAGCAAGAGGCTAACATGACATTAGCTTTGTCATCAGGCTTAAACTTCAATTGAAGTAGCGAAATCAATACGTGATAAAGGCCACAAAAATTATGTCTATACTTTGTGGGATTACATAATAATCAAATGTTTTGCCAACAGCAATACGCTTTCTTTCTAATCGGTTTGCTTTTTTTACTATTAACGTGAAATTGCGAATAGCGTCTCATCTTGGAAGTCGCGCTGAAAACACATCATTTCGCATTAAATAACAATAAAATCAATTAGTTATAGTAATAAATTGTGGATTGATACTCTTGAAGAGGAAAATTAAATTACATTAATGCAATATTTAATTTCGTAAAAACATTAAAAAGTCAATAAAAAAATAAGCGCATATAGTGTTGTTTGTCACAATTATTTAAACTTTAATTCGAGATTGAATTGTTTTCAAATAATTGATTTTTAATGCTTTTTTAATTTTATTGATATTGGTGTTTTTGTATTTCATTGAAATATATGCATTAATTTTTGTTGTGATGGTTTTGGCAAAAAAAAGGGTCAAAATTGTTTCATTTGTGCGATTGACATAGCATAAATCGCGAAAATTGAAATCGCTTACAAGTCTCATTCCACATTTTCATCCGCCTAGATGTATAGGAAATTAATGATGCAAAAACGTACGTTTATCGCTTCGATTCTTTTTGGAACACTATTGGCTGGAACTGCATCGGCCGTTAACGCTGAAGAAATCAAGCAAGGGGGAACACTATCGGTTCCCATCATCAATACTGGATTTGTTGATAACTACAATCCCTACACCACCAAAGACTTATTACATGGGATCATGTATGAACCTTTGATGGTGTTTAATAACATGACACAAGAAACCCATTGGCGTTTGGCTGAATCGGCGGTGTATGCAGACGATTTGAAGTCGATTACGTTAACCTTGCGTGAAGGACTTACGTGGTCTGATGGCAGTCCATTGACGGCGGAAGACGTGGTTTTCAGTATGAAGCTAACCCAAAAAGCGCCGGCTTTTGATCAAAAAGGGATCTGGTCTGGAGGCAATTTAACGTCGATTACTGCAAAAGATAAGCGCACGGTAGTGTTTACGCTTGCAGAAGCGGACTCGACATTTTTATGGAATCTAGCGGCGTACCATATCGTGCCTAAAAAGGTGTGGAGTTCGGTTGAGGATGTTACGACATTCACAAACCCAAACCCTATTGGTAGCGGGCCGATGACGGAAGTGAAATATCAAAAACCACAGCAGATGGAGCTGTGCCGTAACCCGCACTATTACCTTGAAGGCCGCCCTTATCTCGATTGTATCACCATGCGTTCGTACAACGACAACTCGCAAATTCAGCCCGCACTGATTAAAGGTGAGATTGATTGGGGTTCAAACTTTATTGCCGATGTTGAAAATACATTTGCCAAACGTGATCCAGAGAATCATCACTTTTGGTACCCCGCCAATGAAGCCATTCACCTTTACGTGAACACAAAAGAAGCGCCATTTAACGATCTTAAAGTACGTCACGCACTCTCAATGGCGCTAGACCGAGAAGCGATTGTCGATATTGCGGCCTACGGTTACCCAACAGTGAATTTTAATACCGGTGGTATCGCCGAATTGTATCAGCCTCATATCGATAAAGAGGTCAATGCTCGGTTTCGTAATCTAACGGAATATGCACCGAAAAAAGCCAAACAGTTACTCGATGAAGCCGGGGTTGTGGATAGAGATGGTGATGGTTGGCGCGATATGAAAAATGGCGAACCGTTTGAGTTTGATATCGAAGTGGTCAATGGCTGGACTGACTGGATTCAGGTGGTTCAGATGGCAACGGAGTTTTACGCTGAGATTGGTGTGAAAGCCAACGTGAAAACCGTTGATTGGTCTGTGTATGACAGTAACCTTAAAGAGAGCAACTATAAGATGTCGATCAACTGGTCAATGGTTGCAATCAATCCGATCCTTGCTTTCCAAGAGTATTTTGACACCTCGCGGATTGGCAAAACATGGCACGCAGGTCATGGGGTCAACAGTCCTGAAATTGATGCGTTGATTGCCCGTTTTGGTAAAACTGGCGATGCGAAAGAGCAACAGTCGATCTTGTCACGTTTGCAGGAATATACCGCTGAGAACATGCCGTTCATTCCGCTCTATTCAAACCCTGTTTGGTTCCAGTATAACTCGAGCAAAATTGCCGGCTGGCCAAGTGAAAAAGATCCTTACATTCAGCCCGTTTTTTACGATGGCGGCAAGCGAGTGATGATCTTAAATAACTTGCACCTCAAATAAGCCAGCCACCGTTGACTTGAAGTTGCCTGTTGCAACACCAAAGGGCAGCTTCAATCGATACTCAAGTCATCACGCTTTTTGACGTCACTTGAGTATCACAGGCTTTTGTATCAACACCTGCAATCAAAAAAGCGATTTGAGATATTGCGGGCAACAATGAGGGCGAACGATGTCATTTTTGGCGCGCCGATTTGGTTTCTATTTCACTGCATTTGTGATCGCAATTTCATTTAATTTTTTGTTACCACGAATGATGCCTGGCGATCCGGTTGATGCGCTGTTTGCAGCGTCACAGGGGCGTATGGACCCTGCGCAAATGGACGCAGTACGCGAGATGTATGGTTTCGTTGATGGCAATATCGTTGTTCAATACCTTCATTATCTCAAAAGTGTCTTCACTTTAGATCTCGGTCCTTCAATATTAATGTTTCCAATTGACGTGTCGCAAGTGATTGCGATGGCACTACCTTGGACGCTATTTCTCGCTCTTGGCTCGTTGATTGTGGCTTTGATCATTGGCGTTAGTATAGGGACGTATGCATCTTATCATCGAGAAGGGCTGTTTGGGCAAGTGGTGCCACCGGTTCTGGCGTTCGTGAGTAACTTCCCTTACATAGTGACCGCATTGCTGCTGTTTTATTTTTTTGGCCTGCAATTGGAATGGCTACCTCTGGCGTATACCTATGACCCCGCATTGACTCCCGGTTTTAACTGGGCATTTTTCGCCAGCGTTGCTAAGCACGCAGTCTTGCCAGTTGGATCTATGGTGGTGGTGGGCATTGCAACATGGGTATTTAACATGCGCAACGCCATGATTAATGTGTTAGGGGAGGATTACGTGACGATGGCTGAGGCCAAAGGTTTGTCAGGAGTTAGAGTGATGGCACGCTACGCCGGGCGTAACGCAATTTTGCCCGTTGCGACAGCGATTGCCATGGCGATTGGGTTTTCGTTTGCAGGCTCAATTATGACCGAAGTGGTGTTTAACTATCAGGGGCTTGGCAATATTTTGCTCAAAGGCATTATGGCACGGGATTATCCGTTAATTCAGGCCATTTTATTAATCCTTGTGACAGCGGTACTGGTGGCAAATTTTATCGCTGACCTTCTGTATGTCTGGCTTGACCCACGAATTTCTCATTAAGGTATTTCATGCAATCATCGACTAACGCTTCCGGTGCTGGCATGCCAGTACCCACACGCCGCGCCGCATTGTGGTCATGGCAAACGATCCGTCTACGCGTCAAACGCGTGTACGCTTTTTTCTATGGTAATCCTCCCGCCATTATTGGCGGCATATTGCTCACTATGGTTTTGATTGGCGCGGCGTTTGCGCCAGCGCTGGCAACGCATGATCCTGAGCGCCGCGTCGCACGCCCTCATATGGCGCCAAGCGCGGAATACGTTCTTGGCACGACGCGCAGCGGACGGGATGTGTACAGCCAAGTGCTGTTTGGCGCTCGCCAATCTTTGGCGGTGGCGCTCACCGCGGGCGCAATTGCGATGTCGATTGCGGTTTTGGTCGGCGTTACTGCAGGTTATTTCGGCGGTAAAGTGGATGAACGACTTAATTTTGTTACGAATGTCTTTTTAGTATTTCCGCAATTACCCTTGCTGATCGTTTTGGCGGCATTTCTTGGCCAAGTCGGCTCGCTAGTGATCACTTTATTGCTTGGGATTACATCTTGGCCGTGGGGGGCTCGTGTGATACGGGCGCAAACCATGGCAATTCGCAATAAAGAGTTCATTCTCGCAGCGGAAGTGATGGGGGAGTCCAAATGGCGTATTTTGCTGGTGGAAATTTTACCCAATTTGATCTCCATTGTGTTTGGTGGCTTCTTAGGTGCGGTGATTTACGCGATGGGCGCTGAAGCTGGTTTAGGCATTCTTGGCTTGGGCGATGCGACCGAAGTCAGCTGGGGTTCAATGCTCTATTGGGCGCAAACATCGTCTTCTTTATATACCGGAGCCTGGTGGGAGATGTTGGTGCCAGCGATGGCGCTTGCCATTACAGGTGGTGCGCTAGCACTGGTTAATATGTCGATTGACCAGGTCAGCAACCCCAAATTGCGTACCGGACCTCATATAAAGTTGTGGCACAAACTAAAGCGCCAAGCAGATAAGAGACGAGGTGTGCAATGATCCCATTACTGCAAATTAATCATTTATGTGTTGACTATGTATCACCCAACGGGGTTGCTCGCGCGGTAAATGATGTGAGCTTAACCATTGGTGAAGGAGAAACGTTGGGCATTGCAGGCGAGTCAGGCTGTGGCAAAAGCACCTTAGCGTTTGCCATTGCAAAACTGCATAAAGCCCCTGCATTGATATCGGAAGGAGAAATTCTGTTTCAAGGGGAAGATGTGCTCACTATGAGTGCGGCGCGGTTGAGGGAGTTTCGTTGGAACGATGTCTCTGTGGTGTTTCAAAGCGCCATGAACGCGCTCAATCCTGTGATCACCATTGGCGAGCAACTGACGGATGTGATTTTAGCCCATCGTAATGTCAGTTATCGCCATGCCGTTGAAAGAGCAGCGGAATTACTGAATATTGTGGGTATTCATTCCGATCGCTTGCGCAGTTTTCCTCATCAGCTCAGTGGTGGTATGCGCCAACGTGTTGTGATCGCGATTGCGTTAGCGCTAGAGCCAAAGCTGATTATCATGGATGAGCCGACGACAGCGCTTGATGTCGTGGTGGAGCGTGAAATTTTAAACGAACTTTATGATCTCAAAAGTCGCTTTGGATTCTCGATTCTTTTCATTAGCCATGATCTCAGCTTAATGGGGGAGATAGCCGACCGCATTGGCATCATGTACGCGGGAAATCTGGTTGAGCTTGGCGATGCTGAGCAAGTTTTTCATGCGCCAAAGCACCCGTACACTCAAGGGTTACTTGCTTCATTTCCGACAATTCACGGGCCTAAAGAGCGCCTGTTTGGTATTCCAGGTAGCCCAGTCAACCTACTTGATATTCCACGTGGCTGTAATTATCAAGCGCGCTGTATTCAGTGCACGTCATTGTGCCGAGTTCATGAGCCCGTATTAAAACGAGTTAGTGATGAACGCCAGGTTGCATGTCATTTGTACTCCGCATCGTAAAATCTAAGGCATAACAGAGCAGTGTTTAACGCTGCGTTAAGGAGTTTTGATGTTAAATTCTACAGTATCGCGCGCGCCGTCATCAGAAGAAAATCGAGTATCGTCTGCGGTTTTGTCTGTGCGTCATTTAGTGAAAGATTTTGCCTTGGGTCATGCTTTAAAGAGTGAAACCATGCGGGCGGTCAATGACGTTTCGTTTGATCTTAACCGTGGCGAGGCACTGGCCATTGTGGGCGAGTCTGGTTCGGGCAAAAGTACCGGAGCGCGAATTTTAAGCCGTATCTATCGCCAAACTTCAGGGGAGGTGCGCTTTAAAGGTCAATTGCTTGAAGACTTTATTGCCAAACACGGCGAATTGGAATATGCGCGCCAAGTGCAGATGATTTTCCAAGACCCTTTTGGGTCTTTAAATCCAGTCCATACGATTTATCATCATATTGCGCGGCCGCTTTTGATTCACGGGCGTGCGAATAAAGCGGATGTTCCCGCGAAGGTTTACCAACTGCTTGAATTGGTCGGTTTGACTCCGGTGGCTGAAACAGCAGAGAAATACCCGCACGAATTAAGTGGTGGTCAAAGGCAAAGGGTGGCGATCGCTCGCGCGATTGCGGTGGACCCAGAAGTTATCCTAGCCGATGAGCCAATTTCAATGCTCGATGTTTCGGTGCGTCTTGGAATTCTCAATTTAATGAGTGATTTGAAAGACAAAATGGGCATCTCTTTTATGTACATTACCCACGATATTGCGACAGCGCGCTATTTTGCTGAAAAGACAGCGGTGATGTACGTCGGGCACATGGTGGAGTGGGGGGACAGTGATAGTGTCACTCAAACGCCACAGCATCCCTATTCACAACTTCTGCTTTCGGCGGTTCCTAAGGTTGGAAATGGAGGGCGACGCGCGCTTGCGGTGAAGAAGGGAGAGATCCCGTTATGGCATGCAGAAAGTGTGGGTTGTCCTTTTGTTGGACGTTGTCCAAGGGCCACGTCGACGTGTCAAGAAACCATGCCAGACGTGACGCAACTCTCAGAGACTCACTTTGCTCGCTGCCATCACCTTTAAGGTGATGGTGCCTGATTGTTTTTTAGTGTTAAAATGAAAGCGCTTTCTTTTAATCATCGTTTGGAATGAGCCTAATGAATTATCAAGACTCTGCGCAAGTTTCTGGTCAGTTTGTTGACCTGAAGGGTGAGCGTTATTACAAAATTAGCCATGTTGATCAAATGGCCCCATTTTTTATCAGTGTGGTGTCTGCCAGTAATCACTGGATGTTTATTTCATCGACTGGCGCATTATCAGCCGGTCGTATTCGTCCTGAAAACGCGCTATTCCCGTATCGCTCGGTCGATCATATTCATGAAAACGCCGATAACACGGGCGCAAAAGCGCTGTTTAAGGTTCGATTAAATGATGGCGCAATCGCAAAGTGGGAACCGTTTAATCCTCATCACGATGGTCTGTATCACGTTGAGCGTCACCTGTATAAAAACGCCGTGGGTGACAAGATTGTTTTTGAAGAGCGTAACCACAGCTTAGGCTTGACCTATCAATACAGCTGGCGTACATCCGATCGTTTTGGTTTTGTGCGCGAAACGGAAATTGTTAATGACGGTGATGTGGCGGTAAACATCGAGCTGCTTGATGGGATTCAAAACTTATTGCCATCAGGTGCACCGCTTGCGGCGTTGCAAACTAAGAGTGCGCTGGTGGACGCTTACAAATGGAACGAGCGTGTTGCTGAATTGCCAATGGCAACCTTTAGCCTATATGCAAAATTGAGCGACCGCGCTGATCCGGCCGAAGCGCTTCGTGCCACATCGGTCTTTTCGGTGGCCGATGATGAACAAACACTACTGCTGAGCAGCCGAGCGTTGGCACAATTTCGCAAAGACTTGCCTTTAGACGAGCAGCCACTGATCCGCGGCGAGCGTGGTGCGTATTTTGTGCACCAAACGCTTGTTCTAAAGGCTGGCGAGCGTAAAATTTGGCTAATGGTGGCAGATGTAGACCAAAGTCACTCAGATTTAGCTTCACTGATGAATACAGTGCGTGATGCAAGTGCATTACGTGATGAGATTGAGTGTGATATCGCCGCTAACCAAGCTGAACTAATGGCGCTTATGGCTGGTGGTGATGCGTGGCAGCGTTCCTCTTCTGAAGAGACCGACGTTCATCATTATGCGAACGTTTTGTTTAACACATTGCGTGGTGGCGCTATCGTAGAGGGTTATCAGCTTAACCCTGACGATGTGCGCGTGACTATCTCACGCACCAATAAAACATTGGCGGCGAAACACGCGGAGCTGTTGGCGTCACTGCCTCACGATTTAACTCATCCACAATTGGTCTCGCTAGCAAAAGCGACTGGGGATGCGCAGTTGGTTCGTTTGGCGTACGAATATTTGCCACTGACGTTTGGCCGTCGTCACGGCGACCCAAGTCGTCCTTGGAACCATTACGAGATCAAAGTGCGTGATGAGGAAGGCAATCGCCTGCTTTCATACCAAGGCAACTGGCGTGATATTTTCCAAAACTGGGAAGCGCTTGCCCTTAGCTATCCGAACTTTATCGCGTCCTTTGTCGCGAAATTCGTGAATGCGTCAACGGTGGATGGTTACAACCCGTATCGCATCACTAAAGACGGCGTAGATTGGGAAGTGCTTGAGCCGGAAGATCCGTGGAGCAACATTGGTTACTGGGGCGATCATCAAATTATCTATTTGCTGAAATTCCTTGAACTCGCAGATAAATACCATAGTGAAGCGCTTATTGAGTGGCTTGGCGCAGAACACTACAGCTATGCCAATGTGCCTTATGAAATCGCTGATGTGGTCCAGTTGTTTGCTAACCCGAAAGACACCGTGGTGTTTAATCAAGCGAAGCACGACGAAACGGTCAAACTGAGCCAAACACTCGGTAGCGACGGTCGTCTGTTACTCGACAGTGAAGGCGCGGTCTATCAAGTGAACTTGATGGAAAAATTGTTGGTGCCTTTATTGGCGAAGTTGAGCAACTTTGTGCTAGATGGCGGCATTTGGCTTAATACTCAACGTCCAGAGTGGAACGATGCTAACAACGCGATTGTTGGTAACGGACTTTCAATGGTCACTTTGTATTATATGCGCCGCTATGTGGCCTTTATGCAAAACGTGCTCACTCGCGCGCCACAGGCCGTCACTCTGTCTCAAGAAGTGGCGACTTGGTTGGTGCAAACCAGTGATGCACTCGTGCGTGCAGCTCAGCAGCTCAAACAAACCTCAGTTACTGGTGAGTTGCGTAAAACCTTGCTAAATGAATTGGCGATGGCAGCGCAAGATTATCGCGATCAGGTTTATGTGCACGGTTTTAGCAGCAAAACTACCGTCGACGCCGATGCGTTGGCGACATTATTGACGGTGTCCCTTGAGCTGCTTGATCAAACAATCAAGAGTAACAAGCGCCATGACGGCTTGTATAACGCTTACAATATTCTGGATGTACAAGGTGAGGCGGCGTATGTCGAAGAGTTATACCCAATGCTCGAGGGTCAAGTCGCGTTGCTCAGCGCTGGCGTCCTGACCGCCGATGAGAGCATTGAGCTACTGGATGCTCTTTTTGCTAGCGATATGTATCGTGCTGATCAGCAAACATTTATGCTGTATCCAGATCGCGAACTGAGCGGCTTTTTGGATAAAAACCGCGTTGCTGCGCATTTTGTGGCGGACTCAAGACTGATGCAAGCAATGCTTGAGCGTGATGATAAGCGTCTGATTCAAAAAGATGTAAACCACATTGTGCATTTTAATCCCGAGTTTGATAATGCGCAGGTGATGATGGCGATGATTGCTGAGATCAAGCCTGAATACGCTGATTTTTCTGAGTCTGACTGGCAACAGCTGTTAGCTGCCTATGAAGCGACGTTTAATCATAAAGCGTTCACAGGCCGCTCTGGAACTATGTTTGGTTACGAAGGTTTGGGCTGCATTTATTGGCACATGGTGTCTAAATTACTGCTTGCGGTGCAAGAAAACTACCAAGCGTCTCTTCAGGCTCATGGCATGAGCGCGCAAACGCAAGCGCTGGATGATTTTTATTACCGCGTGCGTGAAGGGATTGGCTTTAACAAAACGCCAAGTGTGTATGGTGCGTTCCCAACCGATCCCTATTCGCACACGCCGAAACAGGCTGGCGCGCAACAGCCGGGCATGACTGGTCAAGTAAAAGAAGAGGTGCTCACGCGCTTTGGTGAACTTGGTGTTGTGGTGAACAACGGCGTGCTACACATTGAGCCGACCTTGTTAAAACGTGGTGGTTTTACCGCTAAAGCGGGCACGTTTGTTTACCAAGACGTGTTTGGTAAAAAAGGTGAATTAGCAATGAATGCGAATTCGCTAGCGTTCACTTACTGCCAAGTGCCGTTTGTTTATACGCTGAATGCAGAAGCATCAACAGCCAGTATGGCGGTGACATTAGTCAGCGGCGAAGTTGTTACGCATGATGGTTGCACGTTATCCAATGAGCTAAGCCGAGCGCTATTTGACCGCAAAGGTATAATACGTACTGTCGAGGTGGTATTGCCGGCGTCGTCAATCAAGGCATAACAATTATACCCGTCCTACTAAACTAAAGGGAGCGAGTCGCTCCCTTTTTGCTAGCTTGAGTAGGCGATTAAGCGAGCTTTAGGCGTTTAGGTTTTTCACGGAATCGCGCTCAACGAGCTGAGGAACCAACTTTCGACTCGTCAGTGTTTGTTTCTCATGCAATTGGTCAATGATCATTTTACCCGCAAGCTTACCCATCTCATAAATCGGGAAACCCACAGTGCTCAAACGTGGTCGCATGTGACTCGACATCAAATCATTATCAAAACTGACCAATGAAATATCTTCACCTATGGTTAAGTTGAGCTTGGCGCACGCATCGTAGACAGCGAGAGCAATGTTGTCATTTTGGCAAAATACCGCGGTAATGGTGCCTGCATTGGCAAGAAGATCGTAAGCTTTAACAAAGTTTCCTTCGTGGTCGAAACGGCCTTCAATGGTGAGTCGCGGATCGTACGCGACATTGTGCTCAGCGAGCGCACGTATGTAGCCAGAAAGCCGGTCGCGGGCATCTGGTTTTGAGAGGGGGCCGGTAATACAAGCGATGTGACGATGCCCATTGTCGAGCAGATTCTTGGTCGCCAGATACCCGCCCAGCTCGTTATCCAAGCTGAGACATTGATGATCCAGTTCGGGGATAAAACGGTTGAGAACCACGAGGGCTTTAAAGCCATGGGCAAATTGTTTAAGTTCGTCGTCAGAAAGTTTGTCACTGTGAACAATGGCACCATCGACTTGTTTTGAGCGCAAAAAATTGAGCGCATCACGCTCTTTTACTTCACTTTCTTGACCACTGGTTACGATAAAATGCAGACCCGCGCGGTAAAGCTCGTCCTCAGCAGAATGCATCAGTGGGCCATAAAAAGGACCATCTAAGCTGCCGACCAACATGCCAACGCTGTTTGAGCGACTACTCGCAAGCGCTTGCGCTGCAAGATTTGGGGTATAACCTAGGGCTTCAATCGCTTGTTGGACTTTAACAAGATTCTTTTCTTTCACGCTGGCTTGGCCGTTAATCACCCGTGAAACCGTTGCCTGAGAGACGTTGGCGTACTCGGCAACTTCTTTAATTGTAATTGTTTTCTTTTCCATAATCTGCGTTACGTTTTATGCCATCTTATCGAAAAAATCAGTAAGAAGGGTGCAATAAGTTATGTTCATGTTGAGAGCTATAGTATTCAAATCGTGTGATGGCGCAAAGCAATTTGTGAATAAAGCGCTTTACAAAAGTAAAGCGTGTGATAGCCGTCGGTTTGTTGTGATGTCTCACCGTGTCTCATCACCAAGGTTGAGAGTTCGACTATCCATTTCTATAGTGTTGTTGACCTTTACTGATAAACAACGGAGTAGATATGGCATATTCAGTCAAACTCAAAGCGGGAGATGTGTTTCCGTCTTTAATGGCGACGCTGCTTGATAGTTCAACCGTGGTTCTTGGTCGACCTGATGGCAAAGCGACGTGGCAGGCCGTATTTGTCTATCGAGGCAAGCATTGCCCTTTGTGTACCGAATACCTTAATGAGATTGAGCGCTTTTTACCGGCCTTTGAAGCGGCCGGGGTCGGTGTGATTGCCGTTTCTGCGGACGCAGAGCATCAATTAGCCGAACATATGGATAAACTGAATGTCAGTTTTCCGATTGCGTATGGCCTTACTGAAGATGAGTTAAAAACGCTCGGTGTTTACATTTCAACGCCACGTTCAGAGCTTGAAACCGACCACAATTTTGCTGAACCCGCTTTGTTTGTCGTGAATGATGAAGGCAATCTGCATGTGGTGGATTTGTCGAATAATCCGTATGTGCGCCCAGAACTCAATGCATTGACACGCGGTTTGGCTTGGATTCGCGATCCAAACAATCATTATCCGATTCGAGGCACACTCGATTACTAATGACGTGTCAGTCATCGTTTAAGCGCCATTAGGCAACTATGTCATCGCCTAGAATCACAATTTTGGGCGGTGACGTTTTAATTTATTTTTCCACAAGACATCAACACTCACTAACCAGTTTTACTCGCAAGCTTTACGCTGCTGGAAAACGGCAATTCAATGAACCCTCGAATAAAATGTGTGACGCTGTGGTAAAGTGCGTTAGTATCACTTATGTTCACGAATAGCTAAGGAAGGGCAGTGTGAATTGGTTGTATCTCGTCATAGCAATTGTCGCGGAAGTTATCGCGACAACGTCATTAAAAGCATCCGATGGATTTACGAAATTGCTGCCATCATTGATTGTGGTCGTCGGGTATGGATGCACTTTCTTTTTTCTCTCTTTGACGTTAAGAACCATTCCTCTTGGTGTGGCTTATGCGATTTGGTCAGGTGTTGGCGTTGCGTTAGTAACGGCGATTGCTTGGGTATTTTACGGACAAAAACTCGACTTAGCAGCCATGGTCGGTATCGGTTTGATTGTGGCGGGTGTAGTGGTGTTAAATGCCTTTTCGCGAGCGTCGGCATAAGAAGACAAAGGTACTTGGGTATAAGTACCTTTGTCTTATGTTTTTAATGGCCTGACGGGTATTAGTTCTCTGATGGACAGAAAAATTCCGCTCGCCATTCAAAGTGATTACTTTCACACATGGTTTGCAAAAGATCTTGCCCCGTCATTTGAGGAAAGACGTGACGAACCATCATCTCTTCTGCGTCTATTTGGCGTTTTTCATACGCGCGCACATGGGTAAAAGTGGAGTTCCGGTTTCTCGACAGCAGCGCCTTGCTTAGGCAAATTCCAAAATTATCGCGTTCCATGGTGAAGTTCCTTCTGATTCACCGAGTCTATTTTTGTTATTATTTTCGGTTAATGTTTTATTAAATGACACAATAAATATACAACCAAATATGACTATTTGCGCGATTTTTAGCCAGTCTTTGTTTGATCTTGATCAGGTTATGGCCTGTTTGAGCTGCTAATAAAAATAAGGGCTTAGCAGAGTAATAAAGAGGCAAATACAGGTTCACAGTTTAATGTGAATACCCGTTTTTTTGCATTTTTATTTGTGACAGTGGTGCATGATGAGAGTGCATTGCGTGTCGTGTCATTCCGATAATCAATATGACTTGGGTATAAAATATCACCAGTGAACGCAGCGTCGGTCACTTTCACCCAACCAAAATTGTAAATTTTCAAATTTATTTTATCGATTGCGCTATTGACTATTGATGTAGCACGTTGAGTCGTAGACAATACCAAAATTATTTGAATAGGGTGGATGCACACGCGCTATTCTGATGGGGTGATTATCGGTGCGAACTATTATATCGATAGCTGCAAACGATTTTCACTTTAAAGGTTAGGTTGTTACGGTGGGACACTCAGACAACCCCGTTCCTAGACAAGAAGTCCCGTGTTTTTAAGGAAAGATGATGGTCATTCCAGAAAATAGTAGCATCGTAATTTTTGGTGCTTCCGGCGATCTTACGTACCGTAAGCTCATTCCTGCGTTGTACCATTTGTACGCTAATCAACAATTGCCAAACAATTTTGCCATTCTTGGTGTCAGCCGTACCGATTACAGTGATGAAAGCTATCGTTCAAAATTAAAGCGTTCTCTTGAAGAAATGGAGAAAACAGAGCCTGCTGTTCTCGACGCATTTATCGACCACCTACACTACCAAGCGATTGATACTTCCGACAGTGAAGACTATGCGAAGCTGGCGACACGCTTGTCACAACTGGCAGACCAGTACCAATTTGAGCAACGCAACACGCTATTCTATCTAGCGACACCACCTAGTTTGTACAGCGTGATTCCACAAAGTTTGGCTTGCCATGGCTTAAATGATGAAGCGGACGGTTGGAAGCGTTTGATTGTTGAAAAGCCGTTCGGTTACGACTTGGCCTCAGCACGCGAGCTTGATCTCGAGATCCATCGTCATTTCCAAGAACATCAGATCTACCGTATCGACCACTATCTTGGTAAAGAAACGGTGCAAAATTTATTGGTATTTCGTTTTTCAAACGCCATGTTTGAACCTCTGTGGAATCGCAATTTCATTGATTATGTTGAAATTACCGGCGCGGAGTATCTCGGTGTCGAAGAGCGTGGTGGGTATTATGATGGCTCAGGTGCAGTGCGCGATATGTTCCAAAACCATCTATTGCAAGTGCTTGCGATGGTCGGTATGGAGCCACCTGCACAAATTAACGCTGACTCAATGCGCGATGAAGTGGTGAAAGTGCTGCAGTGTTTAAAACCACTTGATGAAAGCGATCTACGAAATAACTTAGTGCTTGGTCAATACACCGCTTCGGAAGTTCGTGGCCAATCTTTACCCGGGTATCGAGAAGAGCACGGCGTAGCGGAAGACTCGCGCACCGAAACGTATGTGGGGCTGAAAGCTTACATTAATAACTGGCGCTGGAATGGCGTGCCGTTTTACGTGCGCACTGGCAAGCGTATGCCGACGCGTGTTACGGAAGTAGTGATACACTTTAAAGGTACGCCACACCCTGTCTTTGGCCAAAATGCACCAGAAAACAAACTCATTATTCGAATTCAGCCTGATGAAGGCATTCAGATGAGTTTTGGTCTTAAAGAGCCTGGCGCTGGTTTTCGTGCAAAGGAAGTGAAAATGAATTTTCATTACGCTTCGTTGCAAGAGACGCAGATGCTAACAGCTTATGAACGTTTATTGCTTGATGCATTGAATGGTGACGCGACATTGTTTGCGCGTACAGACGCTGTCGAGGCGTGTTGGCAATTTGTTCAGCCAATCCTCGACTATAAACAAGATCCACAAGCACTGTTTGGATATGCTTGTGGCACATGGGGGCCTCAGGAGTCCGACCAGCTGCTTGAACGAGATGGTCGCGCGTGGCGTTTCCCTTGTAAGAACCTCACCGATACGGATTATTGCGAATTATGATCAACCATAAAATTTTCCCTACTGCTGAATTGGTCGTCGAAAGTTTAGCCAACGATATGAAAGCCTTTAGCGAACTCGGGCGACCAATACACATTTCTCTTTCAGGCGGCAGCACGCCAAAAATGTTGTTTAAGCTTTTGGCACAAGAGCCTTACGCCAGCCAAATTCAATGGAATAACCTGCACTTTTGGTGGGGAGATGAGCGCTGCGTGGCACCAAGTGACGCTGAAAGCAATTATGGTGAGGCAAACGAATTATTGTTTCGCCATGTCGCGATCCCTGAGCAAAATATTCACCGTATTCTTGGTGAAGCTGAGCCTGAGCTGGAAGTGAAACGTTTTGCCAAAGAGATGCAAGAGTGTATTCCTTTGGCAGATGGCACGCCGGTTTTTGATTGGATCTTGTTGGGCGTTGGGGCGGATGGCCACACGGCATCGTTGTTCCCAGAGCAAACTAATTATGATGACGCCAATTTGGCGGTCTTGGCGACTCAGCCACAAAGCGGTCAAATTCGCGTCTCTAAAACAGCGCGCGTGCTTGAGGCGGCAAAACGCATTAGCTATCTCGTGCTGGGCGCGGGTAAAGCGGACATTGTGTACGAAATTAATTCCACACCACCGGAAGCATTGCCATACCCTGCGGCGAAAATTCAAGCACGTAGTGGCTTAACTGAGTGGTATTTAGATTTGGACGCGGCTGCGCGCATTGCGTAACACGCAGTCTCGTTAGCGGAGCAGCCGGTGCGCTGCCCGCACTTAACCTCACATTTGGAGAATAATAATGAAAGGTGATATCGGTGTAATTGGCCTTGCGGTTATGGGTCAGAACCTTATCCTTAACATGAACGATCATGGCTTTAAAGTCGTGGCTTACAACCGCACGACAGCAAAGGTGGATGAGTTCCTCGAAGGTCCTGCAAAAGACACCAACATCATTGGCGCGTATTCCCTTGAAGATTTAGTGGCGAAGTTAGAAGCCCCACGCAAAGTGATGCTAATGGTGCGTGCAGGTGATGTGGTTGATACCTTCATTGACGCATTGGTACCACTTCTTTCAGAAGGTGACATCATTATTGATGGCGGTAACACCAATTATCCTGATACCAACCGTCGTGTTGCGGCTTTGCGTGAAAAGGGCATTCATTTTATTGGTACTGGCGTATCAGGTGGTGAAGAGGGTGCTCGTTTTGGTCCATCTATCATGCCTGGTGGCGCGGCAGAAGCGTGGCCTGCAGTGAAACCGATTTTCCAAGCGATTGCAGCGAAAACCGATGCAGGTGAGCCGTGTTGTGATTGGGTGGGCAACGATGGTGCAGGTCACTTCGTAAAAATGGTCCATAACGGCATCGAATATGGCGACATGCAGCTTATCACTGAAGCGTACCAGTTCATGAAAGATGGATTGGGTATGAGCGCAGATGAGATGCAAGCTGTGTTTGCTCAGTGGAACACCACCGAGCTCGATAGTTACTTGGTTGAGATCACGGCAGACATTCTTGGTTATAAAGATGAGAATGGCGAAGCTCTAGTGGAGAAGATCCTTGATACTGCAGGCCAAAAAGGTACTGGTAAATGGACGGGTATCAATGCGCTAGATTTGGGTATTCCTTTAACGTTGATTTCTGAGTCTGTATTTGCGCGTTGCCTTTCTGCGCTGAAGGACCAACGTGTTGCGGCGGAGCAAGCGTTTGGTAAAACGATCGCGCCAGTGGAAGGGGACAAACAAGAGTGGGTTGATGCACTACGCCAAGCGCTATTGGCATCAAAAATCATCTCTTACGCTCAAGGTTTCATGCTGATGCGTGAAGCGTCAAACGAAAATGGCTGGGATCTCAACTACGGTAACGTTGCGCTAATGTGGCGTGGTGGCTGTATTATTCGTTCAGCGTTCCTTGGTAATATTCGCGACGCATTTGATACCAACCCGAACCTAGCGTTCTTGGGCTCAGACGACTACTTCAAAACGATTTTGATTAACAGCATGAGTGCGTGGCGTAAAGTTGCAGCAAAATCTCTAGAAGCGGGTATTCCAATGCCGTGTACCACGTCTGCGCTGACTTTCCTTGATGGTTACACCACAGCGCGCTTGCCAGCAAACTTGCTGCAAGCACAGCGAGATTACTTCGGCGCGCATACTTATGAGCGTATTGACCGTCCACGTGGTGAATTCTTCCATACTAACTGGACAGGAACTGGCGGTAATACAGCATCGACCACTTACGATGTGTAATTAGCACGATGTAGTGTTTCTCCATATCAAGAGGATGCAAATAGGCATCCTCTTTTACTTTATTGTCAATTCTTCACCTTAAAATCACTTCATTATATGATGCGCAATTCAATTAAATCATTTATGGATGACCTTTCCCTGTGAAAATTATTATCGACGACCTCTCTGGTGGTGACGTGATACAGCTACTGGAAGAGCACTTGGCCGACATGTACGCGGTGTCTCCACCAGAAAGTGTTCATGCATTGGATATTGTCAGTCTTAAAGCGCCTGAAATTACATTTTTCAGCGGTTGGGAGAATGAACAATTGCAAGGATGTGTGGCACTCAAAACGCTTACATCTGATCACGTGGAGTTAAAGTCAATGCGGACCACTCGAGCTGCACGAGGAAAAGGCGTTGCTAAGCAACTTCTTACTCACGCCTTGAATGCTGCGCAAGCAAATGGCTTTACTACAGTCAGTTTGGAAACAGGCGCTGAAGACTATTTCATTCCTGCGCGGAAATTGTATGAAAAATTTGGTTTTTCATACTGCGCTCCTTTTGCTCAGTATATTGACGATCCCAATAGCCGTTTCATGACTAAATGTTTGTGAGTTAAAAGGTCAATATTCTTTCTACTAATGCGGTTATCCAAGACAGGTAAAGCATAGCGCAGCCAACGGGGTAACATCAGAACTCATCGCCGAAGAGGGGCGTGGCCAGATAGCAGCAGTGACTTTTGTGGGTAATAATACGACAGCGCCGTTAGAAGGGCAGTTCGCAGCCAACCTTTCACAATATGCTGGTGGAACGATAGAGTTCGATCTTAAAGTGGATGCCAACCCTGGTGGTAAAGTGTTCGTTGCCCTTTCATGTGGCTATCCGTGTGGCACTGCGGACTATGAGATCACCTCACAGCTTACAGACGCCACGGGCTGGAATCGTATCAGTATTGATTTAGATACGATTACCGCAACACCAAAGCAAAGTGGTGTGCCGTTTAATCTAAATAGTGTCACTCAACCATTGATTATTTTACCCGCTTGGGGCGAACAGCAAAAAGGGACGATATTTAAGCTCGACAATATTCGTTATTTACCAAAGGCGTTATAGAGGGTCATGATGCTCACCTGCGTGAGCATCAAAGTGAACATCAGCCGTTCATCATTTTGATGACACTCAGCCCAGCCATGTGGGCTGAGTTTTTTTATCTCAATGGCCAACTTATAATTTTATATCACCTATCGCAGGGTTGCCACTGAGGCGCGGCGTACCAAAATGGGCATATAAAGACGCTGCTCGGTGGTTGAGTTTGTAACCTTGTGCGAATCGCCATTGGCCAGCTCGAGCGCCAGTTTTACCGCTTGACTTGCCATGACTTGAATGGGATAGCGTACAGTGGTGAGGCGTGGATAAATAAAGCGGGCGATATGACCATCATCAAAACCAATGACCGAAATGTCTTCTGGAATTTGGCGGCTATTTTCTTGTAACAGCGCCATGCAGCCTGCGGCCATATAGTCGTTGTATGTGGCGACTGCGGTAATGGGGGTATTTTTCGATAACTGGTTCACCATGGCAGACTCACCGCCCATTTCATCTGGCTCACCAAATTCAATATAGTCGTCACACACTTCAATACCATTATCGATAAGCGCTTGCTTGTAACCGGCGAGGCGATCATGGGCGTCATCGATATCATGTGATGAACAAAGATAGGCGATGTGACGATGACCGTGGCGAATTAAATGCTCGGTCGCCAAATAAGCGCCGTGGTGATTATCGAGCGCGACACAGCGTTCGGCAATTTGCGGCACCACGCGGTTGATAACCACCATGCCGGGCACTTCATCGGCCAATTGGACTAACTCTTCATCGCTCATGCCCTTGGTATGCAACACTAATGATTCACAGCGGCTGTTAATTAACAAGTTAATCGCATTTCGCTCTTTTTGCGCGTCGTGATACCCATTGCCTATCAGAAGCTGCTTTTCCAGATCCGCCGCCACATTATCAATGGCTTTCACCATAGTGCCAAAAAAGGGCGCAGAGACATCGTTGACTAAAACACCGATGGTATTGGACGATTTACTGACCAAGGCGCGCGCGTTGGCATTAGGGCGGTAACCGAGTTTTTCCATTGCCTGTTTCACTGCAATAGTGGCAGCTTCACTGGTGTGAGGTGCGTTATTAATCACACGAGAGGTGGTGGCGATAGACACGCCAGCTTCCTTGGCAACATCCTTGATAGTGGTCATAGCGAAGAGGTAACGAGTGGCTTTGAATTCAGTTAGTTAATACTAGGGGAGATGAAAACACAAGTGAAAGCAGGCCATATGCTGCGCTAGGTCAAAGAGTCTTTTAAATTGGAGTTAACGCCTCGTTAAGTACGAGGCGTTGTTAGGTATTACGGTGGATTACTTAGCGTGGCCGAACACCAATTGGTAACGATAGGCACGCTCGGTGAGCTGGAAGGCGCGGTGGACGCTTGGGCTCCAAGAATCATCGCCGCCAACACCCATATGCTGGTGGTCGATACGCAGATAAAGCTTGTCGTCGGCGACCAATTCATTGGTGTGTTTCGCTGCCGCTAGCATGGTTTGTGCGTAACGACTGACGCTGAACTGGAATGAGCCAGAGAAAGTCACATCAGCAATATCAAGTTGCTCAGTGCCACAACGCAGCCCGTTATCGGTTGGGAAAATATAAGGCGTGTGCATCGCTTCTACCGTTTGTGTATGAAGACCAAAACGCGCAGCAGCTTGGCGGTCTGGATAGTTCTCAAAAGGACCTAAACCACGCCATGAGACTTGCGGCGTCGAAGAGCCTTGTGTCAGCGCCAAAGACAGTGCCATTTCTAGGCCAATACGTGGCATCGGTGGTAGCGCGTCGGATAGCGTGACCGCAACATCGAGTTCAAGTGTGCCATCATTGCGCGCGGTGTATGTCCAAATCGTGATTGCTTGGATCTGCTCGCCGTGTCGATAAGCAAAGGTGCTGCGCACGCGCACGCCATCACGCAGGGTATCGACATCAAAAGCGGTGCATTCGCGGTGCCACTGACCAATGCCCGCTTGTTCCCAACGGCAAATCCACGCATTTGGGTCGATATTATCCACTTCGCTGATGCCGATATCGTTATCAAGCGGCGCGCGGAAGAAGTTATCTTGTGGGCCATCAATCAACTGGTCAACACCATTAATGCGCCATTGAGTTAATAAACCGCTGTCACGCTCCCAGTGCCATTGATGCGCGCCATCTGTGGTGCAGATAGTGAGGCCATTTTGGGTTTGAGCCAAATCCGGCGCTGAGCTCACCGTGGTGGAAGGCAGCGAAAGAGGCGCGCGGTTTTGCAGTGCAAATTGCTCTGTTACCAACACATGGTTTGCGCCAGCCCAAGGCGTGTCTGCTATCAGCGTAATATCGATATTGAGGTGATATTGCGCGTTGGCTTTAGCGGTAAAGCGCACTGGCAGCTCAATGGTTTTGATTTGTTCAGGCGCAAGTGACAGAGTGATAACGCCTTGATCAATAACCTCACCATTTTCCAATAGTGCCCAGACAAGCTGCTCATTATCTGTGTGACGGAATACGTTTTCGCTGGTTAGCGTGACAGCGCAGTAATCATCGGTTTGCTCAGCGAGCGTCGCGGTGATCATGCGTTGACAATATTTGGCTTCCTCAAGCGCCGGGTGAGCGGTTCGATCTGGGAACAGAAGGCCATTAATACAGAACTGACGGTCATTGATTTCATCGCCGAAATCGCCGCCGTAGGCCCAAAAATGGGTGCCGTCGGCATCGCGTTGGCTCAAGCCTTGGTCAACCCAGTCCCAAATAAAGCCACCTTGCAAACGTGGATACTCACGGAACGCATCCCAATACTGGTTAAAGTTTCCTAAGCTGTTGCCCATTGCATGGGCGTATTCGCACAAAATTAATGGGCGAGTTTCGTTAGGCAATGAAATCCATTTTTTGATTGGGTATTTAGGCACGGCATCATCGGCAACCAGAGTTTCCACACGCGCGTACATCGGCGCGATAATGTCGGTTGCACTGGTGTTTGAACCACCACCTTCATATTGAACGGGTCGTGACGGGTCAAAGTTTTTCGACCAGCCATACATAGCATCGTGGTTGCTGCCATGTCCAGATTCATTGCCAAGTGACCAGATAATGATAGACGGATGGTTTTTATCACGCATCACCATCTGTGTATAACGGCTCATAAACGCATGCGCCCATTGAGGGTTGCTCGACAGGCGGTTCATTGGCTGCATGCCATGAGTTTCGATATTGGCCTCATCACACACGTACAAGCCGTATTGGTCACAAAGCTCATACCAACGTGGGTGGTTAGGGTAGTGCGCGGTGCGAACCGCATTAAAGTTGTTCTGTTTTAGCAGACAAATGTCGCGTACCATATCGTACTCAGTCATCACATGACCAAGCTCAGGATGGTGTTCATGACGGTTTACGCCACGAATCAATACTGGTTTGCCATTAAGTTGCAATTGACCGGCAATGATTTCCACTTTACGAAAGCCAACTGCGTACGCTTCACTTTCAATGTAATTGCCTTGGTCATCGAGCAGTGAGACGACAAGACGGTAAAGATGGGGCGTTTCCGCGCTCCATTTTTTAGGCTCACGTACGTGCAGCGTTTGGAACACCACATCACTCCAACTGCCGCGCTCGTCGATACGACGGTTGTGTGGCCGGGCCGTTTCTGCCTCAGTAATTGCGATTTCACCATCGAATAGCTGAACTTGCACTTGATAGTTTTCAGGCGCGTTAAGTTCCGTCACAATCGACAATGAACCATCGCGATAGCAGGCGTCCAAATCAGGCGTGATGAACACATCTTCAATGCACTGCTTAGGTTTGCTCAGTAGCGTCACATCGCGGAAAATGCCACTCAGCCACCACATATCTTGGTCTTCAAGGTAGCTACCGTCACTCCAACGCAGCACCATGGCCGCCAATTGGTTTTCGCCTTCTACCAAGTATGGAGTTAGGTCAAATTCTGCAGGCAAGCGGCTGTCTTGGCTATAACCGACCCAATGACCATTACACCAAAGATAAAACGCAGAGTTGACGCCATCAAAAATGATACGCTGAGTTTGCGTGAGCGTATCAGCCGTCATGTTAAAGGTGAGGCGATAACATCCGGTTGGATTCTCTGCCGGCACAAACGGTGGGTTCACCTCGAAAGGGTATTTGACATTGGCATAAATAGGTTTGTCGTAACCGTGAAGCTGCCAGTTAGCCGGAACGGGAATGTCATCCCACAGATTATCGTCAAAGTGTGATTCAATAAACTCACCATCAACTTGCTCTGGTGCCGCGAACAGTTTGAATTTCCAAAGACCATTGAGCGATTGGCGCTGGGCATTGACACCGTCTCGAGCGTCGGCCGCAGAGCGATAGCTTGCAAGAGGGCTGTGTGCTTTTAGGCAGTGAATATTGACCGATTGGGGATTTTCCCAGTCGCGTCGTGACAGGATCGTTGAAAAAGCAGTCATCTCTTTCCTACTTGTTGTTGCTGTTGCGTAATTTGACCAGGCGCATTGCTTGGCGCTTAATATATACCCAAGTGACCTCAAGATGCAGGATTCAGAGCCTACTCACTGGGCTGAGAGCAAGGCAAACAACGTAGCGAAATAGCCAGTCTATTTTCAAGTTGTTTAACGCAGCCATCAGTTCAGTGATCGGCTCCCAAAGGGCGAGTTGTCTTGGTTCATCAGCTTTGTTGACGATTTTCGATTGAGGGCCACTCAATCTTCAAATCTTCGCCTCACTGACAAACCAAGTCATTCTCGCTGAACCTCGCATCTTGAGGTCACTTGGGTATATACCCAAGTGACCCTATTTAAAGTAACTTAGGTATACAGTCAAAAGGGAAGGTATATCACCCTCCCTAAATTGACGTTAGCTAAGCGGGATTACCACCACGCTTCGACGTTAAAGCCAAATGTCATTTCGTCGACATTGCTACGAGCAACTCCGCGTGCTGCGCCATAGACGGTGTCGCCACGATCCCACTCAGTGGTTTGATCAGCGTACGTGGCAAACAGACGCAGTGATGGACGCGCCCAAACCCCTTTACCCGCTTGGAACATTTGCGCGATGGTGATTTTGGTCAGCTCGTTAGTGCCAAGTCCTTTTTGCGATTCAACTGACTCAAAACCAATTTCAAGCGCGGTGGCCATGTAATCATTCCACGCGTATTGAGGACGCGCGCCAACACTTAGCCATTTTTCGCCTTCGTCGTTATCAAGTTGATTGTCTTGGTATGCGAACGAGTACATCATTTGAATATTGTCGGTCAGGTTAACGTCACCGTAGTTGAAAATGCGCCAGCTTTGACCTTCGTGTTCAACGCCGGTGCTGTATTTACGGTTGCTGCCCCCTTCGGCGCTCATTAGGCCACCGGCAAGTGCGTCGATACCGTATTGAAACGCCAATGTGTTTGAACCTTTTTCCCAGCCATAAAAGTGCAGCGCTGAGAGCATCGCGCCGGATGTTGTGATGTTTTTCTCTTCGTAATGATCATTTTGAGCAAAAACATAGTTAAGACCTAAAGTGACGCTGCCATTTTCGCTCACCTGAATGCCGCTCAGACGCGCATCAAGGTTGTGAAGAACGCGGCCATCGCCTGATGAGTTTGGCGCAAGCCACGCAAAATGACCCTGAGCGAAACCAAAATCAAGCCCTTCAACGCCAAAGCCAGTGCTTGACGTATCCCAATACTTAACGTCAATCATGTGAACTTCGTGACGACGATAGAAACGCTCACCCGCCCAGATAGTGGCTGTCGGTTGACCTTCAATAAGCCCATGCGCGGAAGACCAAGCTTGAATGAGACTCACGTCGCCCCAGCTTTCGCCACTACCAAGATACAAAGTGGTATCAAAATGAACATCTTGATGTTGGTACACATCGGCTTTAACGCCCGCTTCCCACCAGTTCAGTTCGTTACCTAGACGGAAGTTACCGTAGCCCTGAGTAGCTCGAATCACTTGATTGAGTTCGCCTTTGCCGTCGTTTTTGTTCTCGTTATCGGTATAAATCGTGCCCCATTTGGCGTATCCGAAATACTGCACATTTTCGACTGCAGCAAGAGCAGAGAGCGGTGCCATAGTCAGGGCGAGGCTGAGCGCTTTTACGAGCGTCTTCTTGTTCATGAAATGTCTCCATTAAATGTTATTTTTGTGTGAGTCCTAACTCGCCTGCAGTGTAAAGAAAATCTGGAAACGTTTCCAAATCAAAATTTGTTATTTTGAGGGTTTCATCAATAATTTGAAGTTATGCGTGATCGAGATCGCTAAATTGACGCAATTTGGGCCACAGGCGAGAGAATTAAGGGCTGAAAGAGGGCAAGATGAAGCACGAAAAGAAAAAGGCTTCGCCAATCATGAGCGAAGCCTTTGAGTCAAGGAAGTAAGTAGAATTAGATAAACGCATTGTTTTATCAGGATTTTTTCAACTTCTTGAAGGGATATTGAGTTAGGACCTACAAGACACTTCATTATAAACTCGAGAGCTTAAGAATACGGCGCTGATGCGGTGACTGCAAGAGGTAGGAATGCTGTTTGAAGTAATAATAAACAGCCAATATAACACATTGAAATAATAAGTGTTTTTTATTTCAACGACGGTGAGTTTTGCACTGTAACGAGGCGTCAATCAACAAGTGCTGACAGCAAAAACTGAATCAAAATGTGTGATAGCGCACGGTTTTCTATAAATTCTGGAAACGTTTTCATGAGTTTGCGGTAGCTCACAGATTTTTTCGCACACTGATATATTATTCAGCGCAATTTTCCAATCACCGATGATTGCTGCAATGAATAAACAATTGATCACCCTTGTGGGCACAAATACGCAACTGCTGATTGAAGTGGGCGACTTCGCTGAAATTCTCTATTGGGGGAATGCGCTACCAACCGGTCATGTGACTCCAACTGAGCGAATTGCGCTGGCTCGTCCAGTGCCTTATGGCCGCCTTGACAATGATGTGTCAATGACACTCTCGCCTGAACTTGCTCGTGGCGTGTTTAGCAGCCCTGGCCTTGAAGGGCATCGTGGCGCGCAAGACTGGGCGCCTGCGTTTGTGATTGAGCAATATGAACAGCAAGGTGATTCATTAACACTCACCAGTGTCGATTCTGTGGCAGGCTTGCGTTTAGTGAGTGAAATTGCTCTGGATAGTCACGATGTGGTCAAAACACGTCATACCCTCACCAACCTAAAGTCAGGCTTGTATACCGTCAATCGCCTCGCCAACACTCTGCCGATGCCAGCACGAGCGCAAGAGTTAATGACTTACTACGGTCGTTGGGTTCATGAATTTCAAACAGAACGTTTGCCGCTATTGCATGGTGGTTATGTTCAAGAAAACCGTCGCGGTCGCACATCTCATGAACACTACCCAGCTCTTGTCGCGGGTACGCCTCACTTCGGTGAGCTACAAGGTGATGTTTGGGGCTTCCATTTTGCTTGGAGTGGCAACCACCGTTTGCGTGTTGATGCAAAAACAGATGGTCGCCGCTACATGCAGGCTGAAGTGATTTATCTGCCGGGTGAAATTAACCTTGCGGAAAACGAGTCACTGACAACACCTTGGCTGTACGCAAGTTATAGCGGTAATGGTTTGAACCAGATGAGTCAGCAGTTCCACCGTCATGTTCGTGGTGCGATTTTGCCGGCTGAGTTCCATCAAAAGCAGCGTCCAATTCATCTTAATACGTGGGAAGGGATCTATTTTGACCACGATCCTAGCTACATCATGTCAATGGCGAGCCAGTCAGCACAGATGGGGGTTGAGCGTTTTATCATTGATGATGGCTGGTTTAAGGGGCGTAATGGCGATAAAGCGGGATTGGGAGATTGGTTCCTTTGCCAAGAAAAATACCCAGAAGGCTTGCATCAGGTCGTTGAACACGTCAATCAGCTCGGCATGGAGTTTGGACTGTGGTTTGAGCCTGAGATGATCAACAAAAACTCCGATTTATACCGTAACCATCCCGATTGGCTGCTAGCCGTTGAGGGCTATGAACAGCCAACGGGTCGCAACCAATATGTGATTGACTTGCAAAACCAAGCGGCATTTGACTACCTATTTGAACGTTTGGATCACTTTTTATCGACCTACAACATCGCTTATATCAAATGGGATATGAACCGCGAAGTGGTGCAACCTGGACATCTCGGCCAAGCGGCAGCGCATGCGCAAACGCAGCGTTACTATGAGCTCGTTGATAAAGTGCGCGCCAAGCATCCAAGCGTTGAAATTGAGTCGTGTGCGGCGGGCGGTGGTCGTATTGATTATGAAGTGCTGAAACGTACCCACCGTTTTTGGGCATCCGATAATAATGATGCGTTAGAGCGTCAAACGATTCAGCGCGGTATGAGCTATTTCTTCCCACCCGAAGTGATGGGAAGCCACATTGGCGCAAGTCACTGCCACAGTACCCGTCGCCGGCATAGCATTGAATTTCGTGGACTGACGGCGTTGTTTGGCCATATGGGAATTGAGCTTGATCCGGTTGCAGAATGTGATGAAGAAAAGCAAGGTTTTGAGCGTTATATCGAACTGCACAAGACACTGCGTCCACTATTGCATTCGGGCACGTCGTGGCGCATTCCAACGGATGACCAAGCCCACCTTGTTCACGCAGTGGTCTCTGATGATCAACGTGAAGCTGTCGTGCTATTGGCACAATTGGCAATGCCAACTCATGCATTAAGTGGCCATTTGCGAATTCCCGGTTTAGCCAATAACACTCGTTACCGAGTGCAAGTGCTGGATAAACCATCAAACTACCAAGATATCGTTAATTATCAGCCGCCATGGACCGAAGAAGGTTGTGAATTGAGCGGAAGTTGGTGCGCAGAGGTGGGGTTGACCATGCCAGTATTGGATGCTGAAACTGCGATGCTGATTAAACTTGAGGCGATAGATTAATTCCCCAATCTATACCCAAGTGACTTGGAGTTGCAGGTAGGCGGCAAACGAGCAAAGCCTCTGAGCACTTCGTGAACATAGACGAACTATGTGATGAGGTTTGTGAGAGCCAGCCAACACCCCTGCAACTTCAAGTGGTACGGGTATATGCCCAAGTGACTTGGGTATACATTATTCCTATGTCGCGGAGTCGACAATTTGTGACAATCTTATGATTGTGTTTGCCGCATTTACGTTGTAGATGCGGTTTTTTTTATCTGTTTTTCCGCATATCAAAGAGCTGATTGAATAAGGTCATTAATTAAAGTGACTGATAGTGAGTCTTTTTTTGGAATCGTTTCCGGATTTTGTCGGAAGATATTCATGAAATTTTAGAGGCTCATCACTCAAAACGAGCGAGTTAATATCAAGAAAGGTGTTTGAGATCTCATTTTTATAAATTCAATGGAAACGTTTCCAGTAGGGCGCGATTGATCACAGTAATGCTTTGTCAGCATAGGTAGGATAACCATCGAAATATAAATAAAAGTTGTCGACGCTTTGGCTTCGAGTTAGGCGAAATCAAAGTGATACGACGAAAAGGAACGCATTATGTCTGATAAAATTTCGCTACAAACCAAACTCTCATACGGTTTGGGTGCGCTGGGTAAAGATTTTGCTTGTGCGCCGATCTACATCTTTCTTATGTTCTACTTCACCGACGTTGCTGGTCTTTCTGCGGCGTTTGTCGGTACTGTTTTTCTCGCGGCGCGTATTATTGATGCCATTACAGACCCTATGATGGGGGTTATTGTTGATAACACTCGTTCGCGTTTTGGTAAATTCCGTCCTTGGATTGTGATTGGCACACTTTTAAATGCCATCGTACTTATCGGTTTATTTAGCACTCACATGTTTGAAGGGACGGCGCTGTATATTTATGCCGCTGCGGCCTATATTCTTTGGGGCTTGACTTATACCATTATGGATATTCCTTATTGGTCAATGATCCCGGCGCTATCTAGCTCTCGTCAAGAGCGCGAAAAATTGGTGGTTTGGCCACGTCTTTTTGCCAGTCTCGCGTGGTTTATTACTGGTACATATGGCCTGCACATTGTGGGTGAATTAGGTAATGGTGACCAAGGTAACGGCTTCTTTAATGTGGCCGTGTTGATTGCAGTACTGTTCGTCATGAGCGCCTTTTTGATTGCGCGTAATGTCAAAGAGCAAACCAATACCGCTGCATCAGTAGAGAAGTTCAATTTCAAAGATGTATTGACCATCATTGGTAAGAACGACCAGCTAAAAGCGCTTATTGGTACGGTGCTTTCGTTCCAAATCGCTAACCTGCTGGTGGGTGGCTTCGCGATTTACTACTTCTCTTACGCATTGGGCGACCCTGAACTGTTCCCAATTTACATGATGGTGGCGGGTGTTGCTGAAGTGGCGGGTGTGTTCTTGTTCCCACGTATCGCGGCAGTACTGCCTCGTAAATTCCTATGGTTGATTGCAAGTGGTTGTGCGGTGCTATCGTGCGTATTACTACTTATCATGGGTCTGGTTGCGCCAGGCAGTGCGCTGCTGATTGGTCTATCAGGCGCGGCAATTAAGTTTGGCGTAGGCATTGCGAACGCGCTTCAAACTGTGATGTTGGCAGACGTGGTCGACTACGGCGAGCACAAAACAGGCCGCCGCAGTGAAAGTGTTATCTTCTCAGTGCAAACCATGCTGGTAAAATTTGCTGGCGCAGCGGGTGGCTTTATCGTGGGTATCGGGCTGTCATTGGTGGGTTACGTACCCAACGTCGAGCAATCTGAAAGCACAATTATGGGGCTTCAGTTTATGATGATTGGCTTACCTGCGGTGATGATGCTTCTAAGCGGAATTATCTATAAGCGTTACTACCGTCTTCACGATGGTTTTGATAAAGAGGCTCATGATTTGAATGCAGCAAAATCAGTCGAGACACACGCTGAAGAAAATGCGATTGCATAAGCATTACTTTGAGTAAGTTAGCGCCCCCATCGAGGTGAATCCCGATGGGGGCTTTTTTTATGGGATTTGTGATGCGTCAACGCGGGGATTTTAGTAGACTTGGCGACCATTTTTGTGAGTTTGAGGCACGCTAATGCATACCCTATTGCGGTACATTCATGGCTATCCTGTCAATATTGTTGAGCAGGTGAGCGGCTTAGTTGAACGCAATCAGTTGATCCCTTGGTTTGAACAGCGTTATCCCACACGCCATACTATTCAAAGCGAGAAAGCGCTGTATGACTATGCAATGGCGATAAAAAATCAGTACATGAAAAAAACCGCAGTGGTGAGTAAGGTGGTTTACGACAGTAAAATTCACCTCATCAACCACGCGCTTGGGCTTAACACGGCGATCAGCCGTAATCATGGTGGTAAACTCAAAGCGAAGAATGAGATTCGAATAGCGAGTGTTTTTAAGCATGCGCCAGAGCCGCTACTGCGAATGTTAGTGGTGCACGAATTAGCCCACCTTCGCGAAAAAAACCATGATAAAGCGTTTTATCAGCTCTGCTGTCACATGGAGCCTGATTACCACCAATTCGAATTTGATGCGCGCTTGTTTATGATGGTGAATGAGTTAAAGGCGCAGCAGGTAAAAGCGCAATGAAAATAAAACCGACTAATTCAACGCAAAAGAATGTGCGAGCGCCAAAGCGAACGCCAAAAAAGACGCCAAAGGCCGCAGCAATTACCCAAGGTGCAAAACGTGGTACTAAACCGACGAATAAAAAAACTCGCATAAGTACACCTCAAGTTGCTGAACATATCGATTTTCGCCGCCAAACCAAAAGCGGGTTGCACTCGAAAAATCGTCATCATGGACGTTATGATTTGGGGCAATTGGTCAAGGTGCTCCCTGCGTTAGCGCCCCATATTGTGCGCACACCGGCAGGAGAGCAAAGCATTAATTTCTCCGATCCTCTGGCGGTAAAATTATTGAATAAAGCCATTTTGTTGGTCGATTATGGCGTGCAGCATTGGGACATTCCGAATGGATTTTTATGCCCGCCAATTCCAGGTCGTGCCGATTACATTCATCGTGTGGCAGAGCTTTTGGATGGCGAGCGCAAGGGCGGCTTTCGTCATAATGCGGTTCATATGCTTGATATCGGCGCTGGTGCAAACTGCATCTATCCTTTGGTGGCGGCAGCAGAATATGGGTGGAATGTGGTTGGGTCTGATATCGACCCGCGCTCCATTGATAATGCGCAAGCCATTGTTAACGCCAACCCGCAATTTCAGCCGCGCATTGTTTTACGCCGTCAATCAAAAACGGACTCGATTTTTAAAGGCATTATTTTGCCAACTGACCGGTTTGATATCACCACATGCAATCCACCGTTTCATCGCTCGGCTGAAGAGGCCAATGCGGGAACTCAGCGTAAAATCGCTAACTTAGCGGCAAACAAGGTGAAACGTGGCAGTGAAAATTTGGCTAAGATGCGCCAAAACGTTGCATCAAAGCCCCGTAACACCTCACTGAATTTTGGGGGCCAAAATGCCGAGTTGTGGTGTCCGGGCGGTGAAGCGGCATTTGTGGCACAAATGGCCATCGAAAGTCGGGATTTTGCTACGCAAGTGCTCTGGTTTAGCACGCTGATCTCGAAAAAAGAGAATGTTACGCCTCTGTGCGAGCAATTAAGCGCATTGGGCGTGAAAGCGATGCGAGTGATTGAAATGAGCCAAGGCCAGAAAGTGAGCCGTTTGGTGGCGTGGAGCTTTCTTGATGCGCCATTACGTCGTCAGTGGGCAGAGCTAGCAGGCCTCAAGGCGTGATTTGATTTTGGTAGCGTTGGGCTAATGATATGTTTCCCGCTTGTGTTTCCAGCGTGACTAATAGTTTTAGTGAACTTTTGCGAGCGCCGTAAATTTGGTTGAACTGCATCAAGCGTGCTCGAGCTTGCACGAGTAAGTCATCATCAATTTCCAACTTTGCCAGCTGCAATAATGAGTTTGGTCTGTTGGCGTCATAATCGAGCGTGCGGGCAAAATAGTGCTGCGCGCGCTGCGAGTTCCCGGATTTCAATGCACAAAAACCGGCATTTTCATAACTGTCAGCGATGCCGACGTAATTTGGCAGGGCGATAGCGCGGTTAAACAGTGTGTCCGCCTCACGATAATTGCCTTGTTTGCAAAGATAAGTTGCATAAAGGTGGAGCACGTCACCATTGGTGCGATGTGTCGCCATCGCTTGAGAATAAAATGTTTGTGCTCGCTGGTTATTTCCGACCAATTCATAATAGTGAGCAAGTGTTAATTGCGCGCGATAATAGCTCGGAGCGTGTTGATACGCCTTTTGAAAATTTTCCAGAGCGCGAATTTTGTCACCTTGCTCCAGATAGGCCAGTCCAAGTGTGATACGAGATTGCGCTTTTTCAATGGGATTTGCTTTGACAGCAACGCGTTTCCCTTCGGTGCGTCCCTTGTCAGTAATAGTAACGCAACCGGTCAAGAGCAGAGCAAAGCATAGGAAAGACGAAGATAAACCACGGACACACTTCATGTTTGACACTCTATGGCAAGAATAAACACCATGATAACCAACCGAGAAAGCGTCAGGCAGGATAGGGCGCCAAGATGCGAGGGACTCAACATTCTTGGCGTATTAAATAACCTATTTGTTGTTTGAACTTAAGGTTAATCGTCTTTGGTAAAAGCCGATTCACTGAACTTATCTAAATCGTAAGGGGTTTGCTGATAAACGCAGTAGTTAAGCCAATTTGAAAACAGCAGATGGCCATGGCTACGCCAGCTGGCACTTGGTGGCTGAGAAGGGTCATCATTAGGGTAATAGTTAACGGGGATGATTGGATCCATTCCTTCGCCTAAATCTCGCACATATTCATTGTGCAGTGTCTGAGCATCATATTCGGGATGTCCGGTCACAAACACGTTCCGTTTATCTTTGGTTGCTGCGAGGTACACGCCAGCGGTCTCTGACGTTGCCAATATTTCAAGGTCGGTATGCTCGGCCAAATAGTCGGCTGAGAAGTCGGCATAGCGTGAGTGCGGTGCCAAAAACGTATCATCAAACCCGCGCAAAATAGGGTGGTAAGGAGAGTGAATTTGATGCGCATAAACGCCAGAGAGCTTTTCTTTACGAGTGCGTTTGGGTAGGTCGTACAAGAGTTTTAACCCCGCTTGCGCGGCCCAACACACATACAGCGTTGATGTGACGTGATCTTTTGCCCATGTCATTATGGTTTGTAGGTGGTCCCAATAAATCACATCTTCAAATTGAACCAGACCAAGTGGCGCGCCGGTGATGATTAGGCCATCAAAGTTACGCGTTTTAACCATCTCAAATTGGCGGTAAAAGGTGTCCAGATGCTCCGTGGGCGTGTTCTTGCTTGGGCGATTATCAATGCGCAGCAGCTCCACATCAACTTGCAGTGGGCTGTTCGATAGCAAACGCAGAAATTGAGTTTCCGTCTCAATTTTCTTTGGCATCAGATTGAGAATCAGTACGCGTAGTGGGCGGATCTCTTGGCTAGCGGCCCGCGTCATGTTCATCACAAAAATATTCTCGTTGCGTAAAATGTCGGATGCGGGCAATTGATCGGGTATACGAATAGGCACAGCTTTCTCCCTAAGCTATTGATCACGTGTTACTTGTCCTACTCAAGGCGACGGCATTTCATAAAGTAATGAAAACGGTCAAAAGTCTGGACGTCTATACATCCAAATTAACCGATTTTTCCGAGGCTGTCGACCTCGTGGGCGTAGAATTTTTTACTGAATATGGCGTTGTGACAGAGTTTTGCCTAAGCCACCGTTAAAATGCTTGCGGCGTTGCGGCTTTGCTCGTACTTTGAAACGTGCGTCACCTTTATGTAGAACGAGTACCCAATGACCAATATCTTTTTGATTGTCGCAGTATTAGTGGTTTTGTTTTGGCTAATTCAAAAGTTCATCATTAAACCCAACAAGACAATTGAGTTTCACTATCGTCAAAAAGGCGCGATGTTGAATGCACAAGAAGTGGCATTTTTTAATGCGTTAAAAGAAGCGGTGGGAAATCATGGAGTGGTGTTTGCCAAAGTCAACATCGCTAATGTATTGGCGCCGCGTAACATTAAAAGTCAAAAGCAGTACGGTTTTGCCGTAAACCGCATTGCACGTTACCACTTTGATTTCGTCATCTGTGACTCAAGAACTTTTGAACCTCGAGTGATCATCGAACTTGATAACGGTAAACCGCTTGAAAAAGCGAAAATGGAACGAC
Organism: Vibrio agarilyticus; assembly: GCF_012641465.1. Lineage (GTDB taxonomy): Bacteria > Pseudomonadota > Gammaproteobacteria > Enterobacterales > Vibrionaceae > Vibrio > Vibrio agarilyticus. The sequence continues at coordinate 88,166 of NZ_JABAIK010000015.1, forward strand.
AAAAGTTACTCATTCAGCTGTGTAAAAGTGCCAATTTGCCGTTAATTGGTGGCTCGGTAAAATACAGTTATCAGGTGGGTAAGCTGCGCCGTTTACTGGCTGCCCATATTGATTTGATTGAGCCAGAGCGTGAAGTGCGATTTTGTAAAAAATGCCGCAGCCCCATGGTGTTGCGCACCGCAACCCACGGCGAATTTAAAGGGCGTCGCTTTTTTACTTGCTCTCGCCAGCCAAATTGTACCTACACGGAAAATTACAATGTGGTGTTTGAAAACGATGAGGCTGAGCAGAAGTTGCCGCTCAACAGCGACGTTTAATTCAATTGAAAGGCGATGGTGATATTCAAAAAAATGTGAGAGCAATCATCTATTGATGACGAGTGTCGCTCTATTTTTGGTCTAATTGCTGGCGATTAAAGCAAACGAGCCATACAAAGCAAATTTCTACTTGCGTCATCCACAGCGGATCGCTAATATCCTCCTCGTTCTCAAGGAATGCGTCCGTAGCTCAGTTGGTTAGAGTATCGCCTTGACATGGCGGGGGTCGGTGGTTCGAGTCCACTCGGACGCACCATTCTTTTAGAGTGGTTAGCTTGAGAACGAAGCACAATGCGTCCATAGCTCAGTTGGTTAGAGTACTACCTTGACATGGTAGGGGTCGGCAGTTCGAGTCTGCCTGGACGCACCATCTCTTTTTGAATTTTTATGCAAAAGAGATAAAGTCTGGATCCGTAGCTCAGTTGGTTAGAGTACCGCCTTGACATGGCGGGGGTCGGCGATTCGAGTTCGCCCGGATCCACCATATTAGTTCTTATAGAACAAGCACAAAGCCAAGCATTACGCTTGGCTTTGTTGTATCTGGCGTATGCCAATTTCACACCTATTCCTCTCGAATTTTCCACTGCCTTCTTATTCATCTTAGTGAATTTTTATTTGGCATTTTTTCGCTAAAATCATGACCTCTGTTTTTAAATTATGCTTTGTGACGGCGCTGTGACATCGGTGTGCCAGCCAAAAAATTTATGACTTCTATTTTTGACCCCAAATTTCAAAAAAACTGAAGTCACACCTTGTGGCAACAAAAGACAATAGTCGCAGCTTTTGATGCGTATTTTAGAATGATGTACTGAGATTTTTTGGGTAAAGACAAGGCAATTGGTTGACGTGAGATTCGCGCAGTTTTAGCCATATGTGTGATCAGCGCCTAATAAACAAATATGCTCCGAAAAATGCCAGCCCAATAGCGTGGCTGGCTAATTCCGTCGAGAAATAGGCTTATGTGAAGAGATTTAAGGTGCGATGCTGCGCAAATATCGGCGGTTGTCATGCATCGAAAAATAGTAGCCGGAAGGGCAGTTTGAAAATATTTGTGCATTGATGTTTTTAGCCGCCGAAAGCCTATCGGCGTAGTGAACCGCATCGGCAATAACACAAACGGTTTTTTTAAGGTAAGTTGATGGCTGTAAAGCGGTCATCAAAATTTCATACCATAATGGCTGATGTTTGTGTAGCGCTTGAAGCTCGGTATACATGATACCGATATTGCAGCTTTCATGGGCATTAGGAATATAGCGGCACTCGCCTGTATCAAGGTAATGCGCGGTTTTACCAATATCGTGAAATAACGCACCTATGATCAACAGCTGACGTTCAATGTTGCAACTATGAAAACCATTGAAAGATCCAAGTGCAGAATAAGCCACTTCTAACGAATGGATCAGTAAGCCACTGGCGTAAGAGTGATGATGGCGGTAACTGGCAGGCAAGGTGAGTAGGCCTTTCAGTAGCGTTTGGTCATTTTGTAGCTTTATCTTGAAACTGTGCAAGTCGGGATGTGATATCTCACGGATCAAATATGTTAGGTGCCGATATCCTTCTCGAAGTTCAGAGGAATGCGAGAACGGAAGGCTCTTAATTAAGGATTCGCCAGCAAGATGTTCCAATACTTCAGCGTGTTTAACCCCGCGGCCGCGAAAACAAAAAGAGGATGACTTAAATTCAATGTAAAGTGTCATCCCAACTTGGATCTCAAGTGGAGCTAATGCTTTTCTTGACAATAACACACTGCCAAAATCTCCTTCAAGTTTCACTAGGGAGGCGCTCACGGGAAACGCTAGGTGATCAGAGACTACCGCAATAATGGCACGCATAACTTATCCCTCGTTCTTTGTTGACTGAGTAATGGCGTTGTTCGCTAATAATTTCTCAAACGCACTGCCATCTTTACGAGTGAGGTTGGGCACGTAACGACTGTAAATCTCAAACGGCATTTTGGTTGTGGTATGGCCCATTTGACGCGCGATCCATTCTGGTGCTTCACCCGCTGCTAACCACAGTGTTGCAGCCGTATGGCGAGTTTCATAAGGGCGACGGTACTCCATTCCCAATTTGGTTAAAGTGGGTTTCCAAACGCGGTCGCGGACATTACCTTTATCGAGGGGCTTTCCCGCTTTGTTACAAAACACATACTCTTTATCTCCCGTGACTTGACGTTGCGAGTAGAGGGCTTCATAGACAACCGATGACATTTGAATATCACGCGCAGAGCCAAGTGTTTTGGTGTTATCAGGGCGACCATTGACGAGCGTTTCGCGAATGGTGATGATACGACGATCAAAATCGACGTATTTCCATTTCAAGCCATCAATTTCTGAGGTGCGCATACCAGTAAAAAAGCGTACGGTGAAGTAATCCTTGAATTCACGACGAACCGCACTCAGAAATTGCGTTACTTCATCGAGATTGAATGGGTGAACATCACGCTTTTCAATGCGAAGTGGTTTGATATTTTCAAAGGTGGCAGAAAAAGCATACCGATCAGCGGCTTCATTTAAAATCATTCGAAGTGGCGTCATCACATGGTTAATAAAGTCAGCAGATAAGGTTTTGCCACAAGGGCGAGCTTTGACCAAGGATGCTCGGTATTTTAGGATGTCAGCCCGCGTAATTTTATCGACCTGAGTTTCACCAAAATGGGGTACTAAATAGTGCCAGAGATAAATTTTCATGCTGTCTTTGTAGCTCTCTTTCCAGCGAACTTGATTTTCATCAAACCACTCTTGCACAAACTCATCAAAAGCGATGGTATCAATACCCTGTAACTCCATGAGAGCCGATTTATAGTTGCCCATAAGCGCTTGTTTCTTTTTCTGCGCCTCTCTATCTTGCTGAATAAATAGCTTAGCTTTTTTGGAATCAGGGAAATACTCCCCATAAACAAAGCAACCTAAACGGATATCTGCATCAATTTGATTCATCAGTTTTTGCAGTTTGCGCTCGTTTGTTTGGGATTGAGGCAGGGCAGTTTGTTCACGGCACCGCTGCCCTTGATAACTGAAATCGAGATACAGTTTGCCGTTTCTTGAATTGACACTACCCATGACACACTCTCCCACCCGCCATTGGGATATAGTTCAGATTACGGGTGGCTGATTGGTATAATTCGGCCTCGACCTCTTCCCAAATGTAGAGAATTTTTCTACCATTGAATGGTCGAATGTAGTGCTTACCTTCGATGAAAACGGAATCTCGCAGAGTCGAATTGATATAGTTGGCGCTAAATTTGATACGCTCTGCGAGTTCTTTTGTGGTTAATAGTGATTGGTGCATTTGACCTCTCTTTTTGTGTTTTATCAGGACACAAAATCAAGATAGGATACTCTTCGTGTTTTATCAAGACACAATTGCGAGTTTTTTGAGAATAAAACGTTGATTAGATATAACCTAAAGAAATTGATCGATGATAAATCACAGCTTGAGGGGAGAAAAATCTCAGGATCTGAGGTTGCAGCTGCTGTGGGTATCCAGCGCTCTGCAATGGCGAAGATGATCAGAGACGAAGGGTATACCACTACAACGAAAACTTTAGATGCATTGTGTCAGTATTTTAAATGCGATGTATCTGATTTAATTTGGTATCAAAAAGACGAACTATGATCCTATAGATATAGCATATAAAATATACATAGTAAGCTATTTATCGAGCATTATAATTTATAAAAGGTTAAGGAATAATTTAAATTTTATTTATTCTCTATAATTGCAATTCAAAAGCTGTCTTCTATTTATAATTAATATTTTGATATTGATTTACTTTAAGTGAATACAATGCCATGAGTGTTCCATTGTGAGTGCTACTGATTATAATATAATGAAATTCATAGTAAAATCACATGAAATGACAGACTAAATTTATAATTTTATTGCAACTTTCAGCGCAACTGCAATCTCTGATTTATTTATCTATATCCGTGGTCATTGAAGATGCTTGATTTTTATTAAAATCAGGATCATGTTACGCATCATGAAAATTACACTGACTCCTCAACAGAAACTGCAACTCGAACAAATGCACTATATTGAGCGTGATAGTCGAGTTTGTGACCGTATTATATCCAAACAACTTGGAGATGTAGGTAGGTGACCAGCGAACAAAGTCTCTGAGCATAGATAAACTATGTGATGAGGTTCGTGAGTGTCCGTCAACACCACTGTAACTTCAAGTAAGACGTCTTTTCAAAAGTTACTACAAGAACAGCCAGGTACGTTGGTATTTGTCAAAGAGTACTTCGACATTGAAGTTTTAAGCCAAAGCGAGTACTTGGCAAAAGTAGCGTTGCCATTTTGTGGGGATCAAGCTTCTTCCCTTTCGAGTGAGAGGCTAGCTGAGTGCTTTTTATTCAGAGGAAACTTTTTAGTAAGTATTAATATTTTTCGAATAGAAAAATAATTCAAAAAATGTGAAGTTGAACTAGGTTGGTTGAAATTAATACAGTTAATTAAATGTCTGAAATTTGGTATTTTTATAAAGGTCGACACATGGGATATTGTTGTATTGGTGGGGTGAATGGTTGGTGGTTTTGTTATTTAATTTCTGATTGGTAGTCATATTGATACAAAGGTTATCAGAACTTGGTCTCGTAAAATCGTGAATGCAGGTTTGTAGTGTTTTTTCAATGGGGTGAACGTGGATTTTACAACGGAAAGAGCAGGCTTTGTAAAGTTTGTAGAAGATAGTTTAATTAGAACGGAATCTGATCAACTAAAAGAAAACCCTCTTAAAAAGTTTCACATTGGGTTGTTACGTCCTTTAGCAGACGGAAACAATGAAACTTCAAGCCGTTCACGGAATAGTGTTGGTTCTATTACAGCACCTTCATCTGCGGGCTTTTCGTTTTATGTCACTGGTTCGGATATTCGCCTTTCTATTGAATATGAATGTACGACTTTCAGTAATGAAGGTGTCCAAAACTCTAAAGAACAGGGTAATAAAAGTGAAATTTGGAGAAAGGAAGTCCATTCAATGGAGCGAAACTTTCTTGAATCAAATAGTCCCAGCGTTGCTACACATGCCAATGATTCAGCCAATGTTTTTGCATGTGAAGATGGTTTTAGAGCTAAGTTGTATCAAACGTGGCGCCCTTTCAAAGATGGTTACATAGTTACCCTTTCGTTGGCTAACCAACAGACTATAAAAGATATTGATAGAGAAACACCACAAATGGCGTGTAAGACTCTGTTTGACGTAAAACTTCGGTGCACAGTTATAGCAGGGCAAGTCAATAGCTATCCTCAGAAAGACTTTTCTCTATTGACTGATGAGGAAAAGGAGCTGGAGTTAAGGTATAAAAATGTTAAAAATTATGCGATTGGGCATGCAGTCGGCGTCGATTGGTCAGTTCAAAATAAACACCGTGTAATTGAAACCAATTTTATTCCAAAAGTAGAAGTACCTAGTGTTACAGCGAATACTGCAGGCTCTGAAACCAAACACCTAAATTTCAAAATCCTATCTACCTGCCACAAAAACAAGAGTGTTTTTGATTATTTAACAGACTTTGCTAATGGGTATGGCGACTGGTTGACCACGCAGCAGTCGATGATGGATGCGATGGAATCTCATGAGCAGGAGGTAGCAAATAGCATAGTCAATAGAGCGAAAGATGCCCATGCGCGAATTATTGAAGGGATTGAGTTTTTAAAAGGGAATAAACAGGCCCAACTTGCATTTTCATTTATGAATGCAGCAATGCTAAAGCAGATGACTGCAGGTCAAGACTCACCGGATTTTGATAAGTTTAACTGGAGACCGTTTCAGCTTGCGTTTGTATTGATGACCATGAAATCATCAATTGATGAAGGAGATATCAATCGAGACGTCGTCGATTTGATATGGTTTCCCACTGGTGGTGGTAAAACAGAAGCCTACCTGGGTGTTATGGCGATGGTTTTTGTCTATCGTCGTCTGGTTTACCCTCAAAGCCAAGACAGTACGGTGGCCATTATGCGCTATACCTTGACTCTGTTAACTGGGCAACAGTTTGTCCGTGCTGCAAAAGTGGTATGTGCTCTTGAGCTACTAAGAAGGAAGTCTGAGAAGTTATTAGGTAAAACTCCGTTTACATTAGGGTTGTGGGTCGGAAGTAAAAGTACTCCGAATACCTATTATCAAGCTCAACAGGTTCTTAACAACCAAAATTTTGAAAAGTTAGGAATGACATCTTGCCCCTGGTGTAAAAGCAAATTTTCTGAAAAGAATTATCTAGCTCATGAAAACCGGTTCGACATTAAGTGTACGAATGACACTTGTGAGTTTGGTGCCAGTAACAATAGCATACTGCCGTGCAAGACGGTCGATGAATCCCTATACGACAACCCACCAACTCTCCTACTTGCTACTGTAGATAAGTTTGCCATGCTTGCCTGGGATGGTAGGGCGGAAGTATTTTTTGGAGGTAAAGGTAAACGACCACCGGAACTGATCATACAAGACGAGCTTCATCTGATATCAGGCGCTTTAGGGTCGATGGTAGGCCTGTACGAGGTAGGTATTGAAACGGCGTTGATAAAGCGCGGCATTTACCCGAAGTACATTGCATCAACTGCAACGATTAGGAATGCGAGTGAGCAAGTTAAGCAACTGTACGGTAAATCTTCAGCAGTCTTTCCTCCTGCGGGGCTTGAGCATGATGACTCATATTTTGCCAGAACGGTCCCGATAACAGAGAAGCCAGGACGTTTGTACGTAGGCTATATGGCATTCAGTAAATCGAAAAGAGATTCTCTAGAGCCGCTGTCTAGTCTCATTGCTATTGCGCCACAGGTGCATTTTGCTGGCAAGCCAGAATATAAAGATGCTTGGTGGACTCAGTTGGTTTACCACGGAAGTTTGAAAGGCGTTTCAGCGAGTGACGCTTCATTTAAAGGACCAATTACTCGCTCAATACAGCAGAAGCTCTTTGAGTACGCTCAGGAACTAACAGAAGACGAGTACAAATCTCGAAACGAGGAAATAAGTCGCCTGTTGAATGTCAAATCACTGACTTCTCTTCAGGGTGCAGAGAGGAATAATCAGACGTTTGCCGAGCTTGAGGAGTCTTATAAAAGCTCGAAAGTTGTAGACGTCGCTTTAGCGACGAACATGATATCGGTGGGATTAGACGTTGAGCGCTTGGCGGTAATGATCATTAACGGTCAGCCTTTGACGACGTCAGAGTATATTCAGGCAAGCAGTCGTGTTGGCCGTGGCGACATACCTGGTGTGGTATTTATAAACTATTACAAATCACAGACTAGCAGCTTATCTCACTACGAAAACTTCCGCTCTTATCATGAGTCATTCTATCGCTATGTCGAACCAACAAGTCTTACTCCGTTCACTTATCAAGCACTCAAGAAGGCATTGCATGCTTCGTTAATCATTGCATTAAGGATGTCTGGTATTGGACTAGTTGCTAATGGCAGTGCAGATCTATTCGACGCCAAAAACCAAGATATAAGCCTGATCGTGCAAATGTTGAAAGGGCGTATACGGAATGCTATTGAAGGGCCCTTTGACACTGACTTACAGCGACAGGACCAAACCATCAAACTGGAGACAACTCTAGATATGCTGGAAGAACTGGTTGAGGAGTGGTCTCAACATGCCCAAGAAAGCAAACAGAAGAGAAGGCAGCTTCACTTTAATAGTAAAGACCGAGCAGCAGACTCGTTAATTAAAACACATGACGTTGAAAAAAAAGCACTTTGGGATACACAAACATCGATGCGAAATGTAGAAGATAGTACTCTTGTCAATACACTTCGAGAGCTAAAAAATGAACACTAAATTAACGGCCATTAGATTATCCCACATTGCTTCTCAACAAGGGGTCGGTAGTATCGCCCGTCTGGAAAATGACTATACAGGTGTCATTGTAGATACTCGATATTGGTTTGGCAGTGGTACTCCGGATCCTAAAAATGAGTTAAAAAATGTTAGTCGTATTCAACGCTGCTTGGAAATTCCCCAACGTCTTTATTTGCCGCCTACCGGTAATGAAGATAACGCAGGGGATGCCGATAAAGCGATACCTGCGGTTCTATTCCCTAGTTATTTGCAATGCGTGAGCTGTGGTCAACTCGATTTGGCTCCTTGGGCTAATAATCCCCATAAGTCAACGTCTAAGCCACGCTGTACTAGTTGTAGTGGTGTGATGGGTCAAGGTACTTACTGTGTAGTAGATAACTTTGGAAACCTAGATGATGTCAATTGGAATTATCTTTGTCATTGTGAATTGAATGGAAGGGTTCCGCCAGACGGTAAGGTTGCGAACTGTTATCACTCACACCACAAAGACCAGTTGAGAATCGATTTTGTAAACGGACGTCAGAAGATATCTTGCGCCAGTTGCGGTAGCTCAACCTTATTTGAACCAACTAAGGCAGGGCTTAGGCCAATGAAGCCACAGCCTTGGATTTTTGAAAAGATTGCTGACGAATCAGTAGAACTAAAACGCAAAGGGGAAGTTGTTGAAATAAATCACCCTAGCGTATATTCACCAGTCAATCTTGATGGGCTGGTTATTCCGCCAGAGTCAAATAACGATGATAAGAACTCGAGTACCGCTGATATTCTAAAGTACTCCGATGATCTTGATGAAGTATTGAATGCACCTAGTGATTTCTTGAGAAAACGTCGAACGGATCAATTAGCAAGAAAGCTAAATGTAGCTGTTGAGGAAGTACATAGGGCACTAAATGTCTACGAATTTGGTGTTAATGAACATGATGTTCAAGAGCTTATTGGCACGCCAGGTCAAATGAAAGAAGAGGAGTACGATGCGTTAACGACGGAGCAGTCATTTTCGCCATCAGCTGACTTTAAAACGCGACACCTAACTTCGCATTACGAAGCTCTGCGAGATCGTTTACCTGAAGAATTATTGCCAATAAGCCTGATTATTAAAGATTTAGTAAAAGTCGAGCGCCTTAGAAAAGTACAAGTATTTAGTGGCTTCCTTCGTTCGCAAAGAGACTTAGATCCTGAAAAAGAATCCTCAAAGAAGTCAAAGGCTCCGGAAGATAAAGCGAAATTTCAGCCTCAAATTGTTCAACCTAATATAGTGGGCGATGCTGATTGGTTGCCAGCGATCAATCTCTATGGAGAGGGAATTTTCATTACATTAAACCCTAAATGGCTAAGAGCTTGGTCTTATCACGATGGGGTTGCACGAAGAATTAATGAACTTGCCAACCACTATGAACGATCTGAGAGTCAGGTAATGGTCGATGAGGTTACTCCAGAGTTTGTCTTACTTCATACCTTGTCACACTTGGTTATAAGAGAGCTAGAGGATAAATGTGGTTACCCAGCATCGTCATTGTGTGAACGACTTTATTCGTCAAAAGAAGAAGGGATGTGTGGCTTCTTGATTTATACCGCAGTGGCTGATAAAAGCGGATCACTCGGTGGGTTGATGGAGCTGGCTGAGCCAAAGTCATTTCTAACTATTTTAGACAGTGCAATAAAAAGAGCGCACTGGTGTACGCTAGATCCAGTTTGCTCAGATCACGGTGGGCAGGGGAGAGATGGCCTCAATAGAGCTGCATGCCACGGCTGTACTTTAGTTCCCGACACCAGTTGCGCATACGGCAATGTCTTCTTAGACCGAGTCTTGATTAAAGGTGATATGGAATATGGAATCCCGTCTTTGGTAGAGTTTATTAGGGAGAATGCCAGTGAGTAAACGAGTCAATGAATTGCCTCAGTCACATAACCTTACCAAACAGCAACAAAGAGTGTTGAGGTTACCGTTAGAGGGGCAGCACTTGGTAGTGGGTGCTCCAGGTACAGGCAAATCTGTAGTCGCATTGCATCGTATGAAAAAGTACCAAGGAAAAGGCAGAACGCCTAAGGTGCTAACGTTCAATCATGTACTAGCAGCGCATACATCTCAACTAGCTGAGTGTGACCTGACAACTGCGATGAGTTGGTTATATCAGACACAGTACCAATTAACCAAACAGTATATGCCTGAGCGTGTCCCAACTGCTAATGAAAAAAAGAAAAGGGAAGTGAACCCGGACTATGATCAACTCAAAAATATCTTTGCGTCTTATTACGGTAAGGTGCCAATCCAAGATCTGATCATAGATGAGGGACAAGACTTACCATCAGGATATTATGAATCGGTGATGGAGTTAGGCTTTGAGAACTTTTTCATCGTTGGTGATCAGAACCAACAGATTACAGAGGACAACTCGAGTCGAAGAGATTTGGAGGAGGTACTGGGGCTACCTCCAGATAGTGTAATTGAGCTTGAGGAGAATTTCCGTAATACAGGACCAATTGCCAAGCTTTGTCAGCATTTCTATACAGATAGAGCCAGTCCATTGCCAAAGTTGCCAGAGCGCTCATCTCTATTAATACCGACGCTCATTAATTACTCGTCGGTAAATGCCTGTGTAGAAACTATTCTAAGAGCTGCAGATAGAGACAGTGGAAAGTTAATTGGTGTTATTGTCGCCAATGAAACTAGGCGAGCTGATTACGTTAAGAAATTTGATCAAATGGACATAAGGAGGGACAACGAGAAACCAGTAGTATCGAGCTACTCCAGTAGTCAAAAACAAGGAAATGTTAATATCGACTTTTCAAAAGGTGGTATTGTTGTCTTGTGTGATAAATCAGTTAAAGGGATTGAATTTGATACAGTTTATGTCATTTTGGACGGACTGCAAATCATCGGCGAAGATAAAGATGCAATGAGAAAGCGATTGTACGTTATGACATCTAGGGCTAAAGATGAACTTTTCTTGATGCAAAGTGCTCAGTACCCAAACCAACCAGTTGAAGCATTGCTTCCCTCGGATCCCAATATTTTAGAAAGAGATACAATCTAATGGCCAAGCAACAGTTTTATATTCCTATTTGTGTAGATAATCTTGCTCAGTTTTTTGCTTTTGGCTTTATTACGCCAGCTAGCGTCTTTCCGATAGGTCATTATATACCAGATGAGTTGTCTCGTCACTCAAACGTTATACCTTTGCACAGAAAACCCACTACGAAATCTAAGATACCAGCTCATGGTGTAAAAGCGTCAAGGAAAGAAGACGCATATGCAAAGAGTGCTATTGTAGTTGTCACCTTAGATGGAGTTACTCCAGAACCGTCGGAATCTTCAACATGGTTGTATTTAGAAAATATTCTACCAACATACTGTATTAGCGAGATCATCTTTGAAGATCAAAGTGCTCATGAACACTTTGATTATTTGACAAGAACTACGGGTAGAGTATCCGATGAACTACTCAATAGAGTAAAGTTCAAAAAAGGTGGATTTGATAAATTACTCCAATCAGAGGACCCAAGTGAGCTAGTTGGTGTTGAAGGTGTGTTAGAAACTAATATAGATGAGAGACCGCTAGGGTTTGAGCAAAACTTGCTCTATAAAATGAGCGGATACGGGGCAGCTCTCGCTCTGACATATGTAATGGCTAAGAATGGCAAAGTAGCCAATGATGCCTTTAAAGTACTTTCAAATGTAGGAGCAAACGAAAGTGATTTTGCGTCTCCTTTAGCTATAAAGGTGACTAAACAATATCTATTTCGTGATTTTGAAGAAGATAGCTTAAAATATCGTATCCAGGATGAATTCTTTGACTTGTTAATTAAATGCGGCTCAAACGAGAAAGTGTTAGATAAGCTGATTCCCTTTTTCGATTTAGATCTCGGAGATCCTAAAGCCACCAAATTTTTACGAGGCCTTAAAACTCGCCTTAGCGATATATTGAAAGGTAAAGTCGAAAGTACGAAATCTGAGCAAATGGAAGTTTTCCGCAGAGTAGATCGGGTAAGTCAGTTTATAGATCAGATTGTGACAATGTTCTCTTTGCTTGATGAAACGGAAAAGCTCTTCACACAACCTATACACACGATTAGTGGAGAAGGGTACGTAAATATCGCAATGGCTTATGGTATGCGAGATAAATTTTACGAAGTTCCAAAGAGTGTCAGACAAATTGAAGGGTTAGAATGTTTTGTTATTGAACGTATGTATGAATATTTCTTGACTATCACGAATCAAACGAGTGAAAAGGTTAAACAAGAGTTCTCGCTAGTGCCAACATTAGTAGATATTTTAGATGATTCACAAACTCCTCAACTCAAAAATGTGTTGTCTTATAAATTTGATCTAGTGTCGAAAAACCTGAAGCAAATCGTGTCAGTCGGTGAACACACCTATGTACCAGAACATCCAGAAAAATTGATTAAAATCTTACCGTCAAATGAGTCTGAGTTTGAAGCAAAGATGATTGCGCAAAGAGCCTTTGAAGATGTTGACTTCAATTTCATTTTGAAACTTTATGAAGAAGAAAAGGCTCTAACAAAAGCTCGCATGAAATTGGTGAATCAATTGAATAAACTATGAGATTAAATCCGTCCCAGCCATATAACAATGGTAGCTATGCTGAGCTATTGGTTTTTGATGCGTTTCGTGGCGTAGAAATGTCAGAGGCTATTTGTTTTAACTCTCTTCACTTAGTGTCTCATAGTGAAAAGCGTATGGGGGAGTTAGATTTTGTTCTAGTTTGTAGCCGAGGTATCTTCGTTTTTGAGGTTAAGGGCGGGCGAGTATATCAAAATAAAGGTAGATGGTATTCGAGGTCGAGCCAAAGGAATCACTCGATTGAAAATCCATTCAATCAATCACGAACGGCTCTATTTTCAATGTTAAACTCATTGATTGAAAAAGGTATTAAATTAGCCAACGTGCCAGTGGGCTATGGTGTTTTACTTCCAAGTACATTACGGATAGAAGACTCTATAGAGTATGATTCTTTAATGCTTGGATGTAAAAGTGCCCTAAAAGGCTTTAATTCTTGGCTAAATAACTTTATTGGATATTGGGTAGAGAAAGTATATTCACCGGTGACTCTGTCGATCAATGAAATATCTCAAATAGCCAACTTGTTAAGACCAGGATCTATTTTTAATGAAAAAGAAAAGGGGGCTTTAACATGCATCGAACATTTAAACGCTATGCAGAAACAAGTAGTAACTTCCTTTGTAAATGAACAGCGTATTATATGTGAAGGTGCAGCTGGAACAGGAAAAACACATTTAATTAAACTAATTTCTCGTGAATTTGTTAGCCCCGAGGAAAAGGTTTTGGTGTTGTGTGAGTCTAAGTGGCTGAAAGGACGATTAAAATCAGAATTAAGTGCTTCAAATATAGTTATTGCCACTATTAATAGCTTGCAGGTAGAGTCACGCAGGTCTTTTACTTCTCAATATGATGTGGTTATTATAGATGAAGCTCAAGATCTATATCAATCTAATAAAATCAACATATTAGAAAGCTACATAAAAGGCGGTTTTAGAGAAGGGAGATGGGTCTTATTTCAAGACCTACTCAATCAAAGCAGCTTCTTTGATAGTCCGGATTATTTAGTGATTGAGCAACTGAAAAATTGTTGTGATGTTCATTTGTCATTAGATATTGCCTATCGATACTCTAGAGTAACATTGAACTTCCTTTCTAACTTGTTGGGCTCAGATAGGATTGCCACAAAAAAGATTCAAGGGCCTGACGTCGAAATCTTTTCTTCTAGCACGGTACAAGATGAGATAGAACAAGTTGAGTTCGCAATATCTAAAGCTCTAAAGGCAGGTTATCGTTATTCCGACATAACCATTCTTTCTAGTAACTCTTTCTTCGATAGTTGCGTCTCTAGTGTTTCAGAATCCGTATTAAGAAATATAGCTCAACTAGATGATTTCAATGTAAAGAACATGCCACTGCCAGAGATAAGCTTTTCACAGCTAGATCACTTTAAGGGGCTAGAAAACAAAGTTATTGTCTTGGTCGATTTTGATGAAAAATGTTTGGATAACACCTCCAAGGCTTATGTTGCACTAACAAGAGCATCTGAGCGATTACTTGTTGTTTGGGCTTCTGGAGAGAACCCTATACCCACTTTATATAGCCGCCCGGAAGCAACTAGTATATTAGATGAACATTCTGAATCAGTAGATATGACCGCCTGGCAAGAAGTTTTGGATCTAACACTTCTTTTTGAAGAGTGTGCAGCGCTAATTGAGTTAAGTGCACCTGCACCTATTTGTGGTTATGAGCTCGTATGTAGTGATGCTGTGGTATCTGAAGTTGAACTTGCCTGGCCGCAATCAAAGGTGTGTATTTTCGATGATCGTGCGGAAAAGAATACTATTGATAAATTTTCTTCTTTAGGCTGGAAGTACTATCAAGCACCGTTGTGTGAAGAAGAGCTAGGTGAGGTTTCAAATTTGGTTAGTCACTAAAGTTGTCATCCGAGTTGTACGAGTAATCAAAGCGCTTTGAAATTTTGGGCTCAAGGCAGAGTTATTCTGTTGTGATCTGATCCAGTATTACTGGACAATCTATTAAGAGACTTTTTGATTTTTAAAGTTAACTTGGCTTAGATATAAGCTTCGAACTCTTGGATTTTCTGTTACCAACATCATAAGCTTACGAACTTCAACCGACCAAAAACATCACTAACATGCCTCTCAACGAAATGATTCATTGATAGGTATTTTTATGTTTCAAAATATTCATTGATGGGGTAACAAAGCCCATCTTCACAGGTTCGACGCCGTCGGATTGTAAATCAATCAATAATTTCATGGCAGAAGTGAAAGTTAGCCAACAAGAAGGTAAAGATGCACAAAACATCGCGAAACCGATGGCATTTGAAATTGCGAGATCCTGTAATGACCCAGAGAAGAGTTGGACATGATATTGTGTCACCCTAAAAGGAGTCATTAGTACTATGGAACCAGAAGTAAAACGTTGGACGGCAAAGCGTAAAGCCGAGCTCGTCAAAGAGATCATCAAAGGCAAAACAACGGCTAAAGAAGCGGCAAGAACTTATGATTTGACGCCCGCAGAAGTTGAACGGTGGGTTGATGATGCATTGGGTGGAATGGAGAACGCGCTTAAAGCAAATCCAAAGGAT
>NZ_JABAIK010000016.1 GCF_012641465.1 Vibrio agarilyticus
GATGTCACCGAGAGAGTACCGAGCTCTTAAAGTGGCGAGTTAAACTGTCCGTTTTAGTGGGGGCAACTACAGCTTTGTTCATTTGCTAGCTACTTATATCTTGAAGTTGTTTGGGCATAGCTTCTTTTAGACAAGAAGATTTACAATAAAAAGCAAACGTTTGCGTGACTGGAATGTGCATGATAGCATGCGGTTTTAATTTAGTGATAAAGTTATCAAAAAATGAGAATTGTTAAAATTTCTATGGCTGTAATTGGCCTGCTTTGTTTGGCGCCTGCTTCTTGGGCAAAAGTTAAAAGTGTCGATGTGCCATCAATAAGTGATGCGCAGCAACCAATAATGATCCAAGGCCCAATGCCAATCGAGGCGCAATATTTTGCTAATTTACTGACAGATGTGCGCGTAGAGCAATCAGGGAACGCTAAATTTTATTTGGGTAATTTGAATGGTTATCCAATTGTTGTCGCTCAGACCAGTAAAGGGCTTGAAAATACCGCAGCGGCGACCGCTGTTGCTATTGAGCGCTATAAACCACGGGCGATCATTAACCAAGGCACTTCTGGTGGTCATGATCCAAAACTAAACGTGGGTGATATTGTTCTTGGAAAGCGTTCATTCAATGCGAATAACTTTAAAACTCAACGTCTGCAAAAAGGCGAAGGCTCACAGCCATTGACTTGGATTCCAATGGATATTATGGCGTCAGAGGAGAGTGCGGGCGAAGGTTCATCAGCAAAAGATGCAGAGAAAGTGCGTTATTATTTGGGTAATGAAGCTCTACTCGCGTCAGCCAACGCGGTAAAACATAAATATAAGCGTGGCAAAGTCGTTGAAGGAACCATTGGCAGTGGTAATTTTTGGAATAATGAACTCGACCGTATGGAATGGTTGCACGAAAATTATGGTACCAGTGTTGAAGAGATGGAAACCTCATCTGCCGCAATGATTTCTCATGCTTATGGTGTTCCTTTCCTTGGCGTACGAGTACTTTCAAATAATTTAACCAATAATGGCAAATACGATCCATCAACCGCGAACGATTGCCAACAATATGTGAAAGACATCGTTCTTCATTACATAGCCTCACTATAGAGTGGCGGCTTTTTTGTCGAATTGCTTGTCTAATGCTAGGTCAACACCGTAGAAGCCTCTACGGTGTTATACCCGGTCCACTTGAAGTTGCAGCGTTATTGGCTGACTCTCACAAACTTCATCACATAGTTAGTCTATGCTCAGAGGCTTTGCTCGTTTGCCGCCTACCTGCATCCCCAAGTTGTTTGGGTATATAAAACACTCACTATAAATACAATCTTAGTTTCCTATAACGGGTAGTTCTCTTTTTAGTCAATAGCACTAAAATTCGCGCGTAAATTTTACTGATTTTTTTTAATCCATTTTAAGGTAAACGCGACATGTCAACGAAACTGGCAAACCCAGCGCCACTTGGCTTGATGGGCTTTGGTATGACCACCATTTTGCTCAACATTCACAATGCAGGCTTTTTCCCAATCGATTCAATGATTTTAGCGATGGGCATTTTCTACGGTGGTTTGAGCCAAGTGATCGTGGGTATCATGTGTTTTAAACGTGGTGACACTTTTGGTACCACAGCGTTTACCTCATATGGTCTGTTTTGGCTCACGTTGGTCGGCATTTTGGTGATGCCTTACATGGGGCTACCGGCAAGCCCACACGCGTTCATGGGTTGGTATTTGCTGCTGTGGGGTATTTTTACTGGCTTTATGTTTATCGGCTCTTTGTGCTACCCAGTGGCAAAGCAGGTGGTTTTTGGCTCTTTGACCATTCTATTCTTCCTTTTGGCTGCACGCGATTTTACCGGCAGCACGCTTATCGGCACCATTGCTGGCTTTGAAGGGATCTTCTGTGGCGCGAGCGCTATCTACTTTGCTATGGCGCAAGTGATCAACAATGAATTTGGTCGCACCGTTTTGCCTATTGGCGCAAAGAAAAAGCCTCAAGTGGCTGCTGTGCAAGAACTTGCTGCGTAATTTCGTCTGCAAATAAAAAGGGCTAGCACGATGCTAGCCCTTTTTTGATCTAACTCTGTTGAGTCGCGGGTTTTAAATCCGCTTCATCAACAGGATTTGATGCCTTGACATGCTCACGTGCGATGCGAGCTTCCCAGAAATCAGCGCCCTTGATCCCCAGCTTTATCGGGTCGAAAGTGTAGTGTGTTACTCCCGCTTTTTGTTGCGCTTCATAGTCGTGCAGAGCTTTAAGCGATGGTTTGGCCAAAAAGAAAATCACCACAATACCGACGATATTTAGCCAAGCCATTAACCCCACGCCAATATCCCCCATGGACCACGCTAAGGCCGCAGTTTTTACCGTGCCATAAAAAGCGGCACTGATCAGCACCAGTTTTAAGCCAAACATCAGGCCTGGTACTTTTAGGGTGCGGCGAATGTACGCCACGTTGGTTTCTGCGATGTAGTAGTAGGCCAAAATAGTGGTAAAGGCGAAAAAGAATAGCGCTATGGCGATAAAGAATTTTCCGACACCCGGTAGTGCGCTTTCAATCGCAAACTGCGTGAACAGGGGCCCATTTGCGCTGACATCTGCCGCGAGGTTTTGGACTAAGAAGGCACCTTCGCCAGCGCCGTGCACATTGTAGGCGCCAGTGATGAGAATCATAAACGCGGTTGCAGAGCAGACCAGCAAGGTATCAATATAAACCGAAAAGGCTTGTACCAGACCTTGCTGAGCTGGGTGGTCAACATTGGCTGCAGCTGCGGCGTGCGGCCCGGTGCCTTGTCCGGCCTCGTTGGAGTAAATGCCGCGTTTGACCCCCCAACCAATCGCTGCGCCAAATCCTGCCATTGGAGTAAAGGCGTCGCTGATGATCATGTCAAACACGCGAGGCACTTCGCCAATGTTGAGCAAGATCAGCACGAACGCCGAAATCACATAGGCGAGCGCCATAAATGGCACCACAATTTGAGTGAAGTGAGCAATACGCTTAACCCCACCAAAAACAATAAAACCTAGCATTAGTGCGATGATGGCGCCGGTTAAAATTTTAGCAAAGCTGAATTCACCAATGCCAGTATCAATCATAGGGCCGGCGCCAAAGGCCGCTTCAACCGCATTACCTATGCTGTTGGATTGCACGCCGGGCAGCAAAACGCCGCACGCAAAAATAGTGGCGATAGCAAAAAGCCACGCGTACCACTTTTGACCTAACGCTTTTTCAATGTAATAGGCTGGTCCACCACGAAATTCACCATCGTCTTCTTCCTTATAAATCTGCGCTAACGTTGATTCGGCATACGCGGTGGCAGCGCCCAAAAAAGCCACCATCCACATCCAAAACACCGCGCCCGGACCACCAAAGCCGATAGCGGCGGCGACGCCAGCAATATTGCCTGTGCCAACACGACCAGAAAGGGACACAGAGAGTGCTTGAAAAGAAGAGATCCCTTTACTAGAACTTTTGCCGGAAAAGAGTAGACGACACATTTCGAAAAAATGACGCAGCTGCACAAAGCGCGTCATCACTGAATAAAATAATCCTGCACCAAGGCAGAGATAAATCAGGGCAGGGCTCCATATGATCCCATTAACCAAATTTACAAACGACTCCATAACGTCTTCCTTGTCATTGTGAACAAATAATTCCGGTCGGGAGTGTAACAAGATTGGTGGCTTATGGTTGTGTTTTGGTTAATGGTTTTGTTTTGAGATATGATCGTGAACTCAAAAAATCACAAAATGTGATGATTAAATCTATCAATTAACTTCAGACGTTTATTTTAATTTGGCCTTTTGTGTCAAATGTGGGTTTAACTCTCTGTATGTGGATTAAATTTTGAACTTATACTCTACATGGGGTTTTAATGCGATCGGTTGATTTTGATTGCCTTTATAGATAAACGTGCCACAAACGCTTTTCGCAGATGGAATCAGCTGTTATGAACGTTTGGGTACATGAAGTAGGTGGTACTGACTCGCGAAAGGGCGAAATTATTCGCACCAAGTCAATACGGCTTGCATCAATGCTAATTATGTGGCTTATTTTTAAGAACATGTATGGGTATATCATTCGAACTAAGGAAAGACGATGAAAGATGAAACGCTGGCCATTCACTTTGGCTATGAAACGGACCCCACGACCAAATCAGTGGCAACGCCAATTTACCAGACTGTCGCGTATGAGTTTGATAATGCACAACATGGTGCTGATCTATTCAACCTTGAAGTACCAGGTAATATCTACACGCGGATCATGAACCCAACCAATGACGTATTGGAAAAGCGCATGGCGGCGCTTGAAGGTGGCATTGCAGGGCTTGCGGTAAGTGCAGGTAGCTCAGCGATTCATTACGCAATTTTGACTCTAGCTGCAGCCGGTGACAACATCGTTTCGACACCGCAGCTCTATGGTGGTACGTACACCCTGTTTGCTCATATGTTACCAAGCCTTGGTATTGAAGTGCGTTTTGCTAAAGATGATGCACCAGAGAGTTTGGCAGAACTAATTGATGAGAAAACCAAAGCGGTTTACTGCGAAAGTATTGGTAACCCAGCAGGCAACATTATCGATCTTGAACGTGTTGCAACGCTTGCTCACGCACAAGGCGTGCCCGTGATTGTGGATAACACTGTTGCAACGCCTGCGTTGTGTAAACCCATCGAGTTTGGCGCTGATATTGTGGTGCATTCACTGACCAAGTACGTTGGTGGCCATGGCACCACATTAGGCGGGATTATTGTTGATTCGGGCAAATTCCCTTGGGCTGATCATAAAGATCGTTTTCCAGTCTTAAACCAGCCCGAACCGTCTTATCATGGCGTTGTTTATACCGAAGCGTTTGGCCCTGCCGCATTTATTGGTCGCGCGCGCACAGTCCCACTTCGTAATACCGGCTCTGCGCTTTCGCCAATGAACGCATTTTTGTTAATGCAAGGGTTAGAAACATTATCGCTTCGCATGGAGCGTCATACAGAAAATGCACTGAGCGTGGCTCACTATTTGGCCGAGCATGATGCCGTGAGCTGGGTGAGTTACGGTGGCTTGCCACAATCGCCTTATTACCCATTGGCGGAAAAATATATGGGTGGTAAACCTTCCGGTATTTTATCTTTTGGCCTGAAAGGGGGCTATGAGGCTGGCGTTCGTTTTTACGACGCGCTGAAAATCTTTAAGCGCCTAGTCAATATTGGTGACGCGAAATCGTTAGCCTGTCACCCTGCATCCACGACGCACCGTCAGCTTTCAGAGCAAGAGCAGCGTCAAGCCGGCGTTGCGCCTGAGATGATTCGTCTCTCTGTCGGAATTGAACATATCGACGACATTCTGGCCGATCTCGAACAAGCTCTAAACGCGTAACTTTTCAGTTAATCCCGCGCCGCAATCGTATTGAAATGCGCTTGCGGCGCGAATCGTCATTTCGATAACGTTTTCAAGGCGATAGGGTTACTGAACGATGGGGTGAGGCCCCGTTGATTAGTGAATGAACAAATTGAATTTTACAGTCAAAATTCAAAAAATTGAGATACAAAAAGGGCCAACTCTTGCGAGTTGGCCCTTTCCAAACGTTTGGTGGAGCTGGGGGGATTTGAACCCCCGTCCAAAAATCATTCATCATTGGTACTACATGCTTAGTCAGTCTTTAATTTCACTACCACCTGCGAACTGACACGCCAGTGAATAGCTAGCTTGAATTAGAATTCGCCGTTCATCTCTCAAGCGGGAGAATCCGGGCTAGCGCGTTTGGGTTTGATCCCTCGTTGGTCCCCGTCTTACGTGCGGAAGCTAGGGCGAGAGAGCTCTGAGCAGGGTATTAAGCTGCTAGTGCGTAGTTTTCGTCGTTTGCGACTATTTTTTTGCGGCTTTTTACGTGGCCAACCGCACCACGGCATGCACCTCAGACTTCAAAATTCCTGTCGAATCCTAAATCAGCCCCAAGGTATTGGCGCATAGTAACAGAAACAGCCAAGCTGTCTAGTACTCTGCGGCTTAAGTGGTTAAGTTTAGCGCAATGAACTTTTCATCACACGCGCTTTTTCACGTGCCCAATCTTTTTCTTTTAGATCGGTTCGTTTGTCGTGCAACTTCTTACCCTTAGCAACACCAATCTTGATTTTCACCCAAGAGCGAGACCAATAAAGTGACAATGCCGCTAATGTCATACCTTCGCGGTTAATGCGACCGAGAAGGTTATCGAGTTCACGACGACTCATAAGCAGTTTGCGAACCCGTGTTGGGTTGGCAACCACATGAGTGGACGCTTGATTAAGAGGAGTGATGGTCATGCCGCTGATAAAGGCTTCGCCATTGCGCATAAACACATAGCTTTCTGCGATGTTGGCTTTGCCTTGGCGGAGTGCTTTCACTTCCCACCCTTGTAGCTCCAAGCCAGCTTCAATTTCATCATCAATGAAGTATTCGTGGCGAGCTTTCTTATTCAGCGCGATAGTATTACTACCCGCTTTTGGTTTTGAATTTTTCTTTGCCATAATCTTGCCATTATACGGTGTGAGTTTCGCTTAGGAAATGCTTTTGTTTGCGCTCTGTGAGAATAAAAGTAAAATCGATAACCTTGTTCTACCGTACAATAGTGCGAAACGGGAGTGTTTATGAAGCAAGTCAGTCGGACTGCGTTAGTATCGTTCAGTGCTGATCAGATGTTTGATCTGGTCAATGATGTTGCCAAGTACCCTGAGTTTCTACCAGGTTGCTCGGGAGCGCGAGTGATGGATTCGTCTGAGACTGGCATGGTGGCGTCGGTGGATGTTGCCAAAGCGGGCATAAGCAAGACATTTACGACCAATAATGAGTTGATTCCCGGTCAAGCTATCATCATGAATTTGGTCGATGGGCCTTTCAAAACGCTGCGTGGCGGGTGGTTTTTTACTGCACTTGATGAGCGTGCGTGTAAAGTTGAGTTGAAACTTGAATTTGAGTTTTCGAGCAAGATGATTGAATTTGCGTTTGGTCAGATTTTTAATGAGCTGACCAGTAACATGGTCAACGCCTTTACACTGCGAGCCAAAGAGGTTTACGCCTGCTATGAGTATTGAATCAGAGATGATCCACGTTGAAGTGGTTTATGCCTTACCACTGGAGCAGCGCGTTGTGACGTTAGTAGTCAATCGTAATGCGACGGTGGAAGAGATCATTCGCCAATCGGGTATTTTAGAGTGTTATCCTGAGATTGACCTGAGCAAAAATAAGGTCGGTGTGTTTAGTCGAAACGTGCGTTTGGATGCAACGGTTCGAGAGCGCGATCGCATCGAGATTTATCGACCTTTGCTGGCGGATCCAAAAGAAATCCGTCGCAAACGTGCGGAACAGGCCAAGCTAGCCGCCACGAAACCCGAGTAATGGTTTAATAAAAAACGCTCTTTAACGGATGGTTACGTTAAAGAGCGTTTTTTTATTTGGAAAGCATGAGACGTGTTGTTTGACTCGAACACGCCGTTTCGAGCGTTATTTGATGGCTTCAAAGAAGCTTTCACTCACAGGGTAATCGCCTGTGATTTCTGATAGAGATCCATCACTGTCTGAAAAGCGCGCAACAAGGTTACGCTGAACCGATTCGTTGTGACCCTCAGTGTGGTGATAAATGTAATACCAGGTATTAGGGTAGCCATTTTCAATTAGCATGGGAGAGCCAAGGACATAGCGCACTTGATCTTTCGTCATACCAAATTTGAGCTTATCGACATCTTGCTGCTCAACATAGTTACCTTGGTTGATATCGATACGATAAACCAAACGTTCAAGAACCGAGCAGCCTGTTAACAGGGTAACCGCCAGCGGCGCAGCCACTAACCACTTGCTAAATTGCTTCATTAATCTTTGTAACCTATTCAATTCGTGCGCTGATAATAAACAAGCTTGACTCAGAAGTAAAAAAGTTCGCCTCGCTCATTGTGAGTTGAGACCACGAATTTTGAGTTGAGTTGCATTATGTCGTTAGAAGATTATCAATCGCTCTCGTTTGAAGTATCCACTATGGCATTAGGCTGCAATCAGCAACTCTTTGGCATTGGCCAATGTTGAGGCTGTGATTTCACTGCCTCCGAGCAAACGGGCAAGCTCTGCAACGCGTTGGTCTCTTTCTAACAAATGCATTTGGGTTTCAGTGTGTCCTTTCTCGCTATGTTTTGACACAAACATTTGCTGGTGGCCACAGCCGGCGACCTGAGGAAGGTGAGTGACGCACAACACTTGGGTTGACTCGCCTAACGTACGCAACATTTTACCCACCACGGCAGCAGTAGGGCCGCTGATCCCGACATCGACTTCGTCAAAGATAAGGCTGGGTGTGTCAACTTTCTGGGCTGTAATGACTTGAATTGCAAGTGATATTCGCGAAAGCTCACCGCCGGAGGCGACTTTCGCAATCGGTTGTAGTGGCTGCCCTGGGTTGGTCGAGACCAAAAACGTCACTAAATCCATGCCAAGTGGGGAAGGACGAGTGGCACTGGAATCAACATCAATACAAAATTGCGCGTGTTGCATACTTAACTCATGCATGCTGGCGGTGATGAGTTTGTTCAGCTCTTTTGCATAACGTACGCGCGATTTGTGCAGTTTTTCAGCTGCTGTTTCAAATGTGGCGAAAAGTTGCGTGACTTCTTGAGCCAGTTCATCAAGGCGTTCATCTGAACAGTCAAGCGCGGCGACTTGCGCGAGCAAATCTTGATGATGTTGGTAAAGCTCTTCGGGTAACACATGATGCTTGCGCGCCATCGACATGACTTTGGAAAAACGTTCTTCAACAAAGGCCATTCGAGCCGGATCGACATCGATATTGTCAAGGTAACCACGCAGCTCAGTATTGGCTTCTTCGACTTGAATAACTGCTTCGGCCAGCATATTAGGCAATTCGCGCAATGATTCATCCATTTCGACGAGTTTTTCCAATGAATGACTGGCCGACTGCAACAGCTGCAACACGTTAACCTCGTCGCCTTCGTACAGCAGTTCGATAGTTTGCTGGCATGTTGCTGCCAATTCACCACTGTTGGCGAGGCGTTTGTGCTCGAGCTCGAGCTCGCCAAACTCATCTTCTGCAATGGCCAGCTCGTTTAACTCTTTAATTTGATATTCGAGCAGTTGCTTCTGCGCTAAGTTCTGTTGGCTGTTTTCTTTAAGTTGCTTGAGTGCGTTATCAGCATGACGCCATTTTTGATAAGCGTTACGGGTGCTTTTTAAGAGGTTATGGTGGCCTGCGTATTGATCAAGCATGGCCAGTTGGTGGTCACTCTTCATTAACTGATGGTGCGCGTGTTGGCCGTGAATATTGATCAGCAGTTGACCAACCGCTTTAAGCTGAGAAAGTGGCACCGGACTGCCATTAATGAAGGCGCGTGAGCGACCGTCTTTGGTGATGGTTCGGCGTAGAATACAATCACTGCCATCAAGCAGATCGTTGTCTTCTAACCAGCGCGTTGCATGCAGGTTGTTCTCAAGTAAAAACGCGGCGCTCACTTCGGTTTTTTCTTCGCCTTGACGTACCATATTGGCGTCGGCGCGCCCACCCAAACACAGGCCTAGCGCATCAATCGCAATCGATTTACCCGCGCCTGTTTCGCCTGTAATCGTCGTCATGCCTTTAGAAAGTTCAAGTTGCAGTGATTTTACAATCGCGAAATTGTTAACGCTAAGATGAGCCAGCATGGGTTTACCTGTATGAAAGAACAATACTGTATATAAGTTCAGTATATACTGTTTCTTTATACAGTAAAGATCTGTCAAGCAGAAAAATTGCGAATGATCACAGGAAGTGATTTACGTTCACCCTATTGATATTTATCGAAAAGCTAAGATGCAAAGTTGAGCTAATAACGCGGTGACGGGCTCTTTATCACCGCCATCGCGTTTGTTTCATGCCTTGGTGAGTAGCGCGCCTAGAAGAGCTTGCTTGACCAGCCGAGTTTATTTCGCAAGACGTGATAATAGCTGTAGCCTTGTGGGTGAATCAGTTTGAGCACATTAGGGCTTTGAAAAATCAAGATCTCATCGCCAGGGGTGACAGGCAGCGAGACTTGACCATCGCAGCTGATTTCTTGCGTGCCGCGATTTTCTGGTGACACCACTAATTTTATTTGCCGCTTACCATCAACCACCAAAGGTCGACTTGAGAGGGTATGGGGAAACATAGGAACGAGTGACATCGCGTTTAAGCTGGGTGATAAAATTGGGCCACCACCAGAAAGTGAATACGCAGTTGAACCTGTCGGTGTGGCGACAATGAGACCATCGGCGCGCAGAGAAAACGCAAAACTGTTGTCAATGTACACTTCAAATTCAATCATATGGGCAACTTGCCCTGCATGAAGTACCACTTCGTTCAATGCCGCATTACGACTTTTGACTTGATCATGACGGTGAATTTCCGCTTCAAGCAGAAATCGCTCTTCAGCGATAAAATGACCATCAAGCACCGTTTGCAACGGTTGGTGAAAATTGTCAGGATCTAAGTCAGTCAAAAAGCCCAAGTTGCCTCGATTGACACCAATCACTGAAATATCAAAGCGCGAGAGGATTCTCGCAGCACCCAGCATGTTGCCATCACCACCGACGACAATCGCTAAGTCGGCACGTTGGCCTAAGTCGACTAAACTGGCAAAGTGAGCTTTAGGCACATCAGTCAGCGTGTTCGCTAGGCGATCGTCAATCAACACCTCATATTCCATGGCGATCAGCCACTCGTAGAGATCTCGATGAGTTTGAACGGCTTGTTGATTCCGTGGCTTACCAATAATGGCGATCACGTTAAATGGTCTTTTCATAGTATTTCCGTGTCTTGGAGACTTGAATCGGCACGTATCATCCCCATAATAATGGCAAGTTACCTTTTTACGCGAATTTTTGTGACTATCAAGCCCTTAAAACGTGAATCGGTTTAAGGATAAATGTTTGAATTCTGGAGATATCATGAGCAACGAAGAGAACAAGATCAAAGACGAAGAGCTACAACAAGCCGCCGAACAAGAAGCGTCAGACGCGCAAGTTGTCGGTAGCGATGCTGATATCGAATGGAATGAAGAGACCGAACTCGATGAGCAAGCGGCTAAAATTGCTCAGCTAGAAGCGGCACTTTTGGCCAGCGAAGCGCGAGTAAAAGAACAGCAAGACAGCGTGCTACGTGCAAAAGCGGAAGTGGAAAACATGCGCCGCCGCACTGAGCAAGAAATTGATAAAGCGCGTAAATACGCGTTGAGCAAGTTTGCTGAAGAGTTACTGCCAGTGATTGATAATCTGGAGCGAGCCATTCAATCGGCCGATGCCAGCAATGAGACGCTAAAACCGATTATTGAAGGGGTAGAGTTAACTCACAAAACCTTCGTTGGTACATTGAACAAGTTTGGCCTTCAAGAAATCAACCCTGAAGGTCAAGCATTTAACCCTGAATACCACCAAGCGATGTCTATCCAAGAAAGCGCAGATCACGAACCGAATACGGTAATGTTTGTCATGCAAAAAGGTTATGAATTGAACGGTCGCGTCATTCGTCCTGCGATGGTAATGGTTGCGAAATAATCGCTGCTTCTTTGATGAGAAATCAGCAATAAAACTGAGTAAGGGGCGTAAGCCCCTTTTTTGTGCCGCTAATCTTGTCAAAGGCGCACTCTTTTGATTGAGCGTCTGTTTTGACCTTGCTATATCCGCCCCTCGTGAAGTTGTGGCGCTTGTTGTTAACTAGGTTAGTGCTGGCTTTGGCAACCCTCATCACATAATTCGTTTATGTTCAGAGGTTTTGTTCATTTTCCGCCTAGCCACAACACCAAGTTGTTTGGATATAGAGTCAGCAAATTAGGGAAAAGGCGGCGAAATAAGAAAAAATCGTAATTTTTTTCTCGCTCGCCCTTGAAAAGCACTTGGACGCCCTTATCTATTGGGCATAGAGAAGCAAACATTGATTATTTTTGTTTGCGAGCAGGGCTTGAAACCCGATTCTCGCCGCCCCACATAGGGGGCATAACCAGACGAAAATAGAATTTATTCGGAGATAGCCAGATGGGTAAAATCATTGGTATTGACTTAGGTACTACGAACTCTTGTGTTGCTGTACTAGATGGCGACAAACCACGTGTTATTGAAAACGCAGAGGGTGAGCGCACCACCCCATCGGTGATTGGCTACACCGACGGTGAAACGCTAGTAGGTCAGCCTGCAAAACGCCAAGCAGTTACAAACCCTACCAACACGCTATTTGCTATTAAGCGTTTGATTGGTCGCCGTTTTGAAGATGAAGAAGTGCAACGCGACATTTCTATCATGCCTTACAAAATCGTAAAAGCAGACAATGGTGATGCTTGGGTTGAAGCGCAAGGTCAAAAAATGGCCGCTCCTCAAGTTTCTGCTGAAGTATTGAAAAAAATGAAGAAAACCGCTGAAGACTTCCTTGGTGAGGAAGTAACTGGCGCGGTTATCACAGTACCGGCTTACTTTAACGATGCGCAGCGTCAGGCAACAAAAGACGCGGGCCGCATTGCTGGTCTTGAAGTAAAACGTATCATCAACGAACCAACTGCTGCGGCATTGGCATACGGCCTTGATAAGAAAGGCGGTGACCGCACTATCGCGGTGTATGACTTAGGTGGTGGTACATTTGATATTTCAATCATCGAAATCGATGAAGTAGAAGGCGAGAAGACGTTTGAAGTTTTGGCTACTAACGGTGACACTCACTTAGGTGGTGAAGACTTCGATAACCGTCTGATCAACTATTTGGTTGATGAGTTCAAGAAAGATCAAGGTATCGACCTTAAAACCGATCCACTGGCAATGCAGCGTGTGAAAGAAGCAGCTGAAAAAGCAAAAATTGAGCTGTCTTCAACAACCCAAACTGATGTTAACCTACCGTATGTAACGGCAGACGCAACCGGTCCTAAGCACATGAACGTGAAAGTGACTCGTGCTAAGTTGGAATCACTGGTTGAAGACTTAGTACAACGCTCACTTGAGCCGTTGAAAGTTGCACTGGCTGACGCAGACCTATCGGTAAGCGAAATTACTGACGTTATCTTGGTTGGTGGTCAAACACGTATGCCAATGGTACAAGCGAAAGTTACTGAGTTCTTTGGTAAAGAGCCACGTCGTGATGTGAACCCAGATGAAGCCGTTGCAATGGGCGCAGCAGTCCAAGGTGGCGTACTAGCTGGTGATGTGAAAGACGTTCTACTACTTGACGTGACGCCATTGTCTCTTGGTATTGAAACCATGGGCGGCGTGATGACCAAATTGGTTGAGAAGAACACCACGATTCCAACCAAAGCGAATCAAGTTTTCTCTACTGCAGAAGATAACCAAAATGCGGTAACGATCCATGTTCTACAAGGTGAGCGTAAGCAAGCTATGTACAACAAATCGCTTGGTCAATTTAACTTAGAAGGCATTCAACCAGCACCACGCGGCATGCCACAAATCGAAGTTATTTTTGACCTTGATGCTGATGGTATCTTGCATGTTTCTGCAAAAGATAAGCAAACAGGCAAAGAGCAAAAGATCACCATTCAAGCGTCTGGCGGTCTGAGCGATGAAGAAATCGAAAAAATGGTTCAAGAAGCAGAAGCAAACAAAGAAGCGGACAAAAAGTTCGAAGAGCTTGCTACTGCGCGTAACCAAGCTGACCAAATGATTCACGGCACTCGCAAACAAGTTGAAGAAGCCGGTGAAGCATTACCAGCCGATGAAAAAGAGAAGATTGAAGCTGCGATCTCTGAGCTAGAAACCGCTCGTAAGGGTGATGATAAAGAAGCTATCGACGCGAAAGTGCAAGCCCTGATGACAGCATCACAAAAGCTAATGGAAATCGCACAACAACAAGCTCAAGCGCAGCAAGCTCAAGGTGATGATGCTGGCTCGAAAGACGACGACGTTGTTGACGCGGAATTTGAAGAAGTAAAAGACGATAAGAAGTAATTTTTCCTCACTAGGGAAATCGGATTTCGCTGTTAGATGTGCTCATTTACATCGGTAGATTGTGCATTTCTTTCTGGAAATTAAATCCCTAGCTAAGAAGAATTAATCTTATATCTATTTCAACGGGCGTCAGAGGTTACTCTTACGCCCGTTTGTTTGTAAATTTGGTTGTCTTTCTAGCTAAATACTTTGCGAGTGCGAGTTGATATCATACCGCGAGAGCTTTTAGCTAGAACGAGATAAAAACACCCAACGGCACATGCAGTTTGTGTGTTGTTTGCAGTAAACATTGGTGATCGAAACATGTCAAAACGTGATCTTTACGAAGTATTAGGTGTCGCACGCGACGCCGCTGAACGCGACATCAAAAAGGCGTACAAGCGCCTAGCGATGAAATACCACCCAGACCGTAATCAGGGTGATGAAACCGCGGCGGATAAATTTAAAGAAGTTAAAGAAGCGTATGAAATCTTAACCGATCCACAAAAGAAAGCGGCGTACGATCAGTACGGTCATGCGGCGTTTGAACAAGGTGGCGGCGGCTTCGGCGGCGGCGGTTTTGGTGGTGGTGCTGATTTTGGCGACATCTTTGGTGATGTGTTTGGCGATATTTTTGGTGGCGGCCGTCGTGGCGGTGGTCAACCTCGCGCACAACGTGGTGCTGATTTACGTTACAACATGGAATTGTCTCTTGAAGAAGCGGTGCGCGGCGTCTCGAAAGAGATCCAGATTACCACTTTGGTTGAGTGTGATACCTGTGATGGCACTGGCGCGAAGAAAGGCACCGCGGTTGAAACCTGTAATACCTGTCATGGTTCTGGCCAAGTGCAAATGCGTCAGGGCTTTTTTGCGGTTCAGCAGACCTGTCCAACGTGTCATGGTAAAGGCAAAATCATCAAAGAGCCTTGTGATGTGTGCCATGGTCAAGGTCGTAAGCAGAAAACCAAAACCCTCAATGTTAAAATTCCAGCCGGTGTCGACACGGGTGACCGTATTCGTTTAACGGGCGAAGGTGAAGCGGGCGAGCTTGGCGCACCTGCTGGCGATTTGTACGTTCAAGTGCATGTTCGCGAACACCACATTTTTGAGCGTGACGGTAACAACTTGTACTGCGAAGTGCCCGTTAGCTTCAGTATGGCAGCGCTTGGCGGTGAAGTGGAAGTACCAACACTTGACGGCCGAGTGAGCTTGAAAGTGCCAGCAGAAACACAGACCGGTCGTATGTTCCGTATGCGTGGTAAAGGCGTGAAAGGCGTTCGTGGTGGTGGTGTTGGTGACTTGATTGTCAAGCTGGTGGTAGAGACGCCGGTGAGTTTGAGCGCCCGCCAAAAAGAGTTGCTGCGTGAATTTGAAGAATCTTGTGGTGGCGATGCTGCGACCAAGCACAAGCCTAAAGCTGAAGGCTTTTTCAATGGTGTGAAAAAGTTCTTTGATGACCTAACCAGCTAAGCGCTTTCTCTTTAATGAGTTGAACGTCATAAAAACCTCGCATTGCGAGGTTTTTTTATGCGCGATATTTTTCGAACTATAGCCAAACAACTTGACGATGCAGGTAGGCGGCAAACGAGCAAAGCCTCTGAGCATAGACTAACCATGTGATGAGGTTTGTGAGAGTCAGCCCCTTAATGTTTCAAAGAAAAGCGCTGCACCTTCAAGTAGGACGGGGATATCGAAAAGAGGTGTTACTGCCAACAAGCGGTCGGTGCACGCTTATTGATGGCATTGATCCATATGGTGTTGCTGGGAGAGTCGCTGCTTGAAAAGCAAGCATCTGTGTGTTGTGAAAGGTCATTTTGTGCCACCGCACTGATACGATAGGGGGCACCATCACTTTCGCTTTCTTTGGCAACAGTAAATTGAAAGCGTTTTGGGTCCGAGTCGCAAATCAAGCAATCACTGCCGTCGTAAACCGCGCTCCAATCAAATGTTCCTGTGGCGCCATCGTAATTTTGTTCAATCACCAATTGCATACGTAACATATCGGCGAGTGCAACATGGCGGTGGGACCGCACCAGGTAGTCTTGAAAGCTTGGGTACGCGATGGTCGACAAAATTGCCACGATAGCGACTGCAAGCAGTAATTCGATTAGGGTCATTCCACTAAGCGCAACCCTTGTTACTTTGCACGATTTTTTTTGACTTCTCACGAGGCATTTCCTTTCAGCATCTTCAAGCTGTGTGTTCGATGATAGTATTTTTCTTATTAAAAGCATGCCAAATGCTCAGAGTTAAAAGGAAAATGCGAAATGAATCGCGGCTTTAGCTTAATTGAACTGATGATAACCTGCGTTGTGGTTGCGGCGCTTCTCAGTTTTGCTGTGCCCAGCTTTCGCGATATTCAGCAGCGCGCTCAGATCACCCGCCTTGCAGAAGAGCTGAACGGCTTCTTATTGAATGCAAAATCTGAGGCTGCGCTGAGAAACCAAGATCTTGTTGTTGCGATTAGTAGTACAAAAGAGACGACGGTGTCTGATGGTGGCTGGGTACTGTCTTTGCAAGACCCTAGTGGAAAGGAGCTGCAGCAAGTCAGTGGGGTGAATTTTCCTAACACCACTTTTACCCATAATTACAGCTCAAAAAAAATCACTTTCGATAATGTACGCGGTTGGCCGACGGGAGGGGCGTTTAACATCGCTCCATTAGCAAGCGTAAGTCATACAGTCGAAGTGCGCCTTTCTAATCCGCCCGGTAGAATTCGTTTGTGTGGCGCGTCGCAGCCAGTGGGGCACTATGAAGAATGTCCATAAAAAAGCGATTCAAGGGGTGAGTTTGGTCGAGCTCCTTGTGGCAAGTTCATTGTCATTGGTGGTGCTCGGTAGTGTGACATCGGTATTTTTGTCTGGCTTTATCAACAGCCAAAAAAACGCTCAAACCTTGATGCTGCAACAAAATATCACCGGCAACATGCAAATCCTCGTTGAAGAGGTTCAGCGTGCAGGGCATGGTGGTTTGGCGGCGGCAACCTTAGCTGGTGCAACGCGCCTTGTTGAGTTTGATACCGATGCGCAGTGGCTCGCGCTGACGATGCGCTATGAGTTTACAGATACGAACGAAAACGTGTGTTATCGCTATGACAGCGTCCGCTATGAGTATCGTGACAACAATTTATGGCACTGCACTCATCAATCGACTACAAGTTCGGCAAATTGTGTTTCTGCCCAGCCACCAGCAGCGTCTGATATTCGTTATTGCCGCCGACTATTTGATGAGAACGTTATGACTATTAGTGATTTTCAGATTGAATCGCAAACGGTAATCTCGGCCAGTGCCAATACTCAGCGATTGACTTTGGCATTAGAAGGCCATTCGAACGCTGATGTCAGTAATCACTATCGTATTGAACGCACATTTTTGTTGAGGAACTGGCAATGAACAAACGCTTTGCTTGCCAGAGGAAAGTGTGCGGCGCGGCGCTGTTATTGCTTACCGCGCTTATGTTGATTGTTTCGCTGGTTGGGGCGCTGGTTGCGCAGCGCACAACCTTGTATCAAATTAAGCGCGCGCATAATGAGCTTGAAACGCGGCAACAGCACTGGCTTGCTGAAGGTGGTCTGGAGTGTGCGTTTGCCAAAGTCGTGGTTGAACAGGATTACAGCCAACTGACAGACGCCAATTCAGCGGCCTACTTTGATAAAGAGTGCCGTCAAATTTTGGGAATGGGCGAAATCACCGCACAAGCCAGTACCCGTCATAACGCGCCAAACGACAGTTTCGAGATTCGAGCAGCGGCGCGCAGTGATGGGTGGGGAGCGGTTCATCGCAAAACTTTAATTAAGGATAACTCACCGTTTCTTGGCGCGATTCAAAGCAGTGCCAATATTGATTTTCGTGGCGATTTTGACATTACTCCCGCGCATAGCACGCTCAGTAATGCCAAAGGAGAGTATGACTGCACCGCGCTGAGGTTCGCTCGCCGGGTCTCTTTTACTCCCACTGTGAGTACAGACACCTTGTTGACGACACCCGATGCGATCACATGCGAGAGCACCAGTGCGGTAACTGATAAGGCGTTATTGGAAGGAGTGCCGAGCGATAGTTCACCATTTCAAGATGACTACAAGTATCAACCGAATGTCGATACGTTTTACAACTACTTTGGCGTGAGAAAAAGCGACAGTTCGATTGCGGCGTTAAAGGCCGATTATCACGCGATTAATTTAAGTGATACGGATGACTGTTCGAGTCAATTGGCGATCGCTTTTGCCACACACGACAAAGTTTGGATGACAGGAGATTGTTATATCAATGGGCCTGTGGACATCCAGTTTCCTGATAAACCACGCTCTTTAGTGCTGCAAGATGGATTAATGGCGACGTATTCTCCTATGATATTTGCCGGATCCTTCTTGCAGTTTTTTCATAAAGCGGACTTTTACGATGCGGCAACCAAGCAATTTGATGAAACTAAGCTGGCCAATCACTGGAGTGCGATGAATCCCGGCGGTGAAATTCCGATTCACGTTGAATCTGATAGCGTCTTTATTGAAACCGGCTCGTTCTACGCCAAAGGCGGCAGTTATTATGATGCGCCCGCGGGCAGCGTAAAAATCATCGGAGCAAAAATAATTAAATACGAAGAGACGTATAAACTCCATCCAACGCCAACAACAGCGATATGGGTAAAAGGATCATGGAATGACCAAAACTCAGAGTAATCATTGTGGGATGGATAAATTCGATTCCAGCGATGCGCCTTATCGAGGTACGCGTCTTACTAAGTCGCACATGCGTGGCGTCGGTTTGGTTGAGGTACTGCTCTCATTGGTGCTGCTGAGTGTGGGTTTACTTGGGTTGACGAAACTTCACGTGTTTGTTGAGCAGCAAAGCAATTTTGCTCAGCAAAGTATCACCGCCTTGGCGATGGCTGAGGCGCAGCTAGAAGCGTTTCGCACTCGCGGGGCCAGTGGTGGTACCTATGCTCCCATAGCTTATGACGATATTACGACAGGGCAACAGACTCACGGAATGTTTCAAATCGATTGGCGCGTGACCGAATTGGATGTTGGTACTTCCCCTTTGGAGGAGAGCGCGCAAAATGAGGCGAAAAAAATCGTGATCAGCGTAAGCTGGCCTGACCGTTTCTGCCTCGACTGCTCAGAACCCTCACATCACCTCTCTCTTACTACAATCATCAGCCAGTATAGTGAATTTGATTAAACGAGCTGTGCGTAATGACCTGATTGACGCTCGATGTCACTGCCTATCGATACCCATGATGTTTTGACTCAAGTTGTACGATTTGGGGTGAGTAAAATATCATCAGATTTATCAGTAACTAACGAAAATTGGCCGAATTTTATAAAGATGTTTCTTTAACGTTGGTTTTTTTGTGCTTCAATTGTTTAATGGGTGTTGCGGTGGTTTGGTGTTTTTGCAAAATAAGTCACTAGGCATTGAAAAAACAATAGAATCATGTGCTTTTTGATTGCGCTTTGAATAGAATGAAACGTGAAAAATAGGTCGCTAAAAAATAGATAAAAAAGCCCATTTTATTGACTCCTTTCTCTATTATTGTCTTCGCGCTTTGATACTGATCGCAAAATCAGCGTCAAAGATGAATGCATTACAAGGGAAGGCGGGTTGGCAAAAGGGTGAGACCTAAGGCAACAACATCAATTAATGGAGTTACCTATGAGTAACCAATCAATCGACAAAGCGTCGTCCTCTAAGCCGAGCGGGATGGATCGCTTTCTTAACGCCATTGAGCGTGTAGGCAACAAAATTCCAGATCCAGCGATCTTGTTCTTTTGGGCTCTAATTTTAACTTGGGTTTCGTCTGCCCTTTTATCAAACGTCACGTTTGATCTTATCAATCCTCGTACGGGCGAAGCACTACAAGTCAGCAACTTGTTGACCGGTGAAGCACTTGCTAGCTTTTTAGCGAGCATGGTGACCACCTTTACTGGATTTGCACCACTCGGTATTGTACTGGTTGCAATGCTAGGTGTGGGCGTGGCCGACTCGTCTGGTTTTATCACCACAGCACTTAAGAAAATGCTTAACGTGACGCCAGCTAAGTTGCTTACCCCTATGCTGATTTTGGTGGCGATTGTGTCGCACACTGCGGCAGATGCTGGTTACGTTCTCGTGATCCCACTGGGTGGTATTATCTTCCACGCGGCAGGTCGTCACCCACTTGCGGGTATTGCGGCGGCATTTGCAGGTGTGTCGGGCGGTTTCTCTGCAAACTTTATCCCTTCTGGTATCGATCCGCTATTGGCTGGCTTTACTCAGACATCTGCGCAGATCCTTGACCCAGCTTATGTGGTTAACCCACTTGCCAATATCTTCTTCACCGGTTTCTCGTCAATCATTATCATCCTAATCGGTTGGTATGTGACTGAGAAAGTGATTGAGCCGCGTTTGGCGAAAACACCAGTTGATGAAGACGCTGAAAAAGCGCCTGATCTTGGTTCATTTACCGAACTTGAGTCAAAAGCGTTCCGCGCAGCTGGCTGGTCAATGATGGCGGGTATTGCGCTACTTATCGCAGCCGTATGGCCTGAGTCATCAGCGCTACGTTCTCCTCAAGGTGAAATTACCGCCTTCTCTGCGCCATTGATGAAGTCAATTGTGCCACTGATCTTTATCCTATTTATCATTCCAGGTTATGTATACGGTAAAGTTTCAGGAACCTTTAAAACGAGCAATGACATCATCAAAGCGATGTCTGCCACTATGTCGACCATGGGCGCATACATTGTTATGTCGTTCTTCTGCGCGCAATTCCTTGCGGCATTTGGTCAATCAAACATTGGTACATTGCTGGCACTTTACGGTGCAGAAGGCCTTAAAGCACTGGATCTGCCAGGTGAAGCAACCATCATTGGTATGATTTTGCTAACCGCATCGGTTAACCTGCTGATCGGTTCATCGTCGGCGAAGTGGGCTCTAATTGGTCCTATCCTAGTGCCTATGTTGATGGCAGTGGGCATTTCGCCAGAGCTATCTCAAGCGGCGTACCGCGTGGGTGACTCGGTATCAAACATCATTTCTCCACTAATGGTCTTCTTCCCATTGGTTGTGGTTTACTGTCAACGCTACGTTAAGAGCACGGGTATCGGTACTCTAGCGTCAATGATGATGCCATTCTCGATTGCAATGTTGATCGGTTGGTCATTGTTCCTTGTTGCGTACTGGATGATTGGTATTCCTCTGGGTATCCAAGCGCCATACACTTACGCAATGTAAACTGCGAAGTGACACAGACAGCTCGGTAGGCTTGAGGTATGATTCAGTCGCCGAGTTGAAAGGATAAACCCGCCAATTCGGCGGGTTTTTTTACTTTTGTGAGTCAGACATGTTGCCATTTAGCGAACAAGATACCCAGTTTATGCGTCGAGCTATTGAGCTGGCAGAGCAAGCAGAACGCGCTGGTGAAGTGCCTGTGGGCGCGGTGCTAGTCAAAGAGGGGGCAATCATTGCCGAGGGCTGGAATCGCTCGATTGGTGCGCACGATGCCACCGCGCATGCCGAGATTGAAACGTTAAGAGCGGCTGGGCAGCACGAACAAAATTATCGCCTCCTAGATACCACACTTTATGTTACGTTGGAGCCGTGCCCAATGTGTGCTGGCGCCTTGCTACACAGCCGCGTAAAACGCATTGTGTATGGTGCGCCCGATCTTAAAGCGGGCGCGGCGGGAACGGTATTGAACTTGTTTGCGAGTCAGGCAGCGTACCACTACGCTGAGGTGCACGGCGGCTTGTTGGAGGAGGAGTGCCGAGCTCAGTTACAGGCCTTTTTTCAGCGTCGCCGCAAAGAGCATAAAGCACTCAAACAATCGCGACAGCTAAAACGTCAGGATAAAGAAAAATGAGCGCCTTAGGCGCTCAATCTTTTAGTGATTAACAAGATGAACAAAAATACGATTTCGCGATGTGATCTTACGTTTAATGCTCATCATCTTACGTTTGCGCCGAGTGGCGGCAACGGTTTTGTTCAAGCGTTTTGAATGTACTTTGCGTCTGCGCATATACCCGTCTCAATTGAAGTTGCAGTGTTGTTGGCTTACGCTCACAAACCTCATCATAGAGTGTCGCTTGCCGCCTACCTGCATCGTCAAGTGGCTTTGTCTATATACCGGATACCGGGCCCACTTGAAGTTGTTTGGATATAACAACCTGCAATATTCGAATTCTACTAGGGCACGGAGAAACCGTGCCTTAGCGTATGGCTCGATTGTAGGTGGGGTTAGGGCATAAATGCAAACCGTTTTAAGGCGTTACCACGTTGGTTTCAGCAACCTTATTCTCCAAATCTGCAACGGGTGAATTGAGCGCTTCTGACGGTACTCGTTCACTTAGCGGCGGAATGACCAAAAGCTCTTGTGGGGTTAATGTTTCGTTGACCAGTGATTTTTGGCTGACGTGGCCAATAATACTCTGGTAATAACGACGAATGTTCTCCACATAATTGAGCGCTTCATCGCCCCGAGCGTAACCGTAGCGTGTTTGACGGTAATATTGCTTTTGTCGCAGTAGCGGCAAACGCTCTTTGACGTCGGACCATGCGTTGGGATCATCGCCCTGTTTTTGCGTTAAACGTCTGGCATCCATCACATGACCAAAGCCAACGTTGTAAGAAGCCAAGGCAAACCAAATTTTTTCATGAGCGACAATTGAATCGGGAATGCGATTCACCGTGCGGCGCAGGTATTCAACCCCACCTCTGACCGATTGCTCCGCATCAAGCCGATTGGTCACATTGACGCTTTTGGCCGTCGGCAAAGTCAGCATCATCATACCTCGAACACCAGTTGGTGATTTTGCCAGCGGGTTCCAATGAGACTCTTGGTACGCCAAGGCCGCGATGAGTCGCCAGTCGAACTCTTCTGCGTATTTCTCAAACAGTGGCGCCCATTTGGGCAGAGTTTTATCAAGTGCTCGTATAAACGCTCGCGTATCAACATAGTCAAAACTGTCGACATAGCCCATGTATTTCTCTTCCAACAACGCCAGTTCACCCGATTGATTGCGCTCACCAAAAAACTCAATCAGCATGGCATAGAGGCTTTCGTCTTTTGAGCGGCGGACAAACCATGAAACCGGTTGATCTTCGGTCAGTTCAAAGGCCAGTGCTAAATCGGGAGCGATACGCTGCGCCAGCGACAGTTCCACCGAATCTGCCACAGTAAAACGCAGCGATCCTTCAGAAACTTGTTTTAGTAAATCAAAACTGTCGGCATTGACCGTCTTAAATTGCAGTTCGGCGTGTTGTGATTGCAATACTCTTAACGTGGCTGCTGCAGGTGAGTATTCAACCACTTGTAAAAGTTGATCAGGAAGCGTTTGAGGTTGCTGCGAGGCATTTTCTGACGTTACGTCGCTTTGACTTTCATGGTGTTGCGCCGTCAGTTTTGCTTGTTCTTCAATGAGCTGTTCTAGGTTGCGTGGGCGGCGTTGGCCTTTTTTGTATACCAGCTGTTCACTGATGTAGTAGTAAGCAGGGCCTGCGCGAAATTGGTCACTGTCTTGAGAAGACTGTTTTAGCCCAGTGGCAATGATGTCAATTTCTCGATTGGCGAGGGCTGGGAAGAGTTCAGATTGGCGATAGGCCGGAATGAGTTCAAGCTTTACGCCAAGCTCATCGGCAAATTGACGCGCGAGTTCGTAATCCAGTCCGGCTGGGCCATTTGGGCCAATATAGTAGGAAAGCTGATTGTTTAGGGTACCAACGCGGAGTACCCCTCGAGCTTTGATCTGTTCAAATTCACTTTGCGGTTTTGACTCGATTTGGCAACCGCTGAGCAGTAGCGCCAGGCAGGCACTACCCAAGGTAACGGCATAACGGGTCATTGCCGACCACCGAAGTGAATGGGTGGAAAATGAAGGCTTATTCATTCAATCACAGATCTCATATACGTGGGCAAAAATAGCGCTGCCTATTGTATACCCAAGTAACCTCAAGATGCGAGGTTCAGCGAGAATGACTTGGTTTGTCAGTGAGGCGAGGATTTGAAGATTGAGTGGCCCTCAATCGAAAATCGTCAACAAAGCTGATGAACCAAGACAGCTCGCCCTTTGGGAGCCGATCACTGAACTGATGGCTGCGTTAAACAACTTGAAAATAGACTGGCTATTTCGCTACGTTGTTTGCCTTGCACTCAGCCCAGTGAGTCGGCTCTGAATCCTGCATCTTGAGGTCACTTGGGTATACATGCTTCTAAGCAAGATCAATTTGGCTTGATTTCAAAATTGGTAAAAAAAGTGACGCAAACGGTTGCTTTTGGTGTTACATCACAAAAATAAATTCGATATAATGCGCCCGCAATGGCTGCTGCTGAGATTTTATCTGTAATATCCGATTGATTTTTAGACGATGTTTACACACTCATGAGACGCAGGCCAAGGTGACATCGGTATGAGTTCGAAGCGCAGTAGTAAGCCCAGTGAATTTATTCCAATATCACCTTAACTAATTGCACAAGAGACCTAAGCACATGAAAATTTTGCGCGGCTCCCCAGCTCTGTCTGAGTTCCGAGTTAACAAACTGCTTGAACTTTGTCGTGAATCTGATCTGCCTGTAACTGGCATTTATGCTGAGTTTATGCATTTTGCGGATTTAAATGCCGAATTGGCGGCAAGTGATGCCGAAAAGCTGGCGAAATTGCTGACTTATGGGCCAACGATCGAAGAGCACGA
Organism: Vibrio agarilyticus; assembly: GCF_012641465.1. GTDB lineage: Bacteria > Pseudomonadota > Gammaproteobacteria > Enterobacterales > Vibrionaceae > Vibrio > Vibrio agarilyticus. Next base: position 24,548 of record NZ_JABAIK010000016.1, read on the forward strand.
GCCACAAGGTCTTTTGTTATTAGTCACACCTCGCCCAGGCACTATCTCGCCTTGGTCTTCTAAATCGACTGATATTGCACGTAACTGTGGCTTGAACGCGGTTAAGCGTCTTGAGCGCGGCACGGCTTATTATGTTGAATCCTCAGCGCCACTTTCAGCCGAGCAAATTCAAACCGTAAGTGCATTGATCCATGACCGCATGATGGAAGTGGTCTTTAGCGATATGGACGCGGCAGCCGCTTTGTTTACGGTGGCAGAGCCAAAGCCAGTTGCCCATGTGGATATTTTGTCCGGTGGCCGCGCAGCGCTTGAAGAAGCAAACGTTTCCCTTGGTTTGGCATTGGCCGATGATGAAATCGATTATTTGGTGGAAAACTTTACCAAACTGGGGCGCAATCCAAATGATATTGAGCTGATGATGTTTGCCCAAGCTAACTCAGAGCATTGCCGTCACAAAATTTTTAACGCCGATTGGACCATCGATGGCGTAGCACAACCCAAATCGCTGTTCAAAATGATCAAAAACACGTTTGAGCAGACACCGGATTACGTGCTGTCGGCCTACAAAGACAACGCGGCGGTGATGGAAGGTTCGCCTGTGGGCCGCTTCTTCCCTGATCCAGACAGCCGCCATTACACCTATCATCAAGAAGATGCACACATTCTGATGAAGGTGGAAACACACAACCATCCAACCGCCATTTCTCCTTGGCCAGGCGCATCAACGGGCTCTGGCGGTGAGATCCGCGATGAAGGCGCTACGGGTATCGGCGGTAAGCCTAAAGCGGGCTTGGTCGGTTTTACTACTTCGAACTTGCGTATTCCAGGCTTTGAGCAGCCATGGGAAACGGATTTTGGTAAACCGGGTCGCATTGTGAATGCGTTAGATATCATGCTGGAAGGCCCACTTGGTGGCGCGGCGTTTAACAACGAATTTGGCCGTCCTAATCTGCTCGGTTACTTCCGCACTTACGAAGAAAAAGTCACCTCTCACGCGGGTGAAGAAGTGCGTGGTTATCACAAGCCGATCATGATTGCTGGTGGTATGGGCAACATTCGCGATGAACATGTTCAGAAAAAAGAGATCCCCGTTGGCGCAAGTTTGATTGTACTGGGTGGCCCTGCAATGAACATCGGTCTCGGCGGTGGCGCAGCCTCTTCAATGGCGTCGGGACAGTCAGCGGAAGATCTTGATTTTGCTTCGGTTCAACGTGAAAACCCAGAAATGGAGCGTCGCTGCCAAGAGGTGATTGACCGTTGCTGGCAGATGGGCGAGGCGAACCCTATCGCGTTTATCCATGACGTGGGCGCCGGTGGTATCTCTAACGCGTTGCCTGAGCTGGTGAACGATGGCGAGCGAGGCGGTCGTTTCCAACTGCGTGATGTGCCAAATGATGAGCCGGGTATGAGCCCGCTTGAAATTTGGTGTAATGAATCACAAGAGCGCTATGTATTGGCGGTCGCGCCAGAGCATATGGCGACATTTGACGCGATTTGTCAGCGTGAGCGCGCGCCTTATGCGGTTGTTGGTGTCGCCACTGAAGAACGTCATTTGAGCCTTGAAGACAGTCACTTTGACAACACGCCAATCGATATGCCGATGGATATTTTACTTGGCAAGCCACCGAAAATGCACCGCGAGGCGACCACTCAAAAAGTGGTTAGCCCAGCACTTGATCGTCAAGGCATCGAGTTAAATGCTGCGCTTGATCGCGTGCTGCGTTTGCCAACAGTGGCGGAAAAAACGTTTCTTATCACCATTGGTGACCGCACGGTAACAGGTCTTGTTGCGCGCGATCAAATGGTCGGACCTTGGCAGGTGCCTGTCGCCGATTGCGCTGTGACTGCCGCGAGCTATGACACCTATTACGGTGAAGCGATGTCAATGGGCGAGCGCACACCTGTGGCTCTGCTTGATTTTGGCGCGTCAGCGCGTTTAGCTGTTGGTGAAGCGTTAACCAACATTGCCGCGACGGATATCGGCGATATTAAACGCATTAAACTGTCGGCAAACTGGATGTCTCCAGCAGGTCACCCAGGCGAAGATGCTGGCTTGTATGAAGCGGTTAAAGCGGTTGGTGAAGAGCTTTGCCCGGCACTGGGTTTAAGCATTCCGGTCGGTAAAGACTCAATGTCGATGAAGACCAAGTGGCAAGACGACGGTGAACAAAAAGAAGTGACGTCACCACTGTCACTTATCATCACAGCGTTTGGTCGAGTGGAAGATGTGCGTAAAACGGTAACGCCACAGCTGCGTGTTGATCAAGGCGACACATCATTATTGCTGGTGGATTTAGGTAACGGCCAAAATCGCCTAGGTGCCACCGCGCTGGCGCAAGTGTATAAGCAGTTAGGTGATAAACCAGCTGATGTGGATAATGCCGCTGAATTGAAAGGTTTCTTTGATGCGATGCAGCATCTTGTGCGACAGGAGCTGCTGCTGGCTTACCACGACAAAGGCGATGGTGGCTTGGTGGTGACGCTGGCTGAAATGGCGTTTGCCGGTCATTGTGGCATTGAAGCCGACATCGCAGCATTGGGTGAAGACGCGCTAGCGGCGCTATTTAATGAAGAACTTGGCGCGGTGATCCAAGTGAAAAATAGCGATCTTGATACCGTGCTCTCGACATTGGCGGCGCATGGTCTTGAGGCGTGCTCTCATGTACTTGGTTCTGTTGCGAACTCGAATCAAGTGCTGATCAAACAAAATGGCACGCCATTGATTGACCGTTCGCGCACTGAACTTCGCACGATTTGGGCTGAGACCACTCATAAAATGCAAGCACTGCGTGACAACCCAGCTTGCGCGGATCAAGAGTTTGCCGCTAAGCAAGACGATAACGACCCCGGTTTGAATGTGTCATTGAGCTTTGATGTGAATGAAGACATTGCTGCGCCATACATTCTTAAAGGCGCTAAGCCGAAAATGGCGATTTTGCGTGAACAAGGCGTTAACTCCCATGTCGAAATGGCGGCAGCGTTTGACCGCGCTGGATTTGAAGCCACAGACGTGCATATGAGTGACATCCTTTCAGGCTCAGTTGGGTTGGATGCGTTCCACGGTTTGGTGGCGTGTGGCGGTTTCTCTTACGGTGATGTGCTGGGCGCCGGCGAAGGTTGGGCGAAATCGATTTTGTTCAATGCGCAAGCTCGCGCGGAGTTTGAAGGCTTCTTTACTCGTGACAATACCTTTGCGTTAGGGGTGTGTAACGGCTGTCAAATGCTATCAAACCTGAAAGAGTTGATCCCAGGGGCTGATTTGTGGCCACGTTTTGTGCGCAATGAATCTGAGCGCTTTGAGGCGCGTTTTAGCTTAGTGGAAGTACAGGAATCAGACTCACTGTTCTTATCCGGTATGGCAGGCTCACGTATGCCAATCGCCGTGTCTCATGGTGAAGGTCGCGTTGAAGTGCGCGATGCGCAGCATTTAGCCGCGTTAGAAAGTTCGAGTACGATTGCGCTGCGTTATGTGGATAATTTTGGTCGTCCGACTCAGCATTATCCTAATAACCCCAATGGGTCGCCAAACGCCATTACCGGTTTAACGACCGCAGATGGCCGCGTCACGATTATGATGCCGCACCCTGAGCGCGTATTCCGTACGGTAGCGAACTCTTGGGCCCCAAGCCAGTGGGGAGAAAACGGCGCTTGGATGCGTATGTTCCAAAATGCACGCAAGCACCTTGGCTAAAGCGCATGCGATGATAAGCCTTACCGAGCTATGATCTAAAGTCAGTAGCAACTTAAGGTCAGTTGAGTATAATGACGCGCCTGAACAGGGCGCGTCTTTTTTTGCGCTATCCCCGTTCTATTTGAAGTTTCAGGGCAAATTAAGGGTTTGCTCTTAGAAAGCTTGTGACATAGTTTATCTATGTTTACGAAGTGCTCAGAGGCTTTGCTTGCTGTCTACCGGCAATGCCAAACCGTTTGGGTGTATATCCTTTCTGCTTGAAGATACAAGGTGGTCTGGGTATATGCATTTTTGAATAGTTTATTCCGCTCTCCATAGGAACATCAGTCATGTCTAAAAACAAAAAGTTTGCGATTCGCGTGATAGAAAAGCGTAACGGATGGAGTGCCGAAATCACCCGTCAAGTTACTTCTCGTAAAGTTGTCGTGTCAAAGCGTGAAACCGGTTTTGATAGCGAAGCGGCAGCGCAGGCGTGGGGTGAAACCACGTTGGCAGAGTTTGTGCAAAATCAAGTCGTGCGTAATGAGCGTAAAGCGGTTCAGCGTCAAGAGCGCGAAGCGGCGGCTTTGGCGAGTGCCAAACGCCCGCGCGCCGAGCGAGCTACCGACGAAAATGATGAAGACGACGATATCGAATAAGCTTCGATGATGTAAAAAGCCCTGAATTATCAGGGCTTTTTGTTATGCTCATATATGGGTATAGACCCTAAAGAGACTCTAGCGGGATCTGCCCTGTTGTAAGGGGCTCTACATCGTATTCACCGAGCTCTTCGATGTAGCTTTCAACGACATGTTCAACCAACTCATCATCTTGCTTGAAATAGGCGATATGGAAAATCGCGTCGCCTTCATTCACTAACGGCAATGTTTGCTGACCAATAATGATGCCGCCTTTTGGCGCGGTAAGCGCCACTTCATCGTGACCCAGTGGTGAGCTAATAAAGGCCAACGTTTCCCCTTCGTCCACTTTGTCACCCAAATTCACTTGGGTGCGCAACACGCCATTGCCGGGAGCGCGCACCCAACTGGTTGATTTCGCAATCACTGGCGCGGGTAACTGTTTGCGACTCGGACGCAGCATGCCAATCGCTTGCATCACGCGCTGCACGCCAAGCACCCCTGCACTGATAGAGAGGGGGTCAAAACGCAGCGCTTCGCCCGCTTCATAGGTTAACACTGGAATATCACACTTTTCAGCTTCACTACGTAAAGAGCCATCGCGTAGCGCAGAGTCGATAATCACAGGAGTAGCAAATGCTTTGGCAATGCGTAGCGTTTCTGCATTGCTTAAATTGGCACGAATTTGTGGCAAGTTAGTGCGGTGGATTGCACCAGTGTGTAAGTCCAAAATGTAATCGCAGCGTTTTGCTATGGTGTCAAAAAACGCGTGTGCCATACGAGAGGCTAATGCGCCTTTGTCGCTGCCGGGAAAACAGCGGTTGAGATCTCGACGGTCAGGCAGGTAGCGGGATTTATGAATAAAGCCAAATACGTTAACAATCGGCACCGCAATCACCGTGCCTTTGAGTTTTTTCGGATCAAGCAAGTTGATCATTTGACGCACGATTTCAACGCCATTCAGTTCATCGCCATGAATCGCGGCATTGATAAGGAGTACAGGGCCTTCAAGTTTGCCATTGATCACTTCAACCGGTATGGAAAGCGGCGAGTGAGTATAAAGCTGAGCGACGTCCATTTCCGTCGCAAGGCGCGATCCTGGCTTAATTTCATGACCAAGAATGTGAAAGGATTTGTTGTTTTTTGTTCCAGTCATAGTACATCTCATCCGTAAAAATTTTCCAAACTGTAACAACTGGCGAAATGATCTCCCTAATCAACCTTCAAGTGATGACGACAAAAAAACACTATCGTCATGATGATTATTTTGCGCCTAAATTTGAGAATTAACTTATAACTAATTAATTTATAAAAACTTTATTTTGTGCTGTGACTGTGCGCTTTAATGGGGAGTGTTGAAAAATATTTCGCTTAATTATTTGGCATTCGTATGCTTTTGCACCATCTGGACAAAAACAGTAAACTTCGCGCCTATTTTTTAACGTCTTTCTCTATTTTGTTTGTTTTACGGTAGATACTAACGCGGTTTATACGATGGCTTTGTGACTCATTGATAAACAACGTTAGAACGATGCTCGCAACAATCGCAACAGAGAAAGAGGTAGTGCATTTAGAGGTAAAATACACATGCGCATGGCAAAATTAGCGGCAGTTGTCGCAGTAGTGGGCTCACTGTCGGGCTGTGTTGGTAGTAACGCGGTGACCGGTTACTTGATGGAAATGAACTTGAAAGCGGTTGATAACCGTTACGCGCGTGGTGGCCTTAACATGCTTTTGGCACCTGTGTATGGCATCACAGTTGCGGCGGATTACATTGTGTTTAACTCACTTGAGTTTTGGACTGGTAAAAACCCACTATCGGGTTCATCGCACATCTTTGATACCAAGATGAAAACTTTCATCGATGTGAATCATAAGCTGGATAAGTCATTGACCACAGCGCCAATTAAACCACTTGCTAACCGCGTAATTGAACAAGGCCAAATTGAGCAGCTTGATCAAAATACCTTGCAAATGCACATCACCTACAACACTGGTGAAACGGCGACCCTACTAGGTGTGCGTGACGGCGAAACCGTTACTTATTACCTTGATGGTGATGTTGTTGCACAGACAACCATGGACGAGTTGGCTGCCTACGCTGCCGCTCGTGCATAATACTCGCCTAACATCAGAGTAATATACTCTTGCTACGTTGTTTGGGTATCGGGGCCGAAAAGGCCCCTTTTTGATCGCTTAATCAAATCACGCTTTGACGGGAATCGCTTTAAGCAACGCGATCATCTGTTGCCAAAAGAGCGCGACACTAGCAATGTTTACTTTCTCGTCGGGCGAATGAGGAAACTTAATCGTTGGGCCGAATGAGACCATGTCCATATCAGGATAAGGTTCTTTGAATAGACCACATTCAAGCCCTGCATGAATGACCATAATATTAGGCAGTCGGCCATAGAGCGACTGATACATAGTGCGAAAGCTTGCCATGATGGCTGAGTCGGGGTTGGGTTTCCAACCTGGGTAGGCACCGGAGAAGGCCATTTCAGCGTGCGCTAACTGCGCTAAAGCGCGTAGCATTCCTTCAACCTGTTCACGACCAGAGTCAATCAGTGAACGGATCAAACACAATACCGTGATCTCGTCGCTCTCAGTGGTGATAACGCCCACGTTTAGTGATGTTTCAACCACGCCTGTCACCTCGTCACTCATGCGAATTACGCCATTAGGACACGTATGTAACGCGGCGATAAAACGGCGCTGATCCTCAAGGGTAAAAGTTTGTGTGGCCGCATCAACAGATTCATTGAGTGTGGTGAGCCCGGTTTCAATCGCCCCAAGCTCTTGCTGTAATAGCGTTTGATAAGCATCAAACCGTTCTGCCAACTGGTTTTGCTGCGCTTTAGTCACGGCGAGCGTCACAAAGGCTTCACGTGGAATGGCGTTGCGTAAGCTGCCACCACGAAAATCCACTAAACGCCAGTCAATATCATCACAGTGATCGGCAAGAAAACGCGCCATCAATTTGTTTGCATTACCGCGGCCAGTATCAATATCACAACCAGAATGACCGCCTTTTAACCCTTTGAGCGTCAGCCTTCGAGTCTCATACCCTTGGGTAAGTGGCGCGCGTTGCATGCGAAACGTCAGTGATGCGTCAACACCCCCAGCGCAGCCCATGTAAACTTCACCTTCTTGCTCTGAATCGGTGTTGAGCAAAATGTCACCTTCAAGCCAACCCGACTCAAGACCAAATGCTCCGGTCATACCCGCTTCTTCGTCAATAGTGAGTAACACTTCAAGCGGGCCATGTTCGATATCAGTCGCAGCAAGGACGGCTAAGCAGGCGGCAAGACCAATGCCATTGTCGGCGCCTAAGGTTGTGCCTTGAGCTGTGACCCAATCGCCATCAATGATGGGTTTGATAGGGTCACGCGTAAAGTCGTGAACCGTCTCTTCATTCTTTTGTGGCACCATATCAATATGAGCCTGCAAAACCACACCTTTGCGATTTTCCATCCCCGATGTGGCTGGTTTTTTGATAAATAGATTACCGGTCGCGTCTCGGCGGACTGGTAGTCCCAATTCAGTCACCCAAGTCACAATCGCTTGTGCTAATGCTTCTTCATGTTTTGAAGGATGAGGAATGGCGCAAATGTCGTCAAAATATTGCCAAACAGCGGTTGGCGTGAGTTGACGAATTGAGGTTTGGGATTCGAACATGTAAAACTCCTTATTCGATGGTAGCACCAGTTATGTACTCAGAGGCTTTGCTCGTTTGGTGCCGACTTGGACCTTCAAGTTGTTTAAGCATATCACTGTCGTGGTATGTCGAGTAGCGATGGTAAGTCCCGTGGGTAAACGTTTAGCGACATAAATTGGTCTAATGAAAGTTGAAATTCATAATTCTGTAATTAAATTACATTTTACAGTGCCTTCATGGCTAATTTGGGTGAAAAATGTGATCTTGATGAGTTATTGATTGTAATTTATTTTCTTTATGGTATTTTTGTTTGGTCTTCAGCGTCGAAGATCAAATGCTCAAAGGACGAGTCCGATTTATCGCCTCCAAGGAACCGAGAAATCAGCATGTATTCAATTGATTTTATAAGGTGATAGCGATGAAAGGTTTACCTAGTGCAATGTTCTGGAATACCTCAACGGTATATATCAGCAATTTTGTGTATCCCACGAGCTTTGGTTATTGATAGCGAAAGCATGTGATCGAACATTAGTGTTCACCCCTATATTTTTTTGAAATTTCGATGCAACCCTATGGGGTTGTCTGATTTCACCGCCACTCATCGAGTGGCGTTTTTTTTGCCTCAAACTCTACCATTGATAAAAATTACGTAAGTTTCTTTCGATTTTGCCGCAATTTACGTCGCAAAAAATGACATTGATTCGTACTGCACCGGACAAAAAATGCATGAATCTGCCGTGCCTTCAGAACTTTATCAAATTTAATTAATGAGTTACGGCAGTTTCTTTTCAGTGATAACTCGTGATGATGAGCATGTTTAGAGTGAAAATTCTATCTGGAATTTAATGACGGATCTCTCTATAATGCACAGCCAATCGTTTACGCAATCGTTTTCTTCTTGTTCATTTTAGGACCCCATCATGCTTGAAAAGCTATTTAAACTCAGTGAAAACGGCACAACAGTGCGGACTGAAGTTCTAGCCGGGATCACTACGTTCCTGACTATGGCTTACATCATTTTCGTTAACCCTGCAATGCTAGCAGATGCGGGTATGGATAAAGGCGCGGTATTTGTCGCGACTTGTCTTGCTGCGGCTATTGGCTGTTTCATCATGGGTTTTGTTGCCAACTATCCGATTGCACAAGCGCCGGGTATGGGACTAAATGCCTTCTTCACCTACGGTGTTGTTTTGGGCATGGGCCACACTTGGCAAGTCGCCCTGGGCGCCGTGTTTGTCTCGGGTGTAATTTTCATGGCTTTGAGTATTTTTAAGGTTCGTGAATGGATCATTAACTCAATTCCATTATCTCTGCGTACCGGGATTTCTGCGGGTATCGGTCTTTTCTTAGCGTTTATCGGTTTGCAAAACGCGGGTGTGGTCATTGATAACCCTGCAACGCTTGTGAGCCGTGGCGACATCACCAGCCTTAAGCCTGCGCTTGCAGCATTAGGTCTATTTTTGACTATTGCGTTGGTGTATCGCGGTGTGCGCGGCGCTGTTATGGTCGCAATCCTTGTTGTCACCGCAATTGGTATTGCCGTTGGTGATGTTCAATGGGGCGGCTTAATGGCGACGCCACCAAGCATTGCGCCAACCTTTATGCAGATGAACATTGCTGATGTATTTGAAGTTGGCATGATTTCAGTGGTGTTTGCCTTTTTGTTCGTCGATCTTTTTGACACGGCTGGAACCCTAGTGGGCGTTGCAACCAAAGCAGGCTTTATTAAAGAAGATGGCAAGCTACCACGTTTGGATAAAGCACTATTGTCTGACTCAACGGCAACCTGTGTGGGTGCTGTGTTAGGTACTTCAAGCACGACCTCTTTTGTCGAATCCACAGCAGGTGTTGCTGCCGGTGGCCGCACGGGTTTGACCGCGGTTGTGGTTGGCGTTCTTTTCCTATTGGCGCTCTTTTTCTCACCATTGGCTGGCATGATCCCCGCGTATGCGACCGCTGGCGCTCTGTTCTATGTTGCGATTTTGATGATGTCTGGCTTGGTCGCGGTTGATTGGCGTGATTTGACAGAAGCGGCGCCGGTGGTAGTGACCTGCTTATTGATGCCTCTAACGTACTCAATTGCGGAAGGTATCGCGCTTGGCTTTATTTCTTACGCTGTGATCAAGCTGCTTAGCGGTAAAGGCCGTGAAGTTTCTGCTAGCGTTTGGGTGCTATCGGCGATTTTTGTCGCAAAATACGCGCTTCAATAAATGCCATCAATCGCGTAACCAATGGTTCGCACTGACTGACTAACAATTTGCGAGCTGCGTTGAAACAGCAAAATTCAAACAGCGAAAGTGAATTGATATCGAATATTCTAACGCCATAGCGGCCTGTGCTGCTTGGCGTTTATTTTTGCCCTCGATCATTGGTATTAGCGTGCAGTTTCGGTAGAATAAACGTTTGCGTCGGGGTCTACCCTGTGCCACAAACCCATCGCACTAGCGCCGCGTCGACAGACTTGGGCACGCCAGTTTTTAATTTATTAGGTTATTATAATGAGCAACAAATTCATCATCACTTGGGATAACATGCAGACTTACTGCCGTCAGCTTGCTGAAAAGCAGATGCCAGCAGAGCAGTGGAAAGGGATCTGGGCGGTGAGCCGCGGTGGTCTTGTTCCTGGTGCTATTTTGGCACGTGAGCTGGGCATTCGTTATGTCGATACGATTTGTATCTCGAGCTACGATCATGATCATCAACGTGATATGACGGTTGTAAAAGCACCTGAAGGCGATGGTGAAGGGTATTTGATTGTCGAAGATCTCGTTGACAGTGGTGATACAGCGCGTAAATTACGTGAAATGTACCCGAAAGCAAAGTTGATTGCTGTGTGTGCGAAACCGTCTGGCGCAGCACTTTTAGACGAGTACATTGTCGATATTCCACAAGAAACATGGATTGAGCAACCTTGGGATACCACTATCCAATACGTTGAGCCTATCAATCGTAAACAAAAATAATCGACAGTTTGAATTTGAAAAATGACCCACTTTTGGGTCATTTTTTCTTTGTCACGCTTGCGACCACGGAGTGCCGTTTATGAACGATGAGATCAGTAAAAATCTCTCGGAAACCTTATTTGTCAATCACAAACAAGCCAAAGAAACCTCGACATTAACCCGTTATATGCCAAGCAGTGAAGAGCGTTTGGTGACGCAGCGTGAAGCTCAGGGGCAAGCTTGGTATCGCAATTTGCGTCGCTTATTGTGGACTTGGCAAGGCGTTGATCCGATTGAAATGGAAGCGGTGTTTGCTCGTATTGCCTCCTCAACGCATTCGCGCAGTGAGGAGCAGTGGCTGGATACTGTAATGGGGTTTCGCGGTGGTAACTGGGCGTTTGAGTGGACACGGTTAGGCGCGAAATACAGAGCAGAAAGCGCCACATTAACCAATGAACCAGCGGCACAAGCGCTTTTCCAAGCCGCGCTCTGTTATAGCATTGCCAGCTACCCTCATTTAAGAAACGACAATCTTGCAAGTCAAGCGCGCATATTAGCCTTTGAAACCTACGAACAGGCAGCAAAGCAGAGCCCGTATATTGTTAAAACCATCGAAGTGCCGTATCAAAATCGCAAGGTGCTCGCCTATCTTCACTTGCCGAATACCGACAACCCCAAACCCGCCGTATTGGTGAGTGGTGGGTTGGAGAGCTTACAAGTTGATATGTGGCGATTATTTCACGACCACTTAGCGCCGCGTGATTTTGCAATGATCACCGTCGATATGCCATCACTTGGCCACAGCGCTCACTGGCCATTAACCGAAAACAGCAGCGAGCTGCACCAAGCGGTTTTGTGTGAGTTAGCGAAACTGCCCTGGGTTGATCACCATCGCGTCGGATTATTAGGGTTTCGTTTTGGCGGCCATGCCATGACCCGTTTGGCGTTTTTAGAGCAAGACAAGGTCAAAGCGTGCGCGGTGTTAGGCGCGCCAGTTCATGAACTGTTTGTCGCGCCACAGCGTTTGCAGGCCATGCCCAAGATGTACTTAGATGTGCTCGCATCACGTTTAGGCAAAAATGGCGTCGATATTGGCAGTTTGGCCGGTCAAATGCTGGCATGGTCGCTTAAATTGCAAGGGTTTCTTGCCAACCGAAAAACGCCAGTGCCGATTTTGGCGCTCAGTATTGAAGGCGATCCCGTTTCATCGCTGAGTGATAATCGCATGGTGGCAACGTATAGCCGATATGGCAGAGCGAAGCAGATCCCGTCAGACAATATTACACAAGGATATGAGCAAGCCCTCGATTTAGCGATAAAGTGGCTTGAAGATGAAATAGTTGCGTGACAATTCCAATGAAATGCTCAAAATTGAAACAAGATGCATATTGGGTTGAATGATTGAGTTTCATGTCATTAACTGAATACATCAGGAAGTCGGGCCTTTGCCTAGGCGGTGACTTAAAGGGGCTTTGCCCAGTTGTATACGGAGATTCAGTGATGACCGATGAGATTAAAGCGCCAACGCATAATCGCTTGCTAGCGAAAATGCGTGCGATTGGGCCGTATTTACGCGACCCTCAATCGCAAGAAGGGAATTATTATTTTGACTGCTTGTCGGTGTGCGTCGACGATAAACAGTCGCCAGAGTGCCGCGAATTTTTTGGCTGGTGGATGGAATTAACCGCCGTAGAAGGCGGATTTCAAGCACTTTATCGTATCGGCAAATACGATATCGATGGTGAGTGGCAGGCGCTTGAACTGCCTAAAAACGTACTCAAGGAAGTGACGCAAACACAACAACTGTTTCACGATAAGCTTGATCAAATGTTGAATACGCACTTTAGGTTGACGGTTGAGGTTCACGATAAATCGGCGGTATTTGACTAAACCTTTTCGATTTAAAGTCGCAGCGTTTCTCATCACATAGTTTCTGTATGCGCAGAGACTTCGTTCGTTTGCTGCTTACCTGTAACTCTAGGTCGTTTGGCTATAACACGCTATTTGACCATAAATCGCTGAGTTATTGACGGCAAAACCAAATTTAGAATAGAAAAGGTGCGTTTATCGCACCTTTTCTGCTTGTGAATTGGGCTATTGATTGTTAAAACAACGTCTCACTTTCTGTTTCACGTTAGAAGAGATAATGGCAACGAATCAACACAATGCTGCGCTTGATACGCAAAGTGCGACGGCAACAAAGACCGTTGTGGTCAAATTGGGCACCAGTGTATTGACGGGCGGCACGCTCGCCTTAGACCGAGCGCGTATGGTCGACTTAGTCCGTCAGTGCGCAGAGCTGAAAAAGCAGGGACACGCAGTCGTTGTGGTGTCATCTGGCGCTATCGCCGCAGGTCGTGAACATTTGGGTTACCCGGCGTTGCCTAATGCCATGGCGAGTAAACAGCTTTTGGCTGCGGTGGGGCAAAGTCAGTTGATTCAAGTATGGGAGTCTCTGTTTGCGATTTACGGGCTGAAGATCGGCCAAATGTTGCTGACTCGCGCTGATCTTGACGATCGTGAGCGCTTTTTGAACGCTCGCGATACCATCAATGCGTTAGTCGAAAATGACATCATTCCTGTTGTGAACGAGAATGACGCCGTGGCGACAAACGAAATCAAAGTTGGCGACAATGACAATCTTTCTGCGTTAGTGGGAATCTTATGTGGCGCAGACAAATTGCTGCTGCTGACTGACCAAAAAGGGCTGTTTACCGCCGATCCGCGCAAAGACCCAAATGCTGAGCTCATCAAAGAAGTGACAACCATCGACGACACCCTGCGCAAGATTGCCGGTGGCAGTGGTACCACATTGGGCACGGGTGGTATGGCAACCAAACTGCAAGCGGCTGATATTGCGCGTCGTGCTGGCATTGAAGTGATTATCGCGGCAGGCAGCGGTGATAACGTGATTTTCGACTCGCTCAGTGAAACACCACAAGGCACGCGTTTTCTACCTTGCTCAGAAGCATTGGAGAACCGTAAGCGTTGGATTTTAGCTGGGCCTGCGGCCTCGGGTGACATTGTCGTTGATCAAGGCGCGGTAAAAGCGATGCAAACCAAAGGCAGCAGTTTGCTGGCAAAAGGGGTGGTGCATGTACGGGGTAATTTTGCGCGAGGTGAAGTGGCGCGCGTGACCGATGCTCAAGGCGTTTTAATTGCTCGTGGTATTGTCAGTTACTCAAGTGAAGATTTAAGCAAAATCGCCGGATGTCACAGTAAAGAGTTCATCACATTGATCGGTCACGATTACGGCGCAGAAGTGATTCATCGTGACGACATGGTCGTGATCACCGAATAATCGTAAGGAGGCGATATGGATTTAATTGAATTAGGTAAAGCGGCCAAGTCGGCGGCTTTTCATCTTGCGACGGCATCGACCGCACAAAAAAATCGAGCACTGGCCATCATTGCCGATGAGCTAGAGGCACATCAAGAGATCATTCTAGCGGCGAATGCCAAAGACATTGAGCTGGGTCGTGCTTCAGGTATGACTGATGCGCTGCTAGATCGTCTGTTACTCAATGAAACTCGGCTTATCGGCATTGCAAACGATGTGCGCAATGTGATTCAACTGAATGACCCTGTGGGCAGCGAAATTGACAGTCGAGTGCTGGAAAATGGCATGTCACTGGCGCGTCGCCGCGTGCCGCTGGGTGTGGTGGGGGTGATCTATGAAGCGCGCCCTAATGTCACGATAGACATTGCAGCCTTGTGTTTGAAAACGGGGAACGCCAGCATTCTACGCGGAGGAAAAGAGACCTTTTTCTCGAATATGGCACTTGTTGAAGTGATCCAAAACGCCCTAGCAAAGGCGGAGTTACCCGCCGCATCGGTGCAATATATTGAAAAGCCAGATCGTGAATTGGTATCGCAACTGCTCAAACTGGATCAGTATGTGGATATGATCATTCCGCGTGGTGGTGCGGGTTTACACAAAATGTGCAAAGAAAATAGCACAATTCCGGTGATCATCGGCGGATTTGGTATCAGTCATATTTTTGTCGATGAATCCGCAGATTTAACCAAATCACTGGCGGTGATAGACAACGCGAAAATGCAGCGCCCTTCAGCGTGCAATGCTCTTGATACCTTATTGGTTCACCAAGCGGTTGCCGCGCAGTTATTACCGCAGTTAGCTGAGCGCTTAAGCGATAAATTAACGTTTGTTGCCACCCCTGAGGCATACCGCTTACTTGAAGGTGTGGCAATGCGACGTGAAGCGCAAGCGGGCGATTTTGATACCGAATGGCTGAGTTACACCCTTGGGGTCAAAGTGGTTGCGTCACTTGATGAGGCGATTGAACACATGCGTGAGCACAATGCCAGCCACTCGGATGCCATTTTGACGCGCGATCTGTTCAACGCAGAGCGCTTTATCAACTCAGTCGACTCCGCAGCAGTGTACGTTAATGCGTCAACGCGCTTTACCGACGGAGCTCAATTTGGTCTTGGCGCCGAAGTGGCGGTATCGACCCAGAAACTTCACGCACGTGGGCCTATGGGGCTTGAGGAGCTTACCTCGTATAAATGGGTTGGCAAAGCCGACTATCTCATTCGCAGTTAAGAGCGATATGCTTTCAACGGTAGCGTGTTGAAGTATCAATCGAGATAAAGAAGGGAAGCGAGCGGCTTCCCTTCTTGGTTTTACCAATTAAATGCGAGTGGCATGGGATCTCGCCAAAGAGCACGAAACAAACCTATCGTGAATGATGACTTGGGGATAGCAATTCCGCTACACTGGCACGGTAATTAATTTTGGAGGTGTTATGCATTGTCCTTTTTGTTGTGAAAACGACACCAAGGTAATTGATTCTCGACTGGTTGCCGATGGTCATCAAGTGCGTCGCCGACGTCAATGTTTGGCGTGTAACGAGCGCTTTACTACTTTTGAGACTGCTGAATTAGTCATGCCAAAAGTGATCAAATCCAATGGCAATCGTGAACCGTTTGACGAAGATAAAATGGTGAATGGTATTCAACGCGCATTAGAAAAAAGGCCTGTGAGCGCCGATGCGGTTGAATTGGCGATCAGTATGATCAAATCACAATTACGCGCGACGGGCGAACGTGAGGTGCCGAGCGAGATGATTGGTAATTTGGTGATGGATCAACTGAAAGATTTGGATAAAGTGGCGTTTATTCGTTTTGCCTCGGTATATCGTAGCTTTGAAGACATTCGAGAGTTTGGCGAAGAGATCGCGAAACTGGAAGATTAAGCAATGACAGAATTTCAAGGAAATTCACGACAGGCTGAGCCTTGGAGCGCGTTTGATCACCAAATGATGGCGCGCGCCATTGGGTTGGCTAAGCGGGGCCAATTTACCACAGCGCCGAATCCAAATGTCGGTTGCGTATTGGTGAAAGAGCGCTGCATCGTGGGTGAAGGGTATCATCACCGCGCGGGTGAGCCTCATGCGGAAGTTCATGCGCTGCGAATGGCGGGCGACAAAGCGCGCGGCGCGACGGCTTATGTGACGCTGGAGCCATGCTCTCATTATGGCCGCACGCCGCCTTGTGCCAAAGGTCTGATTGAAGCGGGTGTGGCTCGCGTGGTGTGTGCGATGCAAGACCCAAACCCGCAAGTGGCTGGCCGAGGGATCGCGATGCTGCGCGAGGCCGGTGTTGAAGTCTCTGTCGGCCTACTCGAAAGCGACGCGAGAGCGTTGAATCCAGCCTTTATTAAGCGAATGCAAACGGGCCTGCCGTGGGTGCAGTTAAAGATGGCCGCCAGTCTCGATGGACAAACTGCTTTGGCAAATGGTGCCAGCCAATGGATAACCAGCCCACAAGCGCGTCAAGATGTGCAGCGTTATCGCGCGCAAGCTGGGGCGATTTTGTCCACCAGTCAAACCGTGCTTGCTGATAATGCCTCGTTGAACGTGCGTTGGCACGATTTACCTTTGAATGTTCAAGCCCATTACCCACAAACTCAATTGCGCCAACCGCTGCGCGTCATTCTTGATGCCAAACAGCGTTTAACCGCCGATTTGAAATTGTTTGATGGAGAAGGGGAACGGTTGATTTTATCCCCCGAGCACCCTGATTTTGCAACCTTGGGTTGTTCAACTCAAGGATTTGATTTAGCGGTAACGCTTGAGTATTTGGTGAGTCAGCACAATATCAATCATCTGTGGGTTGAAGCGGGGGCAACGCTGGCAAGTGGGCTGTTAAAGGCAGGCCTTGTCGATGAACTCATTGTTTATCTCGCCCCCAAATTAATGGGAAGCGATGGCCGAGGTTTGATTGGCGCGCTTGGTTTAACTCAGATGTCCAAGGCTATCGATTTACACTGGCGTGATATTCGTCAAATTGGCCCCGATTTGCGTTTAACCGCCAGTTTATCCGCATCGTAAAGATCGCGGTTTGTGCTCTAGCGTGAGCCACTTTTAAAGAGTAAGAATGATCAATGTTTACCGGAATTATTGAAGCAGTAGGAACCCTTGCGGCCATCACCCCTCGAGGTGAAGACATTAGCGTGACCGTTGATGTGGGCAAGCTCGATATGAGTGATGTTAAGCTGGGCGATAGCATCGCGACCAACGGCGTTTGTCTCACCGTTGTCGATTTTGGCGCGCGGCGCTTTAGTGCGGATTTGTCGCTGGAAACATTGAGCAAAACAGGGTTTGCTCAAGCCGAGGTGGGCGACAAGGTCAATTTAGAAAAAGCGATGCTGCCAACCACCCGCTTTGGCGGTCACATTGTGTCTGGGCATGTGGATGGCGTGGGTGAAATTATTGAACGTCATCATGTGGGACGCGCCATTGAATTTTGGGTCGCGATGCCTAGTTCGTTGAGCCGATATGTGGCCGAAAAAGGGTCGATTACCGTAGACGGTATCAGTTTAACCGTCAACGCATTACGCGAAGACGCGTTTAAGCTGACAATCGTGCCTCACACCAGCGATGAAACTACGATAAGCCAATTCTCAGTGGGGCGCCGAGTAAACCTTGAAGTGGATGTTCTAGCGCGCTATATGGAGCGACTGCTTACTGGCACTCAACGCGATGATAATGCATCCAGCTCATCGTCTCGATTAACGCTTGAATTTTTACAACAAAACGGCTTTGCCTAATTCATTATCAATAGGACGTAATTATGGCCATTAGTACGCCAAAAGAAATTATTGAAGATATTCGCGCCGGAAAAATGGTAATTTTGATGGACGATGAGGATCGTGAAAACGAAGGCGATCTGATCATGGCAGCCGAGTGCATTACACCGGAAGCAATTAATTTTATGGCAACGCATGGCCGCGGTTTGATCTGTTTGACCATGACAAAAGCCCGTTGTCAGCATTTGGGCTTGCCACCAATGGTGCAAGACAATAATGCCCAATACACCACTAACTTCACGGTATCGATTGAGGCCGCTGAAGGGGTGACTACGGGCATTTCGGCCGCCGACCGCGCGCGCACAGTGCAAGCTGCTGTTGCGCCTAACGCGAAAGCGGCCGATCTGGTTCAGCCGGGCCATATTTTCCCATTGGCTGCCCAAGAAGGTGGCGTGTTAACGCGCGCGGGCCATACCGAAGCCGGATGCGATTTGGCACGTTTAGCTGGGTTTGAGCCTGCGTCCGTGATTGTGGAAATTTTAAACGACGATGGCACCATGGCTCGTCGCCCTGATCTTGAAGTGTTTGCTGAAAAGCATGGCATCAAATTGGGTACCATCGCGGATTTGATTGAATACCGCAACAACACCGAAACGACGATTGAACGCGTTGCTCAGTGTCGTTTGCCAACCGAGTTCGGTGAATTTGACTTAGTCACTTACCGTGATGTCATCGATAACCAAATTCATTATGCGCTTCAAAAAGGCGTTATTACGTCTGAGCAGCCACCTTTGGTTCGTGTACACTTACAAGATACCTTCACCGACTTGTTGCGCAGTGACCGCAATGCAGAGCGCAGTTGGACACTCGAAAGTGCAATGAAACGCATTGGCGAACAAGGCGGCGTGTTGGTGATTTTGGCTAACGAAGAGTCACCGGAGCTGCTGATTCACCGCATTAAAATGTTTGAAGCGCAAGACAGTGGTCAAGCGCCGACCATGGCAAAAAAGCAGGGCACCTCACGCCGTGTTGGTCTAGGCTCACAAATTCTGGCCGATCTTGGAGTGACCGATATGCGTTTACTTTCATCAACGGATAAGAAATATCACGCTTTGGGTGGCTTTGGCCTGAATGTGGTTGAGACTGTGTGTGAATAATTCACGTCATGCTTACCGCGTGTGATGTCGTTTATCGAGTATCGTGACACACCAAAACTCAGTAAAAGGGCGCAATATTGCGCCTTTTTAATGAGTTAAATTTCCATTAGAATTCGCGCGCCGAATTGTGCTAGAATCCGGCGATTCTCACTATGACAAGTTAAAGGAAAGCGTATGCAAGTGATCGAGGGTGGATTCCCAGCGCCGGAAGCAAAAATTGCGATTGTGATCTCTCGTTTCAACAGTTTTATTAACGAAAGCCTACTCGCAGGTGCTATCGATACTTTGAAACGTCACGGGCAAGTGCGTGATGAGAATATCACTGTTGTGCGTTGTCCTGGTGCGGTTGAGCTACCATTGGTTGCTCAGCGTGTTGCAAAAACAGGCAAATTTGACGCTATCGTATCGCTTGGTACAGTGATCCGTGGTGGTACGCCACACTTTGACTATGTATGTAGTGAATGTAACAAAGGTTTGGCTCAAGTGTCTTTGGAATACAGTCTTCCAGTGGCATTTGGTGTTTTGACCGTTGATACTATCGATCAAGCTATTGAACGCGCGGGAACCAAGGCTGGTAATAAAGGAGCAGAAGCTGCTCTTAGCGCACTTGAAATGATTAATGTTCTTTCTGAAATTGATTCCTAATGGGGGCCTAGTGTGAAACCAGCCGCACGCCGTAACGCACGTCAATTTGCTCTACAAGCGATCTACTCTTGGCAAATTACTAAAGAGAATGTCGCCACTATCGAGCAACAATTTTTATCTGGCGACAAGTACGATGACGAAGAACTTCGTGCTACTGAGCCAGCCCTTGTTGCGCCAGAAACTGACGTTGCCTATTTCCGTGATTTATTGACCGGTGTTGTGCTTAGCCACACAGAGCTGGATTGTAAGATCCGCCCTTATACATCACGTCCAATGCAAGATCTTGATATGATGGAGCTTGCACTGCTGCGTCTCGCAATGTACGAGATGACACGCCGCGATGATGTCCCTTACAAAGTGGTCATCAACGAAGCTATTGAACTGGCAAAAGTGTTTGCTGCGGAAGATAGCCATAAATTTGTTAATGGTGTACTGGATAAAGCTGCGCCTCACGTGCGTAAGAAATAATTGTCAGTCACAATTATCTAAGGTCAGCGTTTGCTGGCCTTTTTTATTCTCCAACAACAGGAAGGGTGCTGTGACGAGTGAATTTGGATTGATTGAGCGTTATTTCGTTGGGCGACAACCCTCACGCCCAGATGTCGTGCTTGCCGCTGGCGATGATTGTGCCTTAGTGGAGGTGCCAGCCGGCTATCAAGTGGCGATCAGTACCGACAGTGTGGTTGCAGGGACCCATTTTTTGGCGAATGCTGATCCTGCGGCCATTGCGCATAAAGCATTGGCCTCAAACTTAAGTGATTTGGCAGCAATGGGGGCAACGCCAGCTTGGGTCTCACTCGCGTTAACCTTGCCAAATGTCGATGAAGCTTGGCTTTCCCGTTTTTGTGACGCTTTTTTTGCCCTTGCTGATCAGCATCAGCTGCAATTGATTGGTGGTGACACCACCAAAGGGCCACTGGCGATTACGCTGACGGTGCAAGGGCTCGTGCCGGTTGGGCAAGCGTTGCGCCGCTCTGGCGCGAGTGTGGGCGATGGCATCTATGTCACAGGTTCGCTCGGGGAAGCAAAGGCCGGACTGGACGTGATTTTACACCCTGATCAGCACCGTGAAACAGAGGCGCAAACCTTGGTAGATGCTCATTATTTTAGTGAACCTCGAGTGGCGATAGGCCAGGCATTGCGCGGTCTTGCCAGTGCAGCGATTGATATTTCTGATGGCCTCATTGCTGATCTAGGCCATATTCTCGAGCGCTCCCAATGTGGTGCTAAGATCAATATCAGCCAACTTCCTATTTCTGCCTCATTGGCGCAATTCTTGCGAGAACGATCTCGCGCGTTACAATACGCTTTAACCAGCGGTGAGGAGTATGAGCTTTGCTTTACTGCTGCGGCCGACCATGACACTGCCGTTATGGCAATTGCTCAATCCTTGTCAGTGCCTATCACTCGCATTGGTGAAATTACTCAGACAGGGCAAATTGAACTTCACGATGATGGCGCCGCGCTGGATTGGCAATTAACCGGCTTTGATCACTTTAAGGATGAGAATAATGAGTGACCCATTAGCGCAGATTTCGTTAAAGAACCCATGGCACCTACTTGCAACGGGGTTTGGTAGTGGTTTATCCCCTTTGGTTCCCGGAACCATGGGAACGCTGGCGGCAGTGCCGTTTTTTCTTTTATTGGCGCAATTGCCAATAAGCGTTTATTTGGTGATTGTGGTAGTGGGCTTTGCGCTTGGCGTTAAGCTGTGCGCGGTAACATCACATGATATGGGAGTGCACGATCACGGCGCGATTGTCTGGGATGAGTTCATTGGCTTTTGGCTGACGATGACGGTGATGCCCTTGTGTCATATTCCACTGAGTGAGTGGCAATGGATCGTGACCGGCTTTGTGTTATTTCGACTGTTTGACATGATTAAACCATGGCCAATAAGCTGGCTTGATCGTCACGTACACGGCGGTTTTGGTATTATGGTCGATGACATGATTGCTGGTGTCATGGCCGGTTTAGCGCTTTATTTAGTTGGGTTTTATGCGGGTTGGTTAAATTGATGCCCTTGAGAATGGTGGCGGCGTAAGCTTGTCTCGCCGGTCGATTTATACCCTTCCCACTTAAATTTGCCGCCTACCTGCATCTTCAAATTGTTTGGGTATAGACTTGTTTTTAGTTCTTAACACGCCTCACCGTCGTTAGAAGGTGAGGCGTATTGAAAGACACAAGCGCTCGCAAGATCAGAGATAATCACGAATGCGAGCTTCAATGCCTTGAGCATCCAACCCAAGCTCGTGGTGCAGCTCCTCTTGAGTGCCCTGTGCAATAAATTTATCGGGCAAGCCAAGCATTAATATCGGTTTCGGGCACTTTTGCGCCATCAAATATTCTGCTACCCCAGAGCCTGCGCCGCCGGCAATGGCGTTCTCTTCTAGCGTGACCAACACATCATGGGTTTGGGCTAATTCAAGAATTAATGACTCATCAAGCGGTTTAACAAAGCGCATATCTGCAACCGTGGCGTCGAGATTGTCTGCTGCTATAAGGGCGTTAGGTAAAAACGTACCAAAGTTCAAAATCGCAACCTTGGTGGGTTGCGCCGAGTGAGTGGCGTGTCGAACGATGCGTCCTTTGCCTATTTCGAGCGCAGTAAAGGTTTTTTCAACCGTGACACCCGTACCACTGCCTCGAGGGTAACGTACCGCGCTTGGGCCTTGATGCTGGTGGCCGGTATAGAGCATTTGGCGACATTCATTTTCATCGCTTGGTGCCATGATCACCATGTTGGGAATGCAGCGCATGAAGCTAAGATCAAACGCGCCTTGGTGCGTCTGGCCATCTGCACCGACCAATCCCGCACGGTCAATCGCAAACATGACCGGCAAATCCATAATAGCGACATCGTGGATCAGTTGGTCATAACCGCGCTGTAAAAAGGTTGAATAAATCGCGACAATTGGGTGGTTGCCTGCAATCGCCATGCCGGTCGCAAGTGTCACTGCGTGCTGCTCTGCAATGGCCACGTCAAAGTACTGCTTTGGAAACTCTTTTGAAAAGCGCACCATACCCGAGCCTTCACGCATGGCCGGCGTAATCGCCATCAATTTCGAATCCATTGCTGCCATATCACACAGGAAATCTCCGAAGATATGTGAAAATGTTGGCTTGCTTGCTTTGTTTTTTGGTAGCTTATGCTGGCTTGGGTCAAATTTCGGTACCGCGTGATATCCGATAGGATCTTTTTCTGCGGGTGCATGACCTTTGCCTTTTTTGGTCATCACATGCAAAAATTGTGGCCCTTTTAAATCACGCATATTGCGCAAGGTTTTGACCAGCTCCACCACATCGTGGCCATCGACAGGGCCGATATAATTAAAGCCCAACTCTTCAAATAGTGTACCTGGCGCCACCATGCCTTTGAGATGCTCTTCTGTGCGCCGCATCAGCTCTTTGATGGGGGGAACACCAGCGAGCACTTTTTTACTGCTTTCGCGAATCGAGGTGTAAAAATTGCCACTAAGCAGTTGCGCTAAATGTTTGTTCAGCGCGCCGACGTTTTCAGAAATCGACATTTCGTTGTCATTGAGGATCACCAGCATATCGCTGTGAACATCCCCTGCGTGGTTCATGGCCTCAAATGCCATGCCCGCCGTAATAGCACCATCACCAATCACACTGACGATTTTGCGATTTTTGCCCTCACGCTCAGCGCAGATAGCCATGCCAAGTCCTGCACTAATAGAGGTTGAAGAGTGCCCTACCGACAATACGTCGTAGACGCTCTCTTCGCGCCATGGAAAGGGATGAAGACCTTCTTTTTGACGAATGGTTGAAAGGCGCTCACGGCGACCAGTCAGAATTTTATGCGGGTAGGCTTGGTGACCAACATCCCAAATGAGCCGATCAAATGGGGTGTTGTAAACATAATGAAGTGCCACAGTCAGTTCAACCGCGCCAAGGCCCGACGCAAGATGGCCACTGGTTTGACTGACTGAGTTGAGCAAATAACTTCTTAGCTCATCACACAAGATTGGCAACGTCTCTTTGGGAAGTAGGCGCAATGCGTCCGGATCGTCTGCTAATGCCAGTGTGGGGTATTTGGAAATATCAAGAGTCATAAATCTGCGCTTTGTTCGAGTTAGTTTTTGCGCTCGATGACATATCGGGCGAACTCTTCGAGTAACTGAGTATTGTAGGGAATCGCATCTAAAGCGTGTAACGCATCTTGTAACAGAGTTTGTGCTTTATCGATGGCGCCGTTTATCCCTAGCAGTGATGGATAGGTGCTCTTGTTGAGAGCCTGATCCGAACCTTGTGGTTTACCCAAGGTTTGAGTATCACTAATAATGTCTAAAATATCATCTTGCACTTGAAAGGCGAGACCGATCGCCGCTGAATAGCGCGCAAGTTGTGGCAAAATTGCGACGCCTTTCTCACCGGCTGCGAGAGCACCTAGTGTCACAGCGCAACAGATTAACGCCCCTGTTTTATGGCGGTGAATCGCTTCCAATTCTGCCAAGCTGACCTGACAATTTTCTGCCGCAAGATCTAATGCTTGACCAATGCACATACCCGCAGCACCTGAGGCGCGCGCAAGCGCTTGAACCATTTGAATTCGCTGCGGCTCGGCATTGGCGTCAAGGGCACCCTCTGCCAGTATAGTAAATGCGAGCGTTTGCAGCGCGTCACCAGTTAAAATCGCCGTCGCTTCATCAAACTTGATATGACAAGTTGGCTGTCCTCGGCGCAGCGCGTCGTCATCCATGGCGGGAAGATCATCATGAATGAGTGAATAGGCGTGAATGCATTCAATTGCCGCAGCCGGTGTATCAAGATACTGCTCATCTAAACCGAGCATGTTTCCTGTGGCATAGACCAAAAAAGGCCTTGCTCGTTTTCCACCCAGCAACAGGCCATGGTGCATCGCCTTAAGCAGAGATTGCTCTTGATACGGCAGTTGCGCCAGCCAGTGATTAAGGTGATGGATATTGCGCTGCTGATAGTGGGCGAGCGCATCAAGCATGATTGAATTCATTGGCGTTAATTGGCGTTTGGGTCAAAGTCACTGAGTGGTGCAGAGTCATCGTTGCTGAGTAAAATGTGTACTCGCTGCTCGGCATCGCTTAATTTCCCTTGGCCAGCACGCGCCAGACTGATGCCACGTTCAAATTTTTTCAACGCGTCATCAAGGGCCAGATCGCCATTTTCCAATTGAACAACCAAGGTTTCTAACTCATTGATTGTTTCTTCAAATGTCATGTTCTCTGGTCGTTTTGTCGCCATATTCCATTTCACCTAAGTTGTTGTGCCCGCACGTTACTTCAGTGCGTCAATCGGGGCAAATCCCAATAAGAGCGCATGATAACATCATTTCGCCAGTCAAGATAAGCGCTGTGTGAATCAGTTGTGAGCATGTTGCTGCAAGGGGTTGGGTGAATGCTCTGTCGTGGCGATTTTGCGCTGGTTAAAATGAAATTTTGTGACTTGTAGGCCAAGAAAAAACTAAAAGATCATTCTTTGTTGTCGATAACAAGATTACTCTATTTAGGTCCAAGAGTATCAGGAGAGCGGTGTGGATTTAGCAACCCTTATAGGTTTAATTGGCGGTCTGGCGTTTGTCATTATGGCAATGGTGCTGGGCGGCAGCTTGTCAATGTTTGTCGATGTCACATCCATTTTGATTGTGGTCGGCGGATCGACGTTTGTGGTGTTGATGAAATTCACCGTCGGCCAGTTTTTTGGTGCAGCCAAAATTGCAGGCAAAGCCTTTGTCTTTAAAGCCGATGAGCCGGAAGTGCTTATCGCAAAAGTGGTTGAAATGGCCGATGCGGCGCGTAAAGGCGGCTTTTTGGCTCTTGAAGAGATGGACATTCCCAACAGCTTTATGCAAAAAGGGATTGATCTTTTGGTGGACGGTCACGATGCCGATGTGGTTCGCGCTGCACTGCAAAAAGACATTGCCTTAACAGAAGAGCGTCATATTCAAGGGGGTAAAGTCTTTACTTCATTTGGTGATGTGTCGCCATCGATGGGAATGATAGGGACTCTCGTTGGCTTGGTGGCCATGCTCTCAAACATGGATGATCCTAAAGCGATTGGTCCTGCCATGGCGGTTGCACTTCTCACCACGCTTTATGGCGCGGTATTAGCGAACATGGTGTTTTTCCCAATTGCGGACAAATTGGCGCTGCGCCGTGATCAAGAAACGTTAAATCGTCGTTTGATTATGGATGGTGTGTTGGCGATTCAAGATGGACAAAACCCTCGAGTGATTGATAGTTATCTTAAAAACTACCTCAATGAAAGCAAACGTGGTTTGAATGTGGATGGCGATTAAGCGAGGGCAAGGCAATGGATGAACAGCAAAAGTGCAAATGTCCACCCCCTGGCGCGCCAATGTGGATGACCACCTTTTCCGATCTTATGTCTTTGTTGATGTGCTTTTTTGTTCTGCTGCTCTCTTTTTCAGAAATGGACGTGCTTAAGTTTAAGCAGATCGCAGGGTCAATGAAGTTTGCGTTTGGTGTTCAAAATCGGCTGGAAGTGAAAGACATACCCAAAGGCACTAGCATCATCGCGCAAGAATTTCGTCCTGGGCGACCTGAACCGACACCGATAGATGTCATCATGCAGCAAACCATGGACATCACTCAGCAAACATTGGAATTCCACGCGGGAGAAGAAGACCGTGCAGGCGGAACCAAGCGCGACGCTGGGCAACTCACTGGGGGGCAATCGTCTGACACGTCAACCAAAAATAACGATAATGTTGATTCCGAGATGGAGCTCCAACAATCAGCAAGCAGTAATGAGGAAATTGAAGCGGTGCAGCAAGCGTTGCAACAAGCGCTGCAACGTGAGATTGAACAGGGCGCGATTGAACTGGAAAACTTGGGTCAGCAACTGGTGATCCGCATGCGAGAAAAAGGCGCCTTTCCTGAGGGATCTGCGTTCTTGCAACCTAAATTTCGCCCTTTAGTGCGTCAGATAGCCGAGTTGGTGAAGGACGTTCCCGGCATTATTCGTATCTCCGGGCATACTGATAATCAGATATTGGACTCGGAGTTATATCGTTCAAATTGGGATCTTTCTTCTCAGCGAGCGGTTTCAGTGGCGCAAGAGATGGAAAAAGTGCCCGCATTCGATACTCAGCGCATGCGTGTCCGTGGTATGGCGGATACCGAACCGCTAGGCCCGAACGATACGGATCTGCAACGCGCAGCGAATCGCCGAGTTGAAATTAGCATTATGCAAGGTAAGCCGGTGTTTAGTGATGAGGTGCCGATTGTGCAGTAGCAACTATACCCGTCCCACTTGAAGTTGTTTGGGTATAAATCGAATTTAACTAAATTGAATTTAAGATTAAAAAGACGAGTATGACTGCTCGTCTTTTTTTACACCTCTGTGGCGAAAATCTGACGCCAATTGTAACTGGTTAAAAAGTAAACGCTCTTGGTGCCAACGCCTTGATAACTTGCGAGACTCGCATCTTGGCTGATCTTGGGTATATAATGCGCGCCAGATGTGGCGTTTGCCATAGTGATTGCGAAACTCAACTGCGAACAAGAATATGAAATTTATTGTAAAACCTCATCCCGAAATTTTTGTTAAAAGTGAATCCGTGCGTAAGCGTTTCACCAAAATTTTGGAGTCGAATATTCGCAATATCGTCAAAAGTCGTACTGAGGCGGTTGCGGTATTTAACCGTCGTGATCACATTGAGGTGACGTCAGAAAGTGACACTTACTTTGCCGAGGTATTGGAAATTTTGACTCACACTCCGGGCATTCACCATGTGCTGGAAGTGAAACAATCAAGCTTTACCGATCTGCATGACATTTATGAGCAAGTGCTTGAACTTAATCGCCCATTGATTGAGAACAAGAGCTTTGTTGTGCGTGCTAAGCGCCGTGGTAAGCACGACTTTACCTCAATCGAATTAGAACGCTACGTTGGTGGTGGTCTGAATCAGGCTGTGGAGAGCGCGCGAGTCAGCCTGCACAACCCCGATGTGACGGTAAAAGTGGAAGTGACGGATGAAAAACTTAACCAAATCATTGCGCGTTACAAAGGGCTTGGTGGCTTTCCATTAGGCACCCAAGAAGATGTGTTGAGCCTGATTTCCGGTGGTTTTGACTCGGGCGTATCAAGCTATTTGCACATTAAACGCGGCTCGAAAGTGCATTACTGCTTCTTTAATTTAGGTGGCCCTGCGCATGAAATTGGCGTTAAGCAGGTTGCACACTATTTGTGGAATAAGTATGGCTCATCGGCCAAAGTGCGCTTTATCTCAGTGGACTTTGAACCGGTTGTCGCTGAAATTTTAGAAAAAGTTGATGACGGCCAAATGGGCGTTGTGCTCAAACGCATGTTCATGCGTGCTGCTGGCATGATTGCTGAGAAGTTAGGCATTCAAGCGCTGGTTACCGGAGAGGCTTTAGGGCAAGTTTCTAGCCAAACTTTGACTAACTTGCGTCATATTGATGGTGTAACAGACACATTGATTCTACGTCCTTTAATTAACTGGGATAAAGAAGACATCATTAATCTTGCGCGTCAGATTGGCACCGAAGATTTTGCCAAAACCATGCCTGAGTACTGCGGCGTTATTTCACGTAAACCGACAGTTAAAGCGGTTAAGGCGAAGCTTGAAGCGGAAGAAGCGAAGTTCGATTTCTCTATTTTGGAGAAAGTGGTGTTTGAATCACGTCAGATGGACATTCGCGATATCGCCAAGCAAGCTGAGGAAGCTGCACCGGAAGTGGAACAAGTTCAAGCGGTGGAAGAGCATGCGATTGTGCTTGATATTCGCAGCGCCGATGAAGAAGAGGAAAATCCACTGGAGATTGAAGGTGTTGACGTAAAACATCTGCCATTCTTCAAGTTGGGCACTCAATTTGGCGATCTTGACCAGTCAAAAACCTATCTGCTGTACTGTGACCGTGGCGTTATGAGCCGTCTTCAAGCGCTGTATTTGCAAGAGCAAGGTTTTAACAACGTTAAGGTATATCGTCCATAATCGATGATATTACGTTAACGATACCTATATATGAGCGCTGAGTTTACTCGGCGCTTTTTTATGTCCGCGAATTACTACGCCTGTGCGATAGATAAAAAAATACCGCCTAGGTGAGGCGGTATAAGAAATCGACAAACAGTCAAAAAATACAGGAAGTAATGCTTCGTCTGAATCAGACCAAACACTGCGGTAGAGGCAGTTCTACCCAATTCTCGAAATACGAGTTTGCAAACACAACATCGCAACAAATGAGCCAATTAATCGGACCGCGCTTCGCGAACCGACTAAGCCGTTCAGGCCAGCGTTGCGGGATGAAATATAGAATTAATCTGGCAACGCGACAATGGACAAATTATAATGTTTCAGATTAATAAAACTAATGGTTGAGGTAGTTATGGCTCGCCGTCTTCCCCCACTGAATGCGTTGCGCGTTTTTGAAGCAGCAGCGCGTCATCTCAGCTTTACTCGCGCCGCTGAGGAATTGTATGTGACACAAGCTGCCGTCAGTCATCAGATAAAAGCGCTTGAAGAATTCTTATCGTTAAAATTGTTCCGCCGTCGCAATCGTTCTTTGTTGCTCACGGAAGAGGGGCAAAGTTATTTTCTCGACATCAAAGACATTTTTAGTGCCATCAGCGAAGCCACTGATAAGGTATTGGAACGCAGTGAAAAAGGGGCATTAACTATCAGTCTGCCACCAAGCTTTGCCATTCAATGGCTGGTGCCAAGATTGACCCATTTTCATCAGCAGCAACCCGACATTGACGTGCGAATTAAAGCGGTTGATATGGATGAAGGATCGCTGACAGACGATGTCGATGTGGCTATCTATTATGGGCGTGGGCATTGGCCCGGCTTGCGAGCGGATAAGCTGTATCAAGAGTTTTTGATTCCCCTGTGCTCTCCGGCGTTACTGCTGGGTAGCAAGCCATTAGAATCTCTAAGTGATTTAAGTCACCACACCTTACTTCATGATACGTCTCGCAAGGATTGGCAGCAGTTTGTGAAGCAGTATCACATTGAAGGGGTTAACGTAAACCAAGGGCCGATATTCAGTCATTCGACCATGGTGCTGCAGGCCGCGGCGCACGGTCAAGGTGTGGCACTGGGGAATAATGTTCTGGCGAAACCAGAGCTGGAAGCGGGGCGCTTAATTGCGCCGTTTGATGAAGTATTGGTATCAAAAAACGCATTTTATGTCGTGTGCCATGAGCAGCAAGCGGATATGGGGCGTATTGCGACGTTCCGTGATTGGATGCTCGCTACGGCACGCAAAGAGCAGGAGGAAGTTTTAGATGAGAAGTCAGTTCTTATTGATGATCGCGGCGATGATCGGCGCTAAGTCAGTGGCAATCGGGGCGTTTGCCGCCCAT
This sequence comes from Vibrio agarilyticus, assembly GCF_012641465.1. GTDB lineage: Bacteria > Pseudomonadota > Gammaproteobacteria > Enterobacterales > Vibrionaceae > Vibrio > Vibrio agarilyticus. Next base: position 54,662 of record NZ_JABAIK010000016.1, read on the forward strand.
GGTTTGAAGTCGATATTGGGAGCTTATCAACTGGCCATTATTGATACTGGCGTGCAGTACCAGTTTTGGCATACGTTTGCGATTATTGCGTGTGCGATTTTAATGTTGCAGGCCAGAGCCCAGGGGCAAAAGTATTTTTTCATCGCCGCAATTTGCTTTATTATCGGCATCTTTTGTTTTAGTGGCAGTCTATACACATTGGCGCTCACCGACATACGTTGGATAGCCTTTATTACCCCTGTAGGTGGTACGCTATTTGTTGTTGGGTGGATTGTTTTTGCCGTGGCTGCTTGGAAAATGCGTGAGGTTAGTAAGTGAAACATTTGATGCTTTATTGCCGTGCTGGCTTTGAAAAAGAGTGCGCGGGGGAGATTCAAGATAAGGCTTCTCAGCTTGAGGTCTACGGTTTTCCGCGCGTCAAAAAAAATGCGGGATATGTATTATTTGAGTGCTACCAAGCGGGGGATGCAGATAAGCTTGCGCAGCAGCTCGATTTTCAATCACTGATTTTTGCCCGCCAAATGTTTGCGGTTGCGGCAGAATTTGAATCTTTACCGAGCGATGACCGCATTTCGCCGATCTTAGACACGCTGGCAGGCGTTGAGCATTTTCCGTTGTGCGGTGAACTGCGTATTGAAACCCCAGATACCAACGAAGCTAAAGAACTGCTTAAGTTTTGTCGCAAATTTACTGTGCCGATGCGTCAAGCTTTGCGAGGTAAGGGACTGCTGTATAAGCAAGATCATGCGAAAAAACCCGTGCTGCATATCTGCTTTGTTGCGCCCGGCCATTGTTATCTTGGTTACTCGTATCCTGGGAATAACTCCGCCTTCTTTATGGGCATTCCGCGCTTAAAATTTCCTGCTGATGCGCCTAGTCGTTCAACACTGAAACTGGAAGAAGCGTTTCATGTTTTCATTCCTCGCGCAGAGTGGGACACGCGTTTGGCTTCCGGCATGTGGGCCGTCGATCTTGGTGCTTGCCCTGGCGGATGGACGTATCAATTAGTCAAACGCTCGATGTTTGTTCACTGTATCGATAACGGCATGATGGCTGAAAACTTGATGGAAACTGGGCAAATTCGACATCATCAAGTCGATGGGTTTAAGTTTGAGCCAGATCGCAAAAATGTAACCTGGCTTGTGTGTGATATGGTCGAAAAACCAGCGCGCGTGGCTCATTTGATGGGATTGTGGCTAGTGAAAGGCTGGGCGAAAGAGGCCATCTTCAACTTAAAACTACCGATGAAGGGGCGCTATGACGAAGTGCTTCAAGATATCGAGAATTTGAAACTATTTCTCATTGAGAACAAGGTGAAATTCAAACTCCAAGCGAAACATTTGTACCATGATCGAGAAGAGATCACGGTGCACATTCAAATGCTGTCGCACATTTCGCCTCATTAATTACTCTTTTAAAGTGCCTAACCTTGCCACATTTTTACAGTGCGGTGAGGTTAGCATTATCCTTAATAACTAGTTTGATATATACCTAAGTCGCTTTAAGATTTAGGGTTCGGTGCCGATTCACAGCACTGAAAGCGAAGAAAATTACGTAATCAAATAGCAATCTAATATTCAAATAGTTTTTCATTTCATGACTTCAACGTTAAGGTTACTAATAGCCCATAGAAGTTAATTATTTATATATGGCTCGTGGTTTATAGTAATGAAGTGGATTATTATTTGATTAAATGAAGTGCGAACTGTTTTATATATTCTGGTCTTTGGTTTTATTTTATATTTTACAATTTGTAAATTAATCGAATTTCATAGTAAGTTTGTAATTGTCTGTTGTGTTTTTATTTTGTTTTGATGTCATTCTCACTTAAAGTTAAATATTTATTTAACTTTCTTGTGTTAGATATTAATATTCAACCAAATTAATACAATATGGTTATTTAATTATGAAAAAAACACTAGCCCTGTCAGTGTTGCTGGCATTGTCAACGTCAGCAATTGCATCAGAAAGTACAACTCAAGATAAAAGCGGTCATACGCTTTCCATCGGTATGTCTAAGGTTTCAGGTGATATTTCAAATATTTCTGATGATACTGTCTTTAGCGTTAGTTACGATTACACGACAAATCAAGGAGTAATCATTGGTGGTTACTTCATGCCTGAATTGGTATCTTCATCCATGAGCTATATGGATGTGAACTTGTCCTTAGATACAAGTGTGTTAGGAATGTATTTAGGTTACCAATTTGATAACAATATCAGACTAACATCGGGATTAAGCTTCACCACAGTAGAAGCCAAACTGTCGGACAATTATGCCTCTGTTTCAGATGAGGAAACTAATACGGGCTTTATGTTTGGAATTGATTATTTGTTTAGTGAAAAAGTACTTATTGGGACCCGTTTTGTCACTCATGATGTTGCTGGTGTCGAAGGATCGTCAATGGGGATCAGTGCAGGGTATAAGTTTTAAGTTATAAATTAGGAAGCCCCTTATGGGGCTTCTAAATTCGAATTTTCGATAGCTGATGTGGATACTTTCTTGGTTCAAGTGATTTGAAAATTTTTATTGACTTACTTATGCTGATATTCGTGACAAAAAATTGATAACTTATATCCTTGCCTTACTAGAAGTCGCAGCGTTTTTAGCTCGCTCTCACAAACCTCATCACATAGTCTGTCTATATTAACGAAGTGCTCAGAGACTTGTGTGCTTTCTGCTTACCCGCATTTTCAAGTTGCTTAAGTATAGAGTGTGTTATCTTCCTTTTTCCTCATAACGAATGTCTTGCAAATTGAATCCAAGTGTAATGTCACACTTTAAGGTCGCGACTTGTTTGCAGCGACGCGCCTCATCAAGGTGTTCGATTAATTTTTTGCGATACTTTTCCGGTAAAGCGTCGCTATCAGCTGCTGCTTCAATATTGTCAAATTGGGTCAGAATGGCGCGCGCGGCCTTTGGGCCAATACCTGGTACACCCGGAACGCTACTTGAGCTGATGCCAGTAAGCCCCCAATAATCGGTTAATTGGCTTGGCGTTACGCCAAACTCTTTTTCAATAAAGGGTGCATCGAGCCAGCGCTGCTGAAAATAATCACGAATTTGCAACGTGGGCGACAAAAGCTGACAGTAGCCTTTATCGGTTGAAATGATGGTCACGGTTTCTTGATGAGCGGCCACTTTGCAAGCCAGAGTTGCGACCAAATCATCTGCTTCATCGCCTTCAGAGAGTAGAGCATCAATTCCCAATTGCCACCACGCGTCTTGAATCGACTCTAAACCTGCTCGTAACGCCTTTGGCATCGGTTTACGCTGCTGTTTATAAGTGGGTAAGAGTTCGCCACGCCATCCTCGCTCTGGCCCGAGATGATCAAACACCGCGACGATATGGGTTGGCTGACTTTCACGTAAAATATTGCTCAGGGTACGCGTGGTGGTTTGGATGGTGCGCTCGATGTCGTTTTCATCCGGCTGCGCCGAATGCACGCGACGGATCAAGTTAAGCGCATCGATAATCACGAGATGTAGCGACATGATTTACCCTAGGTCAAAACGGTTTGAAATAGAAAAAGTGAGTCAGAGATTTTAAGCTAAAAGGAGCCTAACGACACCCCAAAGTTGTTTGGAAATAGGCCCCTATACCCGTCCCACTTGAAGTTGCAGCCGTGTTGACTGGCACTTAAAAACCTCATCATCACATAGTTTATCCATGTTCACGAAGTGCTCAGAGGCTTTGCTCGCTTGTCGCCTAGCTGCATCTTCAAGTTGTTTGGGTATAGTTTAGCGAGTTTGATGTTTATTTTGTCGTGTTTGCAATGCGATAGCACGGTTCGTAAGCGCTGCCTCCCGGCAGTTTCATGCGATGTTGTACGACAAAATCTTGTAGTAACACATCCATTTTTTGCATCAGATTAACATCGCCATCAATGAGATAAGGGCCATGCTTTTCGATTTCAACAATGCCTTCAGATTTAACGTTACCCGCGACAATTCCAGAAAACACACGCCGTAAATTAGCGGCAAGATTCTGTTTTGGCTGCTCTAGATGTAAATCGAGTTTTGCCATATTGGCGTGTGTCGGTGCAAATGGCTGTTGAAAGTCAGATTCAATGTTTAATGACCAGTTGTAACAGTAAGAATCGCCGACGTCTTTGCGGTGTTGACGTACTTTTTGCATCGATTGCTTCATGATACGCGCGACCTCTGCCGGATCGTCAATCACGATTTGGTAGTGCTTCTGGCCCTCTTCGCCAAGCGTATCACCAATGAATGCGTCAAGTGAACGGAAGTAGTCTTCGCTCTCTTTGGGCCCCGTCAAAATAATTGGCATCGGTTGGTCAGCGTTATCGGGATGCATCATGATGCCAAGAATGTATAAGAGCTCTTCTGCGGTACCAGCGCCGCCTGGGAAAATAACAATGCCATGACCAAGACGCACAAACGCTTCGAGGCGTTTTTCAATATCGGGCATGATAACCAGCTCATTGACGATAGGATTGGGCGGCTCTGCGGCAATAATGGAAGGCTCTGTGAGGCCAAGGTAGCGAGGGTGTTCATAGCGTTGTTTCGCATGACCAATCGCTGCGCCTTTCATTGGCCCTTCCATGGCGCCTGGGCCACAACCCGTGCAGATATTTAGCTCGCGTAGACCCAGCTCATTGCCGACTTCTCGAGTGTACTGATATTCAACTGCATTGATGGAGTGACCGCCCCAGCAGACGATAAGGTTGGGCTCGACACCGACTGAAAGGGCCCCTGCGTTGCGCAAAATACCAAAGACGAGGTTGGTCATGTGAGCCGTATTGGTTAACGCAGAGGGCGCAGCGCCCGCTAAGTGCATATTAACGTAAACAATATCGCGCAAAACTGCAGAAAGGTGCTCTTGCAGTCCTTTGATGATTTCCCCATCAACAAACGCTTGCTCTGGTGGGTTAGTTAACTCCAATTTAATGCCGCGCGCTCGTCGAATGACGTCAACATCAAATGAGAGATACTTGTCCAATAGCTCTTTGGAGTTATCGGTATGGCTGCCGGAGTTAAGCACTGCCAGAGTGCAATTACGATAGAGTTGATAAAGGTTGCCCGAGGCGGTTTTTTTTAACCGTTCGACTTCAATTTGAGATAGCAGGTTCATGCTACCGGTTGGGCTGATGTGTGTGATCATAAACGTCCTCACTCATATACTCCATCACCACGACTAACGGTTCACCATAGTAAAACACGAGTCGGGTTGATGGGCATTAAGCCGGGAATGGACCGCATATAACCGTCCCACTTGACGTTGCAGCGCTTTTCTTTGAAAAACTAAGGGGCTGACTCTCACAAACTCCATCACATAGTTTATCTATGTTCAGAGGCTTTGCGCGTTTGCCACCTACCTGCATCTTCAAGAGGTTTGGGTATAGAGCGCATTCCTTGGCGCTAATATTTAACGAACACTAAAGTGACTCATTATTGTTGTGGGGCCGCAGTACGTTTGTGCTGCGGGCCAAGCTTCTTGATTACAGCTTAGCAGAGCGTGGCAAAAAAGATATGATAACTATTTGAAATTTATGTGCTTGACGTTTTTTGTACCCACCTTCGCCGTCCTTGATGCTACTCGAAGGAGCGACATCAAACGATGTTATCTCAAACGAAATTTAACCATGAAGGGTCTGCTGGCTCTAATCACACCACGCTAACTTATCGTTGCTGTGTTTTTTGGTTTCGCCGAGCAATCGAAGTAAACGTCCAATCAAACGTTCTGGGTTATCGCTATCAAGAAAGCGTGTTGAGACCCCTGTCAGGGTTATCGTGATCTGTTGGTCGCGAAACTTAAATGGCAACTTCTTTACTTCTTCTTGTACTCGTTGGATTAAGGCTTTCGCATCGGCATCATCGCGTTCTGGCAGTAAAATTGCAAACTCTTCGCCATTGAAGCGAGCGATAGTATCTGTGTCGTCGGTTTCTTTACTGATGCAGCGTGCAATGACTTTGAGTGCTTTGTCGCCAGCGACATAACCATAGTTTTCGTTGACGGCTCGAAAATTATCAATATCGAGCAACACAACCCGCAAGTTATGCTGAGCGCGGATCCAGCGTCGATATTCGTGTTCTAAGCGTTCAAAAAAGGCGCTACGGTTATAGACGTTGGTTAAGGGATCTTTCAATAAGCGTTTGTTTTGTTCGTCTAAGCGTCGACGATAATCTTGAGTGGTTTCATACATAGACTCAAGCTGATTTTTGCTGTGTATCAAGCGGTCTTGCAGCGTTTGCTCTCGCTCTTCAACCAATTTTAGCCGTTGAGATAACGATGACATTTGATTGAATAACGGGGTTAAATCGGCTTTCAATTTATCAAGATCGCGCGCTTGACTCATTGCCGAATGGCTTTTGTCGATGAGATGAGAAAAGTCTTGATTCAGTTCATGGCGATGTGCGAGGTAGTTCTGATTTTGCTCAACATTTTGCTCCATCGTTTTGAGATTGCTGGCGAGTGATGTGTTGAGTGTGTTGAGAAATTGCTCTGACGCTTTGCGCTCTGAATAGGTGCCAGTAATCACCAATTTAAGCACTTGTACCGTTAACTCGATAACCTCTTCGCAGGTCACGCCACCAAGTAATTTGGTTCGTACATCCATTAAGAGATCGCCAGACTCGCCATCAAAGTCCAACTCAGTGATAAGGTTTTGTAACTCTTCGATAAAGAAGGTAAGTCGTTGGTTAACAGTCTCTTTTTTTTCTGAATCTGAAAAATCGATATCAGCGTTAAGAGTGACAATTTTAACCGCACGCTCGTATAACGCGAGCAGTCTCGTTGCACGAGAGATACTGTCGTGATCGGCAATGGCTAGCAGGGCCTGCAGCTCTCGCTTAAGCTGGGCGGGAAGTCCGGTGATCCTGTGTAGCGTGTCAGCGCCTTGTTGGATCTGTTTGTCCAGTGCCTGCTGCTGATGTTCCATAACCTGCCTATGCTGCCTGAGTTTTTTTTCCACGAGTGCCAGTTGTGGTATCAGCGTGCTCACCGATTGGTTATTGTCAAGCGCGCTTTGGAGCGCTTGTAATTCACTGAGTAATTGCGAGTCAATCCGTTGGTGGTTGTCAAGCAGCGCACGTAGAATTCGACGAAGAATACGCAGCTCTCGATGGTTTTGTAATGAATTGTCGCGATGCTCGTCGCGCAATGTATTCAACTGCGCGTTCAAGCGATGAATCTGCGCCAGTAAGTCTGACTCCATAATGCCCATCAAACTTGTTTGACCTAAATCTTTGTTACCACAAGGCTTACGATAATAACAAAAAACGCGATACCGTCACTGCCCAAAACAGGGTGAATCAGTAATGTTCATCATTTTTTAATATTTTTTTGAGCTGATCCTCATTCTGACAAGAAGAATGGATTTTGATCAGCCCTTGGCTAATGGCAATTTTGCACGCCGAGCGAATGTCACCATTGGTGAGGCTTGCCGCGGGCGCATTGTCGATGGCTTTAAAATGAACCCACTGGCTGGTCTTATTGCTGAGGCTCACTTCACGTGCGATGTGCGTTGCCAGTAAGAGTAAATCAAGTAACTCTTGGTCATTCACTGCGGTATAAGCACGCGGTAAAAATGGGTAATCCGCAATTCCCATACGCACAATCGGTGAAATCGCGTGTTCTTTAGCAAAATCATTCACCCATTGTTGGATTTTGTGAAATAGCCCTTCAGCACTATTGTCACTCCAGCTGCTGGGCTCAATATAAAGCAGGTTGGCATCAGAAAAGTGATAGAGCCGCGCTGGTGACTCCATTTTCTGTTTCAGCATGGCACCAAAGGCACGTTCAAGCTCGAGCCCAGATTTATAGCCATGTTTGATATACGTGCTGCGTAAAAATGGCAAGTCAATCATGGCAAAGCGCAATCGGTCATTCAGAGGTTCGTGAATCAATTCCCCTTGTTGCCACAGCTCGAAATTTTCGTTTGCTTTGCGCAGTGAGCTGGACAGTTTGGCGTTTAGCATGCGCAAGTTGCGCAGTTTTGAGCGAGAGTGGGTATATAGTTCTCGGCTGAGACTTTCAATTTTGATTTGCTGACGTGCCGACACGACCCCTTTACGAATCCACATTAAAAACAGCATCACAGTGAGTAAAAATAAGCCAAAGGCAATGCGTCGTGTTTTAGTGTATTCCTGTTTTACCTCGCCCAGCTCTGTTGTTTGCGACGCAAAATAGAGACTTTGCTCGGCAAACGCTTTTTGCTCGCGAAAGGCTTCTTCGCTAATGTGGTTACGAACACCTTGCTCTTGATTGACGATGGTGTAGTAGTGGCGCAAGTTTTCCAACGCCAGTGTTGTATTGCCATCTTGCTCGTGTCCGAGCGCGAGTAACCGATAGGCACTTTGACGGTCAAACGAGCTGTGGTCGTTCAAACGGTCAAGAATATTTAAGGCGCTTTGTGCGTAGCTGATGACGTCAGCGGCGTCGTGTTTAAAATAGGCGATACCTGACTTCAGCAAAGCCGCTTCTGCTTGCTGTTCAGGAAAATCAGCAAATTCAAGCAGCTCATCGGCGCGTTGCAAGTACTTTTCCGCCAAAGGAAAGTTAAACAGTTGCAAATAGGTTGCAGCGAGCTGCTGGCGAATGGCGATAGCTTGTTGCAAATCGCGGTCGGTGCTAGCGTGGTCAAGCACATTAAAGTAATGCACTAAGGCAAGGTTGTATTTGCCCTGCTGATAATAAATCTTGCCCATCTGCTCCATAACTTGAGCCAAAATAGGCGAGTTAGGATAGGTGGCATAATAGTCAGCGGCTTGTGAAGCGTATTCAAGGGCTTTGTCTAGCACGTGGCGCTCTTGGAAAAGATCCGCTAATTGACGGTTTACTTTCGCCAGTCGCGCGCCATCATCAATTTCAATCGCAGTCCAATACGCATAAAGCAGCTCTGAAAGAGCAGCATTATAACGTTTTTGCCCCAGATAAAATTGTCCGAGCACGACACGATAATCAATCCAGGTGCGATCGGTCTGTTTCGGGTTGAGTAACGCTTTCGCTTGGGTGAAAAAGTCAAGTGCGGCCAGTGGCGTATTGAGCGCGGCTGCCAATTGGGCGCGCTGCATTAATACGCGATAACGCGTGGTTTTGGTCAGTTTAATTTGGCTATTGACGCTGGATAGGTCGGCTTCAACGGCGTCGAGCTCCTCTTGCGCTCTTACGTAGTTTTTGTCATGGCGCCAACTGAGTTCATTGTGCAGTAAGCGTAAATCGAGTGAAAGGTAATACAGTTTGTATTTTTCAGCTAACGCTTGAGCGCGTGCAAGATAACGCATCGCTTGCTCGATATTGCCTTCAGTGTATTCGGCTTGCGCTAATGTTCGATACGCTTCAACGCTGCCATTTGGCGTGCGTAAAGTTCTATCGGCTTCTTCGCGAGAAATGGATGCGGCGCTTTGTTCTCCGGCGTCGCTGAGCTGACGTTGAGTGAGGTAATTTTTCGCTAAATACTTGGCTCGCTCTGGTTCAATTTCAACCAGTTGTTGCGCTTCACCGAGCACAATCGAAGAGAGCATGTCTGCACGCGCAGGCAGGGTGAGCAAACAGAGAATGAAATAGAAGACACCTTGCCAGCGCATTGTCGGTCGTTCCTTAGGTAGACAAGCTTTAGGCGCGTTTATTGACGCGCCATACGATGATTGTGCGCCGGAAGCGCTTGTTCGGTTGAGCGATAAGGGTTGATATCCAATCCACCACGTCGAGTGTAGCGCGCATAAACGGTCAACTTGCTTGGCGCGCAGTAGTGCATGATGTCACAAAAAATTCTTTCGACACACTGCTCGTGAAACTCGTTGTGCTCGCGAAAAGATACCAAATACCGCAGGAGCTTCTCTTTGTCAATCTGGCCCCCACAGTAGCGAATTTCAACACTGCCCCAATCCGGTTGATTGGTGATAAGACAGTTTGATTTGAGTAGATGGCTATGCAGCGTCTCTTCGACAACAATATCACTGGCCGCATCGGTCAGTAGACTGGCATCAAATTCATAACTCTTGATATCAATGTCTTGATCATCAATACAATCGCCATTCATTGACACGATAGGTTGGCCGTTGTAGTGACTTAGTGGGTTTACGGCGACCTGTACGGGAGTCCCTGCGCAAGCTGAAAGATCTTCAATCAACTGATTTTGCACCGCTTGCCAAGAGGAAAAACGCGTTTGGTTGTAGCTGTTAAGGTAAAGTTTGAAAGACTTAGACTCAATTAAGTTTGCGCTGTGCGCGGGAATCGCAACTTCACCAATTGCCACTTGTGGCAAACCTCGCGCGTTGAGCCAAGAGAGTTCATACAAGGTCCAGATGTCGTGCCCAACAAATGGCAAAGTATCACCGAGCGCGAGATCGTCGCGATTTAAGCTACGAGGCACCGCTTGCAACAACGTAGGATCGTAATCGTGACTGTATTGAGTGGCTTTGCCAAGGGTTAACCCTGCTAGCTCTTTAGCATCAGAATATTTGCTCATCTTTGGACCGAAATTCGATTAGAATGGCGAGAATTTTACTGAATCCGTATCGCAAAAGCTATTGTTATACCCGTTGCCTATGGCAAGCCACAACGGGTTTTTTGTGGGGGAGTGGGGTGTTTTGAGGAGTGTGTTATGACGAAAACGGTTGCTCAGGCTCTGAGTGATTTTAGCCAACGCTATCTGGACGTATGGTGGCAGCAGGAAAACGATTTGCCGTGCAGCGGTGAACTCACCGGGCTTGCTTCACCTTGTATTGTACGCACTCAGGGCGATGCCGTTTTTTGGCAGCCGCAACCCCTTGAGCAGATTGCCGATTTTACCCAAGTTGAACACGCAATTGACTTGACTTTAGACGAGTCGATAAAGGCGTTTTATGGCACTCAGTGGGCCGCCGATATGAATGCGCAGTGGCAAGGCCAGCATTTGACATTACTGCAAGTTTGGAGTGATGAGGATTTTGTGCGACTGCAAGAAAATATTCTTGGCCATCTGGTCACGCAGCGCCGCTTAAAATTGAAACCGACGGTATTTATTGCGGCCACCGAGGCAGAAATGGACGTTGTATCGATTTGCAATTTGACTGGCGAGGTGCTGCTTGAACGTATTGGCACTCATCAGCGAGAGGTACTTGCGTCGAACCTGGTTGAGTTTTTGGATCACTTAACGCCGGTGGTGACACCGTGTATGTAGTCGAATTGCAGTTTGAGTGCTTTGATAACACGACAATTAGTGCCGTGGATAAGGCGATTAATGGCCTGATGGATGCGCTGCGCTACAACGGCCAAGTCTTGGGACGCGAATTTCCGATTGTGATGGGAGAGGGGGAGTTTTTTGTACGCACCGTCTGCCCAGAGAAAGAGAGCTTACACCCTCGTCATCATTCTGAATTTGTTCAGCGCTGCATCGCAAACCTGAGTGAAGCGAGTCTGCTGGCACCGAAAGTACGTTTACTTGGGCTGGATATTAACTCGGAACAAGCGGCGGAAACCGAAACGCCAAGTTGGCAGGTGCTTTACACTACTTATGTTCACACTTGCTCACCCCTGCGCAGCGGCGAGAGCTTATTGCCGATCCCACTCTATCGCTATGGCCCCACCTTTAATGGCGATCACAAAGCGGTGATTAAATGGCAAACGGAATGGCAGGCGTGCGATGAGTTACAGATGGCCGGCGCATGTCGCGCAGAGTTTGCTGCACTGCACGAAATTTGCGATGCGGACAGTGTGCTGTTTCGTCGTGGCTGGGATCTACGCGGGCGCATTGAATATTTAAGTCAAGTACCCACGTATTATTATCAGTACCGTGTGGGTGGCGAGAGTCTGGATGCAGAGTTGGCACGTAAGTGCCCCAAATGTGGCGGAGAGTGGCGATTAGACACGCCACTGCACGATATTTTTCATTTTAAGTGCGATGCGTGCCGAATCGTTTCCAATATTTCGTGGGATCACTTGAAATAGTGCCTTCGCTATTTAACTCACGGCATATTCCCAAGTTCTCGCTGAACCATGCATCTTGAGGTGACTTGGGTATAGAAAGAAAAAAAGAAGTCGCCAGCGGCGACTTCTTTTTAATCAAAGGATAGGTGAGTCAGTAAAGAGAAAGGCGCATTACCAGCCTTTGACGACACTGCCATTAAAAATGGTGTTGGCAGCTTGGTACACTTCTTCGCTTTGATACGCTTTGATGAATGTTTTAACGCGTTCATCGGCGACGTTTTCTTTACGTGCCACAATCAAGTTAACGTAAGGTGAGTCTTTGTCTTCGACAAAGATGCCGTTCTTTTCTGGCGTTAAGTCGACTGAAGCGGCAAAGGTATTGTTAATCACCGCAATGGCGACTTCATCAAGTGCGCGAGGCAGTTGAGCTGCTTCGAGTTCCACGATATCAAGCTGTTTTGGATTGGCAGTAATGTCACGCACCGTTGCCATTAGGCCAACGCCTTCGCGCAGGGTGATCAGACCTTGCTTTTCAAGCAGCAGCAGAGAGCGACCTAGGTTGGTTGGGTCATTTGGCACAGCAATGCGTGCGCCATTGTCTAACTCACTAACCGACGTCACGGTTTTTGAGTAGCCAGCAATAGGGTAAACGAAAGTGTTACCAGCAATGGCGAGTGGGTAACCACGGTCGGCAATTTGTTGGTCGAGATACGGTTTGTGCTGGAAAGCGTTAATGTCGACAGAGCCATCAGCCAGTGCCGCGTTGGGCGTAATGTAATCTGTAAACGTCACCAGTTTAACATCCAAATCGTAACGTTCTTTAGCGACTTTTTTCGCCACTTCAGCAACTTGCTCTTCCGCGCCAGCGATCACACCGAGCGTGATGGTATTGCTGTTTTGCTCTTCGCTGCCACATCCAGTGAGGGCGATAGCGGACGTGATCACCGTTGAGGTGATAAGCTGTTTGAGGCTAAATTTCATTTCAAACTCCTTAATATTGCTGAAATTTATCGGTGGTCAACGCGGCGAACAATACTTTCCCCGATCGATTGAATAATTTGTACCAAAACAATAAGCATGATGACGGTGACAATCATGACCGTGACATCGTAGCGATAGAACCCATAACGAATGGCAACATCCCCAAGACCGCCACCACCGACGGTACCGGCCATTGCCGAATAGCTCACCAAAGTAACCATAGTGATGGTCACGGCGTTGATAATGGTGGGCAGTGCTTCAGGCAGTAACACTTTACAAATGATCTGTAGTGGCGTGGCACCCATTGATTGCGCCGCTTCAACTAAGCCGCTGGGCACTTCCAATAACGCTCCTTCAATTAAGCGTGCAACAAAAGGAATTGCGCCAATGGCCAGAGGAACAATCGCAGCGGTGGTGCCAATAAACGTTCCCACAAGTAATTTGGTGACCGGAATAATTGCCACCATCAACACCAAAAACGGCACAGAGCGGCCAACATTGACCACAGCGCTAAGCACTCGGTTTAAACGAGGATTGGCAAGCAGCCCTCCTTTTTTACTGGTGTGCAGTACCACACCAAGTGGTATGCCGACCACAAAACCAATCAATCCCGACATGGCAACCATGTAAAGTGTTTCGAGCGTTGCCCCTAACAAAAGGTCGCTATTTTGGCTAAGCCAATCAGTGATAGTGTTAACAGACATAGCCAAGTACCTCTACTTTTACATTGTGCTTACGCAAAAAATCGATGGCGGCATTGTCGTCGTCTTCAGTGCCAAAAAGCTCGGCGACCATCATGCCAAACTTAACGCCGCCAGCGTAATCAAGATTGGAGTTAAGAATGCTGATGTCGATATTAAAATTGCGGCTAACTTGTGACATCAGCGGTGCATCGGCCGTTTCACCAGTAAACTCCAAACGCACCAAAGGATGGCTGTTATCCTCACGAGTTGGCTGCAGGCGGCGTTGAAAATCATCTGGTATCGATAAATCAAGGGTCGAGCGAATAAATTGATGTGCCAGCTCACTTTTAGGGTGGGCAAATATATCGCCAACACTGCCTTGCTCAACCAATTCTCCGCCACCGATGATCGCTACTTGATGGCAGATACTTTTTACTACATCCATCTCATGGGTAATCAGTAAAATGGTCAGGTTGAGTTTGCGATTGATCTCTTTAAGCAACTGTAAAATCGAGTGTGTGGTCGCCGGATCTAACGCGCTGGTGGCCTCATCACACAGCAACACTTTAGGTGAGCTAGCAAGCGCACGAGCAATGGCAACACGCTGCTTTTGACCGCCACTTAGGTTGGCAGGATAGGTGTGGTGCTTGTCTGCAAGCCCCACTAGCGCCAATAGTTCGGTCACCTTGGTATCAATTTCTGTTTTTGATTTGCCGGCCAGCTCCAGTGGCAGCGCGACGTTGTCAAATACCGTACGTGACGCGAGCAGGTTGAAATGTTGAAAAATCATACCGATGTTGCGGCGTGCTGCGCTCAACTCTTTGCTGGAGAGCGTGGTGAGATCCACCCCATCGACGATCACGGCACCAGATGTCGGCGCTTCAAGCATATTGACGCAGCGGATCAGCGTGCTTTTTCCTGCTCCCGAAGCCCCAATAACACCGAAAATAGTGCCAGCTTTGATCTCTAACTTTATGTCTTTTAACGCATGAATCGCGTTATCGCCTTGCGCAAATACTTTGTTAATGTGTTGTAATGCAATCATGATATTCCCTGGCCTGATTAGCAGCAGATTGTTTCAACTTGCGCCGAAGATGTTAGATGATGCTATGGATTCCTAACATGTCTGTCAATAGATATTTTTACGTCTAGACGTCCAAATGAGTTGGGGTGGATGGAGTTAATCCACAACCAGGATGAAATGACCCTATCGTTAATCGACCTTCAACCTAGTAAGGGTGGGATGAAAGCCTTATTGGCTTGCTATTTTGTGGCAACTTCAAGTTGATGGGCTATGGGTATATAATCGGCGGCAATCAGAACTAAGTGAGAGCAAAATTTTGGCTAAACCTGCTGTATTTATCGATCGTGATGGCGTAATCAATGTTGATCATGGGTATGTTCACGATGAACATGACTTTGAATTCATTGATGGCGTGTTTGCCGCCACCAAAGCGCTTAAAGAGATGGGGTATTTGTTAGTCCTAGTGACGAACCAGTCAGGTATCGCTCGCGGAAAGTTTAGTGAAGACCGTTTTTTGTCTCTGACGCAGTGGATGGACTGGAACTTTGTTGATAATGGCGTCGAATTTGATGGCATTTATTACTGTCCTCACCATCCAGAAGGGGCGGTTGAGGCGTACCGTCAGACCTGTGATTGCCGTAAACCTGAGCCAGGTATGTTTTTCTCTGCACGCGATTTTCTCAAGATTGACATGGAAAAATCGGTGATGATTGGCGATAAAAAAGAAGACATGATGGCGGCGCAGGCTGCGGGTGTAGCTACACGCATTTTGGTGCGTACGGGGAAACCGGTGACTGCAGAAGGTGAGGCACTGGCAACATCAGTGCTTGATAGTATTCGCGACGTGCCCGCTTACCTTAAATCGCGCTAGGCCGATTGCACGGCCAAGCCAAATTAGGAGAGGCTGTGTGAAAACAACACTTTTTTCGATAATTGCAATAACGGCGTTGGCTGGGTGTTCAACGCTAAGCAAAAATGAATCGGTTGAGGATACGGCGCACTATGTTTGCGCGCCGAATTTGCACGTAACAGCGGATTTTCTCAACAATTACGATGCGGTTCGTTTAAATATGCCTGGGCAGACGATTTTGCCTGAAAATGAAGTCTTACTCACTCGTACCCCGGCGGCATCCGGCATGATGTTCAGTCGCACTGGGGCTTGGCCTGTGACGTTTTTGGCCAAAGGCGATATGGCGATGTTAGAGATCAATAATCGATTTTATAATGATTGCGCCACAACAGAAGCGCCTTAACTGATTCACCATAAAGTAAAACGGGCTACGGCCCGTTTTACTTTAATTAGCGAGGGTATGACACGCTGTAACGCTGCGGCTTGTGATTCATCGCTAACACCATATTTAATGTGATGGCACCCACAACGGAAATGGCGATAACGCTTGGGGTGATAAACAAAAACGAGGCGAGTAAAATGGTGACATCAATCGCCATTTGTGTTTTGCCAACGGAAATGCCCCACTTGTCTTGAATGGCCAGACAAAGCACGTTGAACCCACCCAAACTTGAACGGTGGCGAAATAAGATCAGCATCCCCACTCCCATCAAAATCCCACCAACAATGCCGCAATAGAGCGGATTGACGTTCTCGACCGTATACATAAGTGGCAGATGATCGGCAAAAATCGAGACTAGAGCGCCTGATAATGCGCTGTTAAACGCAAATTTAGCGCCAAATCGCCGCCAAGCCAGCAAATAAAATGGGGTATTGGCAAGAAAATACAGGGTTCCAAAACTGGCCGAGACAAAGTGCGTCATCAGCAAAGCAAGGCCGGTGGTGCCGCCCGTCAGAAGGTCAGCAGCTTGCAGAAAGTAGACGCCCTGAGCAACAATCAAGGTGCCTGTGAAGATTGCAATCCAGTCTTCTTTACGTGAGTGTTTTTCCATCAATTCAAAAATTTAATGCCAATAAAGGGGGCGAAATAGTAGTAGAAAGCCATCATTTTCGATAGGGTAGATGACGATCTTTTGCTAAAGGCTTGTATTTTGAGCTTTACACAGTGTAAAGCGTTCAAACCAAAACAGGTGTTTTAGTGGTCAGACTTGCCATCACTATGAAATATCGGCGGGTTGATGATGAAAAAATGCCATGAGAAAAAAGCAATTTTTCCTTTAAGCAGTAATTCCAATTATGTAAAATACGTGCATAAACAGGATGACGAAAACGTTTGCTTTTTGCCGTTATCTGGTTTTTTTGCAACTTTCAGTAAGTCTGAGTCAGGAGATACAGATGCTAAAGCGTGATATGAACATCGCGGATTACGATGCGGAGCTATTCGCCGCTATCCAAGAAGAAACTCTTCGTCAAGAAGAACATATTGAACTTATCGCTTCAGAAAACTACACCAGCCCACGCGTCATGGAAGCACAGGGCTCGCAGTTGACCAATAAATACGCTGAAGGCTATCCAGGCAAGCGTTACTATGGCGGTTGTGAGTATGTCGATAAGGCTGAGGCATTAGCGATTGACCGTGCGTGTCAGCTTTTTGATTGCGAATACGCGAACGTTCAACCGCATTCTGGTTCACAAGCCAACAGTGCTGTTTACATGGCGCTACTAAACCCAGGTGATACCGTATTAGGTATGAGCCTTGCGCATGGCGGTCATTTAACTCACGGCTCACCAGTGAACTTTTCCGGCAAGCACTATCATGTGATCCCTTACGGTATCGATGAGACTGGCCAAATCAACTACGATGAAATGGAAGCTCTTGCGCTTGAGCACAAGCCAAAAATGATCATCGGTGGCTTTTCTGCTTATTCACAAGTGGTTGATTGGAAACGCATGCGTGAGATCGCAGATAAAGTAGACGCCTATTTATTTGTTGATATGGCGCACGTTGCAGGTCTGATTGCGGCAGGCGTTTACCCAACGCCACTGCCACACGCACATGTTGTGACGACGACGACGCACAAAACTTTAGCAGGTCCTCGTGGCGGTTTGATTTTGTCAAACGCAGGCGAAGAGATGTACAAAAAATTGAACTCAGCGGTTTTCCCTGGTGGTCAAGGTGGTCCTTTGATGCACGTTATTGCGGCAAAAGCGGTTGCGTTCAAAGAGGCGATGGAGCCTGAGTTTAAAGCGTATCAAGCGCGCGTAGTTGAAAACGCGAAAGCCATGGTTGCTCAGTTCCAAGAGCGCGGTTACAAAATCGTGTCTAACGGTACGGAAAACCACTTGTTTTTGGTTGATTTGATTGACAAAAACATCACAGGTAAAGACGCTGACGCTGCACTTGGCGCTGCAAACATCACGGTAAACAAGAACTCGGTACCAAATGACCCACGTAGCCCATTTGTTACTTCTGGTATTCGTGTTGGTACGCCGTCAATCACTCGTCGTGGCTTTACTCAGCAAGATGCGGTGGACTTGGCAAACTGGATGTGTGATGTGCTAGATAACATCGATAATGCGGATGTGATTGAGTCAACGAAGCAAAAAGTACTGGCAATCTGTAAGCGCCTACCTGTTTACGCATAATCAGCCAATCAAAAAATAAAAAAGAGCTCAATTGAGCTCTTTTTTTGTACTATTTGAATGCGTTATTTGACTTCAATCCCTTGAGCTTGCATGTCCGCATGGTAGGACGAGCGAACAAACGGGCCACAAGCGGCATGAGTAAAACCAAGGCTGAGCGCAATTTCTTTCAACTCATCGAACTCTTCTGGCGGCACGTATCGCGCGACTGGCAAGTGATGGCGGCTTGGCGCTAAGTACTGACCTAAGGTTAGCATTGTCACGCCGTGGGCACGTAAGTCTTTAAGAACCTCAATGATCTCTTCTTTGGTTTCGCCTAATCCCATCATTAAGCCCGATTTGGTCGGAATCGTTGGGTGCTGCTGTTTAAATTTCTGTAGCAATTCCAGTGACCATTTATAGTTGGCACCCGGGCGCGCTTTACGATACAAGCGCGGCGCCGTTTCGAGGTTGTGATTAAACACATCGGGCGGATTATCTTTCAGAAGGTCCAGCGCAACGTCCATGCGACCGCGAAAATCCGGCACTAGGGTTTCAATTTTAATGTTGGGGCTTTTGGCCCGAATTTCTCGCGTGCAATCGGCAAAGTGCTGCGCACCACCATCGCGCAGATCGTCGCGGTCAACGGAGGTGACCACAACGTACTTAAGCTTCATGTCGTGGATGGTTTGTGCCAATTTTTGCGGTTCATCCACTTCCGGAGCGAGCGGGCGCCCGTGGGCCACATCGCAAAACGGGCAGCGGCGTGTACAGATAGCACCAAGGATCATAAAGGTGGCTGTGCCATGATTAAAGCACTCCGCTAAGTTGGGGCAAGAGGCTTCTTCACAGACAGAATGCAATTTGTTTTTCCGCATCGCCGATTTAATGTCTTGAATGCGCTGGCTGTCTGCGGGCAACTTGATTTTCATCCATTCGGGTTTGCGCAGCGTTTCGACGGGTTCATCAGGCATGTTTTTGACGGGAATTAGCGCCATTTTATCGGCATCACGATATTTGACGCCGTGTTCCATTTGAATAGGTTTGCTCATATTGTTCTACTTATCGTTAGCTTAGGGTTGCGGATTCAAAGACTGCGTCGTAATTGATGAGTCAGTGGGTTTGTCAGTCGATAATAAGAGTGACGCTTCACCAAGTGATGAGGTGTCATGTGGAGGCCAAGAAACAGAGTCATAACCAAGCCGTTTGGTCAGCACGTGAATTAACGACTCGCCTACCAATGTCAGATCGCTCGGTCCACCAAGTGCGCTGGTTTGCGTCATTTCAAGCCCTTGATAGCCACACGGGTTGATGTTGTGAAAAGGGCTTAAATCCATGTCGACATTAAGCGCCAGCCCGTGAAATGAGCAGCCTTTGCGAATCCGCAGGCCGAGAGAACAAATTTTTTTCTCGGCAACATACACGCCAGGCGCGTCAGGGCGAGGGTAGCTTTCGATGGAAAATTGAGCCAAGGTCTCAACAACGCTTTGCTCGATGTGAGTGACTAGCTCGCGCACACCCAGCTGTTTACGCCGTAAATCAATTAGAAAGTAGGCGACTAATTGCCCAGGACCATGATAGGTGATCTGCCCACCTCGGTCACTTTGTACCACGGGAATCTCACTTTGAGTCAGCAGGTGCTCAGCCTTGCCTGCTTGTCCTTGGGTAAAAACAGGGTCATGCTCGACCAACCAAATCTCATCAAGGGTGCTTGCCTCTCGAGAATCGGTAAATCGGTGCATTGATTGCCAAGTTGGCAAGTATGCTTGGCGGCCCAATTGTCGCACTAAAAGCCGATTTTCCATCGCTGTCACCCTGTGATTAAACTAAAGTTTAGCGATTATAACTTAATTTGAATTTTCTAACTATATTCAAATAACCAAACTCTAACGGAAATCAAACAATAACACAGAGTGGTCAGGGGCGAATATGCGGAATGTTCGCCTAATGACGTTTGATCATTTTACGTGGGATGAGCTCGATACCAGCGGTGTAACGTTTTGCCGACGCATTCAGCGCGAGCGCCATTGCGCTATCGGCAATCAGTTCAAACTGCTGTGGAAGAGAGTTGATTTTTATGGGTAGGAAGTCCAGTAATCGATTGTCGCCAAATGTGGCTAAGCGTACTCTAGCCATCAGATCTGGCCGAGTAAGTAAGGCATCTAGCACCCCTTCAAGTAACGTGTATGAGGTAGTGATCAGCGCATCGGGTAAGCGTTGTTGGGCTATCCAATTTTCAACGATCTTTTGCCCCTCTTCGCGCGAGAAATGGGCGCCATAATTCACCAATATTTCTGTCGATTTTCCGCTTAAAGCGGAGCGAAAGCCTAACTCACGCTCTTTCGATATTTGCAACTCTTCAAGGGCACCGATAAGGCCAATAGAGCTGATTTTGGGCGCTAATACCGATTTAGTCAGTTCAAAGGCGGCATCAAAGTCCTCACTTATCACACTAGAAAAGACCTCATCGTCCATCGCTCGGTCAAGCGCAATGACCGGCGTACCGCCGTTTTGTAAGGCTAAGTAAAACTCGTTAGCGCTCGGCATGGCGCTTGCCACAAATAGCGCATCAATTCGTCGGCTGACCAGCGCGTTGGCCACATTCATCTCGGTTTGAGGATCATCATCAGAGCAACCGATGAGAATTTGGTAACCGGCTTTGCGCGAGTTTTGCTCAATCAATTTGGCAAGACGCGCATAACTGGTGTTCTCGAGATCGGGAATGATCAAACCAAACGAACGCGATTGCCCTGCGCGTAAGGAGGTGGCAGCGTGATCGGGTCGGTAATTATGTTGTTCAACAATGGCGATGACTTTCTTTTGAGTCTTTTCGCTAATGCGATATTTCTGAGCCTTACCGTTTATTACATAGCTTGCGGTGGTTTTTGAAACGCCCGCCAATTTTGCTATCTCATCTAGTGTCATATACCAAGCCTTATTCTGTGCGCCGGATCATATTAATACATCAATGACGCTTCGGTAAGTTGAACTATAAGCTGAATCGATTCAGTATAAAAGCTGAAAGGATTCAGCAAGAATTGGAAAATGGCGCGATTCAATAAAATGCAGCCGAATACGCACTCTGAGTTAGGCCCTAATTGAGTTCAAAGTCACGCAACTTAATGGCGTTGGGCTAGGGGATAAAGCACAGAGATGTTAAAAAATAATCATGATACTCACTCGCGCGATACCGAGTGGGCACACGCCGGAGAAGCACCATGCTCAAGCTCAGTCCGAATGACATTACCCTCGCGCAATCTGCGCCGAATAAGTTGGAAGCCATTAAGCGTATTGCTCAAAGCCTCACTGACAAAGGTCTCGTTGAGCACGGATACGTAGACGGTATGCTTAACCGTGAAAAGCAAAACTCGACTTTTTTAGGCAATGGGATTGCAATTCCGCACGGAACCACAGATACCCGAAACATGGTAAAAGCCACAGGTGTTGCGGTGCACCATTTTCCTCAAGGTGTCGACTGGGGGGATGGTAATACCGCATACGTTGTCATTGGCATTGCCGCGAAATCTGACGAGCATTTGGGCATTTTAAAACAACTGACCAATGTCCTGGGGGCCGAGGGGGTCGAAGCACGTTTGCGCCAAGCGAAAAACGCCGAAGAGATTATGGCGTTATTGCATGGTGATGTGCAGCTTGAGGCGATTTTTGACACTGCTCTTATTCAGCTTTCATTCCCAGCCAGCGATATGCTTCAACTGAGTGCGGTTGCCTCTGGACTGCTTAAAAACAGCGGTTGTTTTGCGGGCAATGAATCGGTTGCAGAGCTTATCACCAAAGCCCCTACGCACTTAGGGCACGGTGTGTGGTTGGTCGGCACGAATAAACACGTAACGCAAACCGGGGTCGCGTTTGTTTCCACCTGTCATGAGTGCACCTTTGAGGGGGAGCCTGTGCGTGCGCTGATTGCATTTGCGGCCTGTAATCAAGCGCATCAAGCCATACTCACTCAGCTCACCAATTTGGTTTTCAACCAGCAGCATTCGGCCTTACTTGATGCCAACCCTGAACAGATTATTGCGCTATTGAAAGGCGAAGATGTCAGTGGTGAGAGCGAAAATAGCGCCATCTTTAAAATCAAAAACGCCCATGGTCTTCATGCTCGCCCTGGCGCAATGCTGGTCGCTGAGGCAAAGAAATTTGAGTCAAATATTCGTGTCGCAAACCTAGGTGGTGATGGCAAAGCCGTGAATGCGAAGAGCTTGATGAAGGTGATTGCTCTTGGGGTGAAACATGGTCATCAACTGCAATTTTTCGCTGAAGGTGCAGACGCCGCTCAAGCGCTTGAATCGATTGGTAAGGCGATTGCGTCTGGATTAGGCGAGAGTTAAGGCGCACTACGATGACACAACAAAAAACCACTAAGGTCGTGACCATTACCTTAAATCCGGCATTGGATTTAACTGGCGCTTTGGGCGCTCTCAATCTCGGCGGTGTCAGTCTGGTGGAGCGCAGCGAGCTTCATGCGGCGGGCAAAGGCGTCAATGTGGCTAAAGTGCTGAGCGATCTCGGCGCCGAAGTCACAGTCACCGGATTTTTGGGCAAAGATAACCCAGAGCTATTCCATCAGCTTTTTGCCGAAATGAATGCAAAAAATGCCTTTATTGAGGTTGAAGGCGCGACACGCATCAATGTCAAACTGGTTGAAGCCGATGGTCAGGTTACTGACATCAATTTCCCCGGCGTACATGTGTCGAAAGAGGAGATCAGCCGTTTTGAAGACACTCTTTTTCAACTTGCTAAAACTCA
Organism: Vibrio agarilyticus; assembly: GCF_012641465.1. Taxonomy (GTDB): domain Bacteria; phylum Pseudomonadota; class Gammaproteobacteria; order Enterobacterales; family Vibrionaceae; genus Vibrio; species Vibrio agarilyticus. The sequence continues at coordinate 77,459 of NZ_JABAIK010000016.1, forward strand.
TGAGTACTTTGTACTAGCAGGCAGTTTGCCAAGTGGTGTTACGCCCGAGCAGTGCGCCAGCTGGATAAGCAAGCTACGCCAGTTGGGTAAGAAGGTGCTGTTTGATAGCAGCAAGGCGGCTTTGGCTGCTGGCGTTGAGGCTCAACCTTGGCTCATTAAACCCAACGATGAAGAGCTTGGTGAATTTGTTGGCGCGCACCTGACAACGCCTGAGGCTTGTCAGTCAGCGGCGCAAGCTCTCTGCGACAAAGGAATCGAAAATATTGTGGTTTCCATGGGCGCAGACGGTGTGATGTGGCTTAACCAAGGCCACTGGTTACGCGCAGTGCCACCGAAAATGACGGTGGTGAGTACCGTTGGCGCTGGTGACACCCTAGTGGCGGGCCTGTGCTGGGGTCATATGCAAATGATGACAAAATCCGAGATTTTGGGGTTTGCGACAGCACTTTCTGCACTGGCTGTGAGTCAAGTCGGTGTGGGATGTCGCGACCAAAACGAGCTGAAGCGTATCCAGGGTCAAACCGATGTTTTTGCGCTTAATCCAAATACCAAATTAAACCAAAACTAAGCAACCTAAGGTTATCAGTATGAATATTGCCATTATTACCGCGTGCCCAAGTGGGGTAGCTAACAGCATTATCGCGGCAGGCTTGCTTGAACAAGCCGCTGCGAAGTTGGGTTGGAATGCTAAAATTGAATGTCATTCGAGCGTTATTGAGTCAACGCCGCTGAGTCAGGCAGATATTGCCAGCGCTGAGGTGATTGTTATCGCCGCCAATACACCGGTCGATATGTCGCGCTTTGTTGGCAAAAAAGTGTATCGAGCAGAGATTGCTGCAGTGGCAAAAGGGGCGTGCGAATTTTTACAGCAGGCCGTTGAACATGCCGACCTATGCGCCGTTACTTCAACACATGATGAAGCCGATAAGCATCGCTCTGCGGTGAAAAACATTGTCGCGATCACCGCTTGCCCGACGGGCGTTGCTCACACGTTTATGGCCGCAGAGGCATTAGAAAATGAAAGTAAACGTCGCGGATATCAAATAAAAGTGGAAACGCGTGGTTCAGTTGGGGCAAAAAATCAACTGACAGAGCAAGAGATTGCTGATGCGGATTTGGTGATTATTGCCGCAGATATTGAGGTGCCACTTGAGCGTTTTAGCGGTAAAAAAATGTATCGCACAAAAACCGGACCTGCGCTGAAAAAGACCGCTGAGGAGATGGATAACGCGCTTGAACAGGCTGCGGTTTATCAACACTCGGGCTCGTCAAGTTCGCCTGCCGCAGCAGATGAGAAAAAAGGCGCATATAAGCATCTTATGACAGGGGTCTCTCATATGTTGCCTGTGGTTGTTGCTGGCGGATTAATCATTGCGCTCTCTTTTGTCTTTGGTATCGACGCGTTTAAACAAGAAGGTACTTTGGCGGCGGCATTGATGAACATTGGCGGTGGAGCCGCCTTTGCTCTGATGATCCCAGTGCTGGCTGGTTATATTGCCTTTTCCATTGCGGATCGCCCTGGCTTAGCACCGGGTTTGGTTGGTGGTATGTTGGCTAGCACCACCGGAGCGGGCTTTCTTGGCGGCATTGCAGCGGGTTTTATTGCCGGATATGCGGCAAAATTACTGGCAAACAAAGTTACCTTGCCGCAGTCGATGGAGGCATTAAAACCCATCCTCATCATTCCGTTTGTTGCGACGCTCTTTACTGGATTAGTGATGATTTACATCGTCGGCGGTCCCGTTTCCAGCATCATGAATGGGTTGACGGATTTCTTGAATAACATGGGCTCAGACAGCGCTGTGCTTTTGGGTATTATTCTTGGCGCGATGATGTGTTTTGATTTGGGTGGACCTGTCAATAAAGCCGCTTACGCATTTGGTGTTGGTTTGCTTGCTTCACAAAGCTACGCCCCCATGGCCGCGATTATGGCTGCAGGTATGGTGCCTGCACTCGGTATGGGGCTTGCCACTGTGATTGCAAAAAGTAAGTTTGAACCGAGTGAGCGTGAAGCAGGCAAAGCGTCATTTGTGCTTGGCCTGTGTTTTATTTCAGAAGGCGCTATTCCGTTTGCTGCTAAGGATCCAATGCGTGTGATCCCAGCGTGCATTGCGGGTGGCGCGCTAACGGGTGCACTCTCTATGCTGTTTGGTGCGACTTTAATGGCGCCACATGGTGGACTCTTTGTGCTGCTTATTCCCAATGCCATCACCCCTGTACTGATGTATCTTGTGGCTATTACCGCAGGAACCTTGGTCACCGGTGTGACTTACGCATTACTCAAACAAAAAAGTGCGGAGACGCAGGTTCACACAGCAGTCGCTTAAGATACCTTTAGGACAGCGATAATCTAAACCACAAGGCCAAGCTACTTTGCTTGGCCTTGTCATGTTTTCAATGGGCTGCATAATGTTGTATTAAGACGCAGCAAGGTGCTCGGTTAAGAAATCAATCAGCGCTCGAACTTTAGGAGAAAGGTTTCGATTTTGCGGGTAAAGCGCCCATATTCCCTCTTGCTCAGCGCGATAGTGACTGAGAACTTCCATCAAATCGCCGCACAAAAGGGCGTCTTGCACATAATAGTCAGGCAATTGCACTAACCCCAGACCACGCTTGGCCGCATCAACCAGTGCAAAGCCGCTATTGCATTTAATCCGACCACTGATGCGTAACGATTTGTCACGGCCTTGTTCGCGAAAGTGCCAAGTGTCGCTGCTGCCAATGAGGCACTGATGATGAGTGAGCTCAGACAAGGTATGCGGTTCACCAAATTGCTCTAAATAGCTGGTGCTAGCACAGACATAAAGCTGACGAGAGGCTAAGCGTTTCGCAATGAGTGAACAATCTTGCAGTCGTCCCAATCGAATCGCAATATCGAGCCCTTGCTCAATGAGATTGAGTTTTTGATTGGTGAGTAGCAGCTCAAGATCAACGAGTGGGTAGCGCTCAAGAAACTGGTGCAGCAGGGGGGCGAGATTCATTTCACCATAAGTGACAGGCGCAGTGACTCGAAGCAGCCCTTTGGGTTGTGATTGCATCTCGGTTACGGACAGTTCGGCTAACTCGAGACCTTCAACGAGGGGTTTGCAGTGCTGAAAGTAAATTCGTCCTGCTTCTGTGACGGAGACTTTACGCGTGGTGCGATGAAACAGTTTGACGGCTAACCGCTCCTCAAGGGCGGCGATCTTACGGCTCACCTGTGCCACTGATGTCTGTAATTTGGCCGCGGCCGCAGTAAAGCTTTGGGTTTCTGCCACCGCGACAAATTCACTCACGCCTTCCCAATGTCCCATGCCTTTTTACCTTATATATTGACTCACTTCGGTTCAATTGATGCCGCTTCACGCTGTTTGTAAAAGGGTGGGTTGAACGATTCGTTTGGAATGATAACCCAAGTTAGCGCTCTATTATTACATATAAGTAAAAATCCTTTTCATTTTGGTGGGATTATCATTTTTTGATTGCTCTCTAAAATTACAACATCCATGCACAGCAGCCAAACATCACTTAGGCACAGGCTGTGCCGAGTCGGTCTGTTGTATAAAAAAACTCAACCCATCCTATGATCAACTCGTGAAACTAATCCAAAGGTGAGGACACACTGAATGACAATTGAAATCAAACCCGGTCAAACCCACATCAAGTCAAAAGCGATGGTTGCGTGGGCCGCAGGTGAGCCATTAAAAATGGCCGAAGTGGATGTTGAGTTGCCAAAAGCGGGCGAAGTGCTGGTTCGCATTGTGGCAACCGGAGTTTGCCATACCGATGCGTTTACGCTATCGGGCGATGATCCAGAGGGTATTTTTCCTTCAATTTTAGGCCATGAAGGTGGCGGGATTGTTGAGATGGTCGGTGAAGGGGTCACCAGTGTGGCGGTTGGTGACCATGTGATCCCGCTTTACACCGCAGAGTGCGGCGAATGTAAATTCTGCAAATCGGGTAAAACCAATTTATGTCAGGCCGTACGTGAAACTCAAGGCAAAGGACTCATGCCCGATGGTACCAGCCGTTTTTCGCTCAATGGCGAAACCATCTACCACTATATGGGATGTTCGACATTTTCTGAATACACGGTGTTGCCTGAAATTTCGCTTGCCAAGGTAAATAAAGCGGCGCCATTAGAAGAGGTGTGCCTGTTAGGATGCGGTGTCACCACTGGCATGGGCGCCGTGCTTAATACGGCCAAAGTACAAGAAGGCGACACGGTCGCGATCTTCGGCTTGGGCGGCATTGGTTTGTCTGCGATTATCGGCGCACGTATGGCGGGTGCAAGTCGCATTATTGGTATCGATATCAACGAGAGTAAATTTGCGTTAGCCAAACAGCTTGGTGCGACGGACGTCATTAACCCACAAAACTTTTCCAGCCCAATTCAACAAGTGATCATCGATATGACAGACGGTGGTGTGGATTACTCTTTTGAGTGCATCGGTAACGTCAATGTCATGCGTCAAGCACTTGAGTGCTGTCATAAAGGTTGGGGTGAGTCGGTGATTATTGGTGTTGCTGGCGCAGGTCAGGAAATTGCAACGCGCCCCTTTCAACTGGTGACTGGCCGTGTGTGGCGAGGCTCTGCATTTGGTGGTGTGAAAGGTCGCAGCGAACTGCCGGGCATTGTTAATCAGTATCTAGCGGGTGAGTTTGGGCTGCAGGAATTTATTACTCATACCATGGCACTTGAAGAGGTGAACGAGGCGTTTGAGCTGATGCACAAAGGGGAATCGATTCGCACTGTGCTGCACATGGCTAAGTAACTCGCGTATCAAAGGGACATTATGATGCTTGAAAATATCAGTCAAAATAAAGTGGCTGAAGGATGGCATAAACAATATCGCCATTCATCGCGCGTGCTGAATTGTGATATGCGTTTTGCTATCTACCTTCCGCCCAACGCGACTCAGCACACACCTGTCCCCGTGCTATATTGGCTCTCAGGGTTAACTTGCACGGATGAAAATTTTATGCAAAAAGCGGCGGCGTTTAAGTCAGCCGCTGCGCTGGGAATTGCCATTGTTGCGCCAGATACCAGCCCGCGCGGCGAGCTGGTGGCGGATGATGACAGCTTTGATTTGGGGCAAGGGGCCGGTTTTTACCTCAATGCGACTCAGCCGCCTTGGAATACTCACTATCAAATGTTTGATTATGTGACTCAAGAGCTTCCTAGCATCATTGAAGCGCATTTCCTTGTGACTGACGTGAAGTCGATAGCAGGTCACAGTATGGGAGGGCACGGCGCGCTGATCGCAGGCTTGACGTTACCTGAGCAATATCGTTCGATTTCGGCATTTAGTCCAATTTGTCATCCAATGCAGTCACCATGGGGGCAAAAAGCGTTTAGTGCGTATTTGGGACAAGATACCACTCAATGGCGAAAGTATGACGCGTGTGAGTGGCTTAAATCGCGTAAAGCCACACTGCCAATACTGATTGATCAAGGCGACGCTGATAGCTTTTTGGCCGAGCAGTTGAAGCCAGAGACAGTGTTAGCCGCGGCAAAACTGTCGGGCAGTGAGGTTCAGTTACGAATGCACTCAGGTTACGATCATAGTTACTACTTCATCAGCAGTTTTATTGATGAGCACTTGGCGTTTCATGCGCGTTATTTACAAAGCACGTAAATCGAATTCTCTTCGAGAGTGGTCATGATTTTGTCCAATATCGGGGCGATTCACGAACTAATAAAAAAAGCAGCGCCTTAATGCGCTGCTTTTTTTAATCTTCTTAATGGCTTTGAATTAAAGCACCATACGAACGATGTCAATTTCACCTAGCTCTTTATAGAGCGTTTCTACCTGCTCAATAGAGGTGGCAGTGATATTCACCGACACTGCGTGGTAACTGCCTTTTGAGCTTGGCGTTACCTTCGGAATGTAGTCACCCGGCGCATGGCGTTGAATGACTTCCAATACTTTTTCTGGCAGTTCCGGCTTTGCATAGCCCATTACCTTGTAGGTAAACGAACAAGGAAACTCAAGAAGGTCTTTCAGTTTGGCATCTGAATTGATGTTGAGCATGCGTAACTCCAGTTGTAAATCGATAATGCCGCCGCATAGTACTGACAAACGTCAATGAACACAAGGGCAAAAAAACAGCGTTTTTACCATCAGAAAAAGCGTGCAGCTAGAATGACTCAAGCTGACCTAACGTGTGCGTTGCAAGTGAGTACTTACGCTCGTTGTCAGAGTGGCTTATTCGCCACTCTGTTCATAACAAGTTTATACGGCGTAGTTAGAAAAAGCTTTTAACCAACAGGACTAAATAATCCCAAAGGCGACTAAATAGACTGCCTTCATTTACGGTTTCTAGCGCCATCAAAGGGTATTGTGCGATATCTTGACCATCGACTTGATAGTAAAGCGTGCCGACAACATCGCCTTTTTGTATTGGAGCTTTTAGCTCTTTTTCCAATACGAAATTGGCTTGCAGATCTTTGGCTTGACCGCGAGGCAGGGTGACATAAGTGTCGCTATCTACCCCAAGCGCTACCGTATCTTGGCTGCCCATCCAAATTTTTTCATCGATGAAAGTTTCACCTGCTTTATGCGGCGCGACTGTTTCAAAGAAACGGAAACCGTAGCCCAGCAGTTTTTTGCTTTCCGCTTTACGTGCGTTAGCGTCTTTTGCGCCCATAACGACAGCAATCAAACGCATTTTGCCTTCAGTGGCAGAGCTGACGAGGCTGTATCCAGCATTGCTGGTGTGACCGGTTTTGATCCCGTCAACGTTCATGCTTTTATCCCACAATAGGCCGTTACGGTTGTATTGCGTAATGCCATTGTAGGTGTATTTTTTTTCAGAATAGATGCGGTACTCTTCAGGCACGTCGCGAATCAACGCTTGCGCCAGTAGCGCCATGTCGTAAGGAGTCGAATAAAGATCGTCGTGGTCAAGGCCATGAGCATTGGCAAAATGACTGTTGTTCATACCCAACGTTTCAGCCCAGGCATTCATCAAATCGACAAAAGCGTCTTCAGAGCCAGCGATGTGTTCTGCCATAGCAACGCAGGCATCGTTACCCGACTGCACGATGATCCCGCGGTTCAAATCTGCCACTTTGACCGATGTGCCGACTTCAATAAACATTTTCGACGAGTCAGGAAAGTTTTTAGCCCAAGCATTTTTACTAATGACCACGTCATCAGTCAGGGCAATATTGCCGCGTTCTAACTCTTGACCAACCACGTAACTGGTCATCATTTTGGTTAAGCTTGCTGGCGATAAACGCTCGTCCATGGCTTTTTCAGCCAAAACAGTGCCTGAATGGAAATCCATTAGGACATAACCTTTGGCCGCAATGGTCGGAGCGTCTGGTAAGACGGTTGGCGCTGCGTAGCTGAGCGATGATACGGTGGCTGAGAGTGCCAGAGTTGGCAACAGGAGCGACTTAGCGAATTTGTTCATAATACTTCATTGAATCGTTGCGTAGCTCGCGTTGAGCGAACTGGCGGAAAATTAGAGCGTCAACAGTAGTGAGTCACTTGGTGAATGTCAACGCGCGTTTGAATGACTTTTGATAAACGCCCCAGTATACCCCAATCCCGAGAGCCGCAGTAAGACTTCCTTTGTTAGGCTTTGGTCATCAAATGGCCCGAGCATTAACCGGTGTTGATCATTTTGACTTTCAACAAAACTTGTCACCTGTAAGGCGCTGGCGAGCTCGGTTCCTAGAGCCGCTAAGCGCTCTTTATGTGGTGATGAGGCGGTCTGAATGACGTATTGAGGCAAGCGTTTAAGCGCTTCTGCGCTGGTGGGCTTTTCGACCGTAATCACTTCAATCGCAACGCGGGCGGTTCCGCTTTGCAATACCCCTAATTTTTTTGCAGCGGCGTAGCTGAGATCAATAATGCGCTCGGGATGAAACGGGCCACGGTCGTTGACGCGAACCAAAGCGGTTTTATCGTTATCCAAATTACGCACTTTAACATAGCTCGGTAGAGGCAAGGTTTTATGCGCTGCCGTCATTGAATACATGTCGTAAATTTCACCGTTGGAGGTGAGGTGGCCTTGAAATTTTTCACCATACCAAGAGGCAATCCCCGTTTGAGTAAACCCTTTGGGCTGAGTGATAATTTCGTATCGTTCACCTCTTAAGGTGTAATCTTTGTTGCCACCTAAACTATATGGCTCGTAGCGTGGCTGCGCATCTTCAATGTGCTCGACCGGGATCGGAGCCGAAGGCGGAGTGTCATCGGTTAATTCGTAGCGCTCTTGAGAAGGGCTGCTGCAGCCAGTGAGCTGTAGCGTAAAGACACTAACGCTAATAAGCGCCAGTGCCGAAAAGCGAAATGATCGCGTCATTATGTGGCCTTTGAAAATGCTTTACGATGGGTGTGAATCGACATCAAAATCCCGAAACCGGCCATGAGCGTAACCATAGAGGTGCCGCCATAACTGATTAAAGGCAGTGGTACGCCGACCACAGGCAAAATGCCGCTGACCATACCGATGTTTACAAAAATATAGACGAAGAAACTTAATACAACACTGCCTGCCATCATACGGCCAAATGCGGTTTGCGCTTGACTGGCAAGATAGAGGCCACGGCCAATAATAAAGAGGTACAACCCAAGCAGAACCAAAAAGCCCACCATACCCCACTCTTCGGCAATGACCGCAAAAATGAAGTCGGTATGGCGCTCGGGTAAAAACTCGAGTTGCGATTGTGTTCCATGCAGCCAGCCTTTGCCTGAAATGCCGCCTGAACCAATGGCAATTTTACTTTGAATAATATGATAGCCGGCGCCCAGCGGGTCGGACTCAGGATCAAATAGCGTTCTTACCCGAACTTTTTGGTATTCACGCATTAAAAAGAACCACAAAATAGGCAGAAAAGCACCAAGCGACACCGCGGCGGCGGTGATCAATTTCCAACTGATCCCAGATAAAAAAATCACAAAAATACCTGAACCCGCAATCAAAATTGAGGTGCCGAGATCCGGTTGTTTAGCGATTAAAATGGTCGGAATACAGACCATTAATAATGCGACAATGATGGTTCCCAATTGCGGGGGGATTGCTCGACGACCAATATAGCGAGCCACCATAAGCGGCACCGCAAGCTTTAGTAACTCGGATGGTTGAAAGCGAACAAAGCCAAAGTTGAGCCAGCGCTGAGCGCCTTTAGAGGACTCACCAAAAAAGAGCACGCCGAGTAGCAAGAGAACGCCCCCGGCAAACATCAAGGGAGCGAGAGTTTCGTAAGTGCGTGGCGGAATTTGCGCTAAGACGACCATCACACCTGTAGCAAGCCCAATACGAACAATTTGGCGATCCATCATCGCCATATCTTGGCCGCTGGCGCTGTACATGATCATCAGGCCAAAGCTCATTAAAAGAAACAAGCCGAGCAGCATAGGTAAATCAAGGTGCATGCGCTCAAATAGTACGCGATTTTTACCGGTGGAAGGGTCCATTTTCATGATTTACTGGCCTTTTGCTCTGGCTTAGCAAGAATGATTTTATCAAAAATTTGGCGTACGACAGGGCCACCTTGTGATGATCCTCCTCCCGCGTTTTCAAGCACCACAGTGACAATGGCTTGCGGTTGGTCAACGGGAGCGTAACCGGTAAATAACGCGTGATCGCGCAGGTGTTCGGCAATTTCTTCCGCTTTATACTCTTCATCTTCACCCAGGCCAAAAACCTGAGCGGTCCCCGATTTACCCGCGCTACGATAGGCGGTATCAGCAAAGTGACGTCTTGCAGTGCCTTTGGCACCGTGATTCACCAGCATCATGCCTTGTTTGGCCAACTGCCAATAATGATTGGGCACGTTTTCAATTGGTGGGTAAGTTTCATAATCGGACAGTTGATGCTTTTCAAAGTCATCACTGTTATTGAGCGTTGCGCGCAGCAGGTGTGGCGCGCGCACGTTGCCCTCATTCACAAGCACAGACGTGGCTTTGGCAAGCTGCATGGGCGTTGCGGTCCAGTAACCTTGACCAATGCCCACCGGAATGGTGTCGCCCTTATACCAAGGGGTGCGATGGCGCGCCATTTTCCAATCGCGCGTTGGCATGTTGGCTTTGCTTTCTTCATGAATATCAATGCCGGTGTAGTCACCAAACCCAAACATCATCATCCAATTAGAAAGGCGGTCAATACCCATGTCGTAAGCAATTTGATAGAAGAAGGTATCGACTGACTCTTCAATCGACTTAACAATATCAACCCGTCCATGGCCCCAACGCAACCAGTCGCGAAACGGTCGTGTGTCTGAATTGGGAATTTTCCACCAGCCGGGATCGTTTCGAGTTGTTTTGGGCGTGATCACGCCTTCTTTTAAGGCGGCCACGGCGATAAATGGTTTAACCGTTGAAGCGGGAGGGTATACCCCGAGTGTGGAACGGTTGACCAATGGACGATTTTTATCATTGAGCAGTGCACTGTACGCTTTTGAGGAGATACCCCGTACAAACGCATTCGGATCGTAACTTGGGCTCGATACCATTGCGAGAACACCGTTATCCAGCGGATCAAGCACGACAGCGCTACCACGTCGACCATCGAGCAGCTGATGAACATAGAGCTGCAGCTCAATATCAAGATTGAGCACAATGTCTTTGCCTGCGATCGGTGGCTCGTATTTTAGAGTACGGATCACTCGCCCTTGGCTGTTGACTTCCACTTCTTGGTAGCCCGCGGTTCCGTGGAGTAAATCTTCGTAATATTTTTCAATGCCAAGCTTACCAATGTCCCGCGTGGCTTGATAATTTGAATCTTTCTCTTCTTTGATTAAGCGGCGCATATCGCGGTCGTTAATCCGTGACACGTAACCAATTACATGGGTTAACACATCGCCATAGGGGTAGTAGCGCTTAAGGTTTGCCGCAATTTCAACCCCGGGGAATCGATGCTGATTAACTGAAAAAACCGCCACTTGCGCTTCATTGATTTGGGTCAGTAGCGGAACAGATTTGAAACGGCGTGTGCGTTTACGCTCTTTTTCAAATCGAGCGATTTCGTCATCTGAGATAGGTAAAATGGTGCGCAGTTCGGCAATGGTTGCCGACATGTCTTTGATTTTTTCTGGCACAATTTCCAGGTTGAAGATCGGGCGATTTTCCGCAAGCAGTACGCCGTTACGATCGTAAATCAAACCGCGATTGGGCGCGATGGGCACAATTTTGATTCGGTTATCATTAGAGCGAGTCTGGTAATCCTGATATTGATTGACCTGAATGTGATACATATTGGCGACGAGCGCACCCATCAGCACCACGATGCCGAAAAAGGCGATGACAGCACGGCTGGCAAAGAGGCGTGCCTCGGCTTGATAATCACGAATTTGACTGCGGCGTTTGCGGATCATTAACGCTTATTCTCGATGGTAAGGGTGGTTAGTAGTGATGCTCCAAGCGCGATACAGGCTTTCTGCCATCACAATGCGCACCAATGGGTGGGGCAGTGTGAGTGGCGAAAGCGACCAGCTTTGTTCGGCGGCGGCCTTGCAAGCAGGCGCTAAGCCTTCTGGTCCGCCAATCAAAATAGAGACGTCACGGCCATCGTGCTTCCAAGCTTCAAGCTGTTCGGCTAATTGGGGCGTATCCCAGCGTTTTCCCGGAATATCGAGTGTCACAATACGCGCGCCTTTGGGAACGGCGGCCAGCATGGCTTCGCCTTCTTTTTGTAAAATACGGGCGATATCGGCGTTTTTGCCGCGTTTTCCTGCGGTAATTTCCACCAATTCTAGCGGCATGTCATGGGGAAAGCGGCGACGATACTCTTGAAAGCCTTCTTCAACCCATTTGGGCATTTTCGTGCCAACGGCGATAAGCTGAATTTTCAACGTTTAGCCCCACAGTTTTTCCAGCTGGTACATTGCGCGTGGCTCTTCTTGCATGACGTGAACCATAGCATCACCAAGGTCTAACACGACCCACTCACCCTCTTTTTCACCTTCCATACCAAGCGGTTCAACACCTTGTTTTTTAGCTTCATTCGCCACGTGTTCTGCAATAGACGCGACATGGCGTTTTGAGTTACCAGTACAGACAATCATGTAATCGGTGACGCTGGATTTGTCACTGACATCAAGAACGATGATCTCTTCTGCTTTCATATCGTCGGCTTTATCGGCTAAAAAGTCTTTTAATGTTTCACCAAGCACAAGGGCTCCTTAATGGTTTTGCTGTTGTCGAAAGAAGGCGCGCACTATAGCACGGTTTTGCCCAGGTTATCCTAGCGCAATGTCAGGGATGCACATTTCAATGCTCAGTTGATGGACTAGCGGCCAGACCGATTGTTCGTAATCGGTTTTGGCGACGACTTCAGCCTGAGCCAGTAAGCGAGTCAGCCGTTGCAATTTTTTGAGGGGCAGCCTTGTTAACGCCGCGTGATAGAGCGGGCGCTTGTTTTGCCACACACGATATTTCTCATACACTTGTGGCAATGGCATTTGTTGACTCTCTCGCTGCATTGCCATGAGCTGCTTGAGTTCTTTTTGGATTGTACGAAGTAAAATGACCGCTTCAACGCCTTCTGCATTCAATTGACGTAAAATGCGTTCGGCGCGTGAGGCTTTTCCGGCCAACAGAGCGTCAATCCAATGAAACGCGGTAAAATGATTATGACGACTCAACGCGTTTTCGACTCGCAAGAGCGTCAGTTCACCGTCTGGGTAGAGGAGCGCTAGCTTTTCAAGGCTCTGACTGAGTGCCAATAGATTGCCTTCATGCCACTGTGCCAGCATTTGCAATGTTTCGCGATCCGGTTTGAGTCCCAACTGGGTACAGCGCTGCTGAACAAATTGAGGCAGACGCGCGAGATCGGGAGTGAGGCAACTGACCCATAGTCCGTCTTGATTGAGCGCTTTAAACCATTTGGTATTTTCTTGTGCTTTGGTTAATTTCTGGCCGATAAGCACCACCAACACGTCAGGATTTAGGCGTGATGGCAATTCAGTTAAGGCTTGAGTGATATTGGCATTGAACGTCGCATCCGGTAGCTCTATCTCAATCAATTGGCGGGTTGAGAATAGGCTTAAAGCTTGAGTGCAGTCCCAAACCGCTTGCCAATCAAATTGTGTGTCGACGGTGAAACGATGCCGCTCATCAAAGCCTTGCTGTTTTGCGGCACTCGCGATAGCGTCGCGACTTTCTTGCAGTAATAACAGCTCATTACCAAACACTAAATAGAGTGGCCGCAGCCCTTTTGCTAGCTGTTCGTGCAGCCGCTCGGCAAAAACGCGCATTACCGATTACTCTTGATTGTCAGCACTAAATTGCTGATGTTTCACTTGAGCGAGCTGACGCATCATTTGAGCGGCAGCTTGGCTGCGCATCTCTTCCTCAATGACGTCGCGCTCGACCGATTTTGCGAGTGCGGTAAGTGGGTTATCCAGATAGCTGCGACTCACTGAGGTGGAAAAGGTGTCGCTTCCCACGTTGGGCAACGTCACGCGATAGTGAACCACGTAAGTCAGTTCTTTTTCGGCCACTCGGCCATTTTGATAAAGCGAAAGTGTGCGCTCATCAATCGATTCTGACATGAGATGCAGGCTAGGAATATTTTCTGCTGGCAGCACCAGACGCACTTTATTGAGCTGCAATTGCTCTTTAACATTGCGGCTCAGTGGGCCATATTCGTCGCTGCTGGTCAGAGATAGAGTATCGAGTTCATTGGGTACGGTGTAATTATCACGTAAATGAAAACCACAGGCCGTTAGATGACTGGCGAGCAGTGCGATAACAGAGAGTTTGAGCATACGTTGCAAACGCATTGGAAGGGTCTTCCTTACATAAAAGATTTATCTAAAACCACTGGGTTTGACTCAGTGAACCGCTTTTGGTTCAGTGGGCACTTGATTTGGTGCTAGGCAGTGGGCTGAGATAAATCAAACGATAGATTATGCCAAATAATCAGCGGTGCTTTTGTGCGGTATGGCACTTGTAAGAGTTAAAATAGGAGTAAAAAGGCATATACCCATCCTACTTGAAGTTGCAGGCTTGTTAGCCGGCTCTTACAGGCCTCATCACATAGCTTATCTATGCGCAGAGGCTCTGTTCGTTTGCCGCCTACCTGCAACTTCGTGTTGTTTGGGTACAGCTCAAGTGTATTGAGCCTATGCCTTTTCGTGTTGCGTCACTTAGCTCACAACGATATTGAGCAATTTACCCGGGACGTAAATGACTTTGCGTACGGTGAGCGCTTCAGTGAATTTGACCACGTTGTCATCCGCTAGGCCAATCGCTTCTACTTCGTCCTTTGTGGCTGAGGCTGAAACGGTAATTTTCGCTCGTACTTTCCCGTTCACTTGAACGACGATGAGCTTTTCATCTTCAACCAGTGCGCTGGCATCAAACGTTGGCCATGCGGTGGTATCAATGCTTTCAATCGACGCATCGCCTTGTCCTAGTGCTTGCCACATTTCAAAGCAGATGTGCGGTGTGATTGGGTAAAGCATCACGACAACAGCCTTTAACGCTTCGTCCAAAATCGCGCGATCTTGCGCTGACTCTTGTGGCGCTTTCGTGAGCTTATTCATCAGCTCCATGATTGCCGCAATGGCGGTATTGAACGTTTGACGACGCGCAATATCATCGCTCACTTTCGCGATGGTTTTGTGAACATCACGACGTAGCGCTTTTTGGTCGCCGGTCAGTGCGTTGGTGTCGATAGCGTCAACCGCACCTAGGTCGGTGTGCTCTTTAACCAATTTCCAAATGCGGCGTAGGAAGCGGTTTGCCCCTTCAACACCAGACTCTTGCCACTCTAGTGTCATATCGGCTGGTGATGCGAACATCATAAACAGGCGTACCGTGTCTGCGCCGTATTTATCAACCATCTCTTGTGGGTCAATGCCGTTGTTTTTCGACTTTGACATTTTGATCATGCCAGAGTGTTCAACGCTGCGACCTTGCGCGTCCACTGCCGAGGTGATTCGGCCTTTGCCGTCACGTTCGACTTTGACTTCTGTTGGTGCGATCCACTCTTTCGTGCCTTTTTCGTTAGTGTGGAAAAACGCATCAGCCAATACCATGCCTTGGCATAGTAATTTTTTGAACGGTTCGTCTGATGTGACGTAGCCCGCATCACGCAATAGTTTGTGGAAGAAGCGTGAGTAGAGTAGGTGCATTACCGCATGCTCAATACCACCAATGTACTGATCAACAGGAAGCCAGTAATTGGCTTGGTCTGCATCTAGAATGTCATTGGCTTTTGGCGAGCAGTAGCGCGCGTAATACCAAGATGACTCCATAAAGGTGTCAAATGTATCGGTTTCACGCAGTGCTGGCGCGCCGTAGTAAGTGGTTTTAGCCCACTCTTTATCGGCTTTAATCGGGCTAGTAACGCCGTCCATTACCACATCTTCAGGCAGCAGCACAGGTAACTGATCCGCAGGCACTGGATGAACTTGACCATCTTCAGTCGTGACCATTGGAATCGGTGCACCCCAGTAACGCTGGCGAGAAACACCCCAGTCACGAAGACGGAAGTTGACGGTTTTATGCCCTTTGCACTCTTGATGCAATTTGTCTGCAATCGCGTCAAACGCGGCTTTGAACTCTAGGCCATCAAATTCACCTGAGTTGAAAAGCACGCCTTTTTCGGTGTAAGCCATGTCTGAAATGTCCAGCGCGCTGCCGTCTGCTGGCTGAATCACAGGCACAATATCAAGGCCATACTTGGTGGCAAATTCGTAGTCGCGTTGGTCATGCGCAGGCACAGCCATCACGGCACCAGTACCGTAATCCATCAAAACAAAGTTTGCGACGTAAATCGGGACTTCACGGCCGTTTAGTGGATGAATGGCAGTAAGGCCAGTGGCCATGCCTTTTTTCTCCATGGTCGCCAATTCTGCTTCAGCCACTTTGGTGTGTTTACACTCTTCAATGAAAGCAGCAAGCTCAGGATTGGATTGCGCGGCAATGGTGGCCAGTGGGTGACCAGCAGCGATTCCCACGTAAGTCACCCCCATGAGCGTGTCTGGGCGAGTGGTGTACACTTCCAAATCAGCTTGGCCTGCGACAGCAAACTTAAGTTCAACCCCTTCAGAGCGACCAATCCAGTTGCGCTGCATGGTTTTAACCATTTCTGGCCAGCCATCAAGGGTCTCTAAATCGTCGAGTAGTTCTTGAGCGTAAGCGGTGATCTTAATAAACCACTGTGGAATCTCTTTTTGCTCGACAATGGTGTCACAGCGCCAGCAACGACCATCTTCAACTTGTTCATTGGCAAGAACCGTCTGGTCATTTGGGCACCAGTTTACTGAAGCGGTCTTCTTGTAAACCAAGCCTTTTTCATACAGTTTGGTGAAAAACTCTTGCTCCCAGCGATAGTATTCTGGCGTACAAGTCGCAATTTCACGGCTCCAGTCATAGCCAAAACCAAGCAGTTTAAGCTGGTTTTTCATGTACTCGATGTTTTCATACGTCCATGGTGCTGGCGCGATTTTATTTTTGACAGCGGCGTTCTCAGCAGGCAAGCCAAACGCGTCCCAACCAATCGGTTGAAGGACGTTTTTGCCTTGAAGGCGCTGAAAGCGAGACACGACATCACCGATGGTATAGTTGCGCACGTGACCCATGTGCAGTCGGCCACTTGGGTAGGGGAACATAGAAAGACAGTAGAATTTCTCTTTGTTTGGGTCTTCACTTACAACAAAGGTTTTGTTCTCATCCCAGTGCTGCTGAACTTTCTGTTCAATATCTTGAGGATTGTATTGTTCTTGCATCGATGATATCCGTTTATCTTGGAATTTGTGAGTTCAGTTAGAACAGACAGGTTTTGATCAGCATAGAATACCTAAAGCCAGTGAGCACAACAATAGCCAATCTGATCCGCAGGAGGTTTGCTATGGCGAAACGCAAGTCAGGTTACGAAGAAATGCTGCAAGATGTGATTGAAACACTCAAACACAGTCCCGATGAAGTGCAGCGTGTTATTGAATCCTCAGAAAAAGTGGTTTCTGCGGCCAACGATATGACCAAAGATGAGTTAGCGCTCATTTCAGCTTATGTGCGCGCGGATTTAAAAGCGTTTGCTGATGAATATCAAGAGAGTAAAAGTGGTCCGTTTTATCTAACGATTGCGGATTCAATTTGGCAAGGGCTACTGGAAATTACCGACCGTACTAAAGTCGAATGGGTTGAGCTGTTTGATGATTTGCAACATCAAGGGGTGTATGAGGCCGGCGAGGTGATTGGTCTTGGTACATTAGTGTGCGAAACGTGCGGCCATAAAATGACTTACATTCACCCAACCGTCATCATTCCTTGTATTCAGTGCGGTCATCACCACTTCGTTCGTCAATCGCTAGAGCCGTAAGCTGGTTTTGAGCTCTGGCGCAATTTTGCGCCAGAGCAATAGGTTACCACGTGATGATGTTGCGATGTTATTCAGTCGCTTCGCAAGGGGCTTGGCGCTGGCGTTTGGCGAAGATAGCCATCGCGAGCGCTGCAATGACCCAAAGGTAAATCGGCAGTGTGCCCCAGCGCTGGTATGGGGTTTGCCCGCGTGTCGGAGTGAGTTCTGCGCGTAACACAGCGGTCTCAAATTGCGGAATGGTCGCAACGACGGTACCTGTATGGTCCGTCACCGCAGTGATCCCGTTATTGGTGGAACGTATCAAAGGCTTACCCAGTTCGAGCGCCCGCATTCGAGCAATTTCCATATGTTGAATTGGCCCAATCGAGGCACCAAACCACGCATCATTAGATAATGTGAGTAAGAAATCGGTCTCGTCAGTGACATTCGCTCGCACTTGTTCGTTAAAGATGATTTCGTAGCACAGTGCGGGCGCAAGATGACGCTCATTGGCAATGATATTGGGTTGGACAAAATCACCACGACTGAATGACGACATCGGCAAATTGAAAAATGGCGCAATCGGGCGCAGTAACTCGCCAAAGGGCACGAATTCACCAAAGGGCAATAGATGGTGCTTATTGTAACGTTCACTCAAATCAAAACGATATTCGTCTTGAGGCGTTACGCCTAACGCCAGAATGCTGTTATAGAACTGACCATTGCTTGCTTGATTGACCACGCCTGTCACCACGGCGCTGTTGTTCATTTTGGCGGCGCTGTTGAGATTGCTCAAAAACGATGGGATCTCAATTTCAAAGGCGGGGATTGCCGCTTCTGGCCAAATGATAATATCAGCGTCCCAGTTTTCGCGACTGAGGTCGGTGTATTTCATGATAGTCGGCCAGCGTTGGTGAGGCGCCCATTTCAATTCTTGGGCAATATTGCCTTGGATCAACGCAATTGAGGTGGTGTTATCGCGCATCGGCGTAACCCACTGTATTGGCTTGAGTGCCCAAATGGCGGCCGCAATCAGTGCAATCAACGCTAGTGACATATAGCGTCTGCTTAGCACGGCATAAGATAAAGCGCCGGCGATACTCACCATGAGTAAGGTGATCAGTTCAACGCCACCAATCGGCGCGAAAACCGACAGTGGGGCGTCAATTTGGCTATAGCCAAGCCATAACCAAGGGAATCCGGTCATCACCCAGCCACGAAGCCAATCACAAACCAGCCACAGAGCCGGGGCAGCAAGCAGCAAATTTATCGCGCGGACCTGAGCAAAATAGCGCTGATACACGCCAGCAAAAAGCGCGGGGTAAATGGCAAGGTAGGCGATTAACCCGCCCATAAGGAACAGGTTTGCAATGATGGGCATACCACCAAAATTGGCGATGCTGACATAAACCCAACTGATACCAGTGGCAAATTGACCCAATCCCCAAAAGTACCCAATCATTAATGCGTGCTTTGGTCGCTGCTGGTGGATCAGCAGGAGTAACATCATGGGGCTTAAAATGGCGATTGGCCAAATTTGAAATGGCGCAAAGGCCAAGGTGGTGAGTGCGCCAACAAAAGCGGCCGCAACGGGCCGCTTGAGGCGATGAACAATGGATAGTTTCATCTAATTTTAGTATCCCAGACGGGAGTTGGCTTTAGTCTTCGCTGGATTCCGCGGCCGTTTCTTCATCAGGAATGGTGACCTGAAGCTGAATGATTCGGCGGTTATCGGCAGCCGTAATTTTGAAATTGTAGCCAGAAATATCGATAACTTCACCACGACTTGGAAGGTGGCCCAATGCGGTCATGACCATGCCGCCAATGGTGTCGACTTCTTCATCGCTAAATTGCGTATTGAAGGTGTCGTTGAAGTCTTCAATGGTTGTCAGTGCTTTTACTGAGTAGGTATGTTTGCTGAGCTTACGGATATCCGCATCTTCATCTTCATCAAACTCATCTTCAATATCGCCGACAATCTCTTCGAGAATGTCTTCGATAGTGACCAGTCCAGAGACGCCGCCAAACTCATCGACCACAATGGCCATATGATAGCGCTCTTCACGGAACTCTTTTAGCAGTCGGTCAACCCGTTTGCTTTCAGGGACTACGACCGCCGGACGAATCACCTCTTCGATGTCAAACGGTGAACAGCCAGAGCCTAAATATTTGAGTAAGTCCTTCGCAAGCAGAATGCCTTCAACATGATCTTTGTCTTCGCTGATCACCGGATAGCGCGAGTGTTGCGCGTCGGTGATAAGGGCCACTAGAGTGTCGAGATCGTCAGTGCGCTCAACTGTGACCATTTGCGAACGCGGGATCATGATGTCGCGCACACGCATTTCAGCAATTTCCATCACCCCCTCAAGCATGTCGCGGGTGTCATGGTCAATCAGATCATTCACTTCAGAATCACGAATGACATCAACCAGCTCTTGGCGATCTTTCGGCTCTCCTTGAAATAGTTGACCTAGGCGTTCAAAGAAGGACTTTCGACTCGGACCTTCAGAATTTTGAGAATTATCGTCGCTCATTGTTTCTCTAATAAATAACGCTATCAAATGTGTGATAGCACACGTGCCGTCTCAACCCACTTAGCAGCGTTGAATCTGCCTTGATGGATGATTCGGCGGGCACTTGGATATATCAACAAGGCCGCATTCAGTGCCTTCTCACGCTCATTACCAAAACGATGTTCCGGTGCGCGAGAAAGCGAGTTTGGTTTATTTTTCTGCGCTGTAAGGGTCTTCAAACCCCATAGACTGCATGATTTCGGTTTCTAACGCTTCCATTTCGTCAGCATCGCTGTCCTCAATGTGATCATAACCTAGCAGATGCAAACTGCCATGTACAACCATGTGCGCCCAATGAGCGTTGAGTGGTTTATGCTGATCTTGTGCTTCTTGCTCAACAACTTGGCGACAGATGATTAAGTCACCAAGTAAATCAAGCTCAAGCCCAGGAGGCGCTTCGAATGGAAAAGACAATACATTGGTTGGCTTATCTTTACCACGAT
Source organism: Vibrio agarilyticus (assembly GCF_012641465.1). Lineage (GTDB taxonomy): Bacteria > Pseudomonadota > Gammaproteobacteria > Enterobacterales > Vibrionaceae > Vibrio > Vibrio agarilyticus. Next base: position 97,722 of record NZ_JABAIK010000016.1, read on the forward strand.
AATCTCGATTCAATTGGTGACTTTCTGTTTCATCAACAATGCGAATCGTCACTTCTGCTTCGGGCTGAAATGGCAAAATTGTGGTGTCGAGCCAATGCTGTAGCTCGGTGTCACTGGGAAGGCCATGTTCGTTCTCAGTGGCTATCTGTAAATCGAGTACCACGCTCATTTAGTGCTCCTCAGAAGGGGCGTCATTGGCTGGAACTGCGTCGTCATTGCGAGCTGCAGCAAGTTCGGCTTTGGCCGCATCAAGCAATTTGGCATCGCGCTCTTCTCGGCGGCGCTGCTCATTTGCTTTGCGCTCTTTTTGATCTTGCGCTTCCCATTTTTCATAGGCATTAACAATGCGCGCAACCACGGGGTGGCGCACGACATCATCGGCCTGGAAGAAATTAAAACTGATCTCTTCAACGTCACTAAGCACTTCAACGGCATGGCGCAGACCGGAGCGTGCGCCGCGTGGCAAATCGATTTGTGTGACATCGCCCGTGATCACAGCGCGTGAATTAAATCCAATGCGTGTTAAGAACATTTTCATCTGTTCAACGGTGGTGTTTTGGCTTTCATCCAAAATGATGAAGGCATCATTCAGCGTGCGTCCTCGCATGTAAGCCAGTGGCGCGACTTCAATGACATTACGTTCAATGAGCTTTTCCACGCGTTCAAAACCGAGCATTTCAAAGAGAGCGTCGTAGAGTGGTCTTAAATACGGGTCCACTTTTTGACTCAGATCGCCAGGAAGAAAGCCCAGCTTTTCGCCTGCTTCAACCGCAGGACGCGTGAGCAAAATGCGGCGGATTTCTTGGCGCTCTAGAGCATCGACCGCAGCGGCAACCGCTAGATAAGTTTTGCCTGTCCCTGCTGGACCAATTCCAAAGGTAATATCGTGCGTAACCATGTTGACCAGATACTGCGCTTGGTTAGCAGTGCGAGGCTTGATCACCCCTTTTTTGGTCTTAATGAAGACTTCTTTACCATGAGCAATATTGGATTCGCTGGTTTGCTCAAGCACGCCAGACTCTTTGATCGCCAAATGGACCTGCTCAGGTTCGATATCTGCGATAGTGCCACGCACGGGAGCGGTATTGACGTAAAGGGTTTTCAGAATGTCGAGCGCTGCCGCCGCAGTATGAGCTTTGCCCACAATGGTGAAAAAATTGCTGCGGTAATTAATTTCAACACCGAGACGGCGCTCAAGGTGTTTGATGTTGTCGTCAAACGGCCCGCACAGGCTGGCGAGGCGTTGGTTATCAACTGGCTCTAAATCAATTTCAAGGGTGACGATTTTATTACTCAAGGGAGGCCTCTCAAGGTTGCCAATGGAAAAAAGCCCGATTGCGACCGGGCTTTTATGGCGTTATGTTTTATTTAAGGCGTAAATGTAGCAACACCCAGCGCGTCTTCACGGCGAGTGTTAGCCATCATCTGGGTCGGGGAGATCACGCTGCGTAGATCCATCTCTTTTTCGGTGCGAACGATTTCGCCGCGTAGAGAGTTGGCAAATACGTCGACAATTTTCACATCGACAAATTGTCCGATCAAATCAGCAGAGCCTTCAAAGTTAACCACGCGGTTATTTTCAGTACGAGCACGCAGTTCCATCAGGTTTTTCTTTGATGGCCCTTCAACAAGAACGCGTTGCTCGGTACCTAGCATTAAACGCGAATAGCGCATGGCTTGTCCGTTGATGGTTTGCTGAAGCTCATACAGACGCTCTTTTTTCACCTCTTCAGACAGATCGCAAGGGTAATCTGCTGCAGGTGTGCCTGGGCGTGGTGAAAAAATAAAGCTAAAGCTCATGTCAAAATCGACGTCTTTGATAAGTTTCATCGTATCTTGGAAGTCTTTATCAGTTTCACCAGGGAAGCCGACAATGAAGTCCGAGCTGATTTGAATATCAGGGCGAGCTTTGCGCAGTTTTCGAATGATCGACTTGTACTCAATCGCTGTGTGAGGACGCTTCATCATGGTCAAAATACGATCACTACCGCTTTGTACTGGTAAGTGAAGGAAACTCACCAGCTCAGGTGTGTCTTCGTACACCGCAATGATGTCATCAGTAAATTCCAATGGGTGGCTGGTGGTGAAGCGAATACGGTCGATACCATCAATGGTCGCGACAAGACGCAACAAATCCGCAAAGCTGCAGATCTCGCCATCGTGCATTGGGCCACGGTAAGCGTTCACATTTTGGCCTAGCAGGTTCACTTCACGTACGCCTTGCTCAGCAAGTTGGGCGATTTCATAAAGTACATCGTCCATCGGACGGCTAACTTCTTCGCCGCGGGTGTAAGGCACGACACAGTAAGTGCAGTATTTTGAGCACCCTTCCATAATGGAAACAAAGGCAGTGGCACCTTCTGCGCGAGGCTCAGGCAAACGGTCAAATTTCTCAATCTCGGGGAAAGAGATGTCCATGACAGGCGCTTCATTTTGCTGAGATTGTTTGATCATCTCTGGCAGGCGATGCAGTGTTTGTGGACCAAAAATCACGTCAACGTAGGGCGCGCGTTCGCGAATGTGGTCGCCTTCTTGAGTGGCAACACAGCCACCCACACCAATAACCACACCGGCTTTTTTATCTTTGAGGGTTTTCCAGCGACCTAGCTGGTGAAACACTTTTTCTTGAGCCTTTTCACGAATTGAACAGGTGTTAAGTAGAAGAACATCTGCTTCCTCAGGATCTTCTGTTAGCTCATAGCCGTTTGCAGCATTAAGCAGGTCGGCCATTTTAGACGAATCGTATTCGTTCATCTGGCAGCCCCAGGTTTTAATTAGCAGTTTCTTACTCATTTCAACGTCGCTCGTGTTAATACTGAAATTATAGTTATACCCACTAGGCTTTCTCCGCTTAAGAGTGTTTTCTCTATCAGCTTTGCCATATAGTTTGGGTATATACCCGTCCTATTTGAAGTCGCAGGGGTGTTGACGGGCACTCACAAACCTCATCACATAGTCTATCTATGCTCAGAGGCTTTGTTCGCTGGTCGCCTACCTGCATCTTCAAGTAGTTTGGGTATAGGTTGTGACCATAAAGGTGACAAGCCGCGTATTGTACTGCTTTAAAAACGGGCATGCTAGCACCACAGGCCTTGGTGGTCGATTTTTGTTCAATTAATTCTAAAGCTGTGCATTTGTCGATAGGCATGGTGAAATAGTGCCAAAGGTGATAACAACACAAAATACGGGACGCATTATGATGCAATATGATGTTGCCATCGTTGGGGGTGGTATGGTTGGGGCCGCATTGGCGCTGGGGCTTGCCGCTCAGGGGCGGCGTATTGTTATGGTGGAAGGCCAAGCTCCGACACCGTTTGAGCAGAGCCAACCCATGGACTTGCGTGTTTCCGCAATCTCGCACGCTTCTCAGCAGTTATTAGCAAAGCTGGGCGCGTGGCCACATATTAGTGCGATGAGAGTGTGTCCTTATCGTCGCCTTGAAACTTGGGAGTGGGCGGATTGCCGCACGCGTTTTCATGCGGATGCTCTTGGGTTGAGCCAACTTGGCTATATCATTGAAAATCGTGTGGTGCAGTTAGGGCTGTGGCAAGCGTTGACGAATTTTCCGAATGTGACCATTTTGTGCCCTGAGCGTTTGGCCGATTTGGATTTAACTGCATTACCGGTGTTGACGTTAGACAGTGGTGAGCAGTTGACCGCACATTGGGTGATTGGGGCAGATGGCGCAAACTCACCCGTTCGCACCATGGCCGGCATTGGTGTAACGGCATGGGACTACCGTCAGCATTGTTTACTTATCAATGTTGAAACTGAGTTGCCTCAGCAAGATATTACTTGGCAGTGGTTTACGCCAAGTGGCCCACGGGCATTTTTGCCATTGCCGGGCAATCGAGCTTCACTGGTTTGGTACGATACCCCAGCCCACATCGCACAGCTTCAAGCGCTTAATGATGAACATCTACGCCAAGCTATTTTAGAACATTTCCCGTCTGAACTTGGTAAGGTTCAAGTGGTGTCGCGCGGTGCCTTTCCGTTAACACGTCGCCATGCACAGCATTATGTCAAACAGCGCGCGATATTAGTTGGAGATGCGGCTCATACGATTAATCCGCTAGCGGGGCAGGGTGTCAACTTGGGTTTCAAAGACGTTGAAAGCGTTTTAGCTATGTTTTCAGAGGCGACCGATATTGAACACATCAATGTTGCGTCTTATCCGCGTGCTCGCCGTGCGGATAATCTAATGATGCAAGCCGGAATGGATGTGTTCTATTTGGGCTTTAGCTCTTCACTGCCACCAGTTAAATGGTTACGTAACACAGTATTGAGGGTTGCTGAGCAAACGGATTTGGTGAAAACCCAAGTATTAAAGTATGCCGTTGGCCTAAAATAACGCGCAGTGCTGCTGAGCCGGCGCAGTCCGCACGCTTTTCTTTCGCGTATCGAGATAAGTGATGCTGGATTGCGAACGGTATCAGCAGATAGGTGGGTAACAAGAGAATAATCAAACGCCATTGCGCAGGCACAAAAAAACCAGCCTGAGCTGGTTTTATTTATTTGATATGGTGCGGAAGGAGAGACTCGAACTCTCACACCTTGCGGCGCCAGAACCTAAATCTGGTGCGTCTACCAATTTCGCCACTTCCGCGTTGTTGATACCGGTCATCATTCAGATAACTTGATATCAGTCATTATCACTTGCGCAATAATGAAAAATAATGGCAGGTCTACCTGGATTCGAACCAGGGAATGACGGGATCAAAACCCGTTGCCTTACCGCTTGGC
>NZ_JABAIK010000017.1 GCF_012641465.1 Vibrio agarilyticus
CACTCCTTAAAGATAGGTCTAAGCCTATCGCTTAACTAATGAGTGTCCGTTTTAATTGGGGGCTATTACATGATCGGTGATACCCTCTTTTAATATCAACCACAAACAAAGATAAGCCACATGCTTTTCAGGTGACTCAAGATAGGCTGTGAGTGCGGATTTTGATTCGATTAATTGGTATAACGCATCGCTAAGCTCTGAATTTAAAAAAGTATCTGGCGTTAGGGTAGGTAAGGGCTGCTTTAAGGTGATTGAAGCGCCAAGGTCGGGCGCGCGGATCCCAGTTTGCTTTTCGATGAAAAAAAGTAGCAGGTTGAGGACTAAACGATGCAGTGGCCCAGACTGATCATTGGGCAGTTTTTTGATCACCATCGTGATCGACTCAGTCGTGATTTGGTTGTCGCTATGTCGAGCTAGGTTGACGACATGTGTATAGACCTTATCGATTATAGATAACCGCTCCGTTTCACTGTCTTCAACGAGAGTGAAGAGACTTTTTACGCTGTCATTGTCGTCACTATTGTTATTTGACGCTTGAGGTGGAAGAGGCGGTAGTGCGCCTTTCGATAACTCACTTAATGCTAACGTCTCGAATTGTGGTTTTAAACCATCTACTGATAAGCGTTGTTCACGGCTCATAAACGCATCCTAGTTAGCGCCGAGGGTATAGATTGCCAATTCATTTCATCCAACATTTCATCTAAAATTGGCAATAAGGTGGCAACCGCGTCTTGCATACAAAGTGATGAATGACGCTCAAGTGGGTTTTCACCGGTTACCCAATGGCCCATCTGAAATTTGATCAACTCTTGGTCAACCTCGGCGCGCTGCAAATATCTGCGCAAATAATGGCGACCAAAATTCAGTGGTAAGTCAGGTAAATGTCCAGACATCGCCATGATGCTTGCAGGATATGTATTGGTCGTGCGATAAGTGCCATCCTCATTTTTTTCAAACAACAAAAATAGGCCATCATTCTTCTGTGAATTTTTTGCTGACTCATGCCAATCGAGTCGTGCATTTTTAGACGTTAGCTCGATAAAACGCTGATGAGAGCGATGCCAAAGCAATTGACCGGCTTCGAATGGAAAGTTGTGCGCCAATAAGCGAGCAAACGCATCAAGGTGGTGTTGATAAAATGTCAGTTGTGTTTTTAAGAGCGTAGGACAAGCAATAACCCGCATGTGAGCAAAGGTGATCGCGCTGTCTTTATCTGAAATGCAAATGGCGTTGTAGCGCATTAGCGCGAAGCTAAAACTGGGTAATGGATTGGAAACCGCACGGTAACCGGTTGCGATAAAGAGCAGATAGACGGTATATAGTGTGTATGCATTATGGTAACTAATTGCCGCGTCTAATGTTTTACAGGCATCAAACGCCGACCAGCGATTAATATCACTTGTAAGCAATGAGACTAATCGCTTGAGCGCCTCGAAGCTTGGTGTAAATTCTGAGCCAAAGCCAGGCTGGGATTCATCAAAGCACAGCGTCATGGTTTCGAGCACGTCAAACTTTTTATGTAAACTCTTTTGCCAAAGTGAGGTTAGCTGAGAGGCTAATTCATCGCATTGATACCAAGCGTAATGTCTCGGAGAGCGCGTAAAGTAGTTTTGGGTTCCACTAAGAGGCTCTAACAACACGGGGTCGAATTGTTCACGGGCGGTGATGTCATTTTTGAGGTGATTTTCGATACGTTTTAAGCTGATTTGGCAGCCGTGTTTTTGATTGAGCGTCGCCAGCAACTGGTCAATAGCTTTGCGAACTTGCTTTATTCCGCCAAGATTGTCCTTCAACGTACCAGAGTGAAACTGGCAAGCTTGCAATTGTTGATGGAATGACTCAGGTAGTACCAACGAAATATTTCCGTCAGTTTTAAGTAAATCAGGACTTTCTTTGAACTTAGTACGCCTGGCGGTTGGCGTTACGGAGGTGACTAACGTTGTTTTGTGCTTCGTGTGCCAAAAGCCATCGTCTACTCCCGTTTGTAGAGATGAATATTGTAGCTGCAGCGCACTGTCTAACTCACGGGCAAACATTAAGCAAACCGTTATGACGAATCGTACCTTATGCTTATCAATCTTGTTCACTTCGCCACGTCGATTTGAGAGTAACTCTTGCCATAGGTAACTCAGCTCGTGTGGCTGAAGTATGGTGCGCGCGAGGCAGGTGATGTTGTGCGATTGATTTACTGCATGTTGAATACTTCTGGCTTTGGCTTTTTCCTTTGTTTGATCGTGTAGCAAAGAGTAATCAGGTAATTCATGAGACGGTTTTCTTGTTTCTGACGGTGCCAAGTCAACCACATGCAGCGCGGGATAATCTTCATAAAAAGTGGCTCCATTTTCGGTGTGGCTTTCATGAAATGAAGCCGAATTCTGTTTTAATGGATAAGTTGATAATGCGCGACTGCCAATAATACGCTCTGGTTTTATTTTTCTATAAGCACTGCGAATGGTTTTACTGCTTTTGCGACACCGAGCAGCTCGAGTTTTCCAATCTAACTGATAAAAATGAGTCAGCTCTCTGATATGGGGCAGCATTTGACGTTTTGGTTCATTGTTGTCTAATAAGAGTAACTCTTCTTTATATTGCGTCAGGTGCAAAGCAATATCATTTGGAATCGACTCGGATAAATAAGAACGATCGAAATTGATATCGGTATAAAGTAATCGAATTGAGGAGAATATTTGGTAGTCTCGATTGAATTTTTTTATGGCTGCTTCATTTGTAAAGTAGTGATCAAGAAAAACCAATAATGTGTTAGCTAAATAACGATCGACGATATCATTTAATTGATGAAGTAGCGCGTATATTGGTCGTTCGGTTTTTGAGCCTTTGGCTAAGGTTTTATTCGAATAGTCTGGAAATTCGCTTGAGTTGATGGAGGAAAATGGTGAGAAGAGAGCGTTTGATATACCGGCCTCTAAATTAAACGTTCGCTCAAAATTATTGGGTTTAAATCTAGCGCAACTTTCCAGTGCATGAACCGCGAGTTTTAACGATCTTAAATTGTCTGGACACTCAATATAAACAGCAATAGATTGCCAAGCATCAATTATCTCCTGAGGGGCATTGACTAATAAGGTATTGATGTTTTGTTCCAGAGAATGACTCATAGAATATTAAAAATCCTTTTTGGTAATTGATAGGTAGTTGGCAACTTTTTCGGCGGTATTCAGTTGAGGATATAGCGACCGCCACTCTTGAGACTGAAAAATACTTCGTGCATCTTTGTCCTTTTTAAACCAATTGCGCAAAACAAAACTGAGCTTTTTGGTGTCACTGACAAAGCATTTGTCTAATAAATTATTGGTTAAGTCGAATTGGATTAATTGTCGTCGAATGGTTTCGCTGGGTTTTTTAGGCAGGATAAAAACAGGCATTGTTGTATCGGATTCTAATTGCCTATCAGCGATGGCCTTAGACCATTTTTCAACCGTAAATGCTCCTGACAAATAGCGATAATGGCGCCGAAATGAATAGCAGATAACAGGTGATTGGAGAGCAAGTAAATTAAATCGAAAATTGCTATTTTGTCCCGGCTGCGCCTGATTTCTGAGTAGTGAAGAAGGGTGGGCGGCGGCAAACATGGACTCGAGAATATCGTCCTGAACGAGCAAGTCTATTGCAATAGGTTGCCATTGAGCCTGAGTCAAAATGTTCCTATGAAATCGCTCCATCTCATCTAAACGCATTTTCATCCCTCCGATGCTAGACTAAAACAAGGCTCAAGGTTTATCCTTAATAGACACTTTAGAATTGTGACCCTTAAGTGAACATATGAAAGCAGTTACGTATTTAAAGTTAGAAAAAGAAGGTCGTTAAATCAACTTAACGTGTTGATAAAATTTATAAACGACTGTTTTGCGGTTATAGTTTTTTTTGATAGCCTGTCTTGACATGGTAGGGGTCGGCAGTTCGAGTCTGCCTGGACGCACCATCTATTTTTGCATTTTTATGCAAAAGAGATAAAGTCTGGATCCGTAGCTCAGTTGGTTAGAGTACCGCCTTGACATGGCGGGGGTCGGCGATTCGAGTTCGCCCGGATCCACCATATTCGTTCTAATAGAACAAGCACAAAGCCAAGCATTACGCTTGGCTTTGTTGTATCTGGCGTATGCCAATTTCATATCTATTCCCCTCGAATTTTCCACTGCCTTCTTATTCATCATTGTGAATTTTTATTTGGCATTGTTTCGGTGACCAAATGACGCTTGTTTTTTTCATGGGTTTTGTGACCACGTGGTGACCACGAATGGGCACCAAAGTCGTTTTTGAAGAACGAAAAATTTTGTAAAACATGGGTCAGGCGCTGTGACCAACTAAAACAGTGCTCATGGCAAAACAGGGCAGGGGTCAGCCCACAAAGTGCTGGTGCCACATTTTTTCTCATAATGTGGATGTCATTTTGATCCGCCACTCATAGGTGGATCGCAGCGTTTCAGTGCGAGTTGCAATTTTGCATAACTATGCGTTTTTGGGATTGTAAAGTTCGAGAAACATAAAGGTGATGTGCTAGCGAATGAAAAGCGCCCACGTTCGTAAATGCGCTATGATGCTTTCAGGGTGTCTTAAGCCATTGAAGCGAATAAACCATCGGATCCAATAAAGATAATTTTTCTCGGTTCTAGTGCTGTATTGACGAGTACGTAGCTCGGTACGCACTTTTTCCATAAAAGGTGAGCGAGACATCACGACCTCAATGTAACTGTATTTATATGGCTCTTCACCGTTTATGGTGGAAAGCCATATCAAGCTGTCCAAAGTGGAACAATATCGCCATTTTAAATCTGCTCTTGTTCCGATACCCCCTAGCACGCAACTTTATATATTGAATCTGTGTATTTATTGCCTCAGCAAGCCCAATGGATACGCGCATTCTCATTGCATTGAGTATTCTCCGTAGATGCTCCTTCACTGCATTGGCAGCATTTATCATCGGCTTGATCTGGATGGCTTTTATCAGAGCTAACCACTCTAACCATTGGCTTTTGGCACCTTGTACTCAGTTTCCTTTCCAAATGAGTCTGGCTTGCTCCTTGAACACCCAACTTAATTCCGTATTTGCCATTATCTTTGATAATTCACAGATGCGAACTCTCAGCTGTTTACTGAGACGATCGTCTCGTTTTAGCCAACCATAACGAGTTCGGCATTGATGAAGGAAGAGATTCCGCGTCTTGCTTACGCACATCACCTACTGCTTTGGTCAGGAGTTTAGCGATATGAAAGTGGTCAATAGATATGACCTGCTTGGCTCTGTGACCAAAATAGGCTTCTGTTGCATTGATAAAAGCACGGCTCATATCCATAGACACAGAGCGGGTTTGTAATTTGGCCTTCATCGGTAACACTGCGTAACAGGCGGCAAGGCTTTGTGAGTTTTTTCATCGAAACAGCGTTAACTTGCCCCGCAGTGACATAGTCGTGGCCTCGGCAAAACGCTTTTTCATCAACCAACAGGTGCTCAACGTTGTCCAATTGCCGTCGAGAAAGCTCTCTACAAACGGCTCTACCCATTATCCGGTCGATAGCACCCCAACTGAGTCGAAACAGCTTGGCTACAGCAAGTAGTGACGTGATTTGGAGTGCTTCAATGAGTTTCGCTTTAAACAACTCCAAATATCTATTTCCTGAAGATGTCCAGGGAACTGAAAGCGTTTGCATCCCATGCTTTGTACAGTCACAGCGAGGAATTTTGGCTTCGATGTAGGTTTCAAATTGGCATGTATCTGGGTGACGCAAAACACGATTACGTGAATCATGTTTTCTGACTTTTTTCTGGCAAGGTGGGCATTGAACAGTGTCTTTGGCCTACGTGACCGTGACAGTTATTCTATGTGACTGTTAACCGACGAAACGTCCCATGGTGAAACAAGCCCGAGCATGGCATCATAAAGTGCAGTATCTTTCATTTTCAATCGAGCCGCTGAATTTCATTCTATTCTCGGTCTGATTCTATAGTTTGGAAAGAAAGATTTTCCACCATGAACGGTGAAGAGCCATTAATATACAGGTATAAGTGAGTTTTGGTGAAAATGAGAACGAAATTTAGGATAACCGTGCAAAGTCATTCATAGTTATCTCCGGTTACTTTTCTATCTATATGAATCCAAATGTAATTTTTGGTGGGTATGAGATAACCGAGCGCAGCGTTGTGCGCAGTACTCGCTTTCGCCAGAAGACAACGTTCACAATGGTGCTTTAGCTATTTTTCAGTCGATTAATTAAAGGAGCAATGGATAAAGGGGGACTGGTAGGGTAAAAATTTGTTGAATAATGTTTATTTAAGCATGATTATCAAGATCATAACGTTAATATACAAGTTTTAGGAGTTCACTGTCCACTATAGCCCTTGATGAGTTTTGCAACCGTTGATATCGAAGATGCGTTCCCTAATAGCATGTAGTCCATTGCGGAACCATTCGCTAGGGCGGGATGGCTATTGGGTTTACGTATCCAACCATAGACAGTTTCATCACTAGTAAAAATCTGTCGTAATGCCTTATGAATACCGAGGATATAGCTGATCCTTTCTAATGTCGGCTCGCTGATTTCAAGGTCTTGACAATCACAATTTATACCTAACAAAATGTTTTTTTCGGTATCGTTACATCGCCACTTATCCAGGATTCGTAATGCTGTCTGGAGTGCAGTTTTTCGTTGCTCAGAAGTAATATTTATCCCAATTGCCATCACTAAGCTTCCTGAATGTGGTTTCTCGACTCGAAATTCAATTTTAGCTAATGTGCTTGTAATTTGTACAATGATTTTGCAATCAAACACTTTAACTAACCTACTTTGCTGCGCAATTCAGTTTAAAGTATGCAATGACCGGCTTTGTTGCGTAATTCATTTTCGAAGCCGAACAGCCCATTTGGATTAATTTTTATCCAACACGGCAAGTTTTAGGCATACCAAGCCCTGTAAGCTTGTTCAATGCTTTGATCATCGCATAGGTTTCACCAAGATGTGCGTTGTAATTTCTTAGACATAGCCGTCCATCAAACAACTGTTTGACTCGATACATCGCCGTTTCAGATAGCGAACGCTTGTGGTAACCATAGCGCTTTTTCCAATGCTTATTCGAACCATATAGCTTTTGACAACCAACTGCTAAATTTCTCGGATGACCTCGTTCCCAGAATGCCGCCCCCTCTCTTGGAGGGATAAGTGCTACAGCTCGTTTGATACGGATTGCTGCGTGGCAATCCCTCGTGTCATAAGCCCCATCGCCGGATATCTCAAGGATTTTACGACGTGTTTGTTTAAGTAAATTAGGCAACACCTCTGCATCAGTCACCTTTGATAAACTCAACTCTGCGGCAATAATTTCGTGCGTACTCGTATCAACTGCGAGATGTAATTTTCGCCACACTCTGCGTTTACCATCCGTGCCATGCTTTTTTACTTTCCACTCGCCCTCACCATAAACCTTGAGACCTGTCGCATCGATAGCAAGATGCTGAATCGCTCCTTTGGTTTTCGTCTTAAAACTTACATCAACGTCTTTGGCTCGACGACTGATACAACTGTAATGTGCGCAGCGCAGTGGAAGGTGAGCAAGTTGAAACACGGAATCAATAAAGCCTTGCGAAGCGCGAAGTGGCATTGAAAAAATACGCTTTATCATCAAAGCGGTTGTGATGGCTAACTCACTGAAAAAACGAGGTCTCCCGCGCTTGTTTTGCTTGCCTTGTTTCCGATCTATTATCGCTTCCTCGTCAATCTAAAACGTCAGAGAGCCTCGGTTTATTAGAGTTTGATTGTATTGCTTCCAGTTGCTTGTTTTGTAACGAGGTTTCGACATGAGACTACAGAGTTGAATGAATGTAGCCGATCAGATCGTAAGCTTTGGATTTAGTTCCTTCGATTTACGCAACAATGTCGGTCATTACATAAAAAATAAATCTTATCTATGATGCAATTATATCATTGCTATGCTACTGGCACCATCCATCACCTTTGCTTATAATAAAAATATGTTAATTTGTTTTTATGCTTTAGATAGATGCAAAAGTTATTAATGGTGATTTTACAGTATCCAATATAATTATTTAGTGTGTATTTAATTTGTACAGAAACGCCTTGAAGAGTTAGTTGTGATAAAATATAAATAAAGTATCTGAGCATGAGTGTTTTATATGTTTAGATGCATGGAAGTGAGTAAATTATGTTAAAAATTTAAGTTATAGGATATCTTACTTTGTAAGAATCACTAGATAGCCTTGATATGTATAACTAAAAAAACATAAGGCAAAAATTTTTTTAAAGAAGAGCCTGTATGAGTAGGCTCTTTGTGTGAGTATATATGAGAGGATAATCTAGTGATTTTTTCCTAGTTGACCGCATCAACAATTTCTTTAACAAGCTGCCCTATACGAGTCCAATTCTCGTTAATAATTAACTCTTTATCAACCATCCATGTACCACCGCAAGCAAGAACTTCCGGCAAGGATAGATACTCGTGAATATTGCTTTTTCCAATACCTCCCGTAGGCATGACTTTAATTTGTTTGTAAGGCCCCAACAACGATTTTAACATGGGTAAACCACCAGAAGCTTCGGCAGGAAAAAATTTTACGGTGTCAAGTCCGAGCTCTAATGCTTGTTCAACCTGTGAGGGATTATTCACTCCTGGGATAATTGCAATATGATGTTTTTGACATGCTTTTACAGTATTAGGGTTTAGTCCAGGAGATACAACAAAGTCAGCTCCAGCTTCTTTTGCTGAAACTACTTGGACTTCATTTAGAACTGTTCCAGCTCCAATAAGCATTGTAGGATAATGCTTTCGAAGTAAGCGTATTGCTTCTTCAGCGGCATCAGAGCGAAACGTAATTTCAGCTACCGGTAAACCATTTTTAACGAGCTGTTCTCCAAGAGGAAGTATGTCAAGTGGATTATCAATTGCAATAACAGGGATGATTTTATATTGAACTAGTCGTTCATTTAATGTGGCCATAATCAAAGCGTTCCTTAAATTTTATGTAGTATTTATTGTAAATTAGACAATGGTGCAGCTATACCAATGCGATTAATAGTAATTTAGCTTGTAGCATTTGTAATATGAAAATCTGAACTCGAGAGAATGATCATTGATATAGTAGATATAAGATTTCAGCACCACTATCAATAGGGCCCTAAATTTATATATCATATCCAAAACACTTAAATATTCAGTTTCGCCCTAGATGAGCTATTTAAACTTATTAAACTCAAATAATGGTTTACCAAAGTCGATGATATCTTATGTGTCCTTGTTATCCCTCCTTCAGATTTGCATTAAAATTGGTTTAATGTATGTAAATAAGAAATTTGTGTTGTGCTAATTCATAGGTCAATAAGAGTTTAAACATTAAGATTTATAAATTAATGAGCTTTCCATCTAATGCAATGAACTTTATGAGCATTAACTATAGACAATGATATTGTTAAGCTTTCATTTGGTCAACCAATTTTTTCAATATCAAATCTATTGAGACAAATGTGAAACGCGCCGACTATAGTCTAATGCGAAGATCGCATTCTTAGTGACTCTCACGACATTTCGATACAATTTAGGTTGATCATGATACCAAATTTGAATCTGATTGCACAATGGTGCGTCAATTGCAGGTATTGGTTCTATGAATTTGTAGCTACTCGTAGTACCAATATTGAGCCTGTAGTTATTAACAATATATTAAGGATAAAGAATGAAACGAAACATGTTGTCCGTACTCGTAGTGATCCCTGCAATTGCGTTTGCTAATGATTGGGATTCTATTCCAATTCCAGCTGAATTGGACGATGACCAAAAATGGGAGTTGCAAGAAGCTTACTCTGATTCTTTTAATTACAATGGTAAGAACTCAACATTTACAAGCAAATGGAATGATAAATATTTTCATAACTGGATTGGGCCAGGTTTAACATACTGGGAGCAAGATGAATCGTGGGTAGCAGATGGTAACTTGATTATTAGTGCTTCACGGCGTGAGGGTACTGAGCAAGTAAATGCTGGTGTTGTTACTTCTAAAACTAAGGTCAAGTATCCTATCTTTATGGAAGCGAATATTAAAGTTAGTAATTTAGAACTTTCTTCAAACTTCTGGCTATTGAGTGAAAATGATCAGCGTGAAATTGATATATTAGAAGTTTATGGGGGGGCTGAAGATGATTGGTTTGCCAAAAATATGTCAACGAACTTTCATGTATTTTTCCGTAATAACGACAACACTATTAAAAGTGATTTTAATGATCAGACGCACAACACACCTAGATGGGGAAATTATTGGAGAGATGGTTTCCACCGTTTTGGAGCTTATTGGAAAAGCCCCACTGAAGTAACATTCTATATTGATGGTGTAAAAACTCCCAAAGGATCGTGGGAACAAGTTGTGATGAAAGATAAAGATTACACCGGAGAAATTCTAGATAAAAACATCTACAATATGGATCATGAAATGTTTTTGATTCTTGATACAGAGGACCACTCGTGGCGGTCTGAAGCGGGGATTATTGCTTCTGACGCGGACCTAGCCGACGGGTCAAAAAACAAAATGTATGTTGATTGGATTCGTGTTTATAAGCCAGTTAGCACTGGTGAAGGGAATGAGATTATTCCACCTTCTTCAGCAACAAACTTACAATTCATTCACAGTGATAAGTGCCTCGATGTAACAGATGGTGCCCTATGGAATGGAAGTAAATATCAACAATGGACTTGCAATGCTTCGAACATCAATCAGAAATTCAGTTTTATTCATGTATCGAATGGTGAATATTTAATTCAATCAGAAAAGAGCCAACTTTGTGTTGAGCTTAAGCCGGACAGCTCACAATGGAATGATGGTGCAGTAATTCAACAGTATATATGTAACTCTTCAGAAGACAACCAACTTTGGACTTTGTTCGATAAAAACAGTGATACATTTGAATTAAGAAATAAGAAAACAGATATGTGTTTGGCACTAAATAATAATATAACTTCTAATGGTGGAAGTGTTGTTCAGGCGTATTGTGATGGAGGAAATAATCAACGATTAAAGTTTAAGTAGTTAATGTTTTCCTACACTATCTGTCAACTATCTTGAAAAACGCCGACTGTTTATACTTATGATGTCAAGGCTAAGTAATTAAATTTCGCAAGATGTTAACCAAGGCGGCCATTGAGACAGCACTAAACGCTAAACTCGATGAGCACGCCTTGCTTACGAGAAACACAGTAATCACCCTATAACCCCAGTATTCTAATCACCTAGCATGAGTAATAAGATCAATTCTCTAATCATAAGAAGAATTGAAATTGCAATACGGCGCACCTGCCAAGAGTGGTGAGCGTTTATTGATAAATATAAAACAAATTTTTATTAACGCTCACTTTTTCCAGCTCAATGGTGTATATAGTTCAACGCTTTACGTTAAGCATCAGAAGTCATGGAAAAGAGACCACCTATCAATTAATCTATGCCTCACCACCCAACATGATACTTCGCGTCAGTGCGATTAAACTGAGTATTCCTCAATATACAAGATGGGCTGATTTGTGCGCTGCCATGAAACGAACGTTAAGTGCTGCTGGAATTTGTTTGTATAGTGACTGCGTCGATTTCAGAAAGCTCATCAACGGCATTAATGCGATGACGGACTGTAATATTGACTTACCACTTGGGAAGTGGAGCGTGCAGATCACTTTAGCGAATAGCGACATCGCGAACTCATGTACCATGCACATCACATTGGTTTCCTTTTTATGTTTATTTGGTAAACCAATGCGCCAAAGTGTGACACATAATGCAGACAGCTATCGGAATATTGTTAATAATAATACTATATTTGTTGTGTACATCGAGGATTATTCGTGAATTTATTGAGAAGTATTCGCATTCAAAGAAGAGTAGTTGCACTTATTTTGTTGCCTATCTTTGTTATCCTAGTCTTATCCTCCATCTCGATACGAGATGCGCGCCAACAGCTAGCGAATCTTGAGAGGGTCGATACAGCAATAAAATATGCAGAATCTGCTTATCCTTTTATTACCTCAGCTTTGAAAGAGTCTTATTATACAAGAATTTATTTAGATAGTGATAAGAGTGATTTTCAATCTGAACATTTTAATATGATGAAATCTAGAGAATCGACATTATTCTTTCAAGAGAGATTTGTTAAATTCATTGAAAATAATACAAATGAATTAATGAAATATCAAAGCTTATATGAACAAATTAAAGAAATCATTCCTTTAATTAAAAAATCTAATTATATAAGGCTTGTTGCCGATAGCAAAAGTCATACTAGTAATATATTCCGCTCTCAATTTGGGCGTGAAATACACACAATGTATGACTTTAATCAAATAATAGAAAAGGTCGTTAATTCCATTAGCCAGGTTTCTGTGATTTCATCCGTAAATAAGGATTTGATTCCAGCAGCTACAGCTTATTCTAAGTTAATTACCATGAATATGGAGGCGACGTTTCATAATAGTATGGTTAATCTTGCAAAAAACAGTGTGTTAGATATTTATGTTTTTGGTGAGATTATGAGTGGCTTCCAGAAGTATGAAAGAGCTAAGAGTGAATACTTTAATTTTGCAAATCAAAAGTTAATCGACATTGCAAATGGATTGATTGAAAGTGATAATCAAAAAAGATGGTTCTCGCTTGCACTTGAAGCTAGAAGTAATATATATGATACGCAAAATAAGCCCCTTGATATTGATGGTAGCATTAATTGGGATAACATTAATGAAATCCAATTTGATATGTTTAACACCACAATTAAAAAAGTTGTAATTGAATTGGTTACAACTAAAGATGATTTAAAGTTAAAAGCCAAATATAGTGTATATAAAACTATCGGTCTGGATATATTAGCACTTCTAATTTTTATAGTATTATCTATAACAATTGCACGTAGTATAACAGTTCCTTTAAATGAAATGGTGATGATGTATAGACATATTTCAAAAAACAAGGATCTTACTACCATATTAAAACAGCGAGGTTCTGATGAATTGACGGAGTTAGCTGGCGTGTTCAATGAGCTAGTTGGCAGTCTACGTGATACATTAAAAAATGTTCAGTCAGAAGCGAAGTTAATTCACCAAACAAGTGATTTAATGGTCGAAAATATGCAAAAATCAGAAACGTTATCTAACAGTCAGTTTGTCGCTACTGACAGTATATCTGTAGCGATAAACGAGATGTCAAGTACAATTCAAGAAGTAGCAAATATGGCTGCGAGTACCTCTGATACTGTTGAAAAAGCGCATCAAACTTCAATTATTAGTTTTGATAACGCGAAGAAAAGTCGAGATATTATGGCTGCGTTGACTTTAGAACTTGGAAATACCCAGGGAGTAATGGGGACACTTGCTAAAGAAGCTGAAGCTATTACTAATGTTATTACAATTATTCAGGGAATTGCAGAGCAAACTAACCTGCTCGCACTTAATGCTGCTATTGAAGCTGCTCGAGCTGGTGAGCAAGGACGCGGCTTTGCAGTTGTTGCTGATGAAGTTCGTAGTTTGGCACACCGCACACAAGAGTCAACAGAAACAATTCGCCATCAGATTGAACGGCTTCAACTAGAGAGTCAGGCAGTTACTCATAAAATGATCGCTTTACAAATCGAGAATGATAAAGCCGTTTCTATTGTTGATGAAAATTCTCAATCACTTGAAAGTATGAAGCAAGATTTCGATTTAATAATGGGGCAGTCTATTCAAATTGCAACAGCAACTGAAGAGCAAACATCAGTTGCTGAAGAAATTAATTTAAGAATTACGACTATTTCTGATGAAAGCTGCGATATTAAAGATAAAACAATAATGGCTCTTATCTCGACAAAGGAATTAAAAGAATCAGCTGATAAGCTTTACACCAATGTGCAAAAGTTTAGATTATAAAATGTATTGTCAGTCCAAAACCACCGCCTCGGGCGGTGGTGATTGTCTTTTAGGGCTATTGCCCAAAGGAGTGCCCATTTTAGTAGTAATATTCTTATTCACCACAGGTAAGAGGGCAATAAAAACATGTGAAATATAGAAGTTCAGCACATGTATATTGGGGTTGTAAATACCATATAGTGTGAACACCAAAGTACAGATTTAAGATCTTGAAAGGTAATGTTGGTAAAGAGCTTTATCGTTCAATCTACATATTATGCAATATCAAAGATTGTGAAGTCTTAGAGCTAAATTTTCAACTAGACCATGTTCAACTTGAAGATGCAGGCTTCAATATCTGAAAATTATTGATAATTCTGGGTACAAGTGAGCCTGCAACTTCTGGTAGCGTCACATCAAAAAAACGTTTTGATAGCAGAGGTGACTGCTGCTTTCGAGGGAAAATAGACATTGTTCCTCACATGCTCATTCGTTACTTTCCAAAGCCGCTCTATTCGATTTAAGCTTGGGCTATATGGTGGCAAGTAATGAAGCTCTATATTGAGTACTTTTGCCGCATTTCTCACCATTTCTGACTGTAACGGTAGACTTAGATTGGAGACCTGTTTAGAGGTATGATTTTATACAACTAAAGAGGTAAAAAATGCCAAGAAAAATTACGTCTGAGTTTAAACGCGAGTGTACTGAGCTAGTTATCACTCATGGCAACAGTCACAAAGATGCTGCCGCAGCAATGAACGTCGGCTTGTCGTCTATTCAACGTTGGGTTGCACAATATCGACAAGAGTTATCAGGAGTAACACCTAAGGTCACGGCCTTGACGCCAGAGCAGCTTAGGATTCAAGAGCTAGAAAAGCAGCTCAAACAACTTCAAAGTGACAATGAACTGTTAAAAAAAGCTTCAGCCTTCTACGCAATCGAAATTAACAAAAACAGATAGTTGCGGTAAAACTGAAGAAGATAGGCTACACAGTACAACAGATTTGCCGTTGTTTAACACTCGCTGCCAGTTCATTTTATTATCGGTTAAAGCCCAAAGCTATCAACGCTGAAATGGTGCGATTAAAAGCCGCAATGCAGCAAATTCATAACGACATGGATGCGACCTATGGTAAGCGGCGGATGTTATCAGAATTGCAGGATATGGGTTTCACAGTTGGCCTTGAAAAGGTTCGCCGTTGGATGAAGAACCTTAACTTAGTAGCGAAACGACCAAAGCAACATCGATATCCATCTGGTGGCGTAGCGTCTGTTATTGCGCCTAATAAACTCAATCGCCAATTTAACCCTGAGCAACTCAACACGTATTGGTCGGGTGATATAACCTATATTCGAACGCAACAAGGTTGGTTATATCTCGCCATCATCATGGATTTATGCTCTCGCCGTGTAATTAGTTGGGCGTTCTCTGATAAACCAAACATCGAGCTAACCACTCGAGCATTGCGATTAGCGGTACAAAAACGAAGAGCTTATCGTAATGTGGTTTTTCACTCAGACCAAGGTTGTCAGTATACGAGTGTTGCTTATCAAAGCTCACTAAAAGAGTTTGGTGTTGAATCGAGTATGAGCCGTGCTGGCAACTGTTTGGATAACGCAGTGACAGAGCGATTTTTTAGAAGTCTCAAGTCAGAACGAGTTAATTACCGTCGTTATGAGACAAGAAACCAAGCTATCGCAGACATAATCAACTACATTGAGCCGTTTTATAATCAGAAAAGAAAACACCACAAGTTGGGTAACATATCCCCAGTACGATATGAGATGAATTTACTGAAAAGTGCCTAAAACAGTCTCCAAATTTTGTTGACCATTACAGTCATATTAGGTATTAGGGCGTGGGCTATTTGATAGGAGGTCGTCTTTTCAACGACTTCTGATCGAATAAAGCGTTGAGATTTTAGCGCGTCTTTTAACTGGTCGCGCTTGGTGTAAAACCTTGAAGTATTTACGCCGTTGAGCTGGCAAAAAGCGAGCTTTAATAACGAACTTGTTTGCGATTTCTCAATAAGCGTTTGCCACTCTTGATTAGTGTATCGTTTTCCTATTTTAAGTCTCCTCATAGTTGGATACGTGATCTTATTATTCGTGTTAGGTGATTAGAATACGGGGTTTATGACGCGCTTACATTTCGGTTAGATCATTACAGGGTTACATTTCCACCAACGTATAAAAAGATAAACCCCAACTAAAATGATGGGGTTTATCTTTTATGACTACCGTCATTTCCCAGTAGTGCTTATAGTTAGATCAAAAATAATTTCGGTTATTTAAAACGATTTTGATAAAGTGACTCGTTAAATGCTTTTGCGGCATTTACTAAAGGTTTATACGGTACATCAGCTACAGTGACAAAACCTACGTTATAGTTCTCACCATCCCATGCTCGACCTGTTACTGGTGAGTCCATATATTGAAACCAGTGTGCTCCAACAAAATATGGATTTTCAATAATGCTTTGCATATATTTAGTATATGACTCACTGCGACCAAATTGATTATCAGCACTCATGATACCAGGATGGAATAGACCTGAGTCTAAAGAGCCAAAATGAAACTCACCAATTACACTAGGTTTATCTAATTTAGCAAGTCGGCTCCAATCCCCTTTAGAGTTAAGATCCGAAGCGTATAGATTATAACTCATTACATCTACATACTTAGCTGCTGCTTCAGCAGCCTCTGGAGTAATTGCCCAATCAGCAAAGCGAGAGCCTAAAAACATATGATTGGGTAATTTCTTGGCCATCTCTTCACTAACTACAGAAAAATATTTATCTGCAAATTTGAATAACATTTCGCTAAGATCTGTCTTGATTACGTTGGTATATTCTCCTTGAAAATCGAATCCTTTACTAAATTCCTGCCACGATTCTACCGACACCCCCCAGGCTTGATTGAACTTATCAATAGTCCCATACTTCCCTTTTAATAAATTAGCTAATACGGCTTTAGTGTGGCTTTGTTTTATATCTGAACGAAGAGCAGAAACTATCAGCGAGTAGTGATTTGTATCAGAAACAGTGTTACCCCAACTCAGCTCGTTATCGACAAAATACCCAATACACCATGGGTCGTTATTGACTTCTTTACCTATCTCTTCTGCCATTGAGGCGACCGAGACTCTAAATTGCGGATCAAATGGATCATGCATAGGCCCCCAGTAGTCGTTACCTGTACTAACTTTCTGATGCGTTCCAGTTATCCAACCATGTGCGGTATATGGCATTTTTCCGTTATGGCGATACATAGGATCCGACCAGTTACCTAGAGAGGTGAAGCCCCAATCCTCCATACGTGCCAAAGTTACATCTTTCCATATTGATAGTGTTTCTTGACTATTTTTGGTGCCATATTTTCTCTGCAAATTAGCAGAATAAAAGCTAAATACTTCACCATGAGCCAGTGGGCCCATGTGGATCATCTCGGTATAGCTATAGTTATCTGCTAATGGGCTAGAATAGTCTGGTAGCCAAGTAAACATCTGACTACGCAACGGTGAAGCAACCACACGTTTACGTTTGTCTAACTTGTAAGAGATGTCCTTTAGCTGACTCGGTCTCATATTTTCTTTACTTGATCCAGAAGCATCTGCAAAATCTATACCTGTTACGGTATAAGAATCATCCATACGAATGTTATCTAGACCTGTCATAAAATAGAGGTATCCCTCTGGGTCTACTAAGCTCCATTTTCCATCTATTTTTTCAGTTCTAAAGAAACCAGTGGCTTCAAGTTTAGGTCCATGTTTCCATCCACTATACTTTGAACGATCAGCGGGCAATTTGGCGCTATCTATTAATAGGAGATCTGCTTGACCGTATCGCTTAAGCTCTTCGACAGTATTTATTTTTTCAGTCCAAGTCTCCTCCATATATTGACCAAACTCGTCAAGCAAACCAATATAACGAGAGGTGTCAAGACTCACGTTTGGAATCAAACTGATCTTTTCTATCGCTAGAACAGCATCTTGTTTAGGGTTCATCAAGTAGAGCTGAATTGATACGATATTGGACGTGTCTAGCTCTTTTTCGCCCCAACCAAATACGACTTGGTTAGCATCAAATGCTTTTTCAGGTGGCTCTCCTCGCATACCTGAATCGAGACCTTGTTCTAAGTCTTTCAGCGTGAAGTAATATTTACCACTTGAATTAGGGGCAATCTGCGCATAACCAGTCCGACTATGAACAGCCCCGGTCGCATCTCCACCCAGCTTTTTATCTAAAGCATCATCAATCCGTACAAAAAGTTGAATGCCGGAGTCACTCGGATTGACAATATCAAAAGCGACAGCTGCATCACCAAAGCTTGACCAATCCCAGGCTTGACCTTCTATCCCAGCAGAGAATTTAACGGTTGGGTAATCACTCTGCGTTGAATAGGCCACTTGAAGTGCTTTACCATGTTTATTGTTAATAAGATCAACTTGTGACCCGTCATGATGCTCAATAAGGTTACCTAGCCCTTTTTCAAAGTCAGTCAACACATGAAGAGTTTCTATTTCTCCTTTAACTTGATTCTTTCTTGCTTGAGTAACCACAAAGTCGCCGGTTCGTTTTATAAAATCAATATTATGCAATATAATTGATTGCTGTTGTGCTGGACCAACTGTATAGAATTGGAACTCGGCAATATTCGCCAACTGCAACTCATCACCGCCACGATATCCTTTAACGTTCATTGCAGAACCATTGAACAGTAGTTCCACCTCTTTTGTACTGTTTGCTGGAATTGATATAGCGTAATCAAGCTGATGCGAAGCAGCGCCCAAAGTACCTAAGTGATCTGCGATTTTAATTTCGAAGTTCACTTCTTGTGCGGTTGGGTTTTCGACTAATAACTTTAATCCTCCTTGAGCGTTCCAATCATAATTACCTTGAATTGGTCTGAATTTCATACTGGGCCATTTTGAAATGGACTCTGATTTAGATATCGCATCGAAAGTGATCAAAAGTCTGTTTTCTAATACTTCAAATTTGCTGTGTTCATTAAGTGCAATATCGAGAAACTGTTTATTTGTAATTTCAATCTTTGTTGCTGAGCCAGACATATCATTAGAATCAGACTTCGGAACAGCGACACACTGCAAAGAGAGTGTCGATAAGATCGCTACAGCAAGAGCTGTTTTTATCAAGCGCATATAGTTTCCTCCTATAAATTAGCGCACTTTACATTGTGTATGCCATTATGCTCATTCGATAGTATCCATCCCAGATCAAAGGCTCAAATTAATCAACCAATAGTGCTTTATTTGTCGATATGTGGTTCGGATCACTTAAATGAAAGAATCTATGTACGATAAGACTCTCAGTAATTGTGATAAACTTAAAATTGGTTTACCTTTGGTCGAAATGTTTCAAATGTCGTAGGACCAATTTATGAACTCTACTACCAAAAAACTGAGTTTAGCGAGTAAGAGAGCTATTGAACTCGGCTATGATAGCCGAGGGCCTGAGTGGCTTATCGAGTTCGAGATAAGTGAACTTAAAGGTGATTTTGCTTATGAAGAAGGCATCATCCGCCGAGACCCAACAGCAGTTATTCAAGTGGATGGCATCTACCACTGTTGGTATACCAAAGGAGAAGGGGAAACTTTGGGTTTTACAGGTAATCCAGTCGATAAGGTGTTTCCATGGGATAAAACTGAAGTTTGGCATGCAATTTCTGATGATGCAGTAACGTGGAAAGAGCAAGGACCTGCAATAAAGGCTGGTGAATCGGGCCGATTTGATGACCGAGCAGTATTTACTCCGGAAATATTAGAGCATGAAGGTAAGTTCTACCTCTTATACCAAACAGTGCAATTTCCATATACAAATCGCCAATATGAGGAAATTGCCATTGCTTGGGCTGATTCGCCATATGGTCCTTGGACAAAATCAGATGGCCCAATATTAAGTCCGGAAAAAGATGGAGAGTGGGATGGTGATGAAGATAATCGATTTTATGTTAAATCGAAAGGTAGTTTTGATAGCCATAAAGTTCACGATCCTTGCCTAATGTACTTCAAAGATAAGTTCTTTCTTTATTACAAAGGCGAAACTATGGGTGAGAGTATGAATATGGGTGGCCGTGAGATTAAGCATGGTGTAGCCATTGCCGATAATATTTTAGGGCCTTATATCAAGTCAGAATATAATCCTATTTCTAATTCAGGTCATGAAGTTGCAGTCTGGCACCAAAATGGTGGTATCGCCTCTCTCATTACTACCGATGGGCCAGAAAAGAACACTATCCAGTGGTCAGCTGATGGTATAAATTTTGAGATTATGTCTTATATAAAGGGCGCGCCTGAAGCCATAGGAATTTACCGTTCACTCGAAGATGGAACAAAGCAAGAGCCGGGATTAAACTGGGGTCTATGCCATAAATATGACAGTTCATGGAACTGGAACTATATTTGCAGTTATCGCGTCAAAAGACAAATTTTAGAGGCTGGTACTTTCCAAAACAGTAATTAATTTCCTTGGACTGTGGCCACTGCTTGACAGTGGCCGAACCAATAAATGAATGAAGCCCGCCGAGGAGTTGATGTCATTCAAAGTTCAATGAGTGAACTCAGATTAGATTTCCTATCAATAGTCATTTTTAGTGCTTTTCACTACCATCGATTAACTTTCGAAGAATTGATAAATTTCCGCAAAACGTTCTGGTTATTAGTTTAGTTTGTATTATAATATTATTTTTGATTCTTGGTTTTTATATGAACCGGTCTATGGTATCTCATTTTGTTGCATTACTTGGCGTTCTTTTTATAGCTCTTAACTTACGTGGCCCATTTACGAGCGTCGCTCCTTTATTGGCTCAAATTATGGAAACACTCGGATTAAACGCATCAAAAGGAGGATTTGTTACGGCTCTTCCACTTATTGCACTTGCTATATTTTCTCCAGTTACACCAAAACTAGTAAATAGAGTAGGCATTGAGCCTTCCTTAATAATTGCGCTATTCTGTATTGCTTTCGGTATTGTCATTCGTTCAATGGGAAGTGAATATATGCTCTATCTCGGTACGATAATACTAGGCGCCGGTATCGCTTTTGGAAATGTATTATTGCCTTCAATTGTAAAAAAGCTCTTCCCTAATAAAATATCAGTGATTACGTCTATCTATGTGCTAGTTATGGGTATAGGCGCAACGTTTTCAGCAAGCTCAATGGTTCCTCTATCTCAGCTACAACTCGGAGACGTAGATGGTTGGCAGATAGCATTACTGTTGAACTTAATTTTTCCTGTAACAGCAGTTATTTATTGGTGGCCTAAGCTACTTTTAGGAAACTCAAAAAGTACACAAAATACTGACTATTCCGTATCTATTAAACCCTTACTAAAGTCACCTACCGCTTGGTATGTAACTTTAGCCTTGGGAATTAACTCGTTTACATTTTACTCTTTAGCTGGTTGGCTACCGAGAATATTAACTAGTTTTGGTTATACCGATATTCAATCTGGTTATATTTATGGGCTTCTTCAGTTCTCAACTATCCTTCCTGGGTTAATATTAATTCCTATTCTGTCTAAAATTAGAAACCATGTTATATTAATTATAGCTTGTTCATCAGGTGTAACCTTTAGCTTGATCGGTTTACTAGTTATTCCAAATTTATCCATATTTTGGGTCGTGCTATTTGGATTAAGTAACTGTTCGACTTTTATTGTTGCTTTATCTTTTATTGGTTTAAGGACACTGAACTCGGAGCAAGCTACAGCCCTGTCGGGAATGGCACAAAGTTTTGGTTATGGCTTAGCTGCGATGGGGCCATCACTGATAGGATACTTCTACACTGTTACAAATGCTTGGGAACTACCTCTTTTTATCATTACTATATTCTCTGGGATTTGCACTATTTTTTCTGCGCTAGCCGCACGAAAAAATCTGATTCCGTTGGGATGTTATTTATCAATTCAGACTAAAGCTCATCGGCAATGATATAGCAGAAATTGGATACTCTAAGGTATCCGCACCAAAAAAAACACTGGGCGGATACCTTCAAGTACATTCTTATCCATATCGTCTATTCTTAGCCATTACAGCGTAAGTTGGACAGAGTTCAGAATAGTCTTGAGAGAGCAAGGTCAACTTATTCTATTAATCCCCATGTTTTCATGCTGATAGATAGTCAACGGCCATCCAGGGTAGATATTATTCGCCTTATTATTGGTAACATCGGCTAAGAAACGGTAAGCGGTACACTGATATGTTTTATTCAAAGTGTCAAAAGTTATAAAACCAAAACCACTACCTTTTTCCTGAGCTTTCACATACCGGTTTTTTGATACGCCAGCCACGGGGTTTGCGACAGCATAGACATAATTTTTAGTACCAAACGCATCCATGTACTCACCCGTGTTGGCTAAACCATGCCTCGGCTTATTTGTAACGGGTAACCCAACCGTCTCTGGAAACCAAAAACGTTGCCAACCAGCACCTATTGCTGGGACACAAAACGCCCAATTACTATCGCGTTGCTTATCGACGCCATATTGTGAAATGGAGGCTAGATGTGTGTCCCCACAGATGTGTATTGCCATAGATTCACGCATTGCTCGTACTGCTCGGTTTCTTGCAGTTGCAGGCCAACCATTGCTGTCGAAATCATATTTAAGGTATTTATCAGCGCCACCATTGTGCGTTGCGATGCTTGCCAGAATAGTCTGACTTAACACCGCTTTAAGTTCATGGCCGTCCCATTTTCGTCCCCAAGACTCCAAGAATGCTTCTTGTTCATCGCCCAATAAATGTAGTTCTGGAGAATCAATGCTGTCATTTACATAAAGCGGGTGCTCATCACGACCTGTAACACCCACAACTGCATCAACTCGATCCGGGCCGCTTTTGAATTGTCGATCAGCTAAAATTGCAAAGCCGACATTTCCGTATACCATCTCACCGTAATAAGCGATAATACCATTTACGGCAGCCTTAGGGTGTGGATTGTCAGGAGCAGGGTGGTGTGCTGTGTGAGTCTTGTGTACGACGTTAACAAATTTGGGTGAGTGTATATAGCCAGTTAATATGGAAGCGCTTGGATCGCGCTCTGGATTTTTCATCGCAACGCCACCTTCACCCCACATGTTACCCTGTAAAATATCATGATCATCAGGGATACAGATAGTTGGAGTGTTTCTCATTATTTCTTTAAATGCCCAACCGAATTGATAGTATTTCCTCAGATAATTCAGGATAGCTTTATCATCAGGCGAACGAACTACGCCAAAACCACCATGACTTTCATAAATTTGATCGCCAGAGAAAAACAAAATATCAGGATCAAGTGCAGCAACATTACTTGCTACAGGAGCGTATGGGAATGCATAGTCATTTTGACAAGTAAATGCGGCCATACGAAGAGGGCGGCCTTTTGGTTCTGCCTGAATAACACCTTCAAACACATCGATAGATTCAGTATCATTTTTATGCTTTTCAACATATAACACACGATAAGGGCACTTCTTGCTTGCATCCCAGTTCGCTATGCGGAATGTCGCCAACCATGCATCGTTATCAAGCTCAGAATTGCCATAACTTCGCCATTTTCCATC
This sequence comes from Vibrio agarilyticus, assembly GCF_012641465.1. Classification (GTDB taxonomy): domain Bacteria; phylum Pseudomonadota; class Gammaproteobacteria; order Enterobacterales; family Vibrionaceae; genus Vibrio; species Vibrio agarilyticus. The sequence continues at coordinate 23,438 of NZ_JABAIK010000017.1, forward strand.
TGATTTAATCTGAAGCTCTAATACTTTATTATCTTTCTGACCTAACGGACCGGTATAAGCGCTTAATGTTAGTACATATCCATCACTGGAAAGTGTATTGTTCACGGTATACATAGACCATAGAATAGGACCGAACTTATTTTCTTTAGTCGCCGTAAATCCACTACCTGTTAGGAATAAGTTTTTGAATCGATAGCGACTTCCTTTGGATTTTTCTGGAATATTCGGACCATAAGTGGATTCAATTTCAAAGTTGCTCACTATACCGACGTTACCAATCAATTCGTCGCTGGATGCAATATGTGTCACCTCACTCAGTTTTTCATCTGTATCAACTAAAGTCGCAACTAATGTTAATGTCACTGCTCCTGCAACAGGAGTTGCTTTTAGTTCGAGTCTGACTTGTTTGTGCGTCAGATCTTCTGTGATATTTGTATACTTATTAGCAAGCACTAGTTTTTGTCCTACGATACCCATATCGTATCCTCGTTGGACAAAACAGTTGCTACGCACGTCATTCAGCTCACTTCTTGCACCCAAGCGAATTCCGCCTCCACCATCTTTTTCGGTTTTTTCTAATCGCTCAACCACAACAGAAATTTCAAAGCCCTTAGTTGGATCTGTTATCTGATGGGTCAAGCTATGAACGCTTCGATTGCCACCTAGGCTGAGAGATTCGACATATCCGTCTTTTACTCTCCAATCTTCCATTGGGTTTGCCCAATACTCCCCTCCGACCCAAACTCGGTCATGAGTAATGCCCCATTTATCTTGTAATGGTAGTGTCGGCTCTTTATTAGACTGAACCTCTTTCTCTGTTTTCGACAATGCATAACTTTGTGTTGCCAAACCTCCGACAACGACACTTGCACCTGCCCACTTAATCATGCTTCTTCTAGAAATTTCAGTGCTCATTTTTTTACCTTTCGATGAACTTATGCTCCGATGTTGTTCGACAGGGAGCTCTACGACAAAGTACAACCAATGTGCAATCATTGGAAAACCAATATTCAATTTAAGTGAACCAAATCAAAATTTAAATTTAAGTAAATGCAGGTTTCTGATTTAAATCATGTTTGCAATAGCGTGCTAATCCGAAATTTCTGAAATTATTATAGATTGCTTAGTTTTAAATCGAATTACGTTTTGCGTCGAAGATATACGATTTAGATAGGGATAGTCAGTGATACTATTGTAAATTGGATCGGTTTAGATATATGGAGGCTCAATTAATACTCTAGGTGTTTTTAGTCTCTCCAAATCAAGTGCGAGACTAAAAACACAAGTGAAGTAATGACGGGGAGTTAAACTTGATATTGGCTAATTTTTTCCCAATCAAATTCTACACCAATGCCAGGACTATCAGGGGCAACCGCACGATAGTTATCTACAATTAGTGGACGTTTGGTATACTCATCGATTGGGAAGCTATGCACTTCGAGCCAACCAGTATCAAACGCGGATACCAAACTAACATGTAATTCTTGCATACCGTGGGTACAGACGGGAATATTGTGCTCAGTGATGAGGCGTGCCGCTTTCAACCAACCAGTGATACCGCCGCAGTTTGATGCATCAGGCTGGCAATATCCCAGTTTCGCTTGATCCATGGCGTAGCCAAATTCATGGATGGTATGAAGGTTCTCACCCATCGCTAATGGAATGTTGGTATTGTCTGCAATTTTAGCAAATCCCAGATAGTCGTCAGGAAGGGTCGGCTCTTCAAACCAAGTAATATCGTACTGCTCTACTGCTTTAGATAGTGAGATAGCTTCATCGACGCTAAGAGAGTAGTTAGCATCAATCATAAAAGTAATATCCGGACCTATGAGCTTACGTACCGCCTCGATACGATCAATATCTTCTTGGGGATTAGCGCGACCAATTTTAATTTTAACCGCGTTGAAACCGCTATCTAAATAGCCTTGAATGTTGCATAGTAGTTTTTCTAGTGGGAATTGCAGATCGATACCACCGCAATAGGCTTTACAGGTATTGTTTTTACCTCCAGCCATTTTCCACAAAGGAAGTCCTTCACGCTTACCTTTAAGATCCCAGAGTGCGATATCAACAGCAGACATAGCAAATGTTGAAATACCACCACGGCCAACGTAGTGAATATGCCACTCCATAAAATCATAAATTTCTTCGATTTGGATCGAGTCTTTACCGATAAGTGCAGGCTGAATATCATGTTCCAGCATTGCCTTGATGGAGTAACCACCTTTACCACCTGTGTAGGTGTATCCGGTACCTTGTGAACCATCCTCTAAAGTAACTGTTGTGGTAATCAATTCAAAATGGTCATGATCGCCATGTTTTGCATCAGATAAAATTTCTTTTAGAGGAATCTTAAACAGCTTAGTTTCAATATCTTTTATTAACGTGCTCATATATTCCTGTTCCTTGATAGTGCGATTAAAATAGGGTTATTGCTTAGAGCTTGCGCGTTCAAGCACTTGTTGTAAAGTTGGTAGAGGAGCGACTGCGCCATATCCGGTGATTGTTATGGATGCAGTTGCGTTAGCTAACTCAAGACAACGAACAAGGGATTCGCCATTTACAAAGTGGGTACAAAAAGAGCCTGCGAAGGAATCGCCAGCCGCCGTAGCATCAACAGGAACAACTTTATGCGGTGTAACGTGACTACGCATATCACTTGTAGCCACGGTTGCACCGTCTCCCCCTTGTTTTAGAACCACTATCTTAGCACCGAGCTTCAAATAATAATCGATAATGTCATCAACATGAGTTAAACCTGTGACCAACTGCGCCTCGTCTAGGCTTGGGAAACAGATATCAACCAAAGACGCGGTTTCATTGATAATGGCTCTTGCCCTCTGAAGTGACCAAAGTTTGAGTCTTAGGTTAGTGTCATATGAGACTGCGGTGTTATTTCGCTTGGCAATGTCGATAGCAGCAAACACGGAATCACAGCTTGAAGCACTGATCGCTTGAGTAATCGCGGTAACATGCAGCAGTTTCGCTTTGGTTATCGCTTGCTGTGGCAGCTGATCTGGCGTGATTTGGCTGGCAGCAGAATTTTTACGCAAAAAAGAGAAATGATGCCCAGTGTTATCGTGAGTTATAAAGTAGACGCCCGTAGAGGCATTTGGCAGTGTCTTCACACAGTGAGTGGCGACTTTTTCAGTCTGCCATAAATCGACAAAGCGACGACCAAACTCATCACCACCAATCTGCGTTAGCATACCGACATTCGCTCCCTGCCTCGCTGCGGCGATGGCAAAATTAGAAGCGTCGCCACCAAAACCACTGAGAAAGTCGGGTTGCCCAACTTTCGCAGAATTGATTTGACTGAATTCAAACATTGGTTCGCCAAAGCTGAGTATGTCACTGAACTTTTCTAAATTTCCCTGACTGTTCATTATCTTAAACTCTCTTAATCTGAAACTACGGTAATGGGTCATATAGGTAGCTATTGCCTATTGATATACCGCTAATATTATTCTGTATAAAAAATTTGGTCAACCAGTTAGGTTGGGTTACATAATGTTTGCTTCACAAAAATAAGAAACAGGCACTTCATTGAACATTTTTATACATTTGGTGTGCTAATTTCTCCTTTATTCAGTCTGGTTTCATGTGATTTGCCTAGCATTGGTTGTCCAATTTTACCCCGCTGTCTGGTAAGTGTGATTTGTGTCACTGAATTTGAGTGTGTTACTCGGTATAAACTCCTTATTGGTTAATTAATTTAATTAAAAGGTCAGTCACAATGGGCTCAGAGAAACAAATTGGTAAGGCGAAGTACAGTCAAGTTACCCAATATAATCGTGATGAACTGGTAACTCAGATTGTTCACATAGGATTTGGCGCATTTCACCGTGGTCACCAAGCCCTATACACCGATCTGACGAACGAGTTAGCAAATGAACGTTGGGGGATCTGTGAGATCAATATGTTTGGTCCAGCAGATTTAATTAACGATCTTAACCAACAAGATGGACTGTTTACTGTGGTCGAAAAGTCAGCTTCAGAGACGACGACACGCCAAATTCGCACAGTAACGACAGGTTTGCATACGCCTGACGTTGGTATCGAAGCGGCAATACAAAAAATGCTTGAGACTCAAGTCAAAATTGTCTCTTTGACGATCACAGAAAAAGGCTACTGTGTTGATCCTCAATCACGCCAGTTGGATACGCAGCATGCTCTGATTATTCATGATTTGGCGAATCCTACTAAACCTCAATCAGCAATTGGTTTAATTACAGAGGCACTAAAATTGCGCAAAGAGCTTGGCTTGATGCCTTTCAGTGTCATGTCTTGTGACAATATTCCTGAAAATGGTGACCTAACAAAAAAAGCGGTTCTTGATTTTGCGGCATTGCGAGATGCGGAATTAGAACAGTGGATTTCAGAGAACGTGACTTTCCCAAATACAATGGTTGATCGCATTGTTCCAGCTATGACTCCGGAGCAGTTCGAGGTGATAGAGCAAGAGACTGGCTATCGGGATCCATGTGGTGTGGTGTGTGAAGACTTCCGTCAGTGGGTAGTAGAAGACAATTTTGTTGCAGGTCGACCAAGCTGGGAAGTAGCTGGTGCCATGTTGGTTCAAGATGTACTTCCTTACGAAGAGATGAAGCTGCGTATGCTAAACGGCAGTCACTCATTCCTCGCCTACAACGGCAGTCTTGCAGGACATGAATTTATTTATCAATGCATGGAGCACAAAGAGCTGCGAGAAGTGACGTTAAAACTGATGAAAGATGAGCAAGCGAAGTCTCTTAATCCAAGTTTGGATGTGGATCTGGACGGTTACGCAGAATTGCTTATCGCCCGTTTTAGCAACGCTAACGTCAAACATAAAACTGGTCAAATTGCGATGGATGGTTCGCAAAAATTACCACAGCGCGCAGTAGATCCATACATGACACTAAGAGATCGCGGAGTTGCAACACGATGCTTACCAGTATTGATCGCCGGTTGGATGCACTACGTAATTGACCAGATTCAAGCGGGTAAAGAGGTATTCGATCCTCTAGCGCAAACATTTGAAGAGATTGTAACTAAAGAGACAAGCAAGCTAGAAAAAGCTCAAGCTCTGCTTGATATTGAGAAAATTTTTGGTGGGCATAAAGCTGAAAATGCCCTGTTTATTCAACAAACGATAAATGCATTTAAACAGATAGAAGAACTCGGTGTTCACACTGTTATCGCCGAGCTTGCTCAATAGTTAATAAAGATTTGGAATTATTATGAAAACACTAATTTGCAACGAACCTTATTCAATTGAATACATCGAAAGAGATGTACCACGCATTGCAGCAAACGAAGTTCTTCTAAAAATCAATGCAGTTGGCATTTGCGGTACAGATATTCACGCCTTCGCTGGTAAGCAAGCTTTTTTCTCTTATCCACGAGTGTTGGGACATGAGATTAGTGGCACAGTTGAACAGGTGGGCACATCTGTAACTAAAGCAAAAGAGGGCAAACGTTACTCAGTGATTCCAGCGATTCCATGCGGTGAGTGTCCTGCTTGTAAAGAAGGCAAAACTAATTGCTGTGAAAGCATCTCACTCTATGGTGTACACCAAGATGGCGGCTTTACTGAGTATCTAGCAGTGCTTGAGGATAACTTAGTTGAACTGCCAGATGAAGTTAGCTGTAGTGAAGGGGCATTAGTTGAGTGTTTTGCTATAAGTGCTCACGCTATCCGTCGTGCTGAGGTAATCGAAGATAATAAAGTATTGGTAGTCGGTGCTGGACCTATTGGCCTTGCTGCTGCGGCAATCGCGAAAGCTGAGGGTTGTGAGGTTGTCGTTGTTGATGTTGCCGAAGAGCGTCTGTCTTGGGCTAAAGAGAAGCTAGGCACAGCAACACTAAATGCGATGAGCGAGAGCTATATTGAAGATGTGCGTGAAGTATTCGGCGGCAAACTGGCTGATATCGTATTTGATGCCACAGGTTTTGATAAATCAATGTCAAATGCAGTCAACCTGATTAGACATGGTGGAAAACTTGTATTTATTGGGTTTACAAAAGGTGAACTTGCTTTCCACAACCCAACTTTCCATATGAAAGAGACAACTTTAATGAGTTCTCGTAACGCGACTCGTCAAGACTTTGAGCGTGTTATTCAACTTATGGCTGAAGGTAAGGTCTCGCAAAATATCATGAAGAACAAAGACTATAACTTCGCTGATTTTGGTTTGAGATACCAGCAGGATGTAGTTGAAAACAAGAGCCTTGTTAAAGGCGTGATCAATTTTTAATTAGAGAAAGAAGTTATGTCTACGATTCGAGTAAATGAAAATAAGTTAAGAGAGCTATCTTTCTCTAAGTTAGTTGAAGCTGGTCTTGATAACAAAACAGCACAAGAAGTGACTGACGTCCTTGTTCATGCGGATAAAACAGGCGTTCACTCTCATGGTACTATGCGTGTTGAGCATTACTGCACGCGCCTAAAATCTGGTGGCTTAAATAAACAAGCTAAGTTTACATTTGAACAGGTGTCTCCATCTGTAGCAATTTTAGACTCAGATGATGGCATGGGACACTCGGCTTTGATCGCTGCTACCCAACGCGGGATCGACATGGCTCGAGATTCAGGCCTTGGTTTTGTGAGCGTGAAAAATACCTCTCACTGTGGTGCGTTGTCTTACTTTATGGAGCAAGCGACATCTGAAGGTATGATTGCAATTGGTATGACACAAACTGACACTTGCGTCGCACCTCATGGCGGAGCAGAGCGATTTTTAGGCACTAACCCGATTGCTTTTGGCTTCCCTGTAGAGGGTGGAGAACCAATGATTGTTGATATGGCGACGAGTGCAACTGCATTTGGTAAGCTTCTGCATGCCAAAGAGACAGGTCAACAAATTGGTGAAGGTCTAGCTATCGACAAAGATGGTAACGAAACGACAGATCCACACAAAGTAGAAAACTTGCTGCCATTTGGCGCACACAAAGGCTCAGGTATTGCTTTGGCTATTGATGCTCTAACAGGTGTATTAATGGGGGCTAACTATGGTAACCATATCGTCCGCATGTACGGTGATTACGATAAAATGCGTAAACTTGCCAGTTTAATGATTGTAATTGACCCAAGCCGTTTAGGAACCCCTTTGTTTGCCGCAACTATGGCAATGATGGTAGCGGAACTGCGTAATGTTCGCCCGGTTCCTGGTGTAGAGCGAGTTCTGGCTCCTAATGATCCACAAGTTGCCTACAAAGCTGAGTGTGAAAGAGATGGTATTCCAATCGCTCAAGGGGTTTATGACTACCTAATAAGTTAAATATTTATTTTTAAATGTATTGTGTCTATGCCACTTACTCTCGTTGTAGAACAGTGGCATTTTTGTTTGCTGCGCTCTGATAAAAAATGAGTGTCACCCAGCCGAAATTAGTGTTTTACTTCTGGTTCCATACAATATCATGTCCAACACTTCTATGAGTCATTACTTAGGTTGGTTTACTTAGTTGGTCAATTTAGATGCGATATTCTTCGCTAGCGCATTCATCATTTGCTGGTAAATAAATATTTGCAATTGATGTACCGCTTCATGAAATCGAATCACTTTTTTTGCTTCTTGTTTCGAGAATCAGCAATAAAAGATGTATTATTGGTAAATATGTATGTTAAATTAATCATACAAATGAAACGTATCAATGAGTTTGCATATGCTATGCTCGAGTGTTAATGCAAGATTTAGGTGTCATTATGGATAAAAGCCAAACTAAACGCAGATATTACGAAGTTGGATTACAGATAGAAGATCTACTTTATTCCGGAGTGTTTAAGGCAGGTGAGCGCTTGCCATCTGAACGAGAGCTCAGTGAAAGATTTGACAGTAGTCGTGCTACCATCCGTGAAGCGATTATTATGCTAGAGCTGAAGGGGTTAGTCGTTGTACGTCAAGGGGCGGGTATCTATTTTATTGATTCACCAGATAAAATTACACAGCGTACAATCATCCCCCACAGCGATGTTGGGCCATTTGAGTTGTTACAAGCGAGACAAATTATCGAGAGTAACATAGCAGGTTTTGCAGCAACACAGATTAAAATTAATGAGTTACGCGAACTAAAACGTGTACTTGATATGCAAATTAAAGAGCTTCATGGTGATAGTGAAAAATTTGAAGAACTCGACAGGCTATTCCACGTCTTAATCGCTGAATCGACCCAAAATCGAGTTTTGATTAATCAAGCGGCTGAGATGTGGCGTAATGTCCGAATCCAAAATCCTTTGTGGAACGCTCTGAATGAAAAGTATTTACATGAGCCAAAACTAAGAGAAAGCTGGCTATCTGATCATAAACGTATTTTTATGGCACTTCAACGACGCTCTGCTGAGGATGCGAAACAAGCAGTTTGGCAGCATATAGAAAACTCAAAACAAGAGTTATTAAAAATTGCTGATTCCAGTGAGTTTGAAGCAGATTTGGATGATTATTTCTTTTCTGGAGACATGGAGATTGACTTACTAAATTAACAAAAATATATATTTTTTTCCTAAAAAGGCATGGTAGTTCCCATGCTTTTTTTGTTTACGCAGCTACCTCTTGTTGATTTCACTTTCAATATTGGTAAATATGTGATCTCTGGTAAGGTATTATCCCTAGGCGATTGTAATATATTGGTTGGCCATTAATGATGAAGAGGATAACCAATGGGCTTGTATATAAGACGAGCAGCAATGTATGCGTTTATTGTTGCGCTAGGGGGCTTTGTTTTTGGACTGGATGCTGCGGTGATATCTGGTACTGTACGCTATATAAGTGCAGAGTTTATGTTAACAGACCTGCAAGTGGGCACGGTGGTAAGTGCGCCGAGTTTAGGGGCGATTATCGCTCTGTGCTTTGCAGGTAAAGCTGCAGATAAATATGGGCGTAAAAATACCCTCGTTACGATAGCCTTGCTGTACGTTATTTCAGCAATTGGCTCTGCGCTTGCGACTAGCTATGAAATGTTAGTCGCTTTCCGTTTTATTGGCGGCCTGGCATTTAGTTCTCTCTCTTTAGCATCTATGTATATTGGCGAAATTGCTCCTAACCGTCTCAGAGGTAAACTTGTTACTGTCAATCAACTCAATATTGTGATTGGCTTATCTGCGGCATATTTTATAAACTTTTATCTTGTTGAGAAAGCGGACGCTTCCATATATCTACTCTCTAATGAGGGTATTTGGCGCGCTATGCTTGGTTCAGAAATTATTCCAGCTCTTATCTGGTTCGCATTAGTATGTATGATTCCTGAATCTCCTCGTTGGTTGATCAAAGTAGGTCATGATAATCAAGCAATACAAGTGTTGAATAAAATTAACAGTGAAGAAGATGCAGAAGCAGAGTTTACTGCGATTAAACAAAACTTAGTGCATGTTGCAGATATCTCTTTTAAACAGCAATTGATGCTTCTATTAAATACGAAATATCGACACGCGATGTTCGTGGGCATCACTATTGCGGTGATCCAAGGTGTTACCGGAATGAATGCGATTCTATTTTATGCACCGACAGTATTTGAGCAGGTAGGTTTTGGGGTCAATGCTGCATTTCAACAGGCACTTTATATTGGGTTAACCAGTTTTGTGTTTACTGTTATGGCCGTGCTCTTTATAGACCGTCTGGGTCGACGACCATTGATGCTCATCGGTTTAACGCTTGCGGTTCTGAGTCATATGACTTGTTGGTATGGATTTTACAATGCCGAGTATCGCCTCGAGAGCCACCACGTTACACAGATGTCAGAATCATTTGACGCTGGGCCTCTGGTGTCTATTCAGGACAATACTTATCAATCAGACACCGAGTTCAAACTGGCCCTATCAGAGGTATTACATGCAGATATACTAAAGTGGCATCAGGCTGAAATCATTGAAAAATCAATATCGATCAATCCAGCTCTGATTCTAATTGGTATTTTAGGGTTTATTGCCGCGTTTCATATTTCGATTGGGCCAATTATGTGGGTGTTGTTTTCAGAGATTTTCCCTAACTCTGTTCGTAGTGTAGCTATACCTGTCGCAGCGATGGTAACAAGTATAGCAAGTTACCTTATTCAACAATTTTTTCCTTGGCAGTTGGCGAACTTGGGCGCAGCTAACACATTTTTAGTGTATGGCGTATTCGCTGCCATTGGTTTGTTGGTCATGGCAATGAGCTTACCTGAGACTAAAGGAAAAACCATTGAACATATTGAAATTCTTATGGGCAGTAACAAAAAAGAAGCAGAGAAGAAGAGCGTGATTACTTCTTCTCAAGCTTAGTTAGATCACTACTTAGAGTTGAGGAAAAGCGTTTGTTTATTATAAACCAACGCTTTTCCTGCCATTTCTAAGCCACCGCCTAGGAGGAGTGCTTGTTCCTTAGGGCATATAGTCCAAGGAATGTCCATATTAGAAGTAAAACACTTATTCACCACAACTAAGCGCAAATTAAAAACTTGGGTGGTTGTAGAAGTTCATCACATGTACAGCGATGTGGAGTTATATTGAAATCAATCGTGTTTATCTTATAACACTTGTCAGCTGGGATGATCAGGTTGATGAATTTTATGACATTTATCTTGTGGAAGGCTCGTGAACCTAACTATCTTAGAGGAAGAATTGATAAAACTTGAGGTCTATCACTGTAAATTGGTATTATAATTGATAGATTTCGGTAAACCAATTTTATTCTCGGATAGTTAGTGTGGAAAACAACATGAAACGTTACCAAATGTATGTAAACGGTGAATGGATTAATGCAACAAGTGGTAAGATTGATCGGGTGATTAATCCATCTAATGAAGAAATCGTTGCTGAAATTCAAGACGGTGATGCAAGTGATGCTGATTATGTATTAAGTGTTGCCAAGAAAGCTCAAAGTGAGTGGAAGAGAGTGCCAGCAAGGCAGCGCGCTGAACTATTACGTAAATTTGCTCAGGAAATTCGTGACAATAAAGAGTTCTTGGCTGAGCTATTAGTAAAAGAGCAAGGTAAGCTTTTAAAAGTGGCGCGTGGCGAAGTTGATGTGACAGCTTCATTTATCGAATATGCTTGTGATTGGGCTCGTCAAATGGATGGAGATATAGTTCAGTCTGACAATGAAGACGAGCATATCTGGATTCAAAAAATTCCTCGCGGCGTAGTGGTAGCGATCACTGCATGGAATTTTCCGCTTGCACTTGCAGGTCGTAAAATTGGCCCAGCTCTAGTTGCTGGTAATACTATTGTCGTTAAACCGACATCGGAGACCCCGTTAGCTACGTTAGAGCTAGGTTATCTAGCGGAAAAGGTCGGCATCCCTGCCGGCGTACTAAATATTGTTACTGGTGGTGGCGCTTCACTTGGTGGTGCGCTAACTGGTCACCCGTATACTAATATGGTTACAATGACAGGATCTACTCCTGTAGGTCAGCAGATTATTAAATCTTGTGCTAATAATATGGCACACGTTCAGCTTGAATTGGGTGGCAAAGCGCCATTTATCGTGATGGAAGATGCTGACCTTGAGCAAGCTGCGGCTGCCGCACTGCATTCGCGCTTTGACAACTGTGGTCAAGTCTGTACCTGTAATGAACGTATGTACGTGCACTCATCTGTCTATGATGAGTTTATGGCGATCTTTATGGAGAAGGTTAAAGCACTTAAAGTGGGCAATCCAATGAATCAAGATTCAGATATGGGCCCTAAAGTCAACAAGCGTGAGCTTGAACATATGGTTGAGTTGGTTTCTAAAGCGAAAGAAGAGGGCGCGACCGTTCTTTGTGGTGGCGAGCGCATTACTGGTGGCGAGTTCGAGAAAGGCTATTGGTTTCAACCAACGGTTCTTGGCAATATCACTCAAGACATGACCATTGTACATGAAGAAGCGTTTGGCCCGATTCTACCAGTAATCAAATTTGAAACGTTTGAGGAAGTTATTGATTACGCAAATGACAGTGAATACGGTCTTGCGACAATGATTTGTACTCAAAATATGAAGTACATCCACCGCTTAACTCACGAGCTAGAGTGTGGTGAAATCTACGTTAACCGAGGTCACGGTGAACAACACCAAGGGTTTCATAACGGTTATAAACTGAGTGGAACTGGCGGTGAAGATGGTAAGTATGGTTTTGAGCAGTACCTAGAGAAGAAGACGTTTTATGTCAACTTTGGCTAATTGAGTGATTAGGTAAACTACTAATAAACCGAAGGTGCAGTCCTTCGGTTTTGTTATTTGGGTATATAACCACTTTTTATCGTCCACTTGTGATTTGTAATTAGATCGCTTGCAATCAATGCATTTAGAGCGCTTAATATGGTGGATGGGTTGTATTAGATCACCTTTGTCACAATATGAGTTTGAGCGCATATTGATGGGTCGTTGGAACAGAGCTTTGTTTGGTTATGTTTATACTGATCTTTTACCGGAAAATATTATTGAGAAGACAATGGAACCAAAAAACAAAACTAATAAATATGCTGTTCCTGCTTTAGATAAAGGCTTGGATATTATGGAGTACTTGACCTCGCAAGACTCTCCTCGTTCTCAAGCTGAGATCGCCACTGCACTTAACCGTAGTGCCAATGAAATCTACCGAGTTCTAGTTGGACTGGAGGCAAGAGGCTACTTGCATCGCGATGAAGTCTCTGGCAAATACCGAATGTCCCTCAAAATCTATAATCTATCGAGAAGAATTACACCCGTAGACAAAATTCGGCAATGTGCAATACCGCATATGGAAGACTTGGCATTTACCACGGGTAACTCCTGTTATTTAACCATGCTGTATCAAAGCCAGACTATGGTGATTGTCCATGCAGCAAGTCACGAACCGGTATCACTAAACATTGCAGAGGGGACCTTGCTCTCTACTCGCTCTACCTGTCCGGGTAAGATTCTTTTAGCCAACAGTAACAAAGAGGTTACTGATATGATTTTGGAGCGCGATCCTGAGTTTGCGAAAATGTCGCAAGTTAAACGAGATAGTCTATTTGAGGAGTTGCTGATGATTCGTGATCAGGGCTACTTGGTAGCCGCTAGCCCATTTGTTGTTGGCGTAGAGGATTATTCAACCCTAGTTGGGCATCCTGAGGGCTTAGTGATTGCTTCGTTGTCTATGTCAACTATGCCGTCTGCTCTCAATGTTCAAAAAGATACTGATGAACTGATTGCTAAACTGCGTGAAACAGCGGTCAGGATTAGCGAGCAGTTAGGTTGTTAACGGTTTCAACAATAAAGGCTTAGCTTTCAAGTTAAAACAGAAAATAGAAACAAAAAAGAGGCGAAATGCCTCTTTTTATAGTGCTAACAAAGGTCATTAACTCATCCAATACAAGATAGCTGCAAGCACGTCCTTGTGCGCTTGACTCGCACCATCCTTGGCACAAACACCATTGCTTATGGCTAGGTTAATGCCTTGACTTCAATTAGCTTACAGCTTATTCGTTGTCCCACATTTCTGGCCAGTAGCGGTAGATGCAGTGACCGTGACGTTCCAGACGCTCTTGAGCTTGGGCTAAATAAGCTAAGCTTTGCTGCTTCGCTTGCTCTTGATTACCAATCAGCAGGACGTAATGGTTGTTGGCGACTTCTTTGCCACTTCTATCTTTGAGGCTCAGGGCAATCTCGAACTCACCTTGAGCACCAGAAGGCACTTGCCAATCTATCGTAGCCAATTGAGTCGCTGAGTCCACCTTAACACTCTGGGTTATGCTGCCGTTGCACTCGGTTGCTTGACCTTGATAGAGCACCTGCCATTCAAGTGTCAAATCCTCAAGCAGATATTGATAGTCATTAACTAGCCATAAGTTTGCATGGAAATTGGAACCCGCATCCCAACGCCGCTTACTAAATTCAAGACTAGGCAGAAGTGGCTGATAAGTCCGTTTTAAATAGTCAAAGCTGATTTTCTTCTCACCATAAAAATCGACCACACCCCATTTGATATCAGGCACATGGGTAATAAAGTGGCACAGAGCAACGCCGCTCATTTTAGGTTTGCGACGGCGGTAGGTTTCGAGAGCAAACTGAATCACTGTTCCTTGAGCTATCTGAGTTGCTTCGACAAACTCCTCTAATGAGCCCATTTTATAGTCATTAAAGACTTCAAAGTTTAGGTTCTTGAGAATATCAATATCTGCCCAGTGATAAGCCCAGCTTGGTCCCATTGGCCACATTTCATCTTGAGGAATAAATTTCTTCAAACTCTCAATTGATGGTGCAGACGCTGCGGTTAGCTCAGGAATAATGCAGCAATCTAAAGCAGGGTAGTACTCTTCCATAAACTCGGCGCCACCTTGATAGTAGTGCTCGTTTGCATGGATAGATTCATGTGCTTTAAAGCCCATATTTTGCGCAGACTCTGAACTTAATGGTGAGGCAAGGCCATATGGCACATCGGTATATTGAGCCACAGATTCGCCGATCACTTCCATTAGGCGTTTGTTACCACTCTCTTCGTGAGCGCCGGAGAAGAAGACTTCTTCGCCCCCCATCCAGAATATATTGGATGGATGATTGCGACGTTGCTTGACGGTTTCAACACACTCATGCAATACACCGTTAATGAAAGCCTCATCTTCAGGGTAGGCTTGGGTTGCCAATGTAAAGTTAGTCCAAACGGTAATACCTAACTCGTCACATAGACGGTAAAAGTCAGGGATCTCTGGCGGGTGCCAACCGAAGATACGCAGGTTGTTAATGTTAGCCTCACGGACCATTTGAATACGTTTTTCATATTTCGATAGGCTGTTTTGACCATAAAGGAATGACGGCTGTCCTCCCCAACAAGCAGAGCGAAGGAAGTGGCGTTTACCATTAATAAAGAAGGTCCAAGGATACTCGGCTTCATCGCGTGTGTAGCCTGGGTTGTAGTCCATGGTCACTTCACGAAGGCCGATGGTCTCTTTGGTCGCATCGAGCTCTTGACCGTCTTGGTTAACGATGACATTAAGATCATACAGATTTTGGTCACCCATATCCCATGGCCACCAAAGCTTGGCGTCAGGCACATCGATTTCGGCATCTAGTGTTGTCTCACCCGGTTGAACAGTGAGTTTGGCTTCTGCAACGTATTCACCCGTCTCACAGTTTTTTCCGTGTAACTGAGAAACTACAGTCACTTGCTGCGCAGTATCGGTGTGGTTGATGAGCGTGTACTGAGCTTTTACCGTCGCGCTTGTTTGCGCTGTGACTTTAACGTCAGTGCGGATATCTTTAACACTAACGATGTCGGTTGCTTCGACCCGTACAGGTCTCCAGATACCAAAAGGAACAAGACCTGAAAAATAGTCGCCAGAAAAGTTGACCTTTTTACCGCCACAATTGCGGTAGTTTTTAGGTGGTGGATCAAGCTTGACCATCAGCATATTAGAGCCATCACGCCAGTCAGCAAAGCTTGCTGCTTCGGTAATATCGAACTCAAACTCAGAGAACATGCCTTCATGACGACCCAGATATTGACCGTTAAGCCAAACCTCACAGCTATAGTCAACCCCTTCAAATACTAAACGGATCTTCTTGCCTTGCATCTCGTTTGGTAGGGCAAAGCGACGGCTATACCACCACTCATATTCAGCAGCCCATTTGGCTCTATGCATATTGCGACCGAAATAGGGATCGTCGATCTCATTGGCACGATAGAGATCGCTATACACATCCCCCGGTACTTTAGCGAAGTTCCAGCTAAAGTGTGTGCCTTGATATTCAGCAGGCAACAAATGCAGCCCCTCTTTGACGCCTTGACCTGGGCGCATGCGCTCCATCTGCCAACGCTCACCACTTAAATCTAAATTAATGCGTGTCATATATCCTCCGAATCAGATGTGAATATAATATTCATATATGAAGCGTTTATTCAAATAAAAATTAAATTTGTTGTTTGGGAGTTGATGCAGATCGCAAACTGATGTCACTGTGTGATATAGCTCAAACAAACAGCCTTTTTCATGCTATTACAATAAAAATAGGCTACCAGTCTGTACGAATTGTAAGCGTCACAGTTTTTGTATTCGATATTAAAATAGACTTGACCTTATTAATAAATCCGTGCTTATAGTTTATATATAAATTAAATATTCATATATGAGGTAGATTTACGTGATTACACTTAAAGGCATTACTTGGAACCACACTCGCGGTTTTACCCCCTTAGTTGCGACGGCTCAGCGTTTTGAAGAGTTAAATCCTGACGTTCGAATTGTTTGGGAAAAACGTTCACTACAAGCGTTTGCTGATGAGCCGATTGATCAATTAGCTGAGCGCTATGATTTATTGGTTATCGATCACCCTTGGGCTGGCTTTGCTGCTAAGACTGGCGTAATTGAAGCACTAGATAATATTCTGCCTGCCGAATTCTTAAACGACCAAGCCAACCACTCTGTGGGTCACTCGCATGTCAGTTATGGGTACAACGGTCAGCAGTGGGCATTAGCCATGGATGCGGCAACGCCGGTAGCCTCAGCCCGTATGGACATTCTGGAGAGTTTGGGTAAAGCCATGCCACAAACCTGGAGTGACTTAATGGAGTTGGCTCGCAAAGGAACGGTTGCGGTGCCTTCTATTCCTCAAGATACCTTAATGAACTTCTACATGTTGTGTTGCACATTAGGTGAAGCGCCATGTATCAATGACCAATACGTTGTTAGTGAAGAGATTGGTGTCAAAAGCTTACAGATGCTGAGAGAGCTGTCTATTCATCTAGATAAGCGCTGTTTTGATTGGAACCCGATCCAAGTTTATGAGGCAATGACGCAAAGTGACAACTTTGCTTACTGTCCATTTGCTTACGGTTATGCCAACTATGCCAAACCCAATTATGCTCGTAAGTTACTCAAATTTGCAGATACGGTTGATCTAGACGGTAACGGCCGCTTGATTACCACTCTTGGCGGCACTGGCTTTGCCGTATCTGCATCTTCTAAACATAAAGCGATCGCTGCTCAGTATGCACAATTTGTCGCCAACCCACAGATGCAAGCCAATTTCTTTATTGAGTTTGGTGGTCAACCGGGTCACAAGGAAGCTTGGTTGAGCGAGTTTGCTAACGCAACATCAGACAACTATTTCATCGATACCATGCCAACACTTGAGCGAGCTTTCCTGCGTCCTCGATATCACGGACATATGTATTTCCAAGACCATGCAGGAGCGCCAATTCGAGACTATTTGATGAATGGTGGTGATGCAAAAGCGGTATTAAATCACCTCAATGACCTTTACGTCACTTCTAAAGGAATCACCCTATGAAGCGGCCTCTAGAGGGGATAACGGTGTTGGAGTTTAGCCAATATATGGCCGGCCCTTATGCTGGGCTGCGCCTTGCCGATCTGGGGGCAACCGTTATTAAGATTGAGCGTCCCAAGTATGGTGATGCCTGTCGTCAACTTGCGACTAAAGGGATGTGGGCTGACGGAGATAGTGTGCTATTTCACACCGTTAACCGCAATAAATCTTCATTTGTCGCCGATCTGAAAAATTCTGACGATATTGAGCTAGTGAAAAAGCTCATTAGTAAAGTCGACGTTATCACCCATAACTTCCGTCCTGGAATTATGCAGCGATTGGGATTGGATTATGAGGCGGTAAAACAGATTAACCCGCAGCTCATCTACGCAGAGGTCAGTGGTTATGGGGAAGAGGGGCCTTGGAGAGATAAGCCAGGCCAAGATTTACTCGCTCAATCCATGTCAGGTTTGACTTGGCTCAGCGGCAACAGCGAGCACCCTCCAATTCCCTTTGGCGCAGCGGTAGCCGACATGTTATGTGGCACCCATCTGGCGCAAGGTATTCTCGCCGCTTTAGTGCGCAAACGCCGACAGGGTATTGGAGCTAAGGTAGCCGTCAGTTTAATGGAATCTGTGGTCGATTTTCAGTTTGAAGGATTGACCGCTTACCTTAATAACCCAGAGTTCGAGCCTGTACGCAGTCAACAAAATGGTGCGCATGCTTATTTGGGTGCGCCTTATGGAATCTACCCAACACAGGATGGCTACATCGCACTTGCGATGGGCAAGATGTCAGTGCTTCATCAAGGTTTAGGAGATCAACGCTTAGCTAAGTGGCTAGATGGCGACAGATACTTCACCCATAGAGATGAGGTGAAAGCCGATGTAGCGGACATATTGAAACAGCGCAGCACCGCATACTGGATAGAACGTTTAGAGCTTGTGGGTTACTGGTGCTCTGAAGTTAATGACTATCAAAAACTGGTCGCCAGTGATGGCTACTTAAGTTTGGATATGGAACAAGTGGTTGCTCGCAATGAGCAGACTCATATCCGTACCACTCGCTGCCCGATCCGCTTCAATGGCCACACGCTTAAATCACAAAAAGCCGCACCTCGACTTGGGGCGGATACTGATGCCATTTCTTTGGAGTTTCAATTATGAGCTTACCTCTAACAGGTTTAACCGTGTTGGACTTTACTCAACTGCTGTCAGGCCCTTGTGCGGCGCTGCGCTTCGCTGATCTTGGCGCTAGGGTGATTAAAGTGGAGCAGGCCAATCGGGGTGATCTTTCACGGACTTTATACGGAGAGTCCTATCAAATCGCTGGCGAGTGCGCTTTTTATCAAGCGATTAACCGCAATAAGCAGAGTATAGAACTGGATCTAAAAGGTTCAGAGCAAGATAGAGCGTTAGTGCAAAAGCTGGTAGCAAAAGCAGATATCTTGATTCACAACTTTCGACCTGGGGTTATGGAGCGCTTGGGGCTGAGCTATCAAGAGGTTAAGTCGGTTAACCCAAATATTATTTACGGTGCTGTTTCTGGATATGGTGAACAAGGGCCGTGGAGGAGTAAACCGGGTCAAGACTTATTGGTTCAAGCACTTTCTGGGTTGAGTTGGCAAACAGGCAATGACCAATATGGGCCTATGCCTATGGGGTTAGCCATTGCCGATATGTTTGCTGGTGGTCAATTAGTTCAGGGTGTTCTAGCTGCGTTGGTCAGCGGTGAGAGTGCCTTGGTTGAGGTCAGTATGCTAGAAGCCATACTCGATTTTCAATTTGAGCCTCTTACGCTGTTTTACCAAGATGGCGAACCGGTTGTGCGGGGGGAGGTCAGTGGTGCACATCCTCTAGTCGGTGCACCTTACGGCTTATATCAAACTCAAGATGGCTACTTAGCCCTAGCGATGGGATCGATTCTAAAGCTAGGAGATTTGATGAATTGTCCCCAACTATTGGCTTTTGATGATCCCGGACAGTGGTACAGCAAACGTGATGAGATCAAACATATCTTGCGAGAACTGGTGAGCACTCAAACCACTGGCTATTGGTTGCAGATTCTAGAGCCTGCTGATATTTGGTGTGCGGAAGTTTTTGATTGGAAACAACTGCTCGCTCATGACGGATTCAAAATTCTCAATATGCTGCAGACAGTGCAAGTTGAGGGCGGTGAGAGTTACCAAACCACTCGGTGCCCCATTCGTATCGATGGTGAGATATTTTTCCATTCATTAGGTGCGCCAACCTTGGGGCAGCACACCGAACAAATTCGACAAGAGTTTAGTGAGCAGGAAGTGTTGTAATGCAAGATAAATCAGTTATTTACCATCAAGATAATGGTGTTGGCATTATTACTATGCAACGTGCTAAAGCCAATGCCTACGATTTGGCTATGGTGACTCAGTTTGGCCAAGCTTTACAACAAGCTGAGCAAGATAGCGCAGTAAATGCCGTAATAGTCAAAAGTGGCCTAGCGAAGTTCTTCTGCGCAGGTGCCGATATTCATGCCTTTTCGCAAAACTCCACCGAAGATAATCAAAAGATGGTCACTCAGGCGCGTTTGAATATGGCAACCATAGAGTCGAGTAACAAGATCTATATTGCGCAAATAGCGGGGCACTGTTTGGGGGGGGGGGTAGAAATTGCTCTGTCATGCGACCTAAGATTTGCAGCAAATGGCGGCTATCTGCTTGGGCTCCCGGAGATCAAACTGGGTTTGATTCCGGGCAACGGTGGCACACAAAGGTTAGTTCGATTGGTCGGTCTAAGCCGAGCGTTGGAGCTGTTAGCAAGTGGTGACAATTTTAATATCGAACAGGCTTATCACTGGGGAATCGTAAACCGTCTTTACTCTGAGGAAGAGTTGCATCAGCAAACCTTTGATTACGCTTTAGGGCTCTCCAATGGGCCTGGTCTTGCCATCGCAGCCACAAAGAAAGCGCTAAGAGAGGGGGTTGAAGTCTCACTGAAACAGGGATTAGCAATAGAACAAAAATACGTTGATGAACTTTATGAAACCAAGGATGCCAATGAGGGCTTTTTAGCGTTTGTTGAAAAACGAGCAGCGAAGTTTTCTGGTACATAAACCATTACGGGAATAACAATGAACAATAACGTGAAACACTATCCATGTTTTATCCACGGTCAGTGGGTAAACGCCTCGAATGGCAAGACTTTTGAGGTTATCGATCCTGCCAATGAACAAGTATGGGCAACCGTACCGGACTGCACTGCGGACGATGTAGAAGCGGCGATGCAAAGCGCACAGCAAGCGCAATTAGCATGGCAACTGCTGCCAGCGGTTGAGCGCGGTCGCTATATTCATAGATTGGTAGAAGCATTAAAGCCAAAACGTGATCACTTCGCCAAGCTGATTGTTAAAGAGCAGGGAAAGACCCTAGTACAAGCTTATGGTGAGTTTGATGATACGCTCAATTACCTAACATACTCTGCTGAAGCAGTCCGCCGCATCCAAGGAGAAATTTTTCCATCTGATAGCGCAAATGAACAGATTCACATTAATCGTGTTCCTTATGGTGTGACTTTAGGTCTCTGTGCTTACAACTATCCGCTAGCTTTAATTGGTCGCAAGATAGGTCCAGCCTTGGTAACAGGTAACACCATGGTATTAAAAGCCCATGAAGCGACACCGGTCACCGCGAGTGAATTTTGTAAAGCAGTCGAAGAGGCGGGGATTCCTGCAGGTGTGATCAATCTTGTCAGTGGCGCTGGTATTGAGGTGAGTTCGCAGTTGGTGACCCACCCGCTCACTCGATTGGTTTCTCTGACGGGAAGTACGCCCGCAGGTCAGGCGATTTATCAAGCATCGGCTGACAATGTATCAGGGCTGGTGTTGGAGCTAGGTGGTAAGGCGGCCTTTATCGTTCTTGCTGACGCAGATATTGATAAAGCGGCAGAAGCGGCAGTGGTCTCCCGTTACGCCAATTGTGGTCAAGTTTGTATCTGTAATGAGCTGGTCTTGGTCGAGGAATCTGTCGCAGAAGAGTTTACTCATAAAGTACTGGAAAAAGTCAAAGATATTACGGTCGGTGACCCGATGCAGGATGTGGATATGGGACCTAGTGTGACCCAAATAGGCCTAGATCGTGTTGCCGACATGATTGACACCTCGGTTGCGATGGGTGCCAAAGTTGTCATCGGTGGTGGTCGCCCAGCAGGCAAAGAGTTTGAAAAGGGTCACTGGTTTGAGCCGACAGTTTTAACCGAAGTCACCGCCGAGATGCCTGTGGCAGCTCAAGAGATGTTTGCACCAGTAATGCCCATCATAAAAGTGCAAAACTTTGAGCAGGCATTAGCGATCGCAAACGATCGTGAAGAAGGGCTTTCATCTTATATCTACACTCAAGACGTCAATAAAATAATGCACACTATCAATCGGTTAGAGGTCGGCACTGTGTTTGTCAATCGCCAGATTACTGGTAATGTCCAAGGTTATCACTCTGGCCATAAACGCAGCGGTATTGGTGGTGAAGATGGTATCCATGGTATCGAGAACTACCTACAAAAACGTGTAGTGTACTGGAGCTACGAATAATAAAAACAGAGTAAATTAAGGACGTGAAATGAAAAGAACAGCATTATCTCTTGCTCTAGC
Source organism: Vibrio agarilyticus (assembly GCF_012641465.1). GTDB lineage: Bacteria > Pseudomonadota > Gammaproteobacteria > Enterobacterales > Vibrionaceae > Vibrio > Vibrio agarilyticus. The sequence continues at coordinate 45,217 of NZ_JABAIK010000017.1, forward strand.
GGCAAGTTTTCTATCGCTTTATGGATGTTCAAGTGGCGGGAGTGATATCGCCTCTAATACAGATGTTGGACAGCTAGCAGCGGAGAGTTTTATCCATAACGGTCTGTTGCCCAATATGACGGCATCAAATGCTAAGACATCGACAGCAAAAGCTGGCGATGTATCTCTACTGACGGTCGATTTTGACAGCGTATCGGAAGAGAACAAATTTAAGATTTGGCCACATATCCGCTTTGCACCTAAGTCGGGTCATTGGAACTGGAATGATAAAGGTAGCCTGAAAGTTTTAGTTAAAAACCCATCGGATAGCGATCCGCTAAGTTTAGTGTTTAAGTTATCAGATAGGGTGGGAATGGTGGGCTCAGCGCCCAATGCACTTAATTATGCCTTCCAACTTCAAGCGGGTGAAGAGCGCGAAGTTGAGCTGTTATTCAATGGCACCCAAAGGCAGTTGCCAGGCTATTTTGGTGGCGAAAAATTGGATTTAAAAACAATCAGTGAATTCCAAGTGTATGTACAAGGACCTGCGGATGCACAACAAGCGGCACTCAGTCAGTTTGAGCTTGTTGGTGCAACGGGAGATTTTATTGCCTCTGATGTGGTAGAAATAGACGCTGGCCCTATCCCAACCGTTGCCACGTTAAGTCAATTTGAAACAGGCAATACTAGTATGGTGTTCAAAGACCTCAGTAATGCTAGCCAAATAAAAGTCGTGGACGGAAAAAATCAGGATAAGGCGTTAGAGGTAGTGTTTAGTCAAGCCTCGGATTATCCAAGTATCGCATTTCGTCCCAGCCAGCCTTGGGATTGGTCTAAACAGGGCAGCTTTAACCTAGCGTTTGATATTGAAAACCCAACTGACGACCCGGTGCAAGTATATGTGCGTGTCGACCAGGGCGATCATCAAGTGTTTGGCGGTACCGCAGATGGCGTTACAGACAGCATGGTCGGCTCTATGGCGATTACTCCAAACTCCGATAGTACCTACTATATGGCGCTCACTAAACCAAGCCAAGATGCAGTCTCTGGTATGCGAGGTGAGCCACCAAGAGCTAGCTATAACGCTCAAGCGATTACTTATTCTTGGGGTGAGGAAGAGCTAGATAAATTAGACAGCATCTACACCGTTCAGTTGTTCCTTATGCAGCCCAACAAAGACTATAAGTTGGTGGTTAACAACTTACGCTTGATCCCTGATCTTGTCTCGGATACTAGTCGCTTTGATGGCCTTATCGATCAGTTTGGTCAATACATAGGTTCAGATTGGCCAGAGAAAGTGCACTCTTTGGATGAACTGCAACAGCAAGGTCAACAAGAGTTAGCCGAGCGCGGTAAAGCAAAACAGAACACAGATCGCAGTAAATTTGGTGGTTGGAGCGAAGGGCCAAAATTTGAGGCCACGGGCTTTTTCCGAGTCGAGAAGACGAATGGTCAGTGGAATATGATTGATCCGGAAGGCAATATCTATTTTATGACGGGTATCGATAACTTCCGTACTACCGACACCATGACCATCACAGGTGTGGATTATCAGCAGCCAGAGGGGCGTCAAGGTGGAGAGGTAAAATCAAAATTACGACGTTCCCTGTTTACTTGGTTGCCAGAAGAGGACTCCCCACTAGCTCAGGCATACGATTATGTTCCATTTGTACACAAAGGGGCGGTAGAAAAGGGGGAGGTATTTAGCTTCTATCTAGCGAACTTGATGCGTAAGTACAATACCGATTCCGCTCAAGAAGCGCTCGATATCTGGCGTGATGTCTCGTTAGATCGTAACTTGGAGTGGGGCTTTACCTCACTAGGTAACTGGGCTGACCCCTCTTTTTATGGTAACGAGCGCGTCCCCTATGTTGCAAATGGCTGGACCATGTTTGGTGGCGAGTTCAAGAAAATTAGCTCAGGGAATGATTATTGGGGACCCATTCCCGACCCCTTTGACCCAGCATTTAAGCAAGCAGCACAAAACACCGTGGATAAAATAGCCACTGAAGTAGAAGTTAACGATCCTTGGCTTATCGGTGTCTTCATTGATAATGAAATGAGTTGGGGTAATACGGCAAATGAAGCTAACCGTTATGGTTTAGTTGTCAATGCGCTAAGTTATGATGCAGCACAAAGTCCCGCTAAAAAAGCGCTCACAGACTATTTGCAGCAAGAGTATAAAACAGTCGATAACCTAGCTCAAAAATGGGGTCAAGATATCAACTCTTGGGATAGTTTCGCTGCGGGTTTTGACTACCGTGACACTCTAAACCCAGCAATGAAAGCGGATTATGGTCAGATGTTAGAAATGATCGCTTCTCAGTATTTTTCTGTGGTGCAGCAAGAAGTCGCTCGGGTATTACCAAATCACATGTATTTAGGTGCGCGGTTTGCTGATTGGGGGATCACTCCTGAAGTAGCAAAAGGTGCGGCACCTCACGTTGATGTGATGAGTTATAACCTCTACGCCAATGATCTAAAATCGAAAGGTGATTGGAGTCGACTGCCAAAATTGGATAAACCATCAATTATTGGTGAATTCCACTTTGGTTCTACAGATACAGGACTGTTCCACGGTGGTATTGTGACCACGCCGAACCAAAAAGAGCGCGGTAAGATGTTTACCCACTATATGAACAGTATATTGGAGAACCCATACTTTGTTGGTGCGCATTGGTTCCAGTACACAGATTCGCCAGCAACAGGGCGAGCTTGGGATGGTGAAAACTACAATGTGGGCTTTGTCACCGTTACCGATACACCATATCGAGAGCTAGTTAAGCAAGCGACTCAGTTCAATCGAACTATGTATCCAAAACGATTAGCGCTGCAAAATCAATAGCAGTTGATGTTAGATTAATTATGCCCCCTTTCATAGGGGGTTTTTAGTATGCTTAGATCATAGAATTAAATGATAGCTATTGATTAATTAATATATTGTTCGAAAATTACCTTAAAGCTAATTTATTTAATATTAGATACGTTAAATTAATCACCTTCGATAGGTTATTATAGTGTGTAAATAAGTAAAGGGATGAATAATGTCTAAGCACTACTTTTTAATACTACTTGTGACACTCTCCTCTTGGGCCAATGCATGTGCACTGCACTATGGAACTAATGTCGCCATAATTGGTACCAATGAAGTGCAAGAAGTGGTGAGAGGGATAGTCAAAGCAAGAAAAAAACATATGCTTGAGAATCAAGCTAAACCTAAGCATTTTATGAAGTTTTCCTTGGAGAATAGACTCGGTTATGCTTATCCAAATCGATTGGACTTTGCGCTACTAGAGCCGATAAGTCGTCACTATAGTCAAGTGGTTAGCGCAGCAAAACCTCGTTTGACAGTGTTAAATGAGTTGCCATCAGAACAAGATTTACTATTAATTACTGAGCTAGATATTCTTGATGCTTTGGCTACGGGGAAATTAACTTGGCCACAAGCAAAAAATAAAAAGTTAGTTACTTTTCGAGGGCCAGAAGAAAAGGTTTCTGATATAGAAAAATGGTTTAGCTATATCTTTGATGAGTCTGTATAAAAATACTTTTCTTTCAGATTTTTATGATTGAAAAAATAGCGGCATACATTGTATGCCGCTATAAATTAATAAAAGCACCACTACTTTTTATTAATACGACGCTTATACATATTGCTGTGTAAACGTTTTGCTGCTTCAACCATAGGTTGATAAGGAACATCGGCTACAGAGACAAAGCCAACGTTGTAGTTCTCACCGTCATATGAGCGGCCGGTAATTGGAGAGTCGATATATTGGAACCAGTGAGCGCCAACAAAGTATGGATTATCGATCACCGACTGCATATAAGACTCATACATCTCACCGCGTTCAGTCTGATCGTGAGCACAAACTAAACCTGGATGGTACACACCAGTATCTTTGGCACCAATATGGAATTCACCAATGATACTTGGCATATCAACGTCAGCGAGGAACTCCCACGCTTTAGGGTGCAGCCCTTCTTTGTAATAGTTGTAGCTGATCACATCACAATGCTTAGCTGCCGCTCGCACTACATCCGGCGTCATACCCCAATCGGCAAAACGCACCCCAAGGTATAGGTGGTTGGGTAAATGCTTTTTAAGGGCACAGTTAACGATACGGAAATATTCACTAGCATAGGTTTCTAACAGCAATCCATAGTCACTTAACTGCGCTTCGTTGTGCTCTAGACCAGAAAGTCCGTCAGAAACCGCATCCCATGACGCAATGTCAGTACCCCAACGGGCATTGAGGGCGGTGATATCGACGTATTTGTCTTTGAGTGTTTGCGTGAACACAGCCTTAGTTGGAGACTCGCTATCACTGCGGCTTAGGGTATGAATAGCAATACCATGCTGCCCCTCAATAGTGCCCATTCGTCCCCATGATTTTTCGTTGTCGATAAAGATACCGACGCACCAAGGTGAGCCTTTCATCTCATTTTTAACTTGCTGTACAGTGACTTCTGCACGCTCGGCAAACACAGGATCAAACGGGTCGGGCAGTGGCGACCAGAAGTCATCGCCGCTACTCACGGTTTTGAAGTTGCCAATAATCCAGCCGTTAGCGAAAAATGGGATTCGGTCGTTGCTGTAAAACTCAGGCGCATTCCAGTTGCCTAGAGAGGTAAAACCCCAATTCAACATACGATCTACAGTGACTTCTCGCCATTTTTCTAGGTAGTTTTTCTTGCCATATTTTCGTTCTAGGTTGGCGGCATAGAAACTGAACGTTTCTCCGCGGTCGACGGCACCATCAAATAACTCACGCATATAGGCGTAGTGTTCACCTAGTGGCTCATCGTAGGAAGGGAGCCATTGAAAACAGTCGCGGCGGACTTTACTGGCAACAAAGGCCGTTTGCTTAGCTTCATCGGAGACGGTCAGTTTTTCAATCGAGTCTTCTGGAGTTAAATCGGCAGGATCGCGCTGAGGAACTAGCGAGTTATCGTAGTCATTACCGGTAATCGTGTAGGCGTTGGCTAGGCGAATGACATCAATGCCAGTAGCAAAGTATGGGTAGCCTTCAGGATCGATAAGTGACCATTTTCCATCGATTTTTTGAGTTCGGAAGTAGCCGGTTGCTTGATACTGTTTTCCGTCTTTATAGCCCGAAAACTTGGAACGGTCAGACATAGCTCCTTGCTTTAGGGATTCAAGCTCTTGCTCCATAAAATCTTGCAGTTCCTCAGTTGAGTGGACTTTTTCTTGGTACTCAACATGTTCGTTCTGACCAAATTTATCAATCACATGAGTAAAATAATTAGGGTTAATGTCTGGACTTTGCATTAGGCGGAAGTCGGAGAATATAAGATTGTGATCAATTAAAGTACCATGAACGCTGAGTTCGATATGATCGATACTAGAAACGTCAATATTCATAGAGCCCCACATCCAAGTCGCATAGATATGCGGGCTATTCCATGGGGCAGGGTTAGAGCGCAAACCAGTATAATAGTTGGTTCTGCCTTTAAGTAACTCCCCCTTAAGCTCAACCATATAGGTTTTTAAGCTATTACCCTGAACATTGATACAACGGCTATGCATTTGACCATTATGGTCAAACAGGTTGATAAAAACTTGAGTGGACCGTTTATTTAGATTTTGCACATCAAACGCAAAGCAGAAGCTAGAAAGTTCGCTCCAGTCCCATACTACGCCTGTTTCTGGTCTCAGATACATAGAGGTGTAGAAGTTGTCTTTACTTTTGCAATGAACTTTTATAGCCAAAGCTTCTGTGGGTGTTTCAACCAACTCAGCTTGCATATTTTTAAAGTCAAAATTCTTAGTTAGTGTGGACTTATCCTTGCAAAATAAAGGGATCGAGGTGTCGTGTTCTGTTTGATAGCGAAAATCTTCAATCTTAGGCTTCATACTTGGCTGTTCCATAAATACATGCATTATTGTTGAACAATACTACCCTAATTGATTGACCAATTGTTGATGAACGTCGCAACTTTTGGAATTTATTTAAATGCAGTGAATATAGAAAATCTTAGATCTTTACACTTTACTGACTTTTTTGCAAATAAATATTCTGAATTTGTGAGGCTATCATTTTCTTTTAAATCATATGGTTAGGTTGTTTGTTTCTCATCTATCTACTGAGTTTATTTATTGATACTTTAAGAAACTTTGATTGTACTTTGTATGGAAAATTGTGGTTCAGATTCGTAATTATATTGTCATTTAATTGAAAAGGTCGATCTTTGGGTTCAATTGTTAACCTTGTCACGGTAAATTGGATAACCAGTTGTTATTGTATAGACAGAAACAACGATAATGCTACCTAAAAACATCAAGCATTAGCTAATTATGTACACCTTAGTTTACGAGTATTTTGACATCTCGTTTTTAAGGATCAGTGTTTAAAAATGGGTAAAACAATGAAAAAAACAATCTCATCTCTATCTGTGCTAGCAGTTGCTATTGGAATCGCTGTTACACAGCCAATTCATGCTGGTGAAATCCAGTATGTGGAAGGCCTAAAAACGTCTGGTTATGGTAGAGCGGCGTTTGGTGCTACAAGTGATCGCCTTGTAAGCCGCGAAGCTGAGAAAGCCGATAATGGTATGAATATTATTGCAACCGCGGGTAATCCATATAAACCAACGGGCAATTTAGGTAACCGAGGAAGTCAACTAGAGCTTCATGTTGATTATGGTATTACCAATAATGATATGAACTGGGTAACCCATATCAATTTATTTACTGGTGCAAGTGATTTTAAATCGGGTTCAACTGAGAGTGATTACTTCTATTTAGATGAGTGGTGGGTAAGCGGTACTGGTATTTTTCCTTCAAACCCAGAAGCTGGTATTTGGATGGGTAAGCGTTATTACGGACGTTATGAGAACTCATTGAACGGTTACCAGCATGTTAATGCTGACGGTATTGGTGTTGGTGTCGACAATCTTAATCTTGGTTTTGGTAAGTTAAACGTTGCGGTCGTGAAAGATGGTTGGGGTAAGAATAGCCATAAATATTGTACAGCTTGGGATGCAGATTGGAATTGTACAAGTGAAAATGGATGGGGAGGTTCGTATTATTCGCTAGTGTCTAAGCTTCATGGTGTTAACCTTGCTAATGACATTAATGGTGATTTATTCGCCACTTATCGTACTTACATTGGTTCTGATGGCGACATGGAGCCTAATCCAGAACAACCAGGCTATATGACAGCAAAAGATAATCACCCTGATGGCTTCCAAGTTGGTTTTGCAATAAAACAAGGGGACTGGGGTGAATTTAATCGCTTAGTGGCACGTTATGGTTATAAAGCGCCATCTTCTATTACTCAAAGTTGGTTACCGATTCCAAGTTATCAATACGGCGGCTTCTTTGATGGTATGCAAGAGTTTGGCGAGCATTACCGCGTACAATATGCGCTATCTCATGAAACGGCTGTGTATAACGAGAACGTAGCGGACTTATCGAAGAGTGCTGAACAACCCTATGATAAGAGTGTTTGGAACCAAGCTGTTGTGCGTGGTACCTATATTTGGAATCAGCGTTTCTCAACGAATTTAGAACTGGCTTACGATATGATGGATTTTGATGTTAAGTCATCAGTCCGTTCACAAAATCCAGACTTTAAGTCTGGCACAAATTCTTCTTATAAAATCACTTTAGCTCAAGATTTTCATATCGGTGGTGGCTTCTGGGATCGTCCTGTTATTCGTTTCTTTGTGACCTACGGCAAGTTAGATACAGAAACAACGGCATACACCAAAACTCCAACTTGGAGCCTTGAAAACGTATCTAATTTGATCAGCGAACCGGGTAAACGTGACGCCACTACTGTGGGCGTGATGTTCGAAACTTGGTGGTAATTGCAAATCACGAACACCCTACAACACTATATCAAGGCGCTCTTTTCTGAGCGCCTATCTCAAAAGTGGTAATTTATTATGGAAATAAAAAAAACTTCATTGGCTATGTTAGTGGCGGTTGCGCTGACAGGCTTATACGGTTGTAACTCTACGGGCTCTTCGTCAGGCACTGCATCTTCAGCGACTGAAGTAGAAGAGAGTGCAGGTGCAGCAACGCCAGATTTTGAATCTCAATCGTTTGTCGATAGTCTTGTCACTGATCATGCTAAAGTGCAATTGGTAACTGATGCTGGTGTAACAAATGGCACAGCAGCAGTCAGAGTCGATTTTGACGCGGTCAGCGAGGCAAATAAATTCAAATATTGGCCGAATGTCAAAATAATGCCACAAGGCGAACTGTGGAACTGGAACAATAAAGGCAGTTTTAAACTTGATATTACTAACCCAACAGACAGCCCTGCCAATATTATTTTAAAAATTGTCGATAACGTAGGTCAAATGGGGGCTGAGACCAACCAACTTAACTATGCAGTAAGCCTTGCAGCAGGTGAAACGCAAACTGTAGAAATGCTGTTCAACGGTGGCAAACGTAAGCTTGAAGGCTACTGGGGGGGGGATAACTTAAACCTACGCAAGTTGGCTGAATTCCAAGTATTTGTGCAAGGCCCAATGGATAAGCAGACCATTATTTTAGACAACTTAGAGCTAATTGAAGCCACTGGCGATTTTATTTCGGCAGAAGAAAAAGTCGTTGCAGCGGGGCCAATCCCAACTTTAGCGGTTGTCACAGAGTTTAATGATGGTGATCCTACATTCGTCGCAGCAGAACGCAGCGTATCGGCAACCACGAGAGTTGTAGATACTGAAAATGGCAAAGGTCTTGAAGTTAAACTTTCGGCGTCTAACGATTATCCGAATGTCACGTTTATGCCACCGCAACCATGGAATTGGTCAGAAGCGGGCGATTTCAACATTGCTTTTGATATCGAAAACCCAACAGACGATCCGGTTCAAGTGTTCGTGCGCGTTGACCAAGCCGAAAATTCAGGTTGGGGCGGAACAGCGGATGGTGTGAAAGACAGTATTTCAAGTTATACCACACTGCTACCAAACAAGAAGTCAACTTATTACATGCCAATTTCACAATTGAAAGGTCATGTAGTTTCAGGTATGCGTGCAGAACCGCCAAAAATGTCTTATGACGCACAGGCAATCAGCTATGGTTGGGGGGAAACAAGTCTTAACACCTCTAATATCCATGCGATTCAACTTTATCTACAAAACCCAACAAAAGATGCAAAGTTCATTGTCGATTCGATTCGATTGATTCCAAATATTGATGCAGATGCAACTCGTTATAACGGTATTGTGGATCAGTATGGGCAGTTCAAGGGCGATGGGTGGTTAGAGAAAATCAAGTCTGACGATCAGCTAATCGAAAAAGGTAAACAAGAACTCGCTAATCTTGGAAAAGCGAAGCCAATGGCTGATCGCTGTAAATTTGGTGGTTATGCTAATGGTCCTCGTCTTGAAGCAACAGGCTTCTTCCGCACTGAAAAAGTGGATGGAAAGTGGAACTTAGTCGATCCAGAAGGTTGCCTGTTCTTTATGACCGGTCTTGATAACGTTCGTATGGCAGACACGGTAACTATTACAGGGGTCGACTTTACAGATCCTAAAGCACGTACTGGACGTGAAGTTACCTCAGACCTTCGTCACTCTATGTTTGAATGGTTACCAGAAGAAAGTGATCGTTTAGCGGAGGCTTATAGCTACGCAGGATATGTGCATTCGGGAGCGGTGAAAAAAGGCGAGGTGTTCAGTTTTTATCAAGCTAACTTGATGCGTAAATATAACGTAGACAAGCAAGAAGCGATGAAAATTTGGAAAGATGTCACTTTAGATCGCATGGTTGATTGGGGCTTTACCACACTAGGTAACTGGATTGACCCTATGTTCTTTGGTAGTGAACGCATTGCTTATGAAGCACATGGTTGGATTCAAGGCGATCACAAGCGAATCAGCACGGGTAACGATTATTGGGGACCAATTCATGACCCATTTGACCCTGAATTCAAGGTTAGTGCGAGAGAAATGGCCGAAGGAGTTGCCGGACGCGTCAATAACCAAAATGACCCTTGGCTACTTGGTGTGTTTGTTGACAATGAAATTTCTTGGGGTAACCCACTAAATGAAGCGAACCATTACGGTTTGATCATTAATGCACTTGCTTATGATGTGAAAGGGAGCCCAGCAAAACGTGCGTTCACTGACCACCTGAAGGGCAAATACACCACGATTGCTGCACTAAACCAGGCATGGGGTGTCAATGTGGCATCTTGGGCTGACTTTGAAAAGTCGTTCGATTATAGAACCACGCTGAAACCGGGTATGAAAGCGGATTATTCAGACATGTTAACTATGTTGTCTGAAAAATATTTCTCTACTGTACGTGCTGAAATTAAGCGAGTGTTACCTAACCACTTGTATTTAGGTGCACGTTTCTCTGATTGGGGTGTAACGGAGGAGATTGCTCGAGGTGCCGCTAAATATGTTGATGTAATGAGTTACAACCTCTACTCAAATGACCTTAATGGTAAGAAAGCTCATTGGCGCAAACTCTTACCAGAGCTGGATAAACCAAGTGTGATTGGTGAGTTCCACTTTGGTGCGACAGATACAGGGTTATTCCACGGCGGCATTGTATCAGTTGGAAGTCAAAAAGAGCGTGGTGAAATGTATAAGCATTACATGCAGTCTATGGTCGATAACCCATATATGGTGGGAGCACACTGGTTCCAATATCTAGACTCGCCTGCAACAGGCCGTGCATGGGATGGTGAAAACTACAATGTTGGCTTTATTACTATCGGTGATGAACCTTATGTCGAGCTTATTAAAGCAGCGAAAGAGTTTAACCGAGATTTATATACTAACCGCTTCAAATAACTGACAACGTGAGGCTCGGCGACGCTGTTGAGCCTCACAGTAAAAAGGGATTTAAGATGAAAGTACTATTCAACACCACATGTTTAGCCGTGCTGGTCGCAAGCAGCATGTCAGTTCACGCTTTTGAGTCTTTTGAAAACTACGCAATTGATGCCAAACTAGACGCCGCATCAGGTATTGTAAATAAAGTGAGCGCTGGGACATGTACAGCCGGTCAGCAAGCCGCAGAGGTTACTTATACTTCCGCTTCTTGGGCATCAATGAAAGTAACGCTAGCAGAAGCGGTTGATTTTACCCAAAACACCCACTTTTCATTTGATGCAATCAAAGCTGCAGGTGCGGCTGATGTTCCTCTTCTGGTGAAATTAATCGATTCTGCAGACAGGGAAATTTGGCACTGGGTAACATTAAATCAGGATGCAGCCGCGGTTTATTCGCTTGATCTATCTTATGAAGATGGAAATAACCACAGCGGCGCTGATCTTGCTGATATTAAAGTAATCGATTTTGGTACTGCGGATTCAAGTGGATTATCCGCTGATAATAAGGTTTACATCGATAACCTGCGTTTATCAGATGGCAGTGCTACGGTAGGTGATGGCTGTGATTTGGGCGGTGACCCTACCCCGGAACCGGAACCAACAGTGGAGATTGTCCAATCATTTGCTGATATTCCACCTGGCACTGTAATCGATGCAGATGTTAACGCACCGACTAACATAGTGTCTTCTGATATGGCTTCTGATAACGATACGTTATCCATGAAAGTTGATTTTGACGCATCTTATAAAGCTATTTCGATGTGGGATGGTGGTACGCCTTGGGATTGGTCAGGTAAAGCGACGTTGAAATTTGATGTATTCAATAATTCGGGTGAGTCAATTACTATTGCAGGGCGACTAATTTCTACGGGGACAGATTGGAGCGATGCCTATAATCTAATGGAGGCGAAAGTGTTGGAGTCGTCTGACGAGTTTCAAACTGTCGAAGTGAATTTAGATTCAAGTGCAGCTGGTAGCAAGTTTACTAAAAGTGCAGTTGGCGGCATTCAATTTATGCTTCATTCCGAGGTGAATGCAGATACTCTGCCTATCTATATTGATAATATTCGAGTCGATGGTGAAGGTACGGTTGCGCCAGATCCAGGCATTGAACCTAATCCTGGTCTGGGTGGAGATGATAAGCCTTATAAGAATGAGGGTGGTAGTTTAGGAGGCTTTGCATTAATGCTAGTTGCCGCATTGGGCGTCTTACGTCGTAGAAAATAGGGCGCATAAACAAAGAAAACGGGCACTGTTTGATCAGTGCCCGTTTTCTTTTTGGCAAACAAATCAACCAAAATTGCAGTATTGGTTGATTTGTTTGCTAGTTGCTAGTTGTATCACTGTTTCTGGATGAGTATTTGGTTAACCTTAATGTCGTGATGTGAAAGTAAACCTTATATTTTTGAATTGTCCTTACAAGGTCAATTTCATTACGTTACGGATGTATATAATGAAATTTAGTAAACTCGTCTATGCTTTATTAATCAGCGGTGTTGCATTGCCCAGTTTAGCCGCAACCCAGTTAGTAACTTCTTTCGAACAAGGTGAAAAACACAGCTATACCATTGATGGCTATGGTGATGCTGGAGTCACGCCAGTTACAGAACCTGTAACGAATGGTGTTCAATCTCTTAAAGTTGAGCTAGGAGCTAAGTACGCTGGAGGCGCAAAAATTTATGCACCAACTTGGTTTGGTTGGGGCGAACAAAAATACGTTGTTTTCGATATCGTAAATCTTGGTAGTGAGAATGTAAATTACGGAGTTAAAGCGCTATCTAATGACATTTGGGAAGATAGAAGTGCCATTTTTGATCTCTTTAATGTAGAAGCAAATACAACTCTAAAAGATGTCAAATTCTCATTGGATACTACAGAATGGGGGAACATAGGTGCCGAATATACAAAAGCAGGCATTATGGAGTTACAATTTTTTACGGGTGAAACCCCCAATCAAACAGTTTATATCGATAATATTCGCATAAGTGATGGCGAAATAGATGAACCTGTAGAACCTGGTCAACCAGAGCCTGCCAGTAAAGTTACGGCTGCACCGGTCAATACATTGCAACTTGTTGATGATTTCGAAGAGCAGTACAGTCACGTCTATTTAGATAGTGGCGTTACATTGGCATTGGTTGATTCGAAAGTGTCCCAAGGTTCCAAGGCCGCTAAAATCAATTTTCCCGCAGCTTATGATGCAATAAAATTCTATCCATCAGAGGCTTGGAATTGGTCAAATGAAACTCTAGGTCAACACGGAGCAATTGCGCTAGATGTGACTAATACCGGCGATCAAGACACGACCTTATATGGCCGTTTGCAGTCTGGGTATGATAGCGAGCAGATCGTTGGTACTAGCTATGGTTATAACATCAAGGCAGGTGAGACCAAAACCGTTTATATTAGCTTGAATAACAATGCAAAGCTGAACGTTGTCGATGAAGTTGGTATGCGTCAGCTGCCTGCTTACTCTATGAGTCACTGGGAAGACCCTATTGCCCTTGATTTAGCTCAAGTCAGTGAAATTCGTTATTACACTGATAACCAATCCACAGCCGAGTTTGTGTTCGATAACCTGCGTGTTATTCCGGATCTTAATCATCAAACAGGTTTTAGCGAAATAGTGGATGCTCTTGGGCAAAACAATCACTTCGATTTTACTAATAAGATCAAATCTAAATCTCAGCTATCTGGCTTAGGAGCTAAAGAGGCGCAGTTACTTGGCAAGTTAGTAAAACGCAGCCCATATGGTGGTGCACTGCCAAACTCAGGTATTGAAGCGGATCAATCCTGTGTATTGACAAACGCAGCATCATTCAACGTATGTAAAACCCCGCAAGGGAAGTGGTATTTAGTTGACCCTGAGGGTAATGCATTTTTCTCAAGCGGTCTTGCCAATATACGTCTTGCTGATACCTATACTATGACAGGTGTTTCAAATGATACTCCGTCATCGTTGCGACAAGGAATGTTTACTGATATTCCTAGTAACTATATTAACAGTAACTATGGTCCTGTTTTCTCAGGTCCTGTGACGCGTGGTGAGGCGGTTAGTTTTTATGGCAATAACCGTGACTCACGCCATGGTGATGAAGCAACTTGGCGTATTAATACAGTAAAACGTTTTCAAGATTGGGGCTTTAATACTTTAGGTAACTGGACCGATCCATCATTTTACGCCATGTCAGAGATTCCTTTTGTTGTTAATGGTTGGGTAAACAGTGGACCAGGCCGTAAACAAACCTCAGTTATGGGTCCTGATGGTTATTGGGGGAAATTACCCGATCCATGGGATAGTAATTTTTCAGCAAATGCTAAAATGATGGCAGATGAGATTGCAACTCAAGTGAATAGTTTGAGTACTGCACAGAAACTCAAAATTGTTGGTATTTTCGTGGATAACGAAATGAGCTGGGATGATGAAGGGAATCCAAGTAACACTTACCGAAATCTCAACGGTGAAGCCAAAACCATGGCGCAAATTGCTGAACAATATTATAGCGTGGTGAGTGGGGCACTAGAAGCAGCAGGCCTTGGTAACTATCTATATTTAGGTAACCGTTTTGCTGATTGGGGGCGTACCCCTGAAGTTGTTGCGGTAGCGGCAAAGTATGCTGATGTTCTGAGTTTCAATATTTATAAAAAGAACATCGCTGAAGATTGGGATGCTGATCAGTTAGCGCAAATTGCTACTTTAGACCGACCAGTCATTATTGGTGAATATCATTTTGGGGCTTTAGACAGTGGTAATTATGGTGAGGGTATTCAAGTAGCAGCGTCTCAGAAAGACCGTGCAGAAAAATATGCTGCTTATATGGATAGTGTGCTAGCAAATAAACATTTTGTTGGTGCTCACTGGTTCCAATATATTGATTCACCAATTGCAGGTCGTGCATGGGATGGAGAAAATTATAATGTGGGTTTTGTTAATGTCACCGATGCACCTTATACCGAAATGACTGACAAAGCGCGGGTGGTGAACTGTCAAATTTATGGTGATGATTGTGCATCGCTAGACCCGACTGCTGAAGTTACAATGAAGATGAGTTCGATTGATGAATTGTACAGTGGCAACAATATCGGTGTGACACAAGCGGACTTAATTAGTGATAATGACCCTGAAGATCCAACGGGCCCGGAAGAGCCTGCTAATCCTGAAACAAACAAACCGTATAAAAATGAGGGGGGTAGTCTAAGTGTATTTGGTTTTCTGATGCTAGTGATACTAAGATTCACAAGATGTTTTGATTAGCACGCTGCTCCTTATACCTAACGCACGTAGTGATATGGTATGTGACAAACGAACAGACCTCAAAGCTTAGATAAACTATGCTCTGAGCTTGGTAAGTACAAGTCAACATTACAGCCTGATTAAAAGGGATCGGTACATACAATTTTAAGTGAAGCAGCTTTCTAAATGCGAAAGCTGCTTTTTTTGTGCAAAAAAAGTAAAGATATACACCGTTAAATGTGGTTGGCCAATTTGGTTGCATTGGTAAGACAAAGTGTTACTTTGGTCACTGTTTGCATTTGGGATACAAGGTATTCTTTGCTAAGAACAATCAAAATCTTTTCGCAAAACATGTCTGTAGTACAGATTATGGAGATATTATGAAAATCGATTCAAATAGAGTGGCAATGGGTAAAGTATGCTTGATGTACTTCTTTTATAATTTTTTTTGGTCATTAAGTTCAGGCTCCCTATTTGCTGTTTGGTTGAACGATAGAGTGGGTATTGACGGCTCACAGATTGGTGTTTTATTTGGTTTGCAAACGGGTATTGCTGTCCTTTTTAAGCCTGCGATGGGTTATATGATGGATAAGTTAGGTTTACGAAAGCACCTACTCTACTTTATTTCAATCCTTTCTATTCTAATTGGCCCATTTTATATTTATGTTTACGGCCCTCTTTTAAGTCAGGAGTCTACATTTGCAGCAGGGATTATTGTTGGTGCAGTTTACCTTGGTATGTTATTTCAAGCAGGTAGCGGTGTTATCGCATCATATTCTGATCGCTTCGCACGTTGTCATAGCAACGATTTTGGTCTTGTGAATGGATTCGGTATTGCTGCATGGGGTGTATCTGCCATTCTTGCTGGATTTCTTTATAATATAGACCCTGATCTTATCTTTGTTGCGTGCAGTGTTTCAGCCGTAATTATGTTAATATTTGCACTGTCGTTAAAAGTGAAGCATCTAGATGATGTAGATAATGATGTACTATCGGCAGAAAAAATTCAGCGAGAGGATGTCCTTAAACTGTTAAGAAATCCCAAAATGTGGGCATTTATGACCTACGCTGGGACGATATCGGTTGTATTTTGGACATCAATGACTCAGTTTACACGCTACTTTATCAGCTTCTTCCCTAGCCAAGATGAAGGCATCACGTTTAGTTCTAATATGGATGGTTTGACTGCTGTTTTTCTATTTATTTTTAGTGCTTGCGTTCCTTTCATTATCAAAAAAATAGGTGCTAAAGGCAGTTTGATCTTAACGGCTTTCGGCATAACAGCTTGCTTGCTGACCATTGGATATGCAGGGCTAGGTGAGAAAAGTCTTGTTCTAGCAGTAATAGCTAAAATCCTATTTGGTATTGTAAACCCACTTTTGATCGTTTCGACTTTTGCGTATATAGCAGAGCAGTTTGACAAAAAAGTGAACTCATTTACTTATATGTTTGGCTTCCAAGTTGTTAATAATATAATGACCGCAATAGCATCACCAATCATGGGGAACATGTATGATACACATGGATTTCCGATGAGCTATATATACTTTGGGCTATTCTCATTATGCGCAACGATTCTCGCCTTCTTTACTCTAAGTTCAAAATTAAATGTGGAAATGAAAGAAGAAATTTTGCATCAAGAAACTACAACTGCATAATGGAGATATGCTGAGATGAAACATTTGTATATTGTTAGAGGACCATTTGGTACAGGTAAGACCGAGTTTGCAAAATCATTGTCAGAAAATGTAATCTCCTGTTGGGACTATTATGCACAATACGGAGAGAACAAATGGAATGAGAAATTAAAGCCACATGCAGATGAATATTGCAGAAATAGTGTATTGAATTTGATGAAAAAGAATGAGTGTAAAATATTCGTTACTAATTCTTTTTCTAAGAACAGTGACTTATCATATTATTATGAACTGGCTGAAGTTCATGGATACAAGGTGTTCTCTTTGGTTATGGATTGTCGTGATACAGAGTCTTATAAGCGTGATGCTCCTCAAGACGTTATTTTAAAACAAATCATTAATATTAAAAACAACGTCCCATTCCATCAAGGATTTTGATGGTTAAGTGAGGTTGGCTAAATTTCCTCTCTTAAGGCCAACCTCCCATATCTTTATCAAATAGCTCAAATTCTATTTAATAATTAAAATTTGTTGATGTATCTTCCGCATCACGTCTACACTATACCTCGAATCACTAATATCAATTTCAGAGCTGCCCACATTCATGTTTCCAGGGCAGATGCATACTTTGTTTGTTAATTAAACAGTATGTTAGCTAGCTTAAGATCTGATTTATTTCCTGTTTCAACATCCCGAAATAAGTAAGCACAAAGACGCAAATTCCGATCAAACTGCCTGCGTGTTGAGCGATTTAGTTAGTATGGTTTAACTCTATTCTCACTTCCAATGGCATCTGTTAACCAGTGTATCTAATAAAATAGTGATTTTTATCTCATTGGCCTTAATTGGTATGATGAATATCTCAAATTGGATGGTTAATTGTTGTCTTTCGGTGCCCCGGCGTGAAATGATCTCGGTGTTTTTTCAACGTGGAATATAAAGCAATGAATCAATACATAAAACGAAGTGCGATTTGCTTAGCTATAGCTGGAGTGCTAGTGGCTTGTAATAGTGACACCAATTCATCATCAGAAGAATTACCAATACCAACTGTAGGAATCACTCCTGGTGATGTTTCTGATGTAACGCCTTTAAAAATAGAAAAAGGTAAAACTGTACTGCTCGATTATGAGCCAAGTTCTGATGTCGAGACTTTGCTTCTTACGGTAGAAACCGAAGAACCTTTTGAAGTTTTATCTATTTACCGAGTTGATGAAGATAGCGTCGTGACGATGAGTGGCGATAATGCTGAACCTCAAAAGAAAATATTGGTGGACAATTTAGATATTCCTGAAAAAGGTATTAACATATTGCAACTTTTGGTTAACTTTTCTGATACTGAGAATATTAAGTTAGAAGTCGCAGCTCGCAATGGAGCTATAAAGATTACCAAGATGGAGTTTGGTGCACCGGAAAATGCAGTGACTTTTCCTCTGTTTAGAGATATATCTGAGCAGGTAGGCTTACCAGAAGAAATCACTTATAAATATGGTGGTCCGTCTGTTGGCGATGTGGATGGTGACGGTGACTACGATTTTGTACTCAATAATCATAACTACGTTTCGCCACAAATGATTATAAATAATGGATTATCTGCTAATATTGTAGAAACTAAACTTTATGGTGATCAAGCGCGTGACTATCATGGAACTGCTCTTGGAGACTACGATAATGATGGCGACCTTGATGTTATCGTTGCTTTTGGTGGCGCTAATGGTACCAACCCAAGTTCTTATGAACTATTAAGAAACGACGGTAATAATGTTTACACTATTATCTCTCCGACTGATTCGGGGATCAAGGAACCATCGAGAGGACGTGCGCCAAGATTTATTGACTTTAATCAGGATGGATTTTTAGATTTGGTGATGATCAACGCCAAAACAGATCTTCCAGACTATAAATATCCTCAGCAACATTTCTATAAAAATCTAGGCCCCGAACATGATTATAGATTCGAATGGGTCTCAATGCCAGGTATCGATAGTGCTTCTTCTGAGCGAGTGCTAGTGTTTGACTACGATAATGACAACATTGATGACATGCTGTTTATTTCGCCACCAAGTTTATGGCGAGGAACGGGTTCTGGCTTCGAAGATAAATCTGATATGTTGCCTGATGAGGTTCGTGCATATTGGGATATTCAGGCAGCGACAAATATTGATGTTGATAACAATGGGCGCCAAGATATATATTTAGCTCGTGGCTTACCGGAATATCAGTTATCTAAAAAGTCTGCGGACTTTGATGCTAATGCTAAAACTCTAGATATACGTGATGATGGTGAGACGGGCAAAACAGCGATTGAGTTTAGTTCAGAGGGTGATATCCATATGAGTGAACTAAATTTAACTTATCGCCAATATAATGATGGTTATCCAATTTACTTAGGCGCTGATGCCAAAGTGACTTGGATGTATGCTACAGGCTTTCAAATAAGCCAAGAGCACCCAGACATGAAACTTGCACCTAAAGAGTATACTTTTACCAAGGCTGAAGCTGCTGGTTTCCCTGAAGTACGTGATCAAAATGGTATCTATCTTGGTTATGTTGATGGTAAATGGCAGATGGAGTGGGTGAGAACTCAAAATGTGTACTGGAATATCAGTTTTTCACTCGAAGAGGTTGAAGATCTGGTTTATAAAGGCTGGGAACCACAAAATCGAAATCGCCAAGATTATTTGCTCATGTTTGATGAAGTTGAAGGTAAATTTGTTGATAGAGCAGAACAATGGCAGATCCCACTGGGTGGTAATCATTGGGGCGTTACCCGAGGTGATTTTAACAATGACGGGAATGAAGACCTCTTTATCCATCGTTTTGGCCAGCTGAAAGAGCGTATTGCGGATCTTTTGCTTATCAATGATGGTAAACGTTTTCATATAACTACAACCCACGGAGCACATAGCGATACTGATTCTGGTCATGGTGATATGGGACAAGCGTTTGATTTTGATGGCGATGGTAAAGTGGATTTGTTGAACGGCAGTAATGAAGAAGGGAAATGGTATTTATATCGTAATATTACTGAAAACGTCGATAATCATATTAAAGTAGATGTTGGCTATAGTCCGAAAAATAATATTGATCCCCTAGGTGCTATGATTGAGCTTAACACTAATGATGGTAAAACACTTTATCAAACGATTGGCTCAGCTGGTGAAGTATTCTCTCAAAGCGTTATGAATCTTGTACATATCGGTTTAGGTCAAGCGCAAGAGGCTAAGTCGATTAAAGTGATCTGGCGTAATGGTGAAACTCTTACTTTAAATGAGCCGACACAAGGGCATTATAAGACTGAAAGTAGTGACGACTTTATTGCTCCAAACCCAAGTGCCATTGAATTGGGACTAGTGGGTAAAACGTTAAAAGTCGGTGAGACCTATCAGTTAAATCCAGTGCTTCAACCACTCAATGCAATTAATTCATTGACATATACTTCGTCTAATTCTGACGCAGTAAGTGTTGATGATAGCGGTTTGATTACTGCATTACTTGATACAGAAACAGCAGTAGTGACTGTCAGTTCCATTGAAAACAGCTCTGTAACAGATAGTATTGAAATTAATGTTAGTAATGTTGCTAATTATGTGACTCAGCTTGATATTGTGCAGCCAGCTAGTACCACAGTATATACTGGCGATGAACACGCTCTTCAACTTATCACTAAGTTGACTTTACAAAATTCAGATGCATCAGCAAATGATAGTACTGTTACATGGACTTCATCTGATCCAACAGTTGCTACTGTTATTGAGGGCAAAGTAATTGGTTTGAAACGGGGCAATGTAACCATCACTGCTACTGCAAATGGTAGTGAGGTGGATGGTGCAGTTAAAGATACATTAGACCTGAGTATTGAGACCTTCGCAGCGATAAGTATAGATTTGGATAACTATTGGAAATACCACACTAGAGCAAATCCAATTGATAAGAATATGGAGGTTACTTTTAGTTATCACGCAGGCTCTGGTACAAAAGTGAAAGAAGGTATTAGAATCTATCTTCGCAAGCTGGTAAAGGATAGTTGGGGTTTAGATAAAGATTATTCTGGTAGTAATGGGGTTCAATATGCCCTTGTGCCAAATACTGCCGGAACAGAGTCTGGAACGGTGACATATTCTTTACCTCTTCCGACTTATGCACAAGATGGGTTGGTTCCGACAGAGGAATTACCTGAAGATCGTTTTTATTATCTATTTTTAGAGATTATGACTGAAGCGGGTGCTACGAAAAACGTTGGCACGCAGCCTGTATGTATCACGCCTATTGGCGTGACTGCAGAATGTGAAAAATAGTAAGTTTTTAATATAAAAGATAAAAAAGCCTTTAATATAGATTAAAGGCTTTTTTGTATCCAATGGCATGAATTGGGCATTTTTTTAATTAGTCTTTCTGTAAGCGCGTCATAAAGCCCGCTTTCTAATCACCTAACACGAATAATAAGATCACGTCTCCAAACATGAGGAACGCCAACTACATGCCAAACCGATACTGGACGAGTTGTACGAATGGATGACGACTCAACAAGTGATCGAATCGAGCCCGTTAGGCAAAGCGATAAAATGCACGTCGGTCGATGGCCGAAGCTCATCCGCTATATCGGCGATGGTCATTTATCGATGGACAATAATCGAGCTGAACGTGCAATTAAACCACTGATTATTGGCCGAAAAAAATTGTCTGTTCTCAACCAATTACAAAGGCGCGGATGCAAGCGCAATGCTTTACAGCATCGTCGAGACCGAAAAAGCCAATGGACGCATTCTCTATGATTACATGGTCAAGTGCATGAAAGAGCTTGCGAAAGCAGAGCCTGACATCGATGCGCTCCTGCCATGGAACTTTAAACATTAATAATGTCGCCCCGTGGGTTCATGGGGCGAGTACGTTTTTCTACTCTCTTCTGCGCAGTTATGTTAGTTCTATTTCTAAAGGTCATGACCTGATTGACTGCTTTGGATATGAGCATAAAAAAAGCTCTGAGAAATCTCAGAGCCCACCTAAAGTTGTTTGAATTTACAAGGGGATAACAATACTGGAGATATATTGCTCAAATTCAGACATAAGGGTGTAAAGTAGGTTCGAGAATCAATGTTAACCAATGGTGTTAATTTTGTCAACCTGTGCATGGTCAACTAAAGGTTGCTGTTCAACCCCTTTGCTCCCTAATGTTATGATATTTATTGGTTTATGTTCCAATGGGCTGCATTTTTAATAACTTTACGTGCTGGAAATATGTTGTTTGGAAAACCAAATTGACACCTTTGGCTTGCCAATTTTTGTGTGTAGTGTATTATTTCAATATGTACTTTATTATTGGAATATACGATGTTTTTTGGAAATATTGATAAATTGGATTCTCTGCCTTTGTTAGAGTTACGTTATCGTAAATTGATTGAGGAAGCGTGGAAAATTGCGCAGAATGAGACACTAGGCAAATTCTCACTGAGTGAAAAAGATGCTTTTGTTATAATCGCTATGAGTGAGTGTGAGCCTAGAGAGCAGCGAAAAGCGGAAGTCCATCAGAGATATATTGATGTTCAAATACTAAAATCGGGTTGTGAAGAAATTGGATTTACAAATGTATTACCACCTCAAATTGATATAAAGAATCCATTTGAAAATGATATTGTTTTTTTTGATCGTGTTAATAATGAAAAATTTATTAAACTAGATTCAAAAGATTTTGTTATTTTTTATCCTGGGCAAATTCACCGGCCTCTATGTGCAATAAAGGGGCAGTCAACTAAAGTTGAAAAAATCATAGTTAAAATTCCCATGTACTAGGAATTTTTATATTTTTAGTTGATATATGTTATTTATATAGTCGCCTCTATTGATCGTGCAATGTTGTTCGCTCTTTCAAAATAGTTTATGCGCTGAGTGATTACTTGTAATTTCAGGTTGT
Source organism: Vibrio agarilyticus (assembly GCF_012641465.1). GTDB lineage: Bacteria > Pseudomonadota > Gammaproteobacteria > Enterobacterales > Vibrionaceae > Vibrio > Vibrio agarilyticus. The sequence goes on from NZ_JABAIK010000017.1 coordinate 67,804, forward strand.
TTCGATATTGGAGGCACTGATAGATAGTTAGATTCATTTATCAAAATCTCTTGACTTAATTACGATACTCTAGTCTAAACTGTTGAGGCGTTTTCCCTGTAATTAGTTTAAATTGTCTATGAAAAAATGATAGGTTCTGATAACCAACCAAATCTGCTACTTGATCGACTTGTTTATTTGTGGCTACAAGTAGGCTACATGCTTGACTGATTCGATATTCATTCAAAAACTTAGTAAATGATTTTCCAAATGTACGAGAGAAATATTTGGAAAATGACACAGGTGCCATGTTAGCTACACTGGCGATGTCTTCTGCGGTAATCACTCGGGTGTAATGACGGTTTACGTAATTCAGAATATCTTTAATTCTTTTGGAATTAGGTAAATTTTCTTTTAAATTACCACCGAAACCGATAGGCGTCCTATCTAACAAGCTAATCTCATATAACAGTTCCGTAAAAAGCCACATTCGCTTAAACGAGCTCAAGCGTTTTAATTGCTTGATTTTATTTGTCAATTCTTCATGTTCATTGGGGAGTATGAATTTAAATCCTGCATGACATGACTCAAGCATTGATTTTATCGTGATGAATTCTGGTTTATTTAGCCAATCTCTTCCTAGGTAATTGTTATTCCACTGTACGAATATTGACTTTACGTGTTCGGCGTCTGATGCATTACTTTTCCAGCAATGAGGAATGTTAGGTGCAATTAATACGAGTTCCTTGGGCGTAAAATATCTTACTTCATTTCCTGTATAGGCTATGCCATTGCCTTCAATAATAAAAGTCAATTCCCATTGAGGGTGATAATGCCAGGGGAAAGAAAAGGATATTTTGTCATATGTACCAAAAAATAATGACTGCTCATTGTTGTTTGCTATGTGCTCTAGGATAGGCTTCATTACTTACGTTAAAATTTGTAAATTAATAATTGCTTTTATTATACAGCTAAAATAGTACATGTTGCATCAAAAAAAGTATTCACGCGTTATCAGTGTCTTTCGTTACCATCTAGTTTAAATAAGAAATCTATTTTGAGGATAAAGATGCAGTTTGACGTTTTAGTTTCTGGTCTTAACGTTGTCGATTTGCTAGTAATAGTACCAAATTCCGTTTCAAAAGGTCGAAAGCATGAAATCGATAACATAATTATTCAAGGCGGTGCACCAGCAGGTAATGGAGCTTGCGGCATGTCCGCACTCGGCTTAAAAACCAGCTTTTTAGGCTTTATTGGTGATAATGTCCAAAGTGCTATTGCAAGGGCTGAGTTCAGTCGTTTCAATGTTGACACTAGTTTATTAATTAAAGACCCTAAAATAGTACCTGCTACAGCTCTTGTTGAAGTTGATTCCAGTTCAGGTGAACGTACAGTATTCTACTCTACTAAAGGATATCGGCCGCTTGGTCCTAATGATATAAAGCCAGAATGGCTTGACAGGACAAAACTTCTTTATGTAGACGGGTATGACCTTGAAGGGAATATCGAGCTTTTACGCATAGCACAGCAAAAAGGTGTTCCATCAATTTTAGATGTGGAAGCTGGCGACCCAAGTAAGCTTTTAAAAATGATACAGTTAGGTAATCATGTCATTCTTCCTCTCGAAGCTGCTCAAACACTTACCACACGTAAAAACCCAATTGATTGTTTAAAAAAGTTAGCGACTGAAACTCACGCTCAATTGATTATTACTGATGGCGCGAACGGGAGTTGGGCATTGGCTGGCGATGAAATTATTACTCAGCCGTGTTACGAAGTCGCCGTTGTTGACACCACAGGGTGTGGTGATGCTTACCATGCGGCCTACGCTTACGCGCTTCTTAAAAATTATTCTCTACCAAAACGCATGGAATTTGCCTCTGCCTTTGCCGCAATTGTTGCAACGCATTTTGGTGGTCGTTCTTATTTTCCAAATGAAGAAGAAGTAAAAATATTTATCCAAAATCACCAGTAATAGGCAAAAATATATGACTCCAAATTTTTTTGAAAAAACAGGCATTGTTGAACAAGTAATGAAAAAATTAGTCACACCGAAAACAGTAAGAAAGAATATACCGATTGGATTTATAGGTATAGGTTTCGAACTGCATTTCGATTGGCAAAAAGCGAAAAACTCTTACAGTAAAGCTATATCAGATGTGATGAGTGTAATCACTAACTATAATTCAATACTTGCTGCGCCAGAACCAATTCAAACGAAAGAAGAGATGCTAACGCTCTTAGAAAGTTACTATGCGAAAGGTATGCGTGCACTTATCGTTTATCAAGCATCTTACATTCAAGGGGATATGGCTCTATTGCTAGGCCGCTGGCTTACCGACCATGATGTTCCCTTGCTTAGCTGGTCTCATACAGAAGTAACTGGTGGTAGTTTAATGTCGAACCGCTTATGTGGTCAAAACTTTCTGCTCAACAATCTGTCATCTATGGAAGTTAAGTATTCATGGATTTTTGAGGAGCCAGGAGCATGTGGGCTAACGGATTCACTTGGACGATTTGTTCGAGCTGTCTCTGCGAAAGCACGCTTAAAGCACGCAAAAATTTTAATGGTTGGTGGTATGCGTGTGCCTGGTTTTTACGATTGTGAGCTAAACGAAATGTCTATTGCTAAACATTTTGGCCTGATAGTTGATCGTATTGATATACACAGTATTTGGCTTCATGGTGAAAAGACTTTTTCTGATGATATAGTAGCGTCTATTGTAGATAAATTACTAAGCTCTTCACTAGTTGCAAATAATTTGGTTAAGTCAGAAGAGCTGTTCCTATCGGTTCGCTTAGCACTCTCTATTGCTGATTATACAAATAGAGAGGGCTATGTTGGGGTTGCCTTGAAAAATTGGCCAGAGTTATTTGATAATTATGGCATAGCTGGTGATGGTGCTGGAGCCCTCGTTCAAGATCTTGGAATCCCGGTGGCTGATGAGTCTGATATGGGCGCTCTTCTGACAATGGTAATTGTTAATGAATTATCTTTGAGTCAAGGTCTACCTACTTTAATGGATTTCTCCTATGTTAATCATGCAGAAAATAAAGTAGGTATGTGGCACTGTGGTGGCTCATCGACCAAATTAGTGCGTGAAGGAACACAAATAGAAATACGTAATCATAGTATTCTAGATAACTACGATCCTGAAACTTCTTACGGCATGCTCTTTGAATTTCTTCAAGAAAAAGGCCCCGTCACGATTGCAAAATATCAATATCCTCATGCATCGACGATGTTTGCATTTGAGGGGGACATTGTTGATTCTCCGATGCGCTATAGAGGCTGTTATGGTGAAGTTGCTCCTAAACATTTGTGCTCTAAATCGATAACTAGTTCCATCCTGAATTATGGCATGGATCATCACTGGATTGTGTCTCGAGGACACTTATTAGAGGACTTAGAAGAATTTAATTATTGGGTTGGAATTGAAGAGCTTAAAGCAACACCAGCTAAAATAACGGGCCGTGGCATTGCAAAAAAATTAGAATACTAGAATGGGATAAGATTATGACAACTAACCTAACGGAATTACTTAATCAATATCGTAAAGATAGTCGGTGTTTAGCTGGCTTTAATATAAATGATATTTACGATCTTCACGCAGTTACCCTTGCAGCGAATGAACTCGATTTACCATTTATGGCGATGACTTATCCTCCTGTTGCAGCGCTTAACACGACATATCTTTGCCGTAAGATGATTGACGGCTTTCAAAATATAGCAAAAAACAAAATTTATTTGCACTTAGATCATAGTACTTCTGTCGATCTTTGTAAGCGAGCGATTGATGATGGCTATGATTCGGTGATGATTGATGGTTCTCATTTCGACCTAGCAACTAATATTGCTATGACACGTGAAGTCGTAAACTATGCTCGTAGCGCCGGTGTTACAGTGGAGGCTGAAATTGGAAAAATTATGGGCCGTGGGGTCGAAGCTAAATTCGAGAGAGATTTTTTAGCATCTGTTTCCGATGTTGTTGCTATCTGTGAAGAAGCTAATCCAGACATCGTTGCAGTTGGTATAGGCACTGCTCATGGTTTTACTTCAACGCAGCCGAAAATTCATTTCGACCGTTTGAGAGAAATTGCCGCCTCCATCTCACATCCATTGGTGCTTCATGGAGGTACAGGTATTCCTGATGAGGATATCCAAAAAGCAATTACTTTGGGGATTTCTAAAATCAATATCGGTACTATTGTACATAGTACTTATATGAATTGCGTACATTCTGAAATAAGTAAAGATATTGATTCTGCATATCCACCAGTCATTATGAAAAATGTAATTTCTAAGGTGCAAGGGGTTGTAAAAGATCGTCTGTTAGCAATAAACCCACATTTAGCCAGCTGAATTTTTAAATTGGCGCTTTTAGCGCCGATTTAATTTAAGGCTAGTTGAATTTGTATCAAATTAATAGTGATGTTCACCTCATTTTCAATATCTTGGCAGTAATAATTGAACCATATAAGCTCATGATAATGTAAATAATAGAGAGGGGAAGGTTAACTTCATGATGTAGCGCAGAAATTTTATTAATATCGACGATTCCGATAAAGCCCAAACATAAACCTGTAATTACTAACCAAAGTATGTGCAAGGTCATTATTGACTTAGAGAATTGTCCAATCATGATTAAGTGACCTTTTAAAATCGTTTTATTCAATTTTTTTGCGAAAGAAAGTACTGAAACAATTCCAAGTAATGAGGTCGCTAGGTGAACCAAGAAGCCATCGGGGTACTGACTCCATGACATTCCCAACTCATGAGCAATACCAGAAAAAACTAATAAGCCTAGAATAAATGCACTAAGTAATCCAACGCTAAATTTTATTATTTTTCCGATTTTATCTCGCAGACAGTAACCAATAGAGAAATACATTATTCCGACACATACTTGGCAAATAACATTGACCCACCACGTTTTATTCGTGTGGTAATATGGGGATATAACTTCAATTCCAGTTATACCAAGAGTAACACCGAAGATAAGCATATTAATTTTTGATGTTTCTGGTTTTATATTAGTGAGTATTATTTTGAAGATTACTGATGTGGAGAAGTAGGCAATAATGAACCATCCAACCATAAAAAGTGAATTGTTGTGGTTGTTGTGTTTCCAAGGGAAGATAAAGAAATCAATTCCTGTTCCTAAGTTAAAAATAATGCTTGTCTTCCATGTTTGCGTAATGAAATATGTAATGATTGCAATAATTACATACCATTGTATATAATAAATAAATAATTCGATGGAAAGTTTTCTTATTCCATAATAAATTTTTTTAAAAGGAGTAACTGTCAAGCCTCCAATAAAAAAGAAAAGGGGCATGTGAAATAAGTAAGGAGACCAGATCCAGTTTGGATGCCACATATAATGCCCAATCACGACGAGAATTATCCCTAGCCCTCTGGCAATATAAATGATATCAGAAAAAACTTTAACTAACAAAACTAAATAATCCTTTTAATTTTCCAGGGTAATCTATGTTAATTACCTTGATAGAAAAAACGAAATCGATTTCAATGTTAAACAATAAATGAAATTTTGAAATTATATTGACTTATGATTTTATTTAGTGCCAATGTTTCGCTTTAACTTATCAATAATATCAAAGCATGCCATATAAATTTAACATACTGTCAGCTCTAAAACTGTGATTTATGTTGGTAAACCAAATTTGTTTTTTTGTTAGACCTATTTAAATATTTATGCATAGATTGGTAACGACTCTTGACGGCTTAGTCCCGCGGTAGGGCACATTGTATTTGCTTCGCACATACGCACTTGTCTCAATTTATTACTTATAATCGTTACCTTGATGTTGAAGAGCAGTCGGCTTGCTTCCGCTAAACTCATCATGCAGCTGATCTATGCTTGTAGTCTTTCTTGGTTTGCAGTTTACCTATGTATTTAACTTGTTGGAGATGTTAGTCGTATGTAGCCGGGGGAGACTCGTGAGCAGTTTGGTTATTGGAAAGCGTCATGATCTTGATTCTAATAAAATTAATCATTCTTAATATTTTCGGGTAACTCGCTTTTGCCTGTTTTTTTGTTTTTATCATTGAATTCAAGGTGTGTTTTTCTTGTCAATCTATATGGGTCAGCGTTGTTTGTATGGTTTTGTTGTTGCGTAATTCGTTTTCGAAACCGAGCAGCCCTGCTTGGATTGATCGTCAGTCAATACGACAAGTTTTAGGCATACCAAGCCCTGTTATCTTATTCAATGCTTTGATCATCACATAGGTTTCACCAGCTTGTACGTTGCAATTTCTTAGACTTAACCCTTTACCAAGCAACTGTTTTACACGATACATCGCTGTCTCGGATAGTGAACGATTGTGGTAGCCATACCGTTCTTTCCAATGTTTGTTTGAACCGTATAACTTTTAACAACCCACGGCTAAGCCATCTTGGATGACCTTGCTCCCAGAATGCTGCGCCTTCTCTTGGAGGAATGAGCGCTACAGCTCGTTTAATGCCGATTGCTGCGTGACACCCCTTTGTGTCATAAGCTCCATCATTCAATATGTTAAGGATCTTTCGCCGCGTTTGCGTAATCAAATTTGGCAGCACCTCCGCATCAGTGACCGAAGATAAGCTCAATTCTGCGGCAATAATTTCGCGTGTACTCGTATCGATTGCGATATGTAATTTCCAGCACATTCTGCGTTTACCATCCGTGCCATGTTTTTTTATTTTCCACTCACCCTCACCATAAACTTTAAGACCATTAGGATCGATAGCAAGGTGCTGAATCGGTCCTTTGGTTTTTGTTTTGAAACTCACATCAACGTCTTTGACTCGATGGCTGATGCAACTGTAGTGCGGGCAGCGCAATGGAAGCTGAGCAAGCTGAAAAACGAAATCCATAAAGCCTTACGAAGCACGCAGTGGCATTGAAAAGAATCAGAGCCGTTGTGATGGCTAACTCCCTGAAAACATGAGGTCTCCCACGCTTGTTTGGCTTTCCTTGTTTCCAATTACTCATCGCTTCTTCGTCAATCAAAAAAGTCAGAGAACCACGATTGATGAGAGCTATTTTGAAAAACGCCGCCGGCATGATGCTACAGAGTGAATGAATGTAGCCGATCAGATCGTAAGCTATTGGTTTAGTTCCATCGATTTGCGCAACAAAGTCCAGTAATACGCTACTCATTTGGTGTTCGTTTTTCTGCCGAGTCATACTGCTGCTAACAACTAGGAATGCATCTTCAGGGAGGAATCAATCCGCGATTGCATTGCCGCTAACAACCATGTGGCATCGCGGGCTTCTGGCCTCTTTTTCATCATGTGCAGAGCCTTAATCACACCGAGCGCCACCGAATCAACAAACTCAGGTTGATTGGAATGGTAATGAGACCAGACCTCGGTGCGGGTTTTAATAAGCTCAACGACTTCTTGGTAGAAATGATCAATTTCATCATGCGACAAGGTTTGGAATTGGGGATTCTGCATGATATCGCAACACAGACTGACACAGTGCACTGCTAAAGGGGAATAGTTCATGAATTATCCTCCGTGTTCATGCTTTGGCCTAACAGCTTCTCAAAGGCGCTGCCGTCTTGGCGGGTTAAGTTGGGTACATATCGGCTGTAAACATCAAACAACATCTTAGTCGTGGTGTGTCCCATTTGATGAGCAATCCACTCTGGCGCTTCGCCAGCAGCCAGCCATAAAGTTGCAGCGGTATGACGAGTTTCGTAAGGGCGGCGGTAGGGCATGCCTAGACGTTCAAGGGTCGGTTTCCAAATCCGGTCGCGAATATTCCCTTTATCAAGCGGCTTACCTGCGGCATTACAAAACACAAACTCCTTATCACCAGAGACTTGCCATTGTGATTCCAGCGCTTTCAATACCACAGACGAGATCAAAATATCACGGGTAGAGCGGGTGGTTTTAGTGGTTTCTTGGCGCCCCTGAACATGGGTTTCCCGAATGGAGATCAGCCTGCGTTTCAAGTCGACGTATTTCCATTTCAAACCGTCAATTTCGGAGGTTCGCATACCTGTAAAGAAACGGGTAGTGAAGTAGTTTTTATAGTCAGATCGCACTGCTGACAAAAAGCGATTCACTTCATCTAAATCAAACGGATTCACATTCCTTCGTTCAACACGCAGCGGTTTGATGTTCTCAAAGGTGGAGCGAAATTCATAACGATCAGCCGCTTCCGCTAAAATCATGCGTAGAGGGGTCATTACGTGGTTAATAAACTCTGCAGAGAGCACCTTGCCATCGTCGCGAGGCTTAACCAGTGATGCGCGGTATTTGAGAATATCAGGCCTTGAGATCCGACCCACCTCATACTCGCCAAAATGTGGCACCAGATAGGACCAAAGATAGACTTTCATGCTGTCTTGGTAACTTTGCTTCCAACGCACCGAGTTTTCGTCAAACCATTCCTGCGCAAAATCTTCGAATAAAATTGTCTCGATGCCTTGAAGCTCTTGCAGCGCTGTTTTGTAGTTACCCAGTAACGCTTGTTTATTTTTTTGAGCTTCGCGGTCTTGTTTTGCGAAAGAAGCGGCTTTGTTGGATTGGGGGAAATACTCGGAGTAAACAAAGCAACCCAATCGCATGTCCGCCTCAAGTTGTTTCAGCAGCTTTTGTATTTTGCGTTGATTAACTTGCGTATCCGGCAGAGCGGTTTGTTCGCGACATCGCACACCCTGATAACGGAAATCGATGTAAAGCTTACCATTACGAGAATTGACGCTACCCATGACAAACCCTCCCTCGAGCCATAGGAATATAGTGAAGGTTTCGTGTCGCAGATTGATATAATTCTGCTTCAACTTCTTCCCAAATGTAGAGAATTTTTCTACCATTGAACGGTCGAACGTAGTGCTTACCTTCGATGAAAACAGAGTCTCGCAGAGTCGAATTGATATAGTTGGCGCTAAATTTGATGCGCTCTGCGAGTTCTCTTGCTGTTAATAGTGACTGGTGCATTTGACCTCCTTTCGTCTTCACAAGACAAATAATAGGGGTCAATATCCGTCTTATCAAGACATTTTTAGTTCTAATTTGGAATATCAAATTGATTGTCTATAGAGTAAAGGAATTAATGGAGCGGAAGCCTCTTCATAACGGAAGGAAAGTGACTTTGAGTTATTTAGCCGAACAGGTTGGGATCCAAAGTTCAGCTATGTCTAAAATAGCCAACAATAAGGGCTATAACACTAGTATGACGACAGTGGAGGCGTTGTGTCGTTTCTTTGAATGTAAAATTGAAGACGTAGTTGAGTATGTACCAGATAAGTAAATTTCTGTTTGTTTAATCGTTGCGAGCGATGCTGGATAATTCAAAACGCTTACTGTGCATTTTTTTGGTTGTTTTATATCAGTTACTTCCATCCAACGTGAGTCTAAATATAACGGGTCAATTTAGGCGACAAGCGAGATTGAGCCCTTTGTTTGAATAGTGCCACCCTGGGTTTAACGATGCATGACTAGGGTGGAGGTTTAATCTGACCCTGCGCATCAACCACAGGCAACCATGAGGCCCTAGGAAGATAACCTTAATATGTGTCTGTCGTAAACAACCGGCTTAGCAGCGAAAGTGACTGATGTTCCTGTTCGACTTGGTTTGGTTGCTTGAACAGCCAAAGGCCGGTAATGCGACCTATTGACAGGGAGAAGGTCCAAATGTGTTATACCACTTCTTTTTTAGATGGTTCCAAGAGCGTATTATTTCAGCGTTTCAACAGTTTAACTGAGGATAGTTTTGGTGTCGCTTGCGTCCACTGCGGGTCAGTTTGAGTGTGCTAGCTTGCAGCTTTTAAATAGATCACCAACAACCTCAAAAAACTCACAAATGACTTTCGCCTTCTCGGACGACTCTTAGCATCGTTTGGTTTGAGTGCGTCTGAGACAAAACGAGTTTGTTTAACCTCAATTGAGACATAACCAGGCGCTTTGTATTTGAGATATTTACCATCATCACTGAGCGTTGTGTGTGCTTTGATGGCAAAATGTGCCTTAAGCATTTTATGGGTATGTGGCAGCAAAATAGAAAAGTGCTGCTCGCTCATCCCAAGATGTTGAACCAATGCCGTTTTCCAAAAATCGATGTGTTTCAAGTATGGTGTGAGTTGCGCCGTTGAGGTGATGGTTTCTGCTGTCATATACCATTTTACTTCAATGATCTGATTGGGCATATCTAACATGGTCAGCATTTTTAAAAGCGTTAGCGCGACATCCTTATCGTGAGTACGAATTTTTGCGTCCTTGGCCCCTACGAAGGTTTCAATAGATTTTTGCAATAGTGGCAGTTTGAGCGTTTGTTTAACCGCATTTTCATGATGGTGAAAAGCCCGTATCCATTGCTCCAATTCTTTGATGTTTGACGTATCTAGTGCATGGTAGTTAACCATAGCTTTGGCCGGGTGTTTCGAAAATCGCTGCGTGTATTCCCGTGTGTCTTGTTCAAAAATAAGGATATTGTGTACGTTAGGCAGCGACAAAGATAAGTCATTGGCGATGATCTCTGGTGTTTGACCTTCAGCTGCGCGGCGGATCACGCGCCAAACGTCGATGATCGTGAGCGATTCGCTAACCGGTTGTGCCTGTGATGGTTCAAGTTGGCTCACATCAAAAGGTTCTGTGACCGCATCAAAGCGTACTTCCGGCGGTTGTAGCTCGGCATATTCGGTTTGCTGAGTCGGTTTTAAAATAGGGTTGCCACACGCATCAAGCGGCGTGCGTTGACCCCAAACTTTTCGCACCGCAAACGGCTCTGGAAGATGGGTAGCAAAGAAACTGCGATGAAATACATCCGCCAAATGAAAGTAAGACGAAATCGTAGTACTTGGCGAAGCATGTCCAAGTAATTCACTGACGACCCAAAACTGCTTTCGAGTATTTTTAGCGATCCCTAAACGTGCACGTAGCGCTTGTGCTTGCTCGGCACTGAAGTAGTCATGGCAAAGAAAAGGCCACTTGCCAGTTTGATTGACTTGATATAACAGGCACAGTGTCCAGTTACAAAATGAGTGACGGCAGTGGTGAAAACGCAGTGTTTCATCACCTGTAACACCCCGCATCACTGAGGTCACCAGTACAAATGCTTCATTGATTTGAATGTCGCTGAACGCATGGAAAATGGGCGTGGCGCGATCCATGTGCTTGAGTTTTGTCGTCTCTAAAAATGCCATCATCTCGTTAAAGTTGGGCGCTGGGAGCAAGGTCTCGATAGGTAAATTTCGCGAGCCGTCGGTCGACTTCAAGAGTCGATACTTATTGGGCCGGACGTGCAACGTATGGTGAAGCTCTTGGTTATGATGAAAATCTTTAAATTGTAATCCTCGTATCTCATTGCGCCGCAGACCGAGATAGAAGCCAAACGTAAACAGCAGCCGTGCCAGCTCGGCCCTTGGGTGTTTGGAGCGTTGGAGGCATTTCAGTACACGTTCGGCTTCAATGTGGGTAATGATGTTGGCGTCTGCATTGTGCTCAGCGGCGGGTAAATCGATGTCAGACAAACACAGTTCCGGCACCAGTTCACTATCAATCAGAAACTCTGCAAAATAGGCGACAAACGCTTTGGCTTGCGGCGACGAGATCGACTCTATCACCAAGTTTAATTTCTCAGCCCAGTCGAGTTCATTCATTTGCTCAGGATCGCACCCAGCGAATTCAGTAATAAAAGGCACACTGACTCCGTTAATGTATTTGGCCACCGTTTTTAACCTCAGGTGAGATTTAAATTTGCCGCCATTTTTCAAAAGATGGTATAGCCACGCGAGTAGCAACCAGCAAAAAGGACGTGAACGAATGCGAGATTTGTCCTCAAGCTTGTTTTGCAGCTCTTTTAACACCTCTGTTGAGACACGGCTTATTTTTTGCGGGGGAGCACTGGTCAGCTTTTGGGTGAAACGGCGAATGATTTGAATTTGTTTGGATGGCGCGATCTCCTCGATATCGGCAGGCACTCGCTGACGCAATGCCGCTTGATTTGGTGTGAAGCCTGAGCGCCAATGACGCTGCTGCCGCACCGTTGCCACCAATTTGGTTTTAGGTGGTCGGTGGTTTTGGATTGGCGTGTTACTCATCAGGCGCGTCATCGCATTATCCGATAATGCAGTCGAGGTGATTGCACCAATAAACATCTTGTATTCGACGCTACTTCGCACCATCACGTACTCTAATTTAAACATTTGTCTTAACAACAGCAACCCGAGTGGATGACGATAACTCAAAAGGTTATGTTGCGCTAAGTAACGATGAATGGTTGAGGTTAAAGAGCGGATGCGAGGTCGCTGGTGTTGAAACCAGACGCTGAGCAGCAAGGTGGCTTTTTTAGACAGCCATTGGCGGTGGTGTTTGTTTTGGTAACACCAATCGCTATTCAAACGATACAAGGATGATTGGTTAGCTAGCAGGGCATGGAGGTCTTTTTCTCGAGTGATCCCCTCTTTTAACATCAACCACAAACAGAGATAAGCTACATTATTTTCTGGTTCGTCAAGATAGGCCCCCAGAGTCTGGTTGGACTCAATTAACTGATAGATCGCATCAGCCAATTCGGACTGAAAAAAAACGTCTGGGGTTAGAGTGGGCAACGGCTGCTTGAGCATCACGGTTGTGCCGATTTCTGGCGCTCGGATCCCGGTTTGTTTTTCGATAAAAAACAGCAGAAGATTCAATACTAGGCGAAAAATAGGCCCATGTTTTTCATCATTGATCAGCTTACTTTGTATTACACGCAAGGACTTTGCGGTGATCTGATTGTCTTGGTAGCGAGCATGGCTTGTCACGTACGCATACACTTTGTCGATCACTTTTAGCCGCTCGCTTTCACTGTCATTAGGGAGCGAGATGAGTGGCTGTTGTCCACTAGGCGACGAATGCAGCGGCGCCAGTCCTTGCTCAAGCTCCTTGAGGGTCAGGGTTTCGAACTGAGCCTTGAGCCCATCCATTGGCAAACGTTGCAGTTGGTTCATACGCGTTTTCTCGTCAGTAATGAAGGGCGTGCTTGCCAACCTATCTCTGACAGCATGGTATCGAGAGTAGGTAACAAGGCTTCTATAGCTTCTTGCATGCAAAGTGATGAAAACTCTTCCAAAGGATTTTCCCCGGTGACCCAATGACCCATCTGAAATTTGATCAATTCTTGATGAACATCGTGTTGCTGCAAATAGTGTCTGAGATAGTGACGACCGAAGTTAAGTGGCAGGGAAGGTAAATGAGATGACATGTTAGTGATGCTGCTTGGGTATGCATTGGTGGAACGATAGGGCTCATCAGGCTTTTTTTTAAAGAAGAGAAACAACCCATCATTTCTTTGTGAGTTTTTGGCCGATATGTGCCAATCAAGACGCGCGTTTTTCGACGTCATCGTCACAAAGCGCAGATGAGAGCGGTGCCAGCAAAACTGGTTTGATTCAAACGGAAAGTTGTGTGCCAGCAAACGCGCGAGAGCATCCAGGTGCGTTTGATACATTCCGAGTTGGGATTTCAACACGCTTGGGCAAGGGATCACTCGCATGTGGGCAAAGGTCACGGAGTTGTCTTTGTCTGAAATGCAAATCGCGTTGTGTCGCATCAACGCAAAACTGAATGTGGGTAATGGATTAGAAACGGCACGATAACCCGTAGCCGAGAGCAACATATACACCGTGTAGAGAGTATATGCGTTGTGATAAGCCAGTACATTATCAAGCGATTGGCTAGCCTCAAATGCAGACCACCAGTCGAGTTCGCTTTCTAGTTCATTGACTAAACTTTGTAGCACCTCAAGTGTGGGGGTAAATTCCGACCCAAAGCCTATTTGCGTTGTGGAACTATCATTATTAGAACTCACTTTGACACGAGGCGCCTCGGCAGGAAGCCCAAAAGTATGATGCCAAAGAAGCGCGACTTTTTTGGCGAACTCCTCGGTGTGATACCAGGCATAATGGCGTGGCGAACGATTGTAATAACTTTGGCTGCCGCTAAGTGGCTCTAATAATACCGGGTCGAACTGTTCACGCGAGACAACGTCATTTTTTAAGTGGTTTTCTATGCGTTTGAGGCTAATTTGGCAAGCGTGCTTTTTATTGATGGTTGCCAACAACTGATCAATGGCCTTGCGCACTTTTTCAACACCGCCAATATGACTTTTTAATGAACCTACCGGAAAATTACATCCATGCAATTGCTGGTGAAGCGCTGTCGGTAAGAGCATGGCAATCCTTCCGTCGGTTTTGAGTAAGTGGGGATTCTCTTTGTGCTTGGTACGCTGAGCGGTTGGCGCGACAGACGAGAGATACATGGCGTGTGTCGATGTAATAAGGAATCCGTCATCAACCTCGGTTTCAGAATATGCCACCTGAAGTTGCAAAGTGCTTTCTAATTCACGGGTAAACATGAGACAAATCGTGATTACCAAGCGAATAAAACGTTTATTAATATTATTGAGAATTCCAGGGCGTGTGGAATAGAGCTCTTGCCATAAATAAGTCAACTCATGCGCTTGCAATACAGTACGCGCGAGGAGCGATATATTATGCGCTTGCCGAACAGAGCGCTGAACGTTGTGGGCTTTTGCTTTTTCTTTATGCTTATCGCGCAACACAGAGTAGTCGGGTAATTCATGAGACGGTTTTTTCTTTGTTGAAGGATCAATATTAATGACACAAAGTGGCGGAAAATCCTCAGCAATCGAGACACCATTTTCCAAATGGGTTTCATGAAAAACCCCCGGTTTAGTTTTCAATGAAAACGTCGTTAATAATGAGCTGCCAATAATACGCTCTGGTTTATCGCGACGATAAGCACTGCGAATAGTTTGGGCATTTTTTCGTTGCCGAGTAGCTTTTACTTTCCAACTGAGATGATAAAAATGGATCAATTCACGAACGTGAGGGAGCATTTGTCGATGATTCTCTTGTTCCTCAAGTCCAAGAAGGTGGGTTTTGTATGCGGCTAAATTTTGCCCAATATCATTTGGGTTGGTATGAGATAGACAACTTCGGTCAAATTTCTCATCGGTATAAAGTAAGCGTATTGCGGAAAATATTTGGTAGTCACGGTTGTAATTTTTGATTTTTGCTTCGTTGGAAAAGTAATGATCAAGAAAAACCAGCAGCACATTGGCTAAATAACGGTCAACTATCGCATTGAGTTGATGGAGTAACGCATAAATGGGGCGTTCACTTTTTGTCCCTTTCGCTAATGTTGCCGTCATGTATTCAGGGTATTCGGTTGTATCAATATGGGAGAAAGGTACAAAGAGTGCACTGACATGTTCAATCGGAATATTAAAGGTTTGAGCAAAGTCATGAGGCTTAAAGTTTGCGCAGCTTTCCAACGCATGAATCACAAATTTGAGCGCGCGTAAATCTTCTGGACACTCAATATCGATGGCAATTTGTTGCCAAATTTTCACCACCTCTAGAGGCGCATGATCTAATATATCGGCAATGTTTTTTTCTAAAATTTCACTCATAAAGATACTAGAAGTCTTTTTTTGAAATGGATAAATATGCAGCTGTTTTTGCCGATGTATTAAGATGTGGGTATAACAATAACCACTCTTGAGATTGAAAAATGCTGCGCGCACCTTGGTCTTTTTTAAACCACGCGCGAAGTAAGAAACTCAGCTTCTTGGTGTCGTTGACGAAACACTTATCCATTAGATTGTTGGTTAAATCGAACTGAATGATTTGACGCCGGATTGCTTCACTTGGTTTTTTTTTGAACACAAACATCGGCATTTGAGTGTCCGGATCTAATTGTTGTTCGGCGATTGCTTGCGTCCACTTTTCCACTGTAAAGGCGCCGGCTAAATACCGATAATGACGCCGAAATGGGTAGCAAATGACAGGCGATTGCATCGCAAGGAAATTGAATAAATATTGATTATTTGGCGTCGCTTGTGCCTGATTTCGGAGTATGGAAGAAGGATGAGCTTTTGCGAACAAAGTGTCGAGAATGTCATCGGCGATCAGCCGATCCAAACTTATCGGCTGCCAGTGGGCTTGCGCCAAAATCTCTTGATGAAATCGTCTAAGTTCGTCCATGTTCGTTGCTCCGTCAATTCTGTTCAACTAAAATAACAATCGGATTAAGTCCTCTATAGAAACTTTAGAATGGTGGCCGATAAGTGACCGTTTTTAGGCGATTGTTTATCAAAACCTAATGAAATGTGGTCAAAAAATCAACGCAAACGTTGTCATTACTTGCTTGTGTGTTATTTTGCTCACAAAATGAACGCGAAATATATGTCTTGACATGGTAGGGGTCGGCAGTTCGATTACAAAGATAATATGGTTTACTTTTTAATTATCGCACCATTTGTCGTATATAACTCCTTTCCACAGTTTATAAGTCACATACCGGTACCATTTAAAGTATCGGAAAGCACATCATTAGACTTTGAGGAGCTTAGGTTGCTTTTTGTTTTTTCTACATTTATCTGTACAGCATTATTGCCTTATCCCATCGCAAAACTTGAGAAGTGCTTCTCCCAGTTAGCAGTTTCTGTTGTTATGAAATTTACCAAAGATGTTGTCATGCTCAGTGTTAAACCAAATGAACCACATGAAGTTGGGTTAAGGAAAGTGGCAAAGGAATCATTGACATTATCTCTAGGGCTGTTGTCTGCTGTTTTAGGGCTTATCACATACTTTGTGAATTAGTTCTAACAAATAAGAATAGCTGTCGCGCAGCCGACAGCTTTATTCAGAGTTGAACAAGCCCGAGCCTCTTCTTTATATGTAAATTGTGTCTGATGGGTTTATCGTTTAGATAAGATGTGACTTTTCTTGAAGCGAACGGTGTCATGATGTGAGGCCTGATAGCTTCACACCTGTAGCTGTGGCAGTCTGTTAGGCTCTATTCATAGGCGACTCCTCAGTCATGGCCGTCTTCATTATCCTTATTCTTTTTGCCTTTCGGCTAACTCGGTCGGCTGACTCCAACACAAGCCATTTCATGATGGCAACAAGGGCAACTACGTAACACTTTTTGCTGTGCTGTCCTAGATACAGGGCGGTAAAGTTCGCTCGCAGATAAAAATAGTAACTGGATTTGTAGGCAGAGTTGATGGGCGTTTCCGCGAAGAAAACCATAGTCTCTGACTCGCTGAAGACCTTTTGGTAAAACATGTTGAAGTATCAACCATAGGAACTGTGTTATCGGAAGTGTTCGGGATCTTCGTTGTTTCGTTTTGCCATCTACATATTCGAAAGCGACTTCATTCTCTGTGACAGATTTGATGTCTTTGTCTGGCAAGACTCCACGGTAGAGATAGCGCGATAGATATTGCAGAGCAGGTAACCCATACCCAACACACCGACAGTCTACGACCCATTTTGAGGGAACATCTCGGGGTAAAACCGCAGGTATTGTTTGATTGATGGATTCTAGCATTCGGGCACGCCAGACTTTGGCGAGGGCGAACTCATTAAACAGGTAATTCTTTTTCCCTTTAAACCACTGATGCCTCTTTGCATCATATTGCCCTCCCGCAACGATAACGTGCAAGTGAGGATGCAGCTCTCGCTTTCGGCTGTGTGTATGAAGGACGATAGTAAATCCCAGCTCTCCTTGGGTTTGTCTGTGAGCAAAGTCTTTTAACGTTGATGAAGCCACGCGGAACATGGTTTGATAAAGTGCTCGGGGAGCAGAGCGAGCTAAGCTTCTCAGTTCATAAGGTAATGTGAAGGTTACCATGTGTAATGAACAGGAAGCAGCTTACTTTTCTGCCTTTCAAGCCAGTCTGATGTTGTACGATGCTGACATTGCGGGCAGTGACGATTTCCACACGAAAGAGTGAGACGGTCGTCATGGTGGCAGTGGAAGCAATACCACTGTGAGAGTCCTTGTTTCTCTGTTTTACACCGTAACATGGCGGAGATGGCTCGCTTGATATCGCTGTTAAAGTGATGACCATAGTCTTGTTCAAGCTCGTGACGATGTTGGCGCAACAAGTCGATAAAAGTGCTCATACGGTCAACTCCCAGTCGAGATGCAGGCGGTCAGCCAGTTGATTGAGAGCTTGATTAGCATCATGTAACTTGAGTTGTGTGAGTTGAGTATAACGAGCCGTGGTATTTAAACTCGCATGGCCAAGAAGGATTTGCAGCGAACGCAGGTCAAGCCCTTGCTCTAGGAGATGGGTTGCAAAGCAATGTCGGAGTGAGTGAGGGGTAATTCGCTTATGAATACCACATTCCTGTACAACCTGTTTAAGTGCTTTTTGTGCTCCTTGATCATTAAACGCGACATCACAACACTTGCCTTTGCTTGGGAATAACAGTTTGGGATGTCGGTGTGTACACCAGTATCGGCGTAAGGCGTGAAGCGCTCTGTGAGGGAGTGGCACCAGTCGATCTTTACCGCCTTTTCCATAACGAACATGGACTTGCATATTGTGACTGTCGATATCAGAGATGGTGAGATTGAGAGCCTCATTAATCCGCAGTCCCATCGTGTATAACGTTAAGAATAACACTCGGTAACGGGGTTCTCGGGTGGTGTTAATAATCTGAGCGACTTGCTCAGGAGAAATGATATTCGGGAGACGTTTTACTTTCGGAGGTTTGATGATTCCGATCCATTCCCACTGCTTGTTGAGCGTATGTTTGTAGAAGAATTGAAGCCCACAGCGGTCAAGTTTAATTGTGCTCCAGGAAACCTGACCAATCAGTTGGCTGAAATATCGTCGCAGATCTTCAATGGTCAAAGTATCAGGGCACCGATCAAAGTACTCGGTGATACGTCGCACAGCAAGAGAGTATGCAGAGATGGTTTTGGCTCGCTTACCTTGAAGCTTGAGTTGGGTAAGATGTTGTTGATATAAGGCGTCAAAGCGCTCTTTTTCAGACGGGGTCATAGAGTTCTCTCCAGTAGCACACCACCGACATGATGGTGTTACTAAAGAGTATGACTGTTGGTGCTTATTCGTTTCTGCCGCGGAGCGGCTTCGTTCAACAAGAGACTATGGCGTCAATAGTTAATTTTTGACGCTATCTTTATTCCACATTGCGCCGTCTCTTAGCA
>NZ_JABAIK010000018.1 GCF_012641465.1 Vibrio agarilyticus
CCTGTACTAATTGCCCGTGAGGCTTAACCATACAACACCCAAAGGGTTTTGATGGACTCGATTAAGAACGATTGAATGTGTAGAGAACGCATTAACGGCTTTCCGAATTTTTTGCCTTCAGTTTTTAGAAGAAGCTGAAAGTAAAAGCAAGAATTTTGCTTGGCGACCATAGCGATTTGGACCCACCTGATTTCCATTCCGAACTCAGAAGTGAAACGAATTAGCGCCGATGGTAGTGTGGGGTTTCCCCATGTGAGAGTAGGACATCGCCAGGCTTTGAACATTCATCTGCTTGAAGCGCTTAAGAGATAAGACTTTAAACAGAGACCGTGTGGAGCGGTAGTTCAGTTGGTTAGAATACCGGCCTGTCACGCCGGGGGTCGCGGGTTCGAGTCCCGTCCGCTCCGCCACTTATTCAGAGAGTCGTCTCATAAAATACGAATCAACAGGGGTGTAGCTCCAATTGGCAGAGCAGCGGATTCCAAATCCGCGTGTTGGGAGTTCGAATCTCTCCACCCCTGCCATATTTAAGCCTCAGCAGAAATGCTGAGGCTTTTTTATATCTGGTGCTTTTAAATGAAAACACTCAGTGCTTTCTAGAACCGCGATCTTTCTTCAATGTGGTAACCTACCCACTGTTAACTCTCTAGCGTTGCTGTTTGAGTCTTTCTTTGATTAAAATATTCGCACTATCAATCGAGTGACCTATTGCTCTCTCAGGCTTAAGACATCGCAATGAGCAGCCATACGAATCAAGGTGTCAGGTTTTACAAGAAGATGAAAGTGCGGGTGGCTATGACTGACAATCACCAAGTCGACATCTAGCTGCTGTGCTAGGTGATCTATTGCCATTCCAATCGGGCCATCGACAATGTGGACTTGCTTTTGAGCGATATCCGTTGCTTGAATAAGCGTTGAAATTTGATTTACAACATTTTGTTTTGCATGCTCGCTCAAGGCGTTACCTAGCTCATCGCCAAAATATATCTGATTATCTGTGTAAACCTCACCAAGATTAGTGGCGTATCCTATATGGAACTCTGTATTTAATTGATCTGCGACGGCCTTGGCTTTCAATAAGTTTTCTTTAGACTCAATATCTAATGCATAAAGTACTTTGCGATACATTAACGCTCCTCCTTAGGCTTATTTACCCACGCGTATTCGAGGCGAGATACAAATGCATGATAAAGCAATGCAATAATCACAATTAAGATTGTGCCAGTCAAAATTGGGCTTACGGCGAAGAGAATACTCGTATGGCCCCCCATCATGATTAAAATGGGGTTGCCTCCTGCCGGAGGGTGGGTCACGTTAAAGAGCAACATAAAAAAGATCCCAATACCAACCGCAAGCCCTATGGACCAGTAGTCAACGGGTAATAGGTTGGCCGCTACAATGCCAACAATCGCTGTCGTCAAATGACCTAAAATGACATTCTTTGGTTGAGCTAAAGGGCTTTTAGGCACGCCAAACACTAAAACCATCGTCGCACCAAAGGGTGCAATAAGTGTATAGTCACCGTGCCCGACTTCATCAATGAACGCTAAAATGGCAATACATAAAGCACTGCCAATGCCAGCCACGAGTGCAATACCCCAAGGCGTTGTTGCGACTTTAGGTCGGCGTGTTTCGGGGGGAGAGTTTGTTGTCATTTCGTTGCTACCATCCCATTAGGTATCGTGGGAGTATAGCTGTTCAAAAGGTGATAAGGGGTGTGAGGCCGACTCAAAGTTAAGAGTTTGTGTTTGATGAACTAGATGGCGACTGATGAATAGCGTTTATTTCACGATAGAAAAAGGGAGGTATTACCCTCCCTTTAATAGCCAAACACTGAACGTGTTAGTTTAGTTTGCCGTTACAGTTAGTATCGGTGCTGTCTTATCGGCTGCGTTAAAATGAAAGTTGTAGCTGCCTTCTTCAGGAAGAGTAATTGCAATGTCTGAGCTGCCTGCTCCTACTGCCATCGCAAACTCAGCGTCTAGTTCAATAGCACTGCCTTTATCCCCACCGAAATTTGTGGTTTTATTATTTGCATCCCAGTCTGCTGAAGCAATTTTCATTTGATAGGTGCCCGCTTTAAATTCCATATCGAGTGAGTAAACATCATCTGCGATATAGTCGAACTTTGCAGGAGAATCTGCAGCCGGTGTATCCCATGTTGTGATGGTGCCGCGTAAGAACAGTGCTGTATCTCCAAATGTAGGTGCATCAGCTGCCTTCACAACCGAAATAGTCGGTTTTTCGATATCATCATTTTGCATATGAAGCGCATCGAAAATAAAGGTATATTTACCCGTTTCCGCAACATTGAGCTTACAGTTACCTTCCGTACCTAAATCAATTGAATCCTCGGCTTGTTCTGCCCAAGTACACGGAATATTCACAGGGTTCCAGTCTTTATCACCAAATTTGAAGTCATATTCACCTTTTTCGACAACGGTGGTGAGTGAGTAGCGACCATTTTTCAGGAATGTCATTTCCCAGGCACTATCCACAAGCGGGTCGCTATCCACAAGCCAGCCATTCATTCCGCCACGAACGTAAACCTTGGTGTCGCCGTACGGCGGAATGGCTGAAACGTCTTTGTTTTCGGTATTAACAGGTAGGCCTGCACCTTGTGCATTACCTTGAGGAAGAACAAACACTGCGGTAGTCAATGCAGGAACCGTGAATGTACTATCAGCAAAGCTTGCCTCTTTAACAGTGCCATCCGCGGATTGTTGCTGAATGGAGTGTAATACAAATCCTTCAGCGCCAGCGATTTTAGGTGTTTGTTCATCTTTTGTGGCGTTAATAACGACCACGATAGCATCGTATTTGGTGTCGATATCGCCACCTGCACTCTTACCGTCGTCAATAGACATCACAATCAAACCTTCAGTTTGATCTTTTCCAACGTTACGGAAGTCAACACGAGCCATGACTTCTTGTGCGCTCGGCAAACGGAACAATTCGCTGTCACTACGGATTTTGAGTAGCTCTAAGAATTGCTGTTTGGTCAGCTCGATGTCATCGGTGGTTGGTTTTGCAGTGCTATCGGTTAGAATCGTTTTGATCAGATCCCAGTTCGCGCCATCTTTGTCTTCGCGAGGTAGACCAACGTTCCAGTTGTTGTCACTGCCATCGAAGTAAACACGGTTAAACCAGTCACCAGAGTCATAAGAGTCGCGTTGCATTGATTTTGAACGCAATAGCTCTGAGCCCATGTGAATGAACGGGATACCTTGACCTAGCATGACAGTCGATAGCGATACTGCTTGCATGCGAGCACGCTCTGCCGAAGAAACCCCAGTGCCAATCTTATAGGCGTTATTGTCCCACAGTGTTTGGTTATCGTGTTTCGATACATAAGAAATATTTTCTGATGGATCTTTGGTGTAGCCGGCTGGCGCGCCATTATAGTCGACGTTTTTACCCAGTTTGGTATTGCCTTCAGAGTCAAGTAACACAAAGTCTGCTAAGTTACCTGCCATACCTAAACGAACCAAATCTTGGTTGTGTAGACGGCCTGCAACAGCCTCTGCATCGGTTTTGGTTTCTTCGTTTGGATACGCGGCGTTACCAAAACCTTGGTTGAAACGGATTGGGTGTTCACCATTGGAGTCTACGCCACCATCAAATGGGCTACCACCACGTACCGCGTCGCGAAGACGGTCAGAGAAGGTACCAATTTCAGTTCCGGCCATGTTGATTTGTGTCGCTTGGTCGAAGCGGGCATTTTGTGCTACTTCACCAAAGTCCCAACCTTCACCGTAGAACAACGTATCTTCATCAACTTTACGTACTTGTTCAAGGGCTTCAATCATGACATTTTTGGGTTGGTGTCCCATTAAGTCGAAGCGGAAGCCATCAACCTTGTACTGATCAGCCCATACCACAAGAGAATCAACCATCAGTTTACCCATCATTAGGTTTTCTGTTGCCGTGTTATCACAGCAGGTTGAGTTTTCTACGCCGCCAGTATTGACGTTCAAACGGTGATAATACCCAGGGACGATTTTATCTAATACCGATTTATCATTGACCCCTGACGCGTTGGTGTGGTTATACACCACGTCCATGATCAATTTTAGATCCATGTCATGGGTTGCCTTGACCATTTCACGGAATTCGAGAATACGTTTAGAACCATTGGCGTCGGTCGCATAGCTCCCTTCTGGCACCGTGTAGTGGAACGGGTCGTAACCCCAGTTGAAGCTGTCTAGCATGCGAAGATCGTTCATCAATGCTTGAGCGTCGCCTGTTTCGGGTTTGTAACCATCAAGGACATCTTCAATGATAGAGGCATTGTCTACTTTGCCACACACAGAAGCATTTTTGTTCACTTCACATAACTTGCCAATGGTATCTGTAATATCAACACGTTTTGCTTCATCTTCATCAACGGTTGCAATATCGAAAGCAGGAAGAATGTGAAGCGTCGTTAGACCTGCGTCTTTCAGCGCTTGTAGGTGAGTAACGGACTCACGCTCTGCTTCTGTTAGCGCAAGGTACTTACCGTTGTACTCCGCACTGCCTTTGCTGTCACTGAAGCTGAAGTCGCGAAGATGAGACTCATATAGAACGTGGTCTTCATCTTTTTTTAGGGAAGGAGGCGTGTAATCATCCCAGTCAGCTGGTTTTAGATCGGCTGAATCAAGATCAACAACCTGAGAATAGAGGGAGTTTTGCGATAAGCTTAATGAGTATGGATCAGTAACTTCGCGGGTTTCAACCACGCCGGTCGTTGGATGATACACCTTGACTTGGTAGCGATAGAATTTACCAACAACATCACTTTGAGTCTCAGAGGCCCAAATGCCGGTTTTCGCGTCCGCTGTCATTGCAACTTTCGCTTCTTGTTTTAAGTCAGCATCATAGATAACGAGTTCGACATTTTGGGCTGTTGGCGCCCATAACTTAAATGTGGCGTCGTCACTTTCCACAATAGCGCCAAGCGTTTGACTAATTGCGTTACCCGCGTCTTTGGCTGAAAATACTGCGTCAAGGACGCCTGGTTTTTGTACTTGAGTGGCGGCAATCACTTCACCATCGGCGCTGTATGCGGCCATCACGATTTGTGATTTTAGGATTTCGTTGAATATGTCATCTTCTACGTCCAATTCGGCAGAATGCAGACTGGCAAGATGACGGAAGCGAGTTTTAAGCTCGTCTGAGAGCTCACCTGTGATTGTTAAATCAATGGATTTACCACCGACGATTTGCTTGTCCTCGTCCATGGAAATACCCGCTTCAGGGCTGTAGTGAAGCTTGACGGTTTCTGCGTTGGTATTGGCTTCCCACGCGATTGTTTTCGCATCGAGCCAGTGGGCTTTTTGACCGTCAATCGCTACTGGACGTTCTTCAATTGGCTCGTAAGAAAGTTCGCTGCTACCGTGGAAACCAAAGACGCCTTTAGAGTCACCAAGTTCATCTAACTTGAGCACCATATCATCAGCACCAAATGCTTTTTCGTCCCCCTTATGAACAACAAAGTTCATACATTTGTGAGGATCGGGTGCATCGGGATCGACCTTAAGTACGTAATACGCACCATAAGTCTCACTTATACCATCGAATGGTACAGGGTTTTCCCAAGTTGTTCCTGTCTTGGGAATATTCATAGCCTCTAGATCAGTACTGCTACAGGCACTGTTATTCCATAAATGTATGCCCCATCCCTCGTAATCACTTTCTGATGAGAATGATGCGACATCACGCTTGTAATAGATCACAACTTCATTTTCACCCGCAGGGTGCAAACCGTCATTGGGCGTTGGTGTTGAATTGCCGGAACTATCACTGCCACAGCCACTGATAACAGCAATCGAAATCAGAGGTAATACGGTTTTAGCAACCGTTGATAAGTTAAATTTTTTTTTGTCCACGTTTACAAATCCATTGTTATTGAATTGATGTTTAATCGAGAAAAAGGCTAACACGATGAGCTGGATGCAAACTGTGAGTGAAAATTGTCAAGTTTATTTATGGCAATAAATATCCATTTGATGTGCTCTTGATAACAAATTAGGCCCCAAGACACGAGAGAGAATGAGAGGTTAAGCACGGTTTGCTGAAGCGAAATTGGGTAGGCGTAGAGAAAAAGGAGGAGAGGGGGGGAGGAGTTGCTCAACCTGAAACTTGTGATTTGTCTCGAGAAAAAAAAGGCGATAATTATTTAGGAAAAATAAGTTGGTAAAAACAAAAGCAACAATGGATAACCTCCGTTTGGCTATTTTTCATGTAAGGATAATAATTTGCCGCCAAATGTTGTTGAGCAAAGCTAATATTTAAAGAGGCTTGGGTATATACTCAAATTGTTTTTTACGTTTATTTTAAAGGTATGTTATGCCTCATTTTCGATTTCGCGCGGTTCAGCCAGATCTGGTTCAGACAATTGCTAAGCCACTAACTGATACGCTAGCACCAGTGATGAATTCACCGCGAGAAGATTTCACGTTTGAATATATTCCCAGCACTTTCTTTTTTGATGATGCGATCAGCGCGGCTTATCCTTTTGTCGAAATTCTATGGTTTGATCGTGGTCAATCAACTCAAGATCACGTGGCAAAAACAGTCACGGCGCAAGTTCGTGATGCTCTGGGCGCGGATGTGAATGTCGCGGTGATTTTTACTGCACTCGTACCAAGTGCGTATTACGATAATGCAGTGCATTACGGTAATCCGTAAGTCTGAGAGCGGTGCTGTTGGCGGCTTAAGCTCTTTGGGGGCAACCTTGTTGGTGCTCATCCATAGAGCTTATTATCTTACTCATTTATTGGTAAAGATCGGCTTCTACCACCTTGTTTTTACTATTAAGCGCAGCATCGTTTTTTTGTCATTGTTATCTCATTCGCTATACGCCTCTCCTTGGGAAAATATATTAGAGCCTGAGTTGCCTCCTTCGGAGTCGATCGGCAGCTACGCAAATGGCTGTCTGAAAGGTGCTCACGCATTACCATTAGAGGGAGAGGGGTATCAGGTATTGCGCCCTCAAAGAGCACGTTATTTTGCTCATCCTACCACCATTGCTTTTATTCAAGAGTTTGCTCATCTTACCCATACAAAAACCTCACGCACTATTTTGGTCGGGGATTTATCCTTGCCTCAAGGAGGGCGATTTGCGTCAGGCCACACAAGTCATCAAAATGGGTTGGATGTCGATATTTGGCTCAGGTTACCCAAGGCGCGATGGGCGCGGCGTCAACTCGAGTTGCCTGAGCCCATGAGCGTGGTGAACCTGGACCGCTTTGAATTGAACGAAGAACGCTGGCAAACAATGCACTTTCAACTGGTGAAATTGGCTGCGTTGGACTCTCGTGTCGCACGCATTTTTGTGCATCCTACAATTAAAGATAAATTATGTCGTCAGACTAAAGAGGAATCCGACTGGCTACGAAAAATTCGTCCATGGTGGGGGCACCATTACCATATTCATGTCCGTTTAGCTTGCCCTGAGAGTGATAAGCTATGCCAAGATCAGCCATCGCCTCCTGAAGGGCCTGGATGCGGCGCTGACCTTCGTAGCTGGTGGCCAACACCCCCACCGACAGGAGCGGTTAAAGCTGATTTGGTAAAAAATACAAACTCATCAAAAAAGCCACGCGTGTTGCCTTATGAATGTCAGCGCCTACTCAGTAAAATAATTGAAACCGTGGACGACTTCTAAGACATCAGACGGTTAGCGAGCCGCCTAGCTAGAGAAACTTATCAGCCTTGACTACAGTGGTAATGAGGTGGAAGCGTTTTTGCGTGAAATATGTCGTTATAGAGCTAAGTTATCGCGTATGTATTAAGTACGATAAGACAGACGTTTACCATTCAAAAAAGCCGGTGTTAATACCCACTTTCTTTAGCCGAGCCGCCGCGTTGCCGGATACTCTAATATTTTAGGCTTAGAAAACCGAAGACTTCACTACCTGCCTGTACGCATAATGACTTGGGTATATTGCGCCAGAAATGTCGAGAACTGGGGGATGATCAATATGATATGTGCACGTGAATTTGCCGAATGGTTAATGTTGAGATTTGAGCAAGAAAAACAGTCCATTACTATGACTCGAGAGGATGTGAACCATTTAACTGGGCGGCAGAGCTTTCATATCGGATTTGTTCATGATGTGCACTATGAATTGATGCGCCATGGCATGGCATTTGTCACCGATATGGGGCGAGAAACGTTTCATCTCGTCTCAATTAAACAAGCGCGGCCGTGGCGTGAGTGTTTGGAGCATCAATATGAAAGGGAGTTATTTTGTAATATTTATCCGATTGAAAAGTCGGGATAAAGAAGCAGCCACCGTGAAGGCAGCTGCTGACATCTAGGCAAGACCTTGAATGATTACAAACTTCTCAAATAAAGCGTCATCGCTTTCGATGTGTTGCGGATCCGTAATAATGCACTTATTGATCGGGCAAACTGATTGACACGTCGGTTTATCATAATGTCCTTTGCACTCCGTACAGAGTGCAGGATCAATTTCAAAGATATTCGCACCCATTGAAATCGCGTCATTTGGACACTCAGGTTCACACATATCACAATTGATGCATTTTTCGGTAATGAGGAGTGCCATGATTATTTTCCGGTTGGATTACGAGTATCCTGACCATCATTGAGGTTGCGCATGATCAAGGCAAACTCTAGTGCCAAATCCTCAGGCACGGGAATATAAACAAAGTGGCCATTACCTTTTGCATCATCGATTGCTTCACCTTTACGGTTTTGCATCGCTTCCAATGTGAAATTAACGTTACCTTTTGGCGTCATTAATTCAAGGCTATCGCCGACAACAAATTTATTTTTAACTTCCACTTCGGCCATGCCATCGCGGCGTTTGCCCGTAAATTCTCCGACGAACTGTTGGGCGTCGGAAACGGAGTAACCGTAATCATAATTTTGGTACGCGTCATGAGTGTGGCGACGCAAGAAACCTTCGGTGTAGCCACGGTGCGCGAGGCTTTCCAAGGTTGTCATCAATGTTTCATCGAATGGCTTTCCTGCAACGGCATCATCTATCGCTTTACGATAAACTTGAGCGGTGCGCGCACAGTAGTAGAACGATTTGGTCCGGCCTTCAATTTTAAGTGAATGAACTCCCATCTTTGTCAATCGTTCTACGTGCTGAATCGCTCGCAAATCTTTTGAATTCATGATGTAAGTACCATGCTCATCTTCAAAAGCAGCCATCTTTTCCTCAGGACGATGACTCTCTGACAGTAGCACAACATCGTCAATAGGCTTACCACGACCAATGGTGGTTTCTGGACGACTGTCCGCCACCTCAATAGCGTGCGCTTGTTTGGGATCAAACGCTTCAACAATCTGGCCCGCGTCGTTCTCAGTGCCTTCTTCCACTTTGTATTCCCAGCGACACGCGTTGGTGCAGGTGCCTTGGTTTGGATCGCGTTTATTGATATAGCCAGAAAGCAAACAACGACCGGAATACGCCATGCAAAGCGCACCGTGAACAAAGACTTCAATTTCGGTATTTGGGCACTGTTCGCGAATTTCTTCTATTTCTTCAAGAGATAACTCACGCGATACGATAACGCGCTCAACCCCTTGGCTGGCCCAAAACTTCACTGTCGCCCAGTTGACGGCGTTAGCTTGCACTGACAGATGAATCGCCATGTCTGGAAATGCTTCACGTACCATCATGATGAGCCCAGGATCTGACATGATCAGCGCATCTGGCCCCATTTCGACTACGGGTTTGAGATCGCGGATGAAGGTTTTTAGCTTTGAGTTATGTGGCTGAATGTTGCAAACCACATAAAATTTCTTACCCAAGGCGTGGGCCTCATCGATGCCAATCTTTAGATTTTCGTGGTTAAACTCATTGTTGCGTACGCGCAAGCTATAACGAGGCTGGCCTGCATATACCGCATCGGCGCCGTAGGCAAAGGCGTAGCGCATATTCTTTAGGCTACCCGCTGGGGAGAGAAGTTCTGGTGTAAACATGTCGTTGGTACTCATTCTGATTGCAAATCAGTTCGCATCACCTAGTGATACGAAGGAAAAGCGCGATTTTACGATGTTCGCCGAGTGAACGCCACTATTGGATCTCTTCGCGCATGATCATTGGTGAGATTGGCACGCATTATCGCACGGTTGCACTGTCGTTTGTCCGTTGTGCTCACTACGCTCTAGAAAACCTTACCGAGTTTAAATCAGGAATAAAATGAATGGTTAGCGAGTTATTAGTCGCGGTCGAACACTTTTTACAGACACTCTTCAATATGGTTTGGCAAATATATTGGCCACTTGCGATGGGGCTGATTGTCTCCTCTTTGATTCGTAATTGGTTGCCCGTGGAGGCCGTACTGAAATACTTAGGTAAAACCAACTACAAAAGCGTCGCGACTGCGACGCTAATGGGCATGATGTCTTCATCGTGCTCTTACGTTGCCGCGTCAATGTCACGAACGCTACTGATTAAGCGCGCGGCCGTACCCAATGCGATGGCGTTTTTAGTCGCCAGCACCAATTTGATCCTTGAGATGTTCATCGTGCTCGTAGCCCTACTGGGATGGGCTTTTTTCTGGGGCGAGGTGATTGGTGGTTTGATTTTGATTGTCACTGTAGCGATTGTTTTTCAATTTTTTTACCCTCAAGCGGTCAGTGACGAGCTGAGAGACAATCTAGCGATTCAGGCGCAAAAAGAGGCGCAATCAATGGCAAGTATGCAAAGTGATATGCCAGAGACTGCATCGCCCGAGTCGAGCTCGAAGCCTCAAGTGGCTAAGCTGGGTTTATGGCAGAGTTTGAGTCACTCTGCTGGGTATTATCGAATGGATATCGATATGATTGGTCGCGAAATTCTCTTTGGCGTCGTCGTCTCATCATTTTTGATTGCAGTGGTTCCTCTTGAAGGCTGGCGTTCACTGTTTATTGACTCTGCGACGATATTACCCGGTTGGCTTCACTCCGTGATAGATGTGGTGATTGGCGTATTGGTGGCGGTTATTGCGTATGTGTGTTCGGTTGGTAACCTAATTTTGGCTGCCGCGTTATGGCATGGTGGGATTTCATTTGGCGGTGTAATTGGTTTTATTCTAGCCGACGTGCTTACCATACCTATGGTGCGAGTTTACATCGGCTACTATGGCAAACGTCCGACGCGTTGGATGGTGGCGCTGCTGTTTGTTTCAATCGTATTTACCGGAATCGCGATTGATGGGCTCTTGCACTTAAGTGGCATCGAATTATCCAACACCCACTTGAGGCCGCTCAATCAAGACGGCTTTGGCTGGAATGCGGCAACGATTTTAAACCTTGTCTTTATTCCACTTTCCATTTGGTACTACCGCCTTGGTAAAGGCAAAGGCGAAATGATGATGTGACTCATCCGTCAAGCCTGAAACGCACGCTTGAAATGGTCGATACGCAGGCGTATGTTCTCGGCCCACCACAGAGTTGATTCACATTGGTGGGCCTTGTTCGAGGTTCGCCGTTTCGTCACATCAAGGCGTTGCGGCAAGCTGTTGCTGTTTACTCGTCAAACCCACCGAGTACGTTGATCAAATCAGGTAATAGCGCACCTAACTCGCCGCACATGAGAGAAAAGTCAGCGTCAAAACGCGCCGCTTGATCTTCTCGTGGAATATCTTCGTTTTGCTCGCGTAACGCTTCAGAAAATTTGAGTCGTTTGATACTCATATCTTCATCTAAAACAAACTCTAAACGCTCTTGCCAATCCAGAGCTAACTTGGTGACCATTTTGTCTGCAAGCAAGTGCTGCTGCATTTCTTCGGCGCTGAGATCTTGGCGCTTGGCACGAATGATCCCACCTTCTTCCAATTGGGATTTGAATTCCGCTTCATCGAGTAGAGTAAAACCGGCCGGCGTTTGTGCTGTTTTGACCCATTCTGTCATCGTATTTGCGATCGGGAGTTTAGGAAGTGCAGGCACAACAGGCAGGCTACCCATCGTTTTGCGCAGCAGCGCAATAACATCTTCTGCTTTTTTGTAGCTGCCAGCATCGACTAACAGTAGATCCAGTTTAGGCAAAATTAATAACTGAGTATGGCTCGAACGGCTAAAAGCGCGTGGCAGCAAATCGAGCATGATTTCATCTTTTAATGTCTCTTTTTCTTTCTTTTTCAGAGGTCGCCCTTCGGCCTGCTCAAGTGCATCCACTTTATGGTTCAGTGCGTCTTTAATGACGGAAGCCGGAACCATTTTTTCTTCTTTTTTTGCACGGATCAGAATCGCATCCTCTGCGACATGGGTCATCATATCGCCGTGGCGTCCCATTGCTGTCACCCAACCAAATTTTTGTTTATCTTGGCTGCCACAAGGTGAAAAACGGAACTCTGCAAGTTGGCTTTCAAGCTTTTCGGGGTTGAATTCAATGTCGCGACTGACGCGATAGGCCAAACAGTTTTTAAACCACATGATTGTTTCTCAAAGCGATAAATGAAGTCGCCTATAATAGAAAATTTTTGGGCTTTTGTCTTATACCTAGGTCACTTGAGTATATACCCATCAGCGTTGAGTTATTTGGGGCCAAATTACTTTGAGTTAAAAGTAAATGGCACAAGGTTTTTACTGGCGTAATAGAGCGTAAGGCGTGCAGAGCGTTGTTTGGGCAGAGAAGTATCTATTTGGGTGAATTGTCAAAGAATTTTCGATGAAAATTTGTTTGCAAAGGTCACAAAAGTGTCATAATAAATCGTAATAATGCTTACAGTTGCAAAGGGCTATTGACTCATTTACGTTCATTCTCATAAGGTTAATGATTATGTCTAGAAGGATTCTTGTTGTTGAAGACGAAGCACCAATTCGTGAAATGTTGTGTTTTGTTCTTGAACAAAAAGGGTATCAAGCCGTTGAGGCAGAAGATTACGATACAGCGGTTAGCCGCTTGTCTGAGCCTTTTCCTGATCTGGTGCTTCTAGATTGGATGTTACCTGGCGGCAGTGGTATCAATTTTATTAAGCACATGAAGCGAGATGAATTGACCCGTAATATTCCGGTGGTCATGTTAACGGCTCGCGGTGAAGAAGAAGACAAAGTTCGCGGCCTTGAAGTGGGCGCCGATGATTACATCACCAAACCTTTTTCTCCTAAAGAGCTGGTGGCTCGTTTAAAAGCGGTTATTCGTCGTGTCACGCCTACTGCGCTGGAAGATATTATTGATGTTCAAGGGCTGAAGCTTGACCCGGTATCTCATCGCGTCACCGCAAATGACGACGCGGTCGAAATGGGCCCAACGGAATTTAAGATGCTGCATTTCTTTATGACGCATCAAGAGCGCGTTTATAGTCGTGAACAACTGCTCAATAATGTGTGGGGAACGAACGTGTATGTTGAAGATCGCACGGTGGATGTGCATATTCGACGTCTGCGTAAAGCTCTTGAAGCGGCGGGGCACGATAAGCTTATTCAAACCGTTCGTGGCGCAGGCTATCGATTCTCGACCAAAGCGTGATCCTTTTTGGAGTTTTAAGTGGTTGAAAGACTGACTTGGAAAAAGCTGGCCTGGGAGCTGGCTTTTTTTTACACCCCCTGGCTAATTCTTGGCTGGATTTTTGGGTATATGCCGTGGATGTTGCTGATCGCCACTGTGCTGCAATTGGCGTGGCATCTGCACAATCAAGTGCGCCTGTCTGCGTGGCTTTGGGATGAAAAGCGTTTAACGCCGCCCTCTGGCAGTGGCAATTGGGAGTCACTGTTTAATGGCTTGTATCGATTGCAGCAACGTCAGCGACGTAAACGTAAAGAGCTCACCAATCTTATTCGCCGTTTTCGCAATGGTGCAGAATCTTTACCCGATGCTGTCGTGGTTTTTCGTGCCGAAGGCAATATTGTCTGGTGTAACCGGTTAGCGCAGCATTTATTGGGTTTTCAGTGGCCGGAAGACGCAGGTCAGCCCATCTCTAATTTGATTCGTACCCCTGATTTCATTAAGTACCTCAATCGCCGTAACTTTGATGAACCGCTAGAAATGTCCTCACCGCTCAATGTTGAGCGCATGTTAGAGCTGCGAATTGTGCCTTATACCGAAGGCGAACACTTGATTGTGGTTCGTGATGTGACTCAGCTTAAGCAGCTTGAAGGCATGCGGCGTAACTTTTTTGCCAACGTTTCTCATGAACTGCGCACGCCGATGACGGTTTTGCAAGGTTATCTGGAAATGACAGAAGATCCAGACATGCTAGTCGGCCCGATGTGGAGCAAGGCTCATGGCGTCATGACCGAGCAATTAAACCGAATGAACAGCTTGGTGAATCAATTGCTCACCTTGTCCAAGATTGAAGCCGCGCCAATGCATGAGTTGGATCAAGTCGTTGATGTGCCAGCTATGTTGGAAGTCCTTGAAAAAGAGGCGCACAGTTTAAGTGGCGATAATTTGCATCAGTTGCACTTTGATGTCGATACGCATTTGCGTGTGTTTGCCGATGAAGATCAACTGCGAAGCGCGATTTCCAATTTGGTTTATAATGCCGTGAAATACACGCCAGCGGGCGCGGAAATTTATGTGCGGTGGTTCCAAGTGCCACAAGGCGCGTGTTTGCAAGTTCGTGATACTGGGGATGGGATTGAGCCTCAGCACTTGCACCGCTTGACGGAGCGCTTTTATCGCGTGGATAAAGCGCGATCGCGAGATACCGGAGGCAGTGGGCTTGGTCTTGCGATTGTGAAACATGCGCTAACGCATCACGACTCTCATCTTGATATTCAAAGTGAAGTCGGTGTTGGCAGTCAATTCTCGTTTGTTCTTCCTAATCGTTTGGTGGTGAGATGCGATTAATGGTTGCGTGGTGTTTTTCTGTTGTGATTGCTCTAGGAGGCTTGTTGCCTTTGAGTGCTTATGCTGAAAGTGAATTGCTTCGTGACGCGGTTGTCGCGTCCGACTCGCAAAGTGAATTCACACTGCCCGATTACCAAAAAGTTCCCGGAATAGCGGGCAATTTATTGTCGGTGGGTTCAGATACATTAGCGGGCATGACAACGCTATGGGTGGAAGCATTTAAAACGTATTACCCTAACATTAATGCACAAGTTCAGGCATCTGGTTCATCAACGGCGCCGCCGGCATTAACTGAGCAAACCGCGCAATTTGGTGCAATGAGCCGCGCCATGCGAATGCGAGAGGTGGAGGCGTTTGAACAAGAGCACGGCTACAAACCGACCGCATTAAAAGTCGCCATTGATGCTATTGGGATTTTTGTTCATCAAGATAACCCAATCAAAGGGCTTAACTTTGCGCAAATAGATGCGATTTATTCAGCAACAGGACGGTGCGATGACGCCCCTGCTATCAATAACTGGCAAGCGCTTGGCGTTGATGCGTCGTGGGCAAAACGAAAAATCCAACTGTTTGGCCGCAATTCGGTCTCGGGCACTTATGGTTACTTCAAAAAGAATGCCTTGTGCGGCGGTGACTTTCAGGCTCGCGTGAACGAGCAACCCGGTTCTGCCTCAGTTGTTCAATCTGTTGCGTCTACCATCAGTGGTATTGGGTATTCAGGTGTTGGTTATCGTGTGGCGGGAGTGCGTAGTGTTCCGATTGCAATTCAGGGCAATGACTACATTGAGCCTTCTCGTGACAATATTTTATCTGGTGAGTACCCACTCTCTCGCTACTTGTATGTCTATGTGAATAAGCATCCGAACAAACCTCTTTCGCCAATTGAAGCAGAATTTATTCGTTTTATTTATTCTGCTCAAGGCCAAGCCCTAGTGGATAAAGATGGTTATGTTCCGATTGGTCGCACATTGGCTCAGCAAGAGCTGGCCAAAGTGGGGTTATCGGAACGGGTTAATTAACCACACATCATGAGGTTACAGGGTCAATTGAGAGTGCCCAGCCGGCATGAGCCCATCGCTCTCGCTCTTCCAAAAGATCGGCGTGTAGCAATTTATTATGTTCGAGCCAGTCACGACGACTTGCGCTTAACTGCCAGCCTGATTTTGTGATTGTTAAGTGCATATCCGCAAGTGGTTCAGCTCCCCTTTGACCGTTTAATACAATCGCTAAGCGCAGCAACTTGATAAGACAATGCAGCGCTTCTGGTTTGTAAAGACTGAAACTTGGTAGCTCATTCAGTTTTAATGCCTTACGTTGAAATCGCGCTAGCCAAGCGAGCAGAAGTTGTTGCTCTGAGTTAAAACCAGGCATATTGGTGTGCTGGAGAATATAAGCGGAATGACGATGATAACCTCGCAAGCTGATACTCAGACCCACTTCATGAAGCAAGCTTGCCCACTCGAGCATAGCACGCAGTTCCCGCTTGTTCGTGAGATGACAATCACGAGCAACCTTGTCAAACAGCGCGCTGGCGAGATCTTTGACGCGAGTAGCATGCCTAATATCGACGGCATGTTTGTATGCCAAATTCTCGGTGGTGCGCATTCGAATGTCAGTGCGCGCAAACCGCGCCTCCATCTCATAAAGCAGCCCCTCGCGCAGTGCGCCATCAGAAAAATGCAGCGTTTCGATGGCGAGATCGTCAACTATCGCAGTGAGTATGGCAACGCCTGCGGCAAAAACGGGCTTTCTTTCGTCGGTGAGGCCAGGAAGTTGAATGGTTTCAATCGTGTCAAATTGGCATAGCGTATCGATGAGTTTATATAGGCGCTTTTGGGTGATAAGACCATCCGCGTAACCTTGGCCGATTAAAACTTCACGTATTGCTTTGATGGTGCCCGAAGAACCTAGCGCCATTTCCCAACCAGTCTCACGATAATGGGCAGCAATCGATTCTAATTTTTGCTCAGCGGCCAAAATAGCGCGGCTGAACGCTTTTTTAGATAATTTTCCATTGGCAAAAAAACGCTCGGTGTAACTGACGCAGCCCATCTGTTTGCTGTTCACCCATTCTGCGTCAAAACCTTGGCCTATGATCATTTCGGTACTGCCACCGCCAATATCGATGACCAGTTTAGAGTTCGACTCTGCTTGGGTGTGCGCAACACCAAGGTAAATTAATCGAGCCTCTTCTTCACCAGGAATGACTTCGATAGGATAGGGCATAACCTCAAGTGCACGTTGAATAAAGAGATGGGCATTATTGGCTTGGCGCAGAGTATGGGTTGCCGCAATGCGCACATTATTGGCATCAAACCCTTGTAACCGCTCTGCGAACATTGCCAAGCAAGCCAAGCCGCGTTCGATAGCAGAGTGGGTGAGGTTCATCTCTTTATCCAGCCCTGCTGCAAGTCGAACGCGCTGCTTGTGGCGGCTGATAAGTTGTAAATCATTACCGACGACCTTGGCCACCACCATATGGAAACTGTTTGATCCCAAATCGATGGCAGCAATATGTCGCGTGTTTGGCTCAAGGGACTGTTGGGGCATGCGGCTCGCTCTGTTGCTTTCTCTTACGTGTTTGTTTTTCTATATTTTTAAGATAGTCGTAGATAGCCAATTGCGAACGGACTTTTTTTCTATTGCCGCGTTTGACATATTGATTACTCATCTCTTTATCAATGATACGAGCTTTTACTGTATCAATAAAATGAAATTCAATAATATCAATAATACGCTGTTTTAATCTTGGATCGCGCACGGGCGTTGATACTTCAATTCGATGATCAATATTTCGCGTCATCCAGTCGGCCGATGAAATATATACTTGAGGATCGCCATTATTGTGGGCAACAATCACACGTGGGTGCTCGAGAAAACGGTCAACAATACTGATGATTTGAATGTTTTCACTTACCCCCTCAATGTTAGGGACCAGTGAACACATGCCACGGATCACCATTCTAATTTTAACCCCAGCATTGCTCGCGCCATATAATTTATTAACAATCCCTTTATCAACCAAATTATTCACCTTAATGGTTAACCCTGCCGGTTTGCCTTCGCGTGCATTTACGATTTCGTTATCAATAATGCGATAAAGCTGTTTACGCGAGTTACGAGGTGAAACAAGAAGATGATCAAACCTTACGGGTCGGTAAGGGTTTTCAATATAACCAAATACATTTCTCACTTCGTTGGTTATTTCTTGATCGGCGGTTAAAAGCGAGAAATCAGTGTATATTTGCGCGGTTTTTTCATGAAAATTTCCGGTACCAATATGGGCGTATCGAACAATGGTATTCTCTTCGCGACGACTGATTAACAATAATTTTGAATGAATTTTTAGTCCTGGCGCGCCAAAAATAACGTGTACCCCGGCTTCTGTTAGTAGGCGTGACCAGACAATATTGGCTTCTTCGTCAAATCGCGCTTGCAATTCGACGACAACAGTGACTTTCTTACCGTTGTGTACCGCGTCAATAAGGGAGTTCATTAAGCGAGAATTTTTGGCAACACGATAGATATTAATTTTAATACTGAGAACTTTGGGATCAAAAGAGGCCTGTCGAACCAACTCACTGATATGATCAAAGGTGTGGTAAGGGTAATAGAGTAAAATATCTTGTGCTTTGATAGCGGCAAAGTTATTGGGAAACCCTTCAAAGTCAGCGCATTTCATCGGTGGCAGAGGGCGATTTTCTA
The DNA here is from genome assembly GCF_012641465.1 of Vibrio agarilyticus. Classification (GTDB taxonomy): domain Bacteria; phylum Pseudomonadota; class Gammaproteobacteria; order Enterobacterales; family Vibrionaceae; genus Vibrio; species Vibrio agarilyticus. The sequence continues at coordinate 18,447 of NZ_JABAIK010000018.1, forward strand.
AATAATCTCGTCCAACATTGGGAAAGGCGATAAAGTCTTTGAAGTTGTGATAACGGCCACCGGGGATCAAACTGTCAAAATTGGAGATTTTTAGTTTGTCGCATAAAAATGCGAGCATATTTTCCGGCATAGAACGCTCATAGACAAAGCGCACTGGCATCGCGGTTAAACGCTGGCTGACACCTTCAGACATCTGCTCTAAGAGGCTGTATTCTACCTCGTGGCTGAGGTCGTATTCGGCGTCTCGTGTCATTTTCATGGCATAGCCATTGAGCGTGTCGTAGTCGAAAAAACCACGAAACAGATCATCAAGGCAATAGCGAATAATGTTATCAAGTAGGATGATCGTTTTGCGGCGTTTGCCCTTTTGTTCTGGCACCATGACAAAGCGTGGTAAATGGTCGGTTGGGATCTCAAGTAGTGCATATTGAGATTGGTGATCTTTTTCTAGGTCGACAGCGATGTAGGCGTATTCATCTTTTAGAAATTGCAATAGATCAATATCATCAGTGATGGTAAGTGGAGTAATGTGCGGCAGTACTTGCTGGTGGAAATACTTACTAATCCAACGCTTTTGCGTCTCGTCAAGCTGGTGCTCATTGACGAGAAAGATACGCCGCCGCGCCATTTCACGAATTAAGTCACTGTAGAGCTCGTCAAATTTTTCATTGAGTTTGAGTGCCTTTGTTTGCATTTTAGTCAGTAGATGACGTGAGTTGTCATTGGCGCCACGCTCTTGGCTTATCAATATGCGTCTTTTAACGTCAGCGAAACGAACTTTATAGAACTCGTCAAGATTATTGGAAAAAATACCGAGAAAGCGAATGCGTTCGATTAAAGGGACGGATTTATCAGCCGCCTCTTGTAATACTCGCTCATTAAATGAAAGCCAACTTAACTCTTTTTCAATGTATAATTTTTCGCTACTCATGATTCCCTTCCAACTGATTTTTATTTGTTTATACCCAAGTAACCTCAAGATGCATGGTTCAGCGAGAATGACTTGGTTTGTCAGTGAGCCGGCTCTGGATGTCGCATCTTGAAGTTGCAGCGGTGTTGGCTGGCTCTCACAAACCTCATCGCATAGCTCATCTATGCTCAGAGGCTTTGTTCGTTTGCCGCCTACCTGCATCTCCAAGTAGTTTGGGTATATAAGCTAAATCGCGCTCTGTTATGAATTAAAGGGGCACTTTCACAAGTCTCAGTTAGTCGTTTAGCGATGCTCAGCGTATGTGTTTGTGTGTCGCTTATTGGCACAGTAGCGCGATTTCGTCGATGAATTTTTATTGTGTAGAGCAAGAACATTATGTTTTTTTTGTTACACTTTTATTTCATAATATCAAACAGCTAGCACTGGAGTTAAATATAGTCAAGTAAGATCCCTCGTCACATAAATGTCATCTTAGTGACATATTATGTCGATGGACAAGAATGGGTGAATAGAGTAATGGCAAAAGCGGAGTTTACATTGCAGGAGAAGGATCGCGCTCGATTTGTGAAAGATCGAGCGGTTCGTTTTGCCGTCTCCTGTGGTGGTGTTGGTGTGCTTGCCGCTCTAGTGCTGATTTTTATTTATTTGGCTATGGTGATCATTCCACTGTTTTCGGATGCGAAACTAGAGCCCAATATTGCGCATATTCCCTATCAAGGCGCCCCCCTCAGTGCGATAAATATTGATGATTACGGTGAGAAAGCGCTCACGATTGCAAACGATGGCAAGGTCAGCTTTTGGAATATGCAAACCGGGCAACAACTTCGTAGTGAGCAACTTGTTCAAAACCCTGTGCATTTTAGTGCGTCATTGCCAGCCAATGGCTGGTATGGCTTTGTCGATCAGCTTGGCGAGGTGACGCTGTTTCAGCCTAAATTTAACACCGCACTCAGCGGCTCTGAGCAATTGCCAGAGACGCATCGTTTTGAGTCCTCATTAGATCTTAATTTAGCAACCTCAGGTGATGCGGTTCGTGACTTTGCTTTTGGTTTAGCGTCAGACTCACCGACGTTAGCGTGGCAAAATACCCAAGGTGAAGTTTGGGTACGCTGGCTTGATGCCAATGGTGACAATCAATCGTTTCGATTTCCTGCGCAAACAGACTCGTTGGACCAAATGCTGTTAACGCCAAACGGCGCAACATTGTATTTGCGTTATGGCTCAACGCTTGCAATCGCAAAGAAGCAACAGCGCCAATTTGACGTGAGGGAAGTGGTCGACTTAAGCCAAAATGATGCGACCAATCCAGTGCAGTCGATGACCTTTTTGTCTGGAGCGTATTCGCTGTTGGTGACGCAGCAAGATGGTCAGGTCACTCAGTGGTTTGACGCCTCACGCGATCACCGAGCCAAACTCACACCAGTCCGCACGTTTTATTTGGCCAGCGATCTTAAATTCCTGTTGCCTGATACACATCGCAAAGGTTTTTATGGCTTTTTTACCAATGGCACAGTGCAGAGTTATTACACCACAAGTGAAAAATTGGTTTTGTTTTCTCGAGCCTATCAAAAAGCCCCACAATTGGCGGCCATGTCAAACAATGAACGATTTTTGGTAGCGGCATTACCAGATCAGCTGACGGTTGCAGCGGTTGATAATCCTTATCCAGAGATCTCATTTTCATCACTGTGGCATAAAGTGTGGTATGAGGGCTATTCTGAACCGGATTTTGTCTGGCAATCAACGTCCGCTGGCGATGATTTTGAACCTAAGTTTTCGCTGGTGCCCATCACTTTTGGCACCTTAAAAGCGGCAGCATTTGCCATGCTTTTTTCTGTGCCTATGGCGGTGTTGGGAGCGATTTATACCGCGTATTTCATGTCGCCTCGTATGCGACGAGTGGTGAAACCATCGATAGAACTCATGGAGGCGTTGCCAACCGTTATCATCGGATTTTTGGCCGGGTTGTGGTTGGCGCCAATCATTGAAAACAACTTTATTGCGTTCGTGCTCATGCTGATTGTGATGCCGCTAGTGACTCTCATTATTGGCGCCTTATGGTCACTATTACCGCTGCGATTGCGTCATCGCATGCCTAATGGCTGGCACGCACTCATTTTGATGCCGCTGGTGATACTCCTTCTCATCACCTGTGTTTATGTGGCACCGATGATTGAGGTGTTTTGGTTTGGCGGAGATGTGCGATTGTTTCTTACAGATCATGGCTTTAATTTTGAACAGCGCAATGCCTTAGTCGTTGGTTTAGCGATGGGATTTGCGGTGATCCCAACGATTTTTACCATTGCTGAAGATGCGATTTTTTCGGTTCCCAAGCACCTTTCCGATGGCTCTTTGGCACTCGGCGCTACGCCTTGGCAAACGCTGATTCACGTGGTTTTGCTGACGGCAAGCCCTGGCATCTTCTCCGCGATCATGATGGGCCTTGGGCGAGCGGTGGGGGAAACCATGATTGTATTAATGGCGACGGGGAACACGCCACTCATCGACTGGAATATTTTGGAAGGTATGCGCACCTTATCGGCCACCATCGCAGTGGAATTACCGGAATCTGCCGTTGGCAGCGCGCATTATCGTTTACTCTTTTTAGCGGCGTTGCTGCTGTTTGTGTTTACCTTTTTGGTGAACTCAATTGCAGAGTGGGTACGTCAGCGGTTACGAGACAAATACCGTGCATTGTAAGCAAGGAAATCAAACAGGTGGCGAGTCATGCTAAATTGGATTCGCTCTGGCGCACCCTGGATCTGGTTAACTGGTGGTGCGGTTAGCGTCAGTTTACTCTCGGTATTGGGGCTACTTCTATTGATTGGCTGGAAAGGGCTGACCTTTTTTTGGCCAGCGCCATTATTACAGTGGTCGATTGAGCATCCCGCAGGCGCGCTTGCTGATCCGGCTTTTGAACGCCGTTATGTGTTAGGGCAACTCTATGATGGCCACTCAGTGCCAATAGATCAGTTACCCCACTCGCTGCAAACACTTTATGCTGATCAAGTCGAAGAAGCGCAGCGCCTTAGCATCAAAATTGCCAATCGTGAGCATTACGCCAGTGATTTTATTTCGGTTCTTAAAGCTCAGCTAGGCGACCCCGTGATGGCCCAAGATTGGGCGGTGATTGAGCGCACGTCAGGGGGCGATTATTACGGCCGATTAGTCGGGTTCCAGGACGGCAATACGCTTGAAAGAGAGAATATCGAATCGCTGCTGCGAGAAAAGCTTGATTATGCCGATATGTTGAGAGAGACCATTGATGACATTGTTCAAGATGAAATGAAGTCCCTCAGTTGGCAAATGGAGCAATTGCGTCTGGAGCTGCGTAAGCGTGAATTCAATTCACGCGTTACCATGAATTATCTCAATCACTATAATGAGCGCAAGCTGGCGCTTGAGACCTCACTTGAGCAACTTGATGTGCAACTGGATGGGCTAAGATTGCAGTTGGCGGGTTACGCGGTGCTTGTCGAAAATATAAGTGGTCAGATTGTCGGGATCCCACTCAATCAAATGTTGGATTTTTGGTTGCCAAATCAAATGACGCTGGCCGATAAAATCGTGCATTGGGCAAAACAAGTCTGGAAGTTTGTTAGCGAAGCGCCGCGTGAGTCTAACTCTGAAGGTGGCGTGTTACCGGCCATTTTTGGCACAGTGCTGCTGGTGCTTATCATGTCGATAATCGTCATGCCGCTTGGGGTACTTGCTGCAATTTATTTGCACGAATACGCCAAAAATAATGCGTTTACCCGTGTGATTCGAATTGCCGTGATCAACTTAGCTGGGGTGCCATCAATTGTTTATGGCGTATTTGGGCTGGGTTTTTTTGTTTACACCATAGGCAATTCGATTGATTCACTCTTTTATGCAGAGCGTCTGCCGGCGCCGACCTTTGGCACGCCAGGGTTATTATGGGCAGCGCTCACCTTAGCGGTACTTACATTGCCTGTGGTAATAGTGACGACGGAAGAGGGGTTAACTCGCATTCCTAACTCGGTTCGCCACGGCTCATTAGCACTCGGAGCGACTCAGTTTGAAACGTTATGGCGAGTAGTGTTGCCAATGGCAACTCCTGCGATTATCACGGGGCTGATTTTGGCGATCGCTCGAGCTGCGGGTGAAGTCGCACCATTAATGCTGGTGGGCGTGGTGAAATTGGCGTCCAGTTTACCGGTTGATGGGCAATTTCCTTTTGTCCACTTAGATCGAAAATTTATGCATCTGGGTTTTCATATTTACGATGTTGGCTTTCAAACCTCCAATATAGAAGCGGCCCGTCCTTTGGTGTATGCCACATCGTTTCTCTTGGTGACAGTGATAGTCTCACTCAATCTCACCGCAATTAGTATTCGTAATAATCTGCGTGAAAAATACCGAACTTTAGGGCAAGACTGATGTTCTCATTTGATAATTCTTTGAGTTTTCCGCCACTGCTTGATGTGCATAAGTTGACCGACGATCAAACAGCCATTTCGATTGAGGGGCTGAGTTTGCACTACGGGCAACTGCAAGCATTACATGATATTTCAATGCGCATTCCGAAAGGTCGAGTGACCGCATTTATTGGACCGTCAGGCTGTGGAAAATCAACCTTGCTGCGTTGCATTAATCGAATGAACGATTTGGTGGAAGGCTGTAAGGTTTCAGGCAGCGTTCGATTACACGGGCAGAACGTTTACGATCCTAGTGTGGATGTGGCGACGCTGCGACGTCGAGTTGGTATGGTGTTCCAGAGGCCAAACCCTTTCCCTAAATCCATTTATGAAAATGTGGTTTATGGCTTACGATTGCAAGGGGTAAAAAACAGTCGCTTGCTTGATGATGCCGTTGAGCGCTCTTTGCGCTCTGCCGCGCTTTGGGATGAAGTCAAAGATCGTCTGCATGAAAACGCTTTTGGCCTTTCAGGAGGACAACAGCAACGCCTAGTGATCGCACGGGCCATAGCCATTGAGCCTGAAGTGCTATTATTGGATGAGCCGACGTCGGCGCTCGATCCGATTTCAACGCTTACGATTGAAGAGTTGATCACTGAACTTAAAGCTCAGTACACCGTGGTGATCGTCACACATAACATGCAGCAAGCGGCTCGAGTCAGTGATCACACCGCGTTTATTCATATGGGTAAGTTGATTGAATATTCCGATGCTGACACCATATTTACATCACCAAGCAAAACACAAACCGAAGATTACATTACAGGTCGTTACGGGTAATCGCCTGACGGCTCAATACAATAGGGAAACACATGCACTTTGGTCGTCATATTTCTGGGCAATTTAACGTCGAATTGGAGTCGATCCGTACCAATGTTTTGACTATGGGGGGGTTGGTTGAGCAGCAGCTGTCGTTTGCGATGCAAGCCTTGCATAAGGATGACGTTGAGTTAGCGCGTAAAGTGGTGCGTGACGATCATAAAGTAAATGCGATGGAAGTCTCGATTGACGATGCCTGTACGCGCATTATTGCCAAACGTCAGCCGACGGCCAAAGACTTGCGGCTCATCATGGCGATCATTAAAACGATCACCGATCTGGAGCGTATCGGTGATGTCGCCACCAAAATTGCTTACATGGCAATAGAAAGCCCCTCTTCGACTGAACGCCATTTTCAAGTATCGCTTGAGCCATTGTGTCGTCAAGCCATCAGTATGTTGCACCAAGTGTTAGACGCTTTTGCGCGTATGGATGTGGATGCTGCTGCTGAGCTGCATAAAATGGACGATAAATTAGACGCCGAGTATGAGGCCGTGATCCGTCAGTTGATGACCTACATGATGGAAGATCCGAAACACATTCCCAATATTTTGCAGGTGATGTGGTCTGCTCGAGCGATTGAGCGGGTAGGCGACCGTTGCCAAAATATCTGCGAGTACATCATTTACTTTGTGAAAGGCAAAGACGTTCGTCATATGACCGAGCAAGGGATTGACGATATCATCAAATGATACTCACTTGAGCCGCTTGTATCCTCTTTCTACTTGAAGCCGCAGAGGCTTTGCTTGTTTGTCGCCTACCTGTAACTCCTCGTTCTTTTGGGATAAATCAACCGCGATTGCACTCTCACGTGGTTGATTTATCTCTTTTCTACCGGAGTTCGAGGGCAGACATTATTTTACGCGCAGCGCCTCAATGGTGGCGGCAATGACGTTTGGGTTGGTCAGTGGAATAATGAAATCATCGACCGCCTCTGAACCCATTTTACTGGTTGCGCTAATGTAGCCCATTGCGCTTGGGCGCTCTCCTTTTCCTGAAAGATGCACCTCTTGCACGCCACTGCGCTCAACCAGCGTCGCGACATTGCTTGGGTTGACTCCAGCTCCGGCCATAATTTGAATTCGGCCTTGGGCAAAATTGACCATTTGAGCCAGGGTTTCTACGCCGTTTATGGCGCTTGATGCTAGGCCAGATGTGAGCACTCGCTCACATTGCTGCTCGATGAGCCAGTCTAAGGCTTCAATGGGATCGCGACATTGATCAATTGCACGATGAAAGGTCACACTCAAACCTAAGCGATGCGCAAGAGCGATTAGGTGCCCGTTAGCGTCTTTATCGATAGTGCCATCTTGAGTCAATACGCCAAATACGACTCCCTGCAATTTGGCGTGAGCCGCGGCGCGTATATCCTCAACCATCAGCTCGATTTCTGCTTGAGAATAAAGAAAATCGCCCTGACGAGGGCGGATCATTGCGTGGACAGGGACAGAACTGGCTTTCGCCGCACAATTCATAAAGCCAACGCTGGGAGTTAGGCCACCCACGCTTAACGCCGAGCAGAGTTCGATGCGCGTTGCCCCGCCGTCAATCGCCAAACTCAGTGACTCAAGGTTATCTATACACACTTCGATATGTTTTATCATAGAACTCATTCTCAGAAGATTTTGGCCGTTGCGCCCCATTTTATGTGCTTCAGATAATACCTATGTTGAAGAGTGTGGTCTGTGAAATAGAACGTTGAAAAGAGGTAAAGTTTTGCCAACATTTTACCGTTTTTGGCGCATAGAAAAGCCCGCATGACTGCGGGCTTGATTTCGGCTTTACTTTACTGACTGATTGGCGCTGCGCATTATTGCGTCATTGATTTTATTGCGTCCAACCGATGTCCCGTTGAGCGGGGTATCAGCTTATTTTGCTAGGTCGTCTGCGTGCTCAGAAAGAAACGCAGCCACACCATTTGGAGAGGCGTCCATACCGGCTTTGCCTTCTTCCCATTGCGCAGGGCAAACTTCACCATTTTTTTGGTGGAAGTTCAGTGCGTCAACCATACGTAGCATCTCATCGATGTTACGGCCAAGTGGAAGATCGTTAACCACTTGGTGGCGCACTAGGCCATCTTCGTCAATTAGGAATGAGCCGCGGAATGCAACGCCAGCTTCTGGATGCTCTACATCGTACGCTTTACAGATTTCATGTTTAACATCAGCAACCAGAGGGTATTTAACGTGACCAATACCGCCGTTTTCAACCGGCGTATTGCGCCATGCGTTGTGCGAGAATTGTGAATCAATCGAAACACCAATTACTTCTACACCTTTCGCTTTGAAATCGTCAAAGCGGTTATCAAAAGCAATGAGCTCAGATGGACATACGAATGTGAAATCAAGTGGGTAGAAGAAAACAACGGCTTTCTTACCTTTCGTAAACTCTGCAAAGTTGAAATTATCAACGATTTCACCATTACCAAGAACAGCTGCAGCAGTAAAATCAGGGGCTTGACGACCAACGAGTACCATTTTTTTGCTCCTAAATAAAATTATGAGTGCTAAATAAATGCTTAGCTTGATTCGGTCCATTTACGAACCGCCAAAAACTATAGTACAGAGTTTAGGGTGAAAAAAAGCGAATTAAATAGATTGAATTAATCGAAAAAAGCGATAATGATTCAGCTTGTTACCTCGCTCACAACCCTAACGTAAGGTATTTATATAACGATGAATAAATGGCCGAGTCTGAAACAGCTGCATTATTTGGTGACCCTTTTTGAAACTCGACATTTTAGTGAAGCTGCGGATCGCTGCTTTGTCAGTCAATCGACATTGAGTAAAGGCATTCAAAATCTAGAAGAGTTGATTGGTTGTCCGCTGTATGAAAAAAAGGACAAAAAAAGCCCATTAGTGTTTACCGAAGCGGGCGAAATGGTGGTGCAACAAGGCCGTCTATTGTTGGCGAAAGGGCAGGACTTGGTGGATATTGGCCGTTTGTGTCAGGGGAACGGTATGGAAGGGCGCATTCGATTGGGGTGCATTCCAACCATTGCGCCTTTTTTATTATGCTCTCTTGTGCAAGAGGTGAATCGACAATTTCCTCAATTAAACTTGTTGCTTCGAGAAGATACAACGAGCAACTTACTCACGGCGCTGCGCCACGGTGAGCTGGATGTATTAGTCTTGGCGCTGCCAGTTGAGATTGATGGATTAGCGAGCGTGGTTGTTGGGCAGGATCCGTTTAAAATGATCATTAGCCGCGATCAAGCCGATGGTATTTCAGTGCCGATCCGTTATGACGATTTACCGGATGAGTCGGTATTCTTGCTTGAGCGGGAACATTGTCTTACCGAACATGCCGTTTCGGCGTGCCGTTTGACGACAAAATCCAAAATTAATCCTTTCACGGCAACCAGTCTCCATACTCTAGTCCAAATGGTAGCCAACGGTCTGGGGACGACGTTTATACCCCAAATGGCGATTGACCATGGCCTCTTGAATAATCAAAACTTGCTGGTTATTGATCCGCCAGGTCAAAAGGCCTACCGTGATATTGGCTTGGTCTGGCGCTCCAGTTCAACCCGCTCCGCTATGATTGAACGGCTCGCATCTGTAATTAAAGAGCTGCTTTGACCCTTCTTGTTTGCCATAGTGAGTGCCTCTTTGAATGAGGCTCTCGTGTTCAACTCTAGTTTTACTATCTAATATTGAGTCTATTTTTGGATTTTTATTTTGCTGGTAATTTTTGACTAGTAAAATTTCACAAGAAACTTTGAGTGAAGGTTTCATAAATTCAAAAAACTACACACTGTCAAGTTCACAGGTCATTATCGCAATATCATTTTTTCTCAACGTAAAATACGTTTTCTTTATGCTCAATTTCAGCGGGTTAAAAATGGATGCGCTCAATTTGTCAAAACAGTAGCGGCATTACCATCATCTTCGCCATTGTCAGCTGTAACTTAATTACGTCATTTCGTTTATTGAAGCGCCGAAAAATGGTTTTTTGGCTGAACCGAATATTGCTTCGAATTGCGTTTTAGGTTGGATTTTCGCCGTCTTCTCCCTCTAGACTTGAGATGACTTAGCGACAGAAAATTAAGGTCACTTTTTTCGATTACGATGACCGATAAAGGCGCTGTGAGATTGATGATCGGCGATGACAGCGGCACGCAAATAAACAAGGAACGCTTATGACAGCCATGATGCCTGAAAAAACACCCGGTAACCACGCGACTTCGGCGGCAACTTTGACCATAGAAGCGCCGATGACCTCAGAGCAGCAGGCTATTTTTGAAGCGCCAGCGCAGGTTTTTTTGAATACTCTGTGCCAACATTTTGCTGCGCGAGTGCCACAGCTGTTGGAAGAACGCGTGCGTCGGCAACGCAAAATTGACGCCGGTGCTTTACCCGATCTCTTGCCACAAACGCAAGATATTCGCGAAGGGAGCTGGAAGATTCTAGGCGTTCCCGCCGACTTACAAGATCGGCGCGTTGAGATAACGGGCCCCACTGACAGAAAAATGGTGATCAATGCGCTAAATGCCAGAGTGAAAGTCTTTATGGCGGATTTTGAAGATTCGCTTGCACCGACATGGAATCGAGTACTTGATGGCCAAGTCAATTTACGCGATGCCGTTAATGGAACCATCGCATTTGAAGATGAAGCGCGAGGCAAAACGTACCAATTAGATCCCGATCCTGCTGTGCTTATTTGCCGCGTTCGTGGGTTGCATTTGCTTGAAAAGCACGTCCATTTTGACGGTATTGCCATTCCCGCAGCGCTGTTTGACTTTGCACTTTACTTTATTAACAACCACGTCGCACTGTTAAACAAAGGCAGTGGGCCGTATTTCTATCTGCCTAAATTGCAAAGTCATCAAGAAGCGCAGTGGTGGAGTGAGGTGTTTCACTTTACTGAGAGCTATTTTGGTCTCGAAACAGGCACGATTAAGGCGACGGTATTAATCGAAACGCTGCCAGCGGTGTTTGAAATGGATGAAATCCTGTTTGCTCTAAAGGAACATATTGTCGGCCTCAACTGTGGTCGTTGGGATTATATTTTCAGTTATATCAAAACATTAAAAGCCTATCCTGACCGAGTCTTACCCGATCGCCAAGTGGTCACTATGGATAAACCGTTTCTGAATGCCTATTCCCGTCTATTGGTGCGTACATGCCATCGCCGAGGCGCGTTTGCTATGGGGGGAATGGCCGCCTTTATTCCAAGCAAAGATGCTGATGAAAACACTCACGTACTTGCGAAAGTGCGCAACGACAAGTGGCTTGAAGCGCGCAATGGCCACGATGGTACTTGGGTGGCTCATCCGGGCTTAGCCGATACAGCGATGGCGGTCTTTGAAGAAGCTTTGGCTGGCGCGCCAAACCAGCTTAGTGAGCTTCGAAACGATGATGCGCCGATTGATGCCACTATGCTGCTGGCTCCTTGTGAAGGCCCGCGTACTGAGCAGGGAATGCGTCACAATATTCGAGTGGCGTTACGCTACATCGAAGCTTGGATTTCGGGTAACGGCTGCGTTCCTATTTATGGTCTGATGGAGGACGCCGCGACCGCAGAAATTTCACGCACCTCTATTTGGCAGTGGATTCAACACCAAAAAACCTTAGACAACGGACAAGTGGTGACCAACGAGCTGTTTTGCCACTACCTAGTTGAAGAAATTGAAGTGGTTAAACAGGAAGTTGGCGAGGCTTACTTTGCTGCGGGCCGATTTGCTGAAGCCGCGCAATTAATGACGCAACTGACGACCAGTGCGGAGCTCACCAACTTTCTTACAGAGCCTGGCTATGACTATTTGAGTTAGTGCCAAGCGGTTATACCCGTCCTACTTGAAGTTGCAGCGTTGTTGACTGGCGCTCGCAAACCTCATTACATAGCTCACCTATGCTCAGAGGCTTTGCTCGCTTGTCGCCTACCTGAATCTTCAAGTTGTTTGGGTATACAAAAAAATCGGTCGCGAGAAGACACATTAGGGTGCTTACGGTAGCGTTAGCGGTTCTGCCTGGGCGAAAAATAGGGCGCACTTATTTGATGTGCAGGAGATAGCCTGCTTCAACTTAGTGCATTACACCGAAGGGAGACACCATGTCACAGCCAACCCCATCACTGACTCGACAGCAGCAAATTGACGCTTTAGAACACGACTGGGCGACCAATCCTCGCTGGAAGCACGTTAAACGACCTTATACCGCGGAAGAGGTTGTATCACTGCGAGGCTCGTTTGTGGCCGAAAATACTGTGGCGCAACGCGGCGCCGATAAACTATGGCAACTGGTCAATGGCGATGCTAAAAAAGGGTATGTTAATTGCCTTGGCGCGCTGACCGGCGGTCAAGCGGTTCAGCAAGCTAAGGCTGGCATTGAGGCGATTTATTTGTCTGGCTGGCAGGTTGCTGCAGACAATAATACCGCATCAACGATGTACCCTGATCAGTCACTTTACCCGGTAGATTCTGTGCCTGCCGTTGTAAAACGGATCAACAACGCGTTTCGCCGCGCGGATCAAATTCAATGGTCAAACGGGGTGACACCAAGCGATGAACAAGGCGTGGATTACTACCTTCCTATTGTTGCTGATGCGGAAGCTGGATTTGGCGGTGTGCTCAATGCCTATGAGTTGATGAAAGCCATGATTGAAGCGGGGGCTTCAGGGGTTCATTTTGAAGATCAACTCGCCTCAGTGAAAAAGTGCGGTCATATGGGCGGGAAAGTGCTGGTGCCAACGCAAGAAGCGGTACAGAAGTTAGTTGCGGCGCGTCTTGCGGCCGATGTCGCAGGAACAACAACGCTAGTGATTGCTCGAACCGACGCAAATGCCGCTGACCTATTAACCTCCGATTGTGATCCCTACGATCAGGACTTTATTGTGGGTGAGCGTACGGCTGAGGGCTTTTATCGCGTGCGCGCTGGGATTGATCAAGCGATCTCTCGCGGCTTGGCTTACGCGCCTTATGCCGATTTAGTGTGGTGTGAGACCGCAACGCCGTGTTTGGAAGAGGCGCGTAAATTTGCTGAAGCCATTCATGCGGAGCATCCAGACCAACTGCTCGCTTATAACTGCTCACCGTCATTCAATTGGGAGAAAAACTTAGACGCTGAAACAATCGCTAAATTTCAGCAAGCATTGGCTGATATGGGCTATAAATATCAATTTATTACCTTGGCTGGGATTCATAACATGTGGTTCAACATGTTTGAGCTGGCTCATGCTTATGCGCAAGGAGAGGGAATGCGTCATTATGTTGAAAAAGTGCAGCGTCCTGAATTTGCCGCCGCAGAAAAAGGCTACACCTTTGTCGCGCATCAACAAGAAGTTGGCACGGGGTACTTTGATAAGATGACCAATATTATTCAAGGTGGAAACTCGTCAGTGACTGCATTGACAGGTTCAACCGAAGAAGATCAGTTTTAAGTCTGGCCACAGTGCCAAACGTGACCATCAATAATTAATGGTCGATAACGCTTTCCAATGTTGCCCTTTAAGGTTGTTTCACCTTCGCCCACTTGTCAGCCTTCGCAAGTGGGTGATTTTTTTTAGATAAGATTACACAGATGTGCCTGCCTCTGTGTCGACTTCCTCGGGTTCATTTTCTTCTTGCAGTTCAAGTAAATTGATAGCGATTGCGACAAAGTCACTGTCAGTAATAATGCCCACCAAGCGCCCTTTTTCGACCACCGGAAGACACCCAATTTTATGCTTTTGCATTTGTAAGGCGCTTTGACGTAATCCTGCTCGAGGATCTGCGGTGATAGTATTGGTATGCATAATTTCGTACAGCGGCGTGTTTTGAGTAAAGGAGTCATCCATTGAGTGATGGACAAGGCTTGAGTCTTGCGCCGCCAAAAGGTCACGCTGTGTCACCACACCAAGCAAATGCTGGTGGGCATCCACAATCGGAATATGCCGAATATGCAGCGCGGTCATCATATTTTTTGCATCGGCCAGAGTATGGTGGCGCAGCAGAGTATGCGGCGAGCGTGTCATTAAATCAGCCACTTTAATCATAATACCTCCGAGTTCAGCGAGTCTGATTTGACTATAGTTTGCCCAAGGCGAAATAACTGGGATCTCGCTCATTTTCATCAACAAAAGTCATGAGATCGCGACGGCAGTTTACTTTGTCGCTTGTGCAAAAAATATCACGATGAAGCCGTTCAATTTGGCTTGAGAGCGCGAAAGTGCAGATCGAACAATTTGACTAATATGGGGTCGTTTAAGCGCGGCGGGCATGGCGTGAGCTAGGCGATAATCATATGGGTTCGAAATTCTTACACTTGGAAACGCCGCACCACTTGCTATTGCAATGATGCGGCCTATACTAGCCGCTCGCTAAATTTTCATCCAGTCGGCGCGCTGGGCAACGAGACAAGAGCTGTATCATGCAACTATCTGACTTCCACTTCGAACTTCCGGATGAGCTTATTGCTCGCTATCCCCAAGCGGAGCGTACTGCGAGCCGTTTATTGCAACTTGATGGTAACAGTGGCGCGCTGACCGACAGCACGTTTAAAGCCGTGTTGGATTTGGTTCAACCGGGCGATCTTATGGTCTTTAACAACACTCGAGTGATCCCTGCGCGCATGTTTGGCCGCAAAGCCTCCGGTGGTAAACTGGAAGTTCTGGTTGAGCGCATGTTGGATGATAAACGTCTGCTGGCGCATGTCCGTTGTTCTAAATCCCCTAAACCGGGTAGCACGATTTTTCTTGGTGAACAGGACGAATTCTCTGCCGTAATGGTTGCACGCCATGATGCGTTATTTGAACTGGCGCTAGAAGGTGAAACCCCGGTACTGTCGGTTCTTGAGCAAATCGGTCACATGCCATTGCCGCCCTATATTGATCGCCCAGATGAAGAGGCTGACAAAGAGCGCTATCAGACTGTTTATAACCAAAAACCCGGCGCAGTGGCTGCGCCAACAGCGGGTTTGCATTTTGATGATGCGTTGTTGGAACAAATTCAAGCCAAAGGCGTCGAATTAGCGTATGTAACATTGCATGTCGGCGCAGGCACGTTTCAGCCCGTTAAGGTAGATAACATCCTTGAGCATCACATGCACGCAGAATACGTGGAAGTGAGCGACGATGTTGTCGCTGCAATTGCGGCAACACGTGCACGTGGTGGCCGAGTGATTGCGGTTGGAACGACCTCAGTACGCTCACTTGAAAGTGCTGCGCAACATGCGTTGAAGCAAGGCACGCCATTAGCGCCTTATTTTGATGATACTGAGATTTTCATTTATCCAGGATACGAGTATCAAGTGGTGGACGCGTTGATTACCAACTTCCATCTACCTGAATCTACGCTGATCATGCTCGTTAGCGCCTTTGCTGGTTACGAGCATACTATGGCCGCGTATCAGCACGCGGTGGCGAATCAATATCGCTTCTTCAGTTATGGTGATGCGATGTTCATTACCAAACAAACACAGTAAATCGGGGTTTGCCCCACAATTGAGTCAGACTGTTTCTCTGACACTTGGAGCTTTCATGAAACTGAAATTTGATTTGAAAAAGACCAACGGCAATGCACGCCGTGGTCAGCTTACGTTTGAACGTGGCACAGTACAGACACCAGCTTTTATGCCAGTAGGTACCTACGGCACAGTAAAAGGAATGACACCTGAAGAGGTGAAAGAGACGGGCGCTGAAATTTTGCTTGGCAATACGTTCCACCTGTGGCTGCGTCCTGGCCAAGAAGTGATGAAAATGCACGGTGATTTGCATGATTTCATGAACTGGCAAGGCCCTATCTTAACCGATTCTGGTGGTTTCCAGGTGTTCAGTCTTGGCGATATTCGTAAGATCACGGAAGAAGGTGTCCATTTCCGCAACCCGGTTAATGGCGATAAGATTTTCATGGACGCAGAAAAGTCGATGGAAATTCAAAAAGATCTCGGTTCAGACATCGTCATGATTTTTGACGAATGCACGCCATACCCAGCCACCCACGATGAAGCCAAAAAATCGATGGAAATGTCGTTGCGTTGGGCGCAGCGCTCTCGTGATCATTTTGATAAATTAGAAAATCCCAATAACTTGTTTGGTATTGTTCAAGGTGGTGTATACGAAGATTTGCGTGATGTGTCAGTGAAAGGTCTTACTGAGATTGGCTTTGACGGTTACGCTGTTGGCGGCTTAGCCGTCGGTGAGCCAAAAGAAGACATGCATCGCATCTTGGAACATACCTGTCCACAATTGCCAACGGATAAGCCACGTTACCTAATGGGTGTGGGCAAGCCAGAGGATTTAGTTGAGGGGGTACGTCGCGGTATTGACATGTTTGACTGTGTTATGCCAACGCGAAATGCGCGCAATGGACACCTCTTTGTGACCGGAGGTGTGATCAAGATCCGCAATGCGGTACATAAAACCGATACAACACCTCTCGATCCGCATTGTGACTGTTACACTTGCAAACACTATTCTAAGTCGTACTTACACCACTTAGATCGTTGTAATGAAATTTTGGGTGCTCGATTGAATACTATCCATAACTTGCGTTACTACCAACGCTTAATGGAAAGCATTCGTCGTGCTATTGATGAAGATCGTTTTGACCAGTTTGTGGAAGAGTTTTACGCGCGACGTAATCGTGAAGTACCGCCGCTGGGTCAAGATTCAAATTAATTTTTTGCGTCATTGGCGTGAAAATTGGGTGAACCTTGTGATTCTGTGACCTTTGTCGCTTGAAAAGTGACAAGGTTCCCCCCAAGTTTCAAGAATTATCAATACAAATAATAACGAGGATATTTCCATGTTTATTTCTCAGGCTCACGCTGCGGCAGAAGGCGCACAACCAGGTGGTGGTTTTGAAATGTTGATCATGCTTGGCATGTTCGCAGTGATTTTCTACTTTATGATTTACCGCCCACAGGCCAAGCGTGCTAAAGAGCACAAAAGTTTGATGGCTTCGATGGCAAAAGGTGATGAAGTTCTGACCAATGGCGGTCTTGTTGGCAAAATCACCAAAGTGTCGGAAGAGAATGATTACATCTCTATCGAACTTAATACCAACAACGAAGTTGTGATCAAAAAAGATTTCGTTACTGCCGTGCTACCTAAGGGCACAATGAAGTCTCTATAAAGACGGCTTAAGGATCCTCGCTGTGTTAAATCGATACCCGTTATGGAAGTACATAATGGTGATGCTTGTTATAGCTGTCGCCGCGCTGTATGCCCTTCCTAATATTTACGGTGAAGATCCAGCTATTCAAATCACAGGGGCGCGTGGCGCCTCTGTTGATATGGCCACGCTGGACGACGTCACTCAAGCGCTCAAAAAAGATAACCTTGCTTATAAGACCGCGGCCCTGGAAAACGGGACCATTCTTGTTCGTTTTAATGATACCGACACGCAGATCAGTGCGCGCGATGTGATCAGCGAAGCGTTAGGCAAAAACACCATCGTTGCGCTGAACTTAGCGCCAGCCACACCACATTGGTTGGAAACGATAGGTGCCTCTCCCATGAAACTCGGCCTTGACCTTCGCGGCGGTGTGCATTTCTTAATGGAAGTGGATATGGACGCGGCAATGGAAAAGTTGGTCGGCCAGCAAGAAGAAGCGTTTCGCACCGAGCTGCGTGAAGAGCGTTTACGCTATCGCGCGATTCGTCCGATTGGGCGTGATGGTGTTGAAGTTTTGATGCGTAACGCTGAGCAGTTAGCTCAAGCGCAAGCACTACTTGAAAAAAATCATCCAGACATGATTTTTACTGCAAGTGATGAGCCAGGACGTTTTGCTATCACTGCAATGTTTACCGAAGCTCGCTTGCAAGAAATTCGCAATTACGCCGTTGAGCAAAATATCACTATTTTGCGTAACCGCGTGAATGAGTTGGGTGTTGCTGAGCCGTTGGTACAGCGCCAAGGTGCGAATCGCATCGTGGTCGAATTACCGGGTGTGCAAGATACCGCTCGTGCAAAAGAGATTTTGGGTGCTACGGCAACACTTGAATTTCGCGAAGTTGATGATAAAGCGGATCTTGCGGCAGCCGCAAACGGTCGCGCGCCAGCGGGTAGCGAAATTAAACAAGATCGCGATGGTCGTCCTGTCGTACTTAAAAAACGTGTGATCTTAAGTGGTGCAAGCATTACTGATGCAAGTTCTAGCGTCGACGAGTATGGCCGCCCACAAGTTAACATCTCGCTTGATAGCGAAGGTGGCAACAAAATGTCGGCGTTTTCGAAAAAGAATATCGGTAAGCTCATGGCGACCGTATTTGCTGAGTACAAAGACAGTGGTCGCCGCAATGCTGACGGTAAAGTAATTCTGAGTAAGCACGAAGAAGTGATAAACCAAGCCACTATTCAGTCGGCTTTGGGACGCAACTTCCGCATTACTGGCATCGACTCCGCAGCAGAAGCGCATAACTTAGCGCTGCTATTGCGCGCTGGTGCACTGATTGCGCCAATCTCTATAGTAGAAGAGCGCACGATTGGTCCATCAATGGGCCAGCAAAATATCGACATGGGTATTCAAGCGTGTATTTGGGGTATGCTTGCGGTCATGCTGTTTGCCGTTGTTTATTACCGTAAGTTTGGTCTGATTGCTAACCTCGCATTAATGGCCAACCTTGTGCTGATTATCGGTATCATGTCGATGATTCCAGGGGCGACGATGACGCTACCTGGCATTGCCGGTATCGTATTAACGGTCGGTATGGCGGTCGATGCGAACGTGCTCATTTTCGAACGTATTCGAGAAGAGTTACGTGAAGGTCGCAACCCGCAACAAGCGATTCATCAAGGTTATGCCAACGCCTTTAGCACCATTGCTGATGCAAACATTACCACCTTGATCACGGCAATTATTTTGTTTGCGGTGGGAACCGGCGCAATCAAAGGCTTTGCAGTAACGCTGTCGATCGGTATTTTAACCTCGATGTTTACAGCGATTGTGGGTACACGTTGTGTGGTGAATTTTCTGTACGGCGGTAAACGCATCGATAAGTTGTCGATCTAAGGTTAGGTATCATTATGTTTCAGTTACTTAAAGCAGAAAAAACGATCGACTTTATGCGCTGGTCCAAGGCGGCCTTTGCACTATCGCTTATTGTGATTGCGGGTTCGATTTTTTCACTCTCAACCAAATGGTTGAACTGGGGGTTGGACTTCACCGGTGGGACTTTAATTGAAGTCGGTTTTGAAAAACCGGCTAATTTAGAGAACATTCGTGCAGCCCTTAAAGCCGAAGGCTTTGGTGATGCGACGGTGCAAAATTTTGGCTCCGCTCGTGATGTCATGGTGCGTTTACGCCCACGTGAAAATGTGGCAGGTGAACAACTTGGCGCGCAAATTATTGCGGCAATTAAGACCGGAACAGGTGAAGACGTTCAAATGCGTCGTATCGAGTTCGTCGGTCCAAACGTCGGAGATGAGCTTGCTGAGGCGGGTGGCCTTGCGATTTTGGTCGCGCTGATTTGTATCTTAATGTATGTCTCAATGCGTTTTGAGTGGCGTCTAGCCGCGGGTGCGGTTATGGCACTGGCTCATGACATCATTATCACGCTAGGGATATTCTCCATTTTACAAATTGAAGTGGACTTAACGATCGTCGCAGCCTTGTTGACGGTTGTTGGTTACTCACTCAACGATACCATCGTGGTTTTTGACCGTATTCGTGAAAACTTCCGCAAGATGCGTAAAGATGAGGCTCCTGAGGTACTCAATAGCGCCATTACACAAACGCTGAGCCGTACACTTATCACGTCGGCAACCACGCTGTTTGTGGTCATTGCTCTGTTCACTCAAGGTGGTGCGATGATCCACGGTTTTGCGCTGGCACTATTGCTTGGTATTACCGTTGGTACTTACTCATCAATTTACGTGGCATCAGCATTGTCACTTCACCTTGGTATCAAGCGTGAGCATTTGATGCCACCTCAAGTGGAAAAAGAAGGCGAAGAGCTCGATCAGCTGCCATAATCTTCATCAAAGTCAAAAAAGCTACTGCAAGTCAGTAGCTTTTTTTATTGGCGGCAACTCGATGAGGAGGTAAAGATGACCCATCATAATGCGCATTCGCGTTTGGCCTTGGTCATGATTGATATTCAAAATGGTGTGTTGAGTTTACCTTTGGCGCACGATCCCGATCATTTGGTGCAAAGAGCGGCGCAGCTTGTTTCACTCTTTCATCATAATGAGTTACCTGTTGTTGCCGTGAATGTGGCAGGGCGGCCTTCAGGTCGTACCGATCAGGTTCAGGCTCATGTTGATATGAGTGGTCGTTGGAGTGAGTTGGACTCACGCTTGCCTTTGAAGGCTGATGATATCTATGTGACCAAGCATTGCTGGGGTGCATTTACTCAATCGACGCTCCATCAGCAGTTGCAATTCGCCGGAGTGAATCAAATTGCACTGGTAGGTGTTTCGACCAGCATTGGGGTTGAGAGTACGGCAAGGCAAGCGTTTGATCTTGGCTATAACGTACTTTGTTTAACCGATGTGATGACCGATGTGCATCTTGATAATCACCTCTACAGTTGTGAGCATATTTTCCCGCGTTTGGGTGAAGTCATAGAGAGTGCGACCTTAATCAGCCAAATGAATTAAATGGATATAAAAAAAGCCTGCTTTGATAGCAGGCTGTCATATACCCTTTCCACTTGAAGTTGCAGCGTTGTTGGCGGGCTCTCACAAACCTCATCACATAGTCTGTCTATGTTCACGAAGTGCTCAGAGGCTTTGCTCGTTTGCCGCTTACCTGTATCTTTAATTGGTTTGGGTATAGGTAGTTTGAGCTTATCGCTTAGTGAGCGGCAATTATTTTAGAATCGCAGCGTTACCGTTTTCACGGATATGTTTAAGAATGATCTTAACGCCACGCGCACTTGATGCCACCACGTTACCAGATTGCATGTAATCCACGCCACCGGCAAAGTCAGTGACGATAGCGCCAGCTTCGCGAGCAATCAATTCACCTGCTGCGGTATCCCAAGGCTTTAGACCAAGCTCAAAGAAACCGTCAACACGGCCAGCGGCCACGTAGCAAAGGTCTAATGCCGCTGAACCAGTGCGGCGGAAGTCGGCCACATCAACAAACAATGCACTTAGAATTTTTAGGTAAGATTCTGAATGTTGCTTTTGCTTGTACGGGAAACCCGTTGCCAGTACCGCACCATTAAGATCTTTTGGTTGTGGAATTCGAATACGGGCGCTGTTGAGTTGCGCGCCAGAGCCACGTTGAGCGGTGAAAAGCTCATTAAGCATTGGATCGTAAACACAGGCAACTTCAGTACGGCCTTTAATGCGAACCGCAATAGAGACAGAAAAATGAGGTAAACCTTTTACGAAGTTGGTCGTGCCATCCAGTGGGTCGATGATCCATTGAACGTCCTTATCTTTACCATTGATAAGGCCTTTCTCTTCAGCAACGATACAGTGCTCTGGATAAGAGTTCTTAATTGTATCGATGATGATCGCTTCAGCTTCTTTGTCGACGTTAGTCACAAAGTCATTAGTGCCTTTTTGTGACGATTCAATTTTGTCAGCGTGTTCAAGCGATTTAGCAATATGATTACCTGCTTTTCGCGCAGCGCGAATAGCAATGTTTAGCATTGGATGCATACGAATTTCCCAACGGATGTTAAAGAACGATAGAAAGCGGCGCGCAGTATACCAAAGCGTAGCAAAAAAGGAAGTGGGTATTTTTTAAGCGGCCCTGAGTAGGGAGTGAGGGGAGCCCTGTCATACTAGGGTTCAATGATTTTGTATGGTATTATTTGTCGGTTTTTTACTTACATTTGGGCGGTTATGTTAGATCAGGTCAAAATCATTCTTGTTGGCACATCCCACTCGGGCAATATTGGCTCTGCAGCGCGGGCGATGAAGGTGATGGGTATTGAACATTTGGTCCTGGTTGATCCGCAATGTGAGGTTGACGCTCAAGCCATTGCGATGGCCTCAGGGGCTTCGGATATTGCACTAAATGCCACGACGGTAGCAACGCTTGACGAAGCAGTTGAAGATTGCACCTTGGTTGTCGGCTCTAGCGCTCGCTCGCGCACGTTAGAGTGGCCTATGCTCACCCCAAGAGAATGTGGTGCGAAGTTTGCCAAAGAAGGGTTGCAAAACAAAGTGGCACTCGTTTTTGGTCGTGAACGTACTGGTTTAACCAATGATGAGTTGCAAAAATGCCACTATCACGTTTGCATTCCAGCCAATCCAGAGTATAGCTCACTCAACTTAGCCATGGCAGTGCAAACTTTGTGTTATGAAGTGCGAGTGGCTCATCTCGAGCAGGAGCAAGCGCATTTTCATGCCGATGTAGAAACCGAGTACCCGCGTCATCAGGAACTTGAACGCTTTTATCACCATTTAGAAACGGTATTGCTTGAAACTCAGTTTATTAAGCCAGAGCAACCAGGCCAGGTAATGAATAAATTGAGACGTTTATTCAGCCGCGCTCGTCCTGAAGCGCAAGAGTTGAATATTTTACGTGGCGTGCTGACGGCAGTGGAAAAGCGATTTCGTCATTCCAAATGATGTGTTAATGACCTTGTCATAAGAAGGGATGAATACCTGACTAAAGTGGTCAAATAAAAACTTGACCATTTTAGTCGGTTATGGAAAAATCGTAACCATTACATAACAGTGTGGGTACGGTGACATGAAATTAACATCTAAAGGAAGATATGCAGTGACAGCAATGCTAGATGTTGCGCTGCATTCACAACAAACTCCTGTTCCGTTGGCAGATATTTCGGAAAGGCAAGGCATTTCACTATCTTATCTTGAGCAGTTGTTCTCTAAATTGCGTAAAGCGGGTTTGGTAGCGAGTGTACGCGGCCCAGGCGGTGGTTATCGTCTCGGCGCTGAGCCACATCAGATCGCGATTGGTACGGTGATTGCAGCCGTTGACGAATCGGTTGATGCGACCAAATGCCATGGGAAAGGGGATTGTCAGGGTGGCACTCGCTGTTTGACCCACACGTTATGGCGCGATTTGAGCGCACGTATTAGCGAATTTTTGAACAACATTACACTGGGCCAATTAATGAGTGATAATGAGGTTCTTGAGATTTCCGATCGTCAAGACTTTGACTTGGCACTAAGCCATGGGTTGGCAAATAAAAAACTCAGCACCGCACCCATCGGTGTAAATGTCCGCTCTTAATGAGTGGTCCGCTGTAGACATTGGAGTAGAGAATGAAACTGCCTATTTATCTAGATTATTCGGCAACCTGTCCTGTTGATCCTCGTGTGGCTGAGAAAATGATCCAGTGCATGACGATGGAGGGGACCTTTGGTAACCCTGCCTCACGTTCGCACCGTTACGGTTGGCAAGCTGAAGAAGCGGTCGATACCGCACGCGAGCAAATTGCGGATCTGTTAAATGCTGACCCTCGAGAGATTGTTTTTACCTCCGGTGCAACTGAGTCGGATAACTTAGCCATTAAAGGCGCTGCGCATTTTTACGCAAAGAAAGGTAAGCACGTTATTACATGCAAAACCGAGCATAAGGCTGTGTTGGACCCATGCCGCCAACTTGAGCGTGAAGGGTACGAAGTGACTTACCTTGAACCGGAATCAAACGGTATTATTGATCTGGCTAAGTTGGCCGCTGCGATGCGCGACGACACTGTCTTAGTATCGATTATGCACGTTAACAACGAGATTGGCGTGGTTCAAGACATCGCCGCCATTGGTGAAATGTGTCGTGAACGCAAGATTATCTTCCATGTTGATGCGGCGCAATCTGCGGGTAAACTGCCTATCGACGTTCAAGAGATGAAAGTGGACTTAATTTCGCTATCCGCCCATAAGGCCTATGGTCCGAAAGGTATTGGTGCTCTGTACGTTCGACGCAAACCGCGTATTCGCCTAGAAGCACAAATGCACGGTGGTGGCCATGAACGCGGCTTCCGCTCAGGGACATTGGCGACGCACCAAATCGTGGGTATGGGTGAGGCGTTCCGCATTGCAAAAGAAGAGATGGATCAAGATTACGCTCATGCTTTGACATTACGTAATCGACTGCTCGATGGCATTCGCGACCTTGAAGCTGTAACGGTGAATGGCGATCTAGAGCAGCGCGTTCCACATAATCTCAATGTGAGCTTTGCCTTTGTTGAGGGTGAGTCGTTATTGATGTCACTGAAAGATCTCGCCGTATCATCGGGAAGTGCTTGTACTTCTGCAAGTCTTGAGCCTTCTTATGTATTACGAGCGTTGGGCCTTAATGACGAGTTGGCACACAGTTCGGTGCGTTTTTCATTTGGTCGCTTTACGACAGAAGAAGAAATTGACTACGCCGTTGCACAAATCCGTACAGCGGTGAATAAATTGCGCGATATGTCGCCACTTTGGGACATGTACAAAGAGGGTATCGACCTGAACACGGTTGAGTGGGCGCATCACTAATTATGACCCCTACTGACATAAAAATCAGTGGGATGAAGTCAAGGATTCGAGGTAACTATCATGGCATACAGCGACAAAGTAATTGATCATTATGAGAACCCACGTAACGTTGGTTCATTTGATAAAGAAGACCCTTCCGTGGGCAGTGGTATGGTGGGCGCTCCCGCCTGTGGTGATGTGATGAAGCTGCAGATCAAGGTAACGCCAGAAGGCATTATTGAAGATGCAAAATTCAAAACATATGGCTGCGGCAGTGCTATTGCGTCTAGCTCACTTGTAACGGAATGGGTAAAAGGCAAGTCGATTGACGAAGCAGCAGCAATTAAAAATGCTGAGATTGCTGAAGAGCTTGAATTACCACCAGTCAAAGTGCACTGCTCTATTTTGGCGGAAGACGCCATTAAAGCTGCGGTCGCAGATTATAAGAAAAAACATCAACAATAAGCATTGAACGTTGCGTGATCACTGGTGTGGTCACCGACGCTCAGCCCATCGCTTTACTAAGAGAACATAGGTGCAGTATGGCCATTACACTAACCGAAACCGCAGCAACTCGCGTAAGAACCTTTCTTGAGAATCGAGGCAAAGGCGTCGGCTTGCGTCTGGGGGTGAAAACCACCGGTTGTAGCGGCATGGCTTATGTGCTCGAATTTGTCGACGAATTAAATGATGAAGATGAAGTTTTTGAAGATCATGGTGTTAAAGTCATTATTGATAAGAAGAGCTTGGTCTACCTTGATGGCACTCAACTTGACTATGTCAAAGAAGGGCTCAATGAGGGGTTTGAATTTAATAATCCGAACTCAAAAGGCGAGTGTGGCTGTGGCGAAAGTTTTAACGTTTAATCGATGATGGCTGCGCAGTCGCGCAGCACATTAGGATGGTGTGTGATGAACCATTTTGAATTATTTGGGCTACCAACTCAGTTTGCGCTGGATGGTAGCCTTCTTTCTTCTCAGTTTCGCGCGTTACAAAAGCGTTTTCACCCAGATAATTTTGCCGCTGCATCAGAGCGTGACCGTTTAATGGCGGTGCAAAAAGCTGCGCAAATTAACGACGCTTATCAAACGCTAAAACAGCCGCTGTCGCGTGGTGAATATCTTTTGAGCTTAAATAATGTTGAGTTGCGTGGTGAGCAGCAAACCTTACAAGATCCGATGTTTCTCATGCAGCAAATGGAGCTGCGTGAAGAATTGGAAAACTTGGCCCAGCGCACTGATGTGGAAGATTTGTTGTTTGACTTTGATAGTAAAGTCAACAAAATGTATCAAATTGAATTAGCAGCACTCGAGCAAGAATTGAATCAAACATTATGGCTTGAGGCGGCAGATCGGATTCGAAAATTGAAATTTATTGTTAAATTGCAACACGAAATCGAATTGGTCGAAGACACGTTAGAAAGATAAAAAGAACTATACCCAAACAACTTGGAGATGCAGGTCGGCGGCAAACGAGCAACGCCTCAGAGCATAGGTAGTTTATGTAATGAGGCTGGTGAGAGCCAGCCCCCTAATTTTTTAAAGAAAAGCGCTGCAGCTTCAAGTCGAACAGGTATAGGTAACAAGGATTCAGCATGGCATTACTTCAAATAGCAGAGCCGGGACAAAGCTCAGCGCCTCATCAACATAAATTAGCAGCTGGGATAGACCTTGGTACCACCAATTCATTGGTCGCAACCGTTCGCAGCGGTCAGGTCGCAACCCTAAATGATGACAAAAATCGCGCGATTTTACCTTCAGTGGTGAATTATGCTGGCGATCACGCTATCGTTGGCGCTGACGCAATGGCTCGCGCGGAAAAAGAACCTCATCAGACGATCATCTCAGTAAAGCGGCTTCTCGGTCGAAGCCTGACTGATATTCAAACCCGTTACCCTTCTCTCCCTTATCGTTTTATTGCTAGCGACAATGGCTTGCCCCAGATCGAAACCCGCCAGGGGAATAAAAATCCAGTTGAAGTTTCGGCTGACATTTTGCGCGAGCTGGGTGCTCGAGCAGAGCAAGCTCTCGGTGGTGAGTTGGCGGGTGTTGTGATCACCGTGCCGGCTTATTTTGATGATGCGCAACGCGCAGGCACCAAAGACGCCGCCAAATTGGCGGGTTTGCATGTGTTACGTTTGCTTAATGAGCCGACTGCAGCGGCAATCGCTTATGGGCTGGATTCGGGACAAGAAGGCGTTATTGCGGTATACGACCTCGGTGGAGGGACGTTTGATATCTCAATCTTACGATTATCGCGAGGCGTGTTTGAAGTGCTCGCCACTGGTGGTGATTCAGCGCTTGGCGGCGATGATTTTGACCATTTATTGGCCGAGCATCTGCATCAACAAATCGGTACTGAAGGCACGCTTAGTGCAGAGCAAAATCGCGCGCTATTAAATGAAGCGACTCGGGTTAAAATCGCGCTGTCAAACCATGATCAAGTTGGGGTTGATGTTCTAGGGTGGCAGGGCCATGTGACTCGAGCTCAATTTGAAGCATTGATCCAGCCATTAGTGAAAAAAACCTTACAATCATGCCGTCGCGCTCTAAAAGACGCCGCAGTAGCGGCCGATGACGTCATGGAAGTGGTGATGGTCGGTGGCTCGACTCGTACCCAACTTGTGCGCGAGATGGTCGGTGACTTTTTTGGTCGAACGCCCCTCACTAGCATTAACCCTGATGAAGTTGTTGCGCTTGGCGCAGGCATTCAAGCAGACATTTTGGTCGGCAATAAACCTGACAGTGAAATGTTGCTTCTTGATGTGATCCCGTTGTCGCTGGGTATTGAAACCATGGGAGGACTGGTTGAAAAAATCATTCCTCGCAACACCACCATTCCCGTGGCACGCGCTCAAGAGTTCACCACTTTTAAAGATGGGCAAACCGCCATGAGCGTGCATGTGGTTCAAGGTGAGCGTGAAATGGTGAATGATTGCCGTTCATTAGCACGCTTCTCGCTCAAAGGCATTCCTCCAATGGCCGCTGGCGCCGCTCATATTCGCGTGACTTATCAGGTGGATGCTGATGGCTTATTGTCTGTGACGGCGATGGAAAAAAGCACCGGGGTGCAATCTGAAATCCAAGTTAAACCCTCGTATGGTTTAAGTGATGATGAAGTCGCCAACATGCTGAAAGACTCGATGACGTTTGCTAAGGAAGATATGGATGCACGTGCGTTGGCAGAGCAACGTGTTGAGGCGGATCGAGTGATCGAAGGGCTGCTCGCAGCAATGCAGGCCGATGGCGATGAACTGCTCGATGATGCAGAGCGGGCGGCACTGCTTTTAGCCATAGAGTCACTCATTCAGCTTCGTAATGGCGATAACGCGAATGCGATAGAAGCGGGTATCAAAGCGACGGATAACGCGAGCCAAGAATTTGCGTCACGCCGTATGGACAAATCAATTCGTGCTGCACTGGCTGGCCAGTCAGTGGATGACCTTTAAGAGAAAGTATTATGCCTAAGATAATTGTATTACCCCATGATGATCTGTGTCCGGAAGGGGCGGTATTAGAGGCCCAGACTGGTGAAACGGTACTCGATGTTGCGTTAAAAAATGGCATCGGTATCGAGCATGCCTGTGAAAAATCCTGTGCTTGTACCACATGCCATGTGATTATTCGCGAAGGATTCGATTCGCTGGAAGAGAGTGAAGAGCTTGAAGATGACATGCTGGATAAAGCATGGGGTCTGGAACCTGAATCGCGTCTTGGATGTCAAGCCAAAGTGGCAGATGAAGATTTGGTGGTAGAAATTCCGCGTTACACGCTCAACCACGCTTCAGAAGATCATTAAGTCAACGTCGATTGCAGCAAACTTGGCGTTGCAATCGACCCAGCACGAGTACACACTGAATTCAGATTGAACCTCAAGGAAAAGGAGCTGTGCAATGTTGAAATGGACCGACTCACGCGAGATTGCGATTGAGCTGTGCGATAAATATCCGGATACGGATCCGCAAACGGTACGGTTTACTGATCTTCATTCGTGGATCATGGCATTAGATGATTTTGAAGATGATCCCAATCACTCCAATGAAAAAATTCTGGAAGCAGTCATTTTGTGTTGGATAGACGAACGCGACTAAACCAAACATGTGATTTGAATAAGTTAACGGACCTGAGTGTCCGTTTTTTTATTCCATTGACAAATGAACTATACCTAATGCTAACATCAGAACATTGTCTATACCTAAGTGACCTTATCTTGTAAAAAAGAGTCGATACTATCGAGGTCATTGTAACTATTCACACTGCATTTTGGGCAAGGAGAAACCATGTCGACAGTGATGCCAGTATTTTTAAGTGACAAGGCTGCGGCAAGCCAGTGGGGAGACGCCGCTCTGCTCTCCTTTACCGAACATGGCGCGACCGTACATATCAAACTCGAGAACGCGCTAGATCAGATCCAAATAGCTGCGCGAAAATTAGACAATCAAGGTGTTAGTGCTGTCGCACTGAGCGGTGATGGTTGGGACTTAGAACGAATTTGGGCTTTTTATCAAGGCTACCGCTCGCCAAAGAAACAGAATCAAATGGCGTGGCCTGCGCTTGAGGATTCAGCCCAGCGAGAATTGAACGGCCGAATTCAAGCGACCGATTTCACGCGCGATATCATTAATAAACCAGCAGAAGAAGTGGCACCGCGTCAACTCGCGACTATGGCTGCGGAATTTATTAAATCCATCGCACCTGAAGGGACAGTGACCACACGGATCGTGAAAGATAAAGATCTGCTCGCGGAAGGTTGGGCTGGCATATTTGCTGTAGGGCGCGGCTCTGAACGCACCTCGGCAATGCTGCAACTAGATTTTAACCCAACGGGAGACAGTGACGCTCCAGTTTATGCCTGTATCGTCGGCAAAGGGATCACATTTGATTCGGGTGGTTACAGTTTGAAGCCGTCCAATTTTATGACATCAATGAAAGCGGATATGGGTGGCGCGGCATTGGCAACCGGTGGTTTGGCATTGGCAATTATGCGTGGCCTAAACAAACGCGTGAAATTGGTATTGTGCTGCGCGGAAAATATGATCTCTGGTCGCGCGCTCAAGCTTGGTGACATTATTACTTACAAAAATGGCAAAACCGTTGAAGTAATGAACACCGATGCGGAAGGGCGTCTTGTGCTTGCCGATGGTTTGATTTATGCCGAGGAGCAGCAGCCTCAACTGATCATCGATTGTGCCACACTCACTGGCGCGGCAAAACACGCTCTAGGAAACGATTATCACGCTTTGCTCAGTTTTGATGATGAGCTGGCACACAGAGCGTTAACTGCAGCCAAAGAAGAGCATGAAGGTTTATGGCCTTTGCCATTGGCTGAGTTCCATCGTGAGATGTTACCGTCCAATTTTGCCGACCTTTCGAACATCAGTTCCGGTGAATATTCACCAGGGGCAAGTACCGCGGCCGCCTTTTTGTCGTATTTTGTGCGCAATTACCACAAAGGCTGGGTACACCTTGACTGCGCGGGTACATATCGCAAAGCGGCTTCGGATAAATGGGCTGCGGGTGCCACCGGAATGGGAGTGCGCACTTTAGCGCGTTTATTAACAAATGAAGTAAAATAAACGCCAATAATACTCCGTTGTCTGTGTAACCATGTGTGGCAAGGCAGTAGCGGTAGTGTTAAGTTGTTAAAACGAGTGGCCTCGGCGACAGTATTATCGCCGATGGTCATTTTAAATTGATTAGATTACGCAAAGGACCTGTTATGGCATTAGAAAGAACTTTCTCAATCATTAAGCCCGATGCAGTAAAACGAAACCTCATTGGCGAGATTTATCACCGAATTGAAACCGCAGGGCTGCAAGTGATTGCGGCTAAAATGGTGCACTTGAACGAAATTCAAGCAAGCGGGTTTTACGCAGAGCACGAAGGTAAACCCTTTTTTAATGACCTTAAGGCGTTCATGATGTCTGGCCCAATCATGGTACAAGTGCTTGAGGGCGAAAACGCTATCGCACGCTATCGTGAGTTAATGGGGGCGACCAATCCCGAAGAGGCCGCTTGCGGTACGATACGCGCTGACTACGCATTGAGTATGCGACATAACTCGGTACACGGCTCTGACAGCCCAATGTCCGCTGCGCGTGAAATTGAATTTTTCTTCCCTCATTCAGAAATTTGTCCGCGAAGCTAACAAAAATGTAGGCGCTTAAGCCTACTTTTTTTGTCCCCTCACACGGCGAGAACGTGATACCTATTGATCGAAAAGCACAATCAAATGCTGCTTTTTTCACCCCTTGTTGTTGTTGAGTAAAGGCAGTACAATTCGCGCCCATTAATTAATGTTTCGTCGTGAGAGGCTACATGACTACTGAAAAAATCAACCTGCTGGATTTTGATCGCCAAGGTTTACGTCAGCTGTTTGCTGATGAGTTGGGCGAAAAAGCGTTTCGCGCAGAGCAGGTGATGAAATGGATCTACCATTTTGGTGTCGATGACTTCGATAACATGACCAACATTAATAAACAGTTGCGCGAAAAACTGAAGCAGAAATGTGAAATCAAAGCCCCCGTGGTTTCCGCAGCCCAACACTCAACGGATGGCACCATTAAGTGGGCGATGCGTGTGGGCGATCAAGATGTTGAAACCGTCTATATTCCTGAAGAGGATCGTGCGACATTGTGCGTATCATCTCAGGTAGGCTGTGCCTTGGAATGCAAATTTTGCTCAACAGCGCAGCAAGGTTTTAACCGCAACCTCAAAGTCTCGGAAATTATCGGTCAAGTTTGGCGAGCGGCGCGTGAAATTGGCTTAGAAAAAGAGACCGGCCGTCGTCCTATCACCAATGTGGTGATGATGGGCATGGGCGAGCCGTTACTCAATATGAAAAACTTGATCCCATCATTGGAAATCATGTTGGATGATCTTGGGTTTGGCCTATCAAAACGTCGTGTTACTGTTTCAACGTCAGGCGTGGTATCAGGCCTTGATCAAATGACAGGTAAAATTGACGTTGCACTGGCTATTTCGTTGCATGCGCCGAATGACGCATTACGAAGTGACATTATGCCAATCAATGATCGTTGGGATATTCAGGCATTTTTAGCATCGGTACGTCGTTACATTGCTTCATCAAATGCGAACCGTGGCAAAGTGACGGTAGAGTATGTTTTGCTTGATCATGTGAATGATGGTACTGAGCATGCTCACGAGTTAGCGCAGTTGATGAAAGAGACGCCGTGCAAAATTAACCTGATCCCATTTAATCCATACCCAGGTTCACCGTACAAAAAGCCCAGCAATTCACGTATTGACCGATTCCAAAAAACATTGATGCAATATGAGCATACCGTCACTGTCCGTAAAACACGGGGTGATGATATCGACGCTGCATGTGGGCAATTGGTGGGTGATGTGATTGACCGCACCAAACGCACTAAAGTGAAAATGGAGTCGATTCCAGTAAAAACGCTCTAATTAGCGCCATTTTAATGACAAGCCAGACAAAGTTCTGGCTTGTTGTCTATTATACCCAAGTAACCGCAGTCTCGGGAGAACACATACCGTATTAATAAAATTGTCGAACAAGTCCCGAGTTCGCATCGTGTTTGTGTCAAGATTTGGACAAATTTGACCGAAGACGGTAAATTTCAACACGAACCCTTTTTGTCCTATCAGGGGGTTGGCTTATTATGAACCTTTGATGACTACGGTGGTCAAAAGGGTAAGTTAGTACTTACGTAACGGTATAGATAGTAGCTTGCTATTATCGCCAATATAACGATTCCGATGACTAGAGCGTGTTTGTCGCTGTCGAGGGTCGTAAATGACGCATATTTTCTGTGCTGCATTAGCGTTGATAAAACGATGATAAAAACCAAGTTGACGCGTGGCACACTCACAACCAAATGATTTGCTATGACAACAGAACAGACAGCCCCACAAGAAACTACGCCGCCAGTCGAAGCGGGAACGCTATTAAAAAATCGCCGAGAAGCGATAGGCATGACGCAAAAAGAGGTTGCCAATAAACTGCGACTCAGGATCGCCGTCGTCGAACAATTAGAAGCCAATCAATTTAAAGGCGATCAGGTCGCGACATTCACTCGTGGTTATTTGCGTTCTTACGCGAAGCTGGTCGGCTTAGATGAGCACGTTGTGCTGAGCGCGCTTGAGCAAACGGCGGATGTTCAGCCACAAGAGCAAGTTATGCAAAGCTTTTCTCGAAAAACCTCACAAGCTCAGCACAACAGCCGCATTACTTGGGTGACTTGGGGGGTGTTCCTTACCATTATCGGGATATCTTCGATTTGGTGGTGGCAGAACCAACAAGACAATAGTTTAAATGTAGCCGTTGCCACACAAGAAAGTGCGCAAGAGCGCGCGATTATCGAGGAGATTACCGTGGCGGCGCCAGCTCCTGCTGCGGCAGACATTTCTGCTCAGCCTCAGAGCCGTGTCGATAATGAACTTGTGCTTGCAAGCGACAGCGCGGAACTAAACGCAGCGCCCACAGTAACGACATTGGTCGCAGAGCCTGAATCGAGTGCTGCGCAACTTGAGCCAACGCTTGTTACCACGACATCTGAACTTATCGATGTCCAACCTGCGGTTATTGAACCTAGTACACCTGCCACACAAAATGGACTGCCTGTTACAGTGATGAATTTTACCGCAGACTGTTGGATTCAAGTTAAGGATGCCAATGGACGGGTCCTTGCAGAAGGGCTGAAAAAAGCGGGTCAACGAGAGGAATTTTCAGGTAAATCGCCTCTTAAAGTCATCTTAGGTGCCCCTGAAGGGGTCCAAATGACATTTGCGAGTGAACCTGTTGACCTTTCTGGTTATACTGCAGGCAAAGTTGCACGATTTACCTTACCTTAGAAACATTATGCATTCAGAATCCCCGATTGTGCGTCGTAAGTCGACGCGAATTTATGTTGGTGACGTACCAATTGGTGATGGCGCGCCGATTTCCGTTCAATCCATGACCAACACGCGTACCACTGATGTTGAAGCGACAGTGGCACAAATCAAAGCGTTGGAAAATGTTGGCGCAGACATTGTTCGTGTCTCTGTTCCCACAATGGAAGCGGCGGAAGCGTTTAAACAAATTAAGGCGCAAGTCCGTGTGCCTTTGGTCGCTGATATTCATTTTGATTATCGTATCGCGTTAAAAGTTGCCGAATATGGCGTTGACTGTTTGCGAATTAATCCAGGTAATATTGGTAATGAAGAGCGAATTCGTTCGGTTGTGGATTGCGCGCGAGACAACAACATTCCAATTCGAATTGGGGTAAATGGCGGCTCGCTTGAGAAAGACATTCAGATGAAATATGGCGAGCCGACACCAGAAGCGCTGGTGGAATCGGCGATGCGTCACGTTGATATCCTCGACAGACTTAACTTTGATCAATTTAAAGTGAGCGTAAAAGCATCGGATGTGTTTCTAGCGGTGGACTCCTATCGCTTACTGGCGCAAAAGATTGATCAACCACTTCACCTTGGTATCACCGAAGCCGGTGGCGCTCGCGCTGGAGCCGTAAAATCTGCGGTTGGCTTAGGTTTGCTTCTTTCTCAAGGTATTGGTGATACTTTGCGTATTTCGCTTGCTGCCAACCCTGTAGAAGAGATCAAAGTCGGTTTTGATATCCTGAAATCTTTGCGTATTCGCTCGCGTGGGATCAATTTTATTGCCTGCCCAAGCTGCTCACGCCAAGAGTTTGATGTTATTGGCACGGTTAACGCCCTTGAGCAGCGTTTGGAAGACATCATTACACCGATGGATGTCTCTATCATTGGTTGCGTGGTAAATGGACCGGGTGAAGCTGAAGTCTCTCACCTTGGGCTGGCGGGTAGCGCGAGAAAAAGCGCATTTTATGAAGACGGTCAACGTCAAAAAGAGCGATTTGATAACGACGATCTCGTTAATCAGCTGGAAGCGAAGATTCGTGCAAAAGCAGCACGGTTAGATGAAGAAAATCGCATCCAAATCACAGTTAAAAATTAATCATTTCAACGAAATAACGGTAAGTATTGTGGCAAAAACCATTCAAGCAATTCGAGGTATGAACGATTGCCTCCCCACTCAATCGCCACTGTGGCAGAAATTAGAGAACACAGTAAAACAAGTAGTCAGCGCGTATGGCTACAGCGAAGTTCGTATGCCCATCGTTGAAATGACTCATCTCTTTAGCCGAGCGATTGGTGAAGTTACCGACGTAGTTGAGAAAGAGATGTATACATTCGACGATCGCAACGGAGACAGCTTATCGCTGCGCCCTGAAGGGACCGCAGGTTGTGTGCGTGCCGGGATCGAAAACGGTTTACTTTACAATCAAGAACAGCGTCTATGGTACATGGGCCCAATGTTCCGCCATGAGCGTCCACAAAAAGGTCGCTATCGTCAATTTCACCAATGTGGTGTCGAAGTATTTGGTCTTGAGGGGCCAGATGTTGACGCAGAGCTGATTATGATGACTGCGCGCTTGTGGCGCGAGCTTGGTATTGATAAACATGTGCGCTTGGAGCTTAACTCCATTGGCTCACAAGCCGCTCGTGCAGATTATCGCACCGCCTTGATTACATTTTTAGAACAGCATATCGATGTGCTCGATGATGATAGCAAACGTCGCATGCATACCAATCCGCTGCGTGTGCTTGATAGCAAAAACGCAGACGTGCAGGCGATTTTAGTCGATGCGCCTAAATTGGCAGATTATCTCGACGCCGAATCCAAAGCGCATTTTGCGGGGTTATGTGAACTTCTTGACGCTGCAGGTATCGAATATAGCGTCAATCAACGCTTGGTGCGTGGACTTGATTATTACAACCGCACGGTATTTGAGTGGATCACCGAGAGCTTGGGAGCGCAAGGTACAGTATGTGGCGGTGGCCGCTACGATGGCTTGGTGGAACAGCTTGGTGGTAAACCGACCACCGCAGTTGGGTTTGCTATGGGCCTTGAGCGTTTGGTACTGATGCTTGAAACGTTGGAATTGACCGACGTTCGTCGCGGTGTCGATGTGTATGTGGTGACCGCAGGTGAAGGCACCATGATGGCGGGAATGAAGCTTGCGGAGCAGCTTCGTGAATCGATTGCTGGCGTGCGAGTCATGAACCATTTTGGCGGCGGCAACTTTAAGAAACAGTTTAAGCGTGCAGATAAAGTGGGCGCAGTCGTTGCTCTCGTTTTAGGTGAAAACGAAGTCGCAGACGGCACTGTCGTTCTGAAAGATTTGGTTGGCGGCGAGCAAACAACTTACGCGCAAAGTGATGTCGCAGAGCGCATCGCGGCGTTGATTTAACGCTCAAAAAACAAACTTATTTTTGTGGTCGCAGCAGCGGCCACGACACGTTTTTAAGAGGACAGGAAGTGGAACTTTACGATAGCGAAGAGCAACAAGTAGAAGCGATCAAAAACTGGTGGCAAGAGAACGGTAAGGCCGTAATTATTGGCGCGGTTGTTGGTTTAGGTGGGCTTTTTGGTTGGCGTTATTATCAAGACTCGATGATTGAAGCACGTGAAGTGGCTTCGCAAAATTATGCAGTGGTAGTGGCTGAGTTGCAAAGTTCAGGTGTTATTGCTGCGGATCAAGCGCAAGCGTTCATTGACAGCAATGATGTTAAAGAATATTCCGTTCTCGCGGCAATGCAGTTAGCCAAAGTACAGGTGGAAGCGCAAGACTATCAAGCGGCCCTCGAGCAGCTTAATTGGGCGAAAAATAACACTCAAGATGTTGCTATGGCTCCGCTTTTAACTTATCGCATTGCGCGCATTGAAGCGCAATTGGGTAATTATGCAGCTGCAACGGCGGCGCTTGACAGCATTACAGACACAAGCTGGGCTGGTCGTGTGGCCGAGCTGCGTGGTGATATTGCGTTAGAGCAAGGTGAACTTGACGCGGCGTATGCTGCATATAGTGAAGCACAACAGGCTGCTGATGCGAGCCAATTGCTGCAAATGAAGCTTGATGATCTTGCAAAGTAAGGTGAATGGCTGAATGAAGTCACTGTTGAAAAAAGTTTCATTGGGTGTATTAACTCTGGGCATCTTAGCTGGGTGCTCGAGTGAAGAAGACACCATTGTGATGGCACCGCTGCCAAGTGTTTCAAGCCAATTTGAGCCAGAGCAGTTGTGGGAAACCTCCGTGGGTGATGGTGTCTCGCACTATTTCTCTCGTTTAGCGCCGACTTTTGCGTACGACAAGATTTTTGTTGCAAGTCGCGATGGGGTGGTTAAAGCTCTGGACCCGGCAACGGGTAACGAACTGTGGCAAATTGATGTTGTTGATGGAAGTCAGCCTCGTCTTTCAGGCGGTTTGACTGCGGCTTACAGTAAGGTGTTTGTTGGCAGTGAAAATGGCGATGTTATTGCGTTAAACGAACAAACTGGCGAAGAGCTGTGGCGAACTGCGATTCAGGCCGAAGTCCTGAGCACGCCGATTGCGGATGCTGGGTTAATTTTACTCAACACCGGTAATGGTGCGCTAGTGGCGCTCGATCAAGAAACGGGTGAGTCTCGTTGGACCATTAGCACCGAAGTGCCTAATTTGACCTTGCGTGGCGCCAGTACGCCTGTAGCGGCTTCAGGGGGCGTTTTCTGGGGTACGGCAAGTGGTCGTTTAGCGGCAGCCATTGTCGAACGTGGCCAACTGTTGTGGCAACAGCCGGTTGGAACGCCAAAAGGTGCGACGGAAATCGATCGATTGATCGACGTCGATGCTGCGCCATTATTGCTAGGCAGCACGTTGTACACCATTGGCTTTAACGGTCAATTGATTGCGATTGACTTACGTTCTGGTCAAGCGTCGTGGAAACGTAATTACTCGTCGGCCACTGATATGGGGACCGATGGTAGCCGCTTATTTGTTGTGACCGACAAAGATCATCTTGTTGCAGTGGATGCGCGCAGTGGTACTGAGCTTTGGCAAAATACCGCGTTAGAATATCGCCAACTTACGGCACCAGTGGTCATTGACGATTATCTTGTCGTTGCGGATACATTGGGCTACTTGCACTGGCTGAATCGAGATACGGGTGAGTTTGTGGCTCAGCAGTTGATCGATGGTAGTGGTATTGCCGTTGCCCCAATACGTTTGAGTGATGGCTACCTTGTGGTGAGTCGCAATGGTGATGTAAAGAAACTCACCATCAAACAATAATTTCGTGATACAATTCACAAACGGCTCCTGGCTGGAAACAACCAGGAGCCGTTTTATTGCGCTCATTTTGGTTTTTTGAGCGTATAGTAACAATATGTTGTGTCGCTATATTCCCAAGTGACTTCACGTTAAGGCTTACACGGTATTTGATGTGAGCTTAGGTGATTTGGGTATAACGACATCAAGCTGATAGTGATATAGAGGTTATTATGGTCCCTGTTGTCGCGCTGGTCGGGCGCCCAAACGTCGGTAAATCTACTTTGTTTAACCGATTAACTCGCTCGCGCGATGCGCTTGTTGCGGATTTTCCTGGTTTAACTCGTGACCGCAAATATGGTCAAGCGAAAATTGGCGAGCACGATTTTATTGTGATTGATACCGGCGGTATTGATGGCAGTGAAGAGGGTGTTGAAACCAAAATGGCAGAGCAATCCCTCGCAGCGATTGATGAAGCGGATGTTGTGCTGTTTTTAGTTGATGGCCGTGCGGGCCTGACTGCCGCAGATCAAGCCATTGCGACTCATCTGCGTAAGATTTCAAAACCGGCTATGCTCGTGGTTAACAAAATTGATGGTATTGATGCAGATGCAGCTTGCGCTGAGTTTTGGCAGTTGGGTGTGGGCGACATGTACCAAATTGCCGCCGCTCATGGTCGTGGCGTTACCGCTTTGATTGAGCGTGCTCTGGATCCTTTCTTTGATGGATTACTGAGCAGCGAAGGCCAAGACGGTGAGATTGAAGATCTGACTGAATTTGAAGATCTTGAGGATGAGTCACTCGATTACACCGAAGAAGAAGCGCAGGCGGCTTTTGAGCGTCTACAAGCTCAGCCAATCAAGTTGGCAATTATCGGACGTCCAAACGTAGGCAAATCAACATTAACTAACCGAATTTTGGGAGAAGAACGTGTTGTTGTTTACGATATGCCGGGGACCACGCGCGATTCGATCTTTATTCCGATGGAGCGTAATGGCCGTGAATATGTTCTGATTGATACGGCAGGTGTTCGTCGCCGTGGTCGAATTAATGAAACGGTTGAAAAATTCTCAGTCGTGAAGACCTTGAAAGCGGTTGAAGAGGCGAACG
Organism: Vibrio agarilyticus; assembly: GCF_012641465.1. Lineage (GTDB taxonomy): Bacteria > Pseudomonadota > Gammaproteobacteria > Enterobacterales > Vibrionaceae > Vibrio > Vibrio agarilyticus. Next base: position 57,149 of record NZ_JABAIK010000018.1, read on the forward strand.
TCGTTCTCCTTGTGATTGACGCGCGCGAGAACATCTCAGATCAAGATCTTAGCTTACTTGGCTTTGCGCTTAATTCTGGCCGTTCAATCGTGATTGCGGTGAATAAATGGGATGGTCTGACAGAAGAGATCAAAGAGAGCGTGAAAAAAGAGCTGGATCGCCGTCTCGGTTTTGTTGATTTTGCGCGCATTCACTTTATCTCTGCACTGCATGGTACTGGTGTCGGTCACCTATTTGAATCGGTTGATGAAGCGTATAAATCTGCCACCACGCGTGTTGGGACTTCAGTACTGACTCGTATTATGAAAATGGCAACTGACGATCACCAGCCTCCAATGGTGCGGGGTCGTCGTGTTAAGCTGAAATACGCTCACGCCGGCGGTTATAACCCGCCTATTGTTGTCGTGCATGGCAATATGGTGAAAGAGTTACCAGATTCATACAAGCGTTATCTAATGAACTACTACCGTAAGTCATTGGAAATAATGGGTACGCCAATTCGAATTCAGTTCCAAAACAGCGTTAACCCATTTGAAAATCGCACCAGCAAATTAACGCTGTCTCAAGAGCGTCAACGCAAACGAATGATGAGCGCGGTAAAAAATCGCGGTAAATAACACGCTCTCTTCGTGACCAACCCAAGCTTAGGCTTGGGTTTTTTTTGTTTAAAACTTCGCTTAATCTCATCGATTGATGAGTTACGTTTGACCGTATCGCCACTTTAATGATCTTTTTATTTAATGCTGATTTGATCATTAAATGGATTGTTGTGTAGGTATTTATATCGCTATAAATCCAAATGCAGCATATGTAACTTATGCTTTCGGTAAGTGGTGATATAAATATTCTTTTAAGGGGAGATCGCTGATCAAAAGCGTTAAAGGAAATGATCAGGTAAAGATCTTGGAGCGGTTGCGTCGGATCAACACCAGTCCACGCTGGCTATGCCACTATACCCATCTCACTTGACGTTGCAGCGCTTCTCGTTACAAAGTCAGGGACGGGCACTTACAAACCTCACCACCTAGTTTATCTGTGGTCACGAAGTGCTCAGAGGCTGTGCTCGTTTGCCGCCTATCTGCAATGCCAGTTGTTTGGGTATAGAACGAAAATGTCACACGTTCGAGTTGGAAGAAGATGAAATGTCAGAAAATACGTGCCCCAAGTGTCTTAATCCACTCGTGTGGCAGGCGCATTACCACTGTTTGCCATGCAATATAGAGTATCAAAAGCGCGCACTTTGCCCCGATTGTGGTAGTGAGATGGAGAAGTTACAGGCGTGCGGCGCAGCAAATTACTTTTGCCCGCGATGCAACGAGCTAAAATCCAAATCGCGCATTCGTTTTGATTTTATACCAATCGATTAATTCTTAATCAACGGTTGAGTGTAACTCGCCATTTGCAAGTCGAGTGATGAGTCGAGTGCCACTTGCGACGTGACTGGCGTCTGTCACAATCTGTCCTGAGTTGGTTTGAGTAATTGAGTAGCCACGCTTCAAGGTTGCGAGCGGACTTACGGTATCGAGTTTTTCTGCGCTTAGTGCAAACTCGTGACGTCGCTGGGTAAGATGGCTGCGCATGCTTTGCACCAAGCGTTGTTCCAGAGCGCTAAATTGGTTACGTTGCGTCGCTAACGTTTGTGTGGGAGATGCACGATACAAACGGTGCTGTTGACGTTCAAGAGATTGCAGCGCTCGGTTGATTTGAGTGGGCAATGCTTGTTTGAGCCGTGTTTCGAGCTCATCGAGACGCTGCTGTTGCTGCTGCACTTGATAGCGCGGGTGACGACGTTCAAGTTGACGCTCAAGTCGCTCAATTTTTGATTGGCGCAGGTTTAAGTAATTACGCATCGTCGCTTGAAGACGTGTCTGTAAGTGGCCGACGGCTTGAGTCTTGTGTTGGGTATCTCGGCTGACCAATTCAGCGGCGGCTGACGGCGTTGGCGCGCGTAAATCCGCAACCAAATCGGCAATAGTGACATCAATTTCATGCCCGACCGCGCTAATAATGGGAATGTGGCTTGCGATAATGGTACGAGCGACGATTTCGTCATTAAAGCACCATAAATCTTCTAGTGAACCACCGCCACGGCCCACAATGAGCACATCACACTCCTTGCGCTCGTTCGCGCGACCAATGGCTTGGGCAATTTGTATTGCTGCTCCTTCCCCCTGCACTAAGCTTGGGTAAATCACCACTGACAGGGTCGGATCGCGACGTTTTAAGACATCTAAGATGTCATATAACGCAGCACCGGTTTTCGACGTAATAACGCCAACACGTTGAGGGTGCTCTGGAATCGGACGCTTTCTTGATTGAGCAAATAAGCCCTCAGCGGCCAATTTCATTTTGAGAGCATCAAATTGCTGTTGCAAACGGCCGTCGCCTTCAGGCTGCATACTCTCAATAATCAATTGATAGTCGCCGCGTGGCTCATACAGCGACAAGCGTGCTTTGACCAGGACTTGTTGGCCGTTCGCAGGCTTAAAATTGACGAAGCGATTATTACCTCGAAACATGGCGCATTTTACCTGTGCCATTGTATCTTTGAGAGTGAGGTACCAGTGACCGGAGACTGGAGCGGAGAAGTTAGAAATCTCACCGACAAGCCAGACGATTCCCATTTCGTTTTCAAGTAACAAACGCACCTCGGCGTTTAACCGTGAAACCGTAAAGATATTGGGGTTGGTTGAAGGCAAGCTAATCTCGTGGGCGTGAATATGGAAATTAGCGGCAATATAATACATAGCAAGGGGGGTAATGCAACAAAAAAATATAAAAAATTTGTAGTCAATCGTTTGCGTTCGCCGTATAATCCCTCCGCAATATCTAATCCAAATTCTTTTTGACTGTTTGAAAAAGCTTGGATTTTTCTTCTACCTCCTCTGTTGTGAGATATTGCAAATGTTAAGAATTGCCAAAGAAGCGCTGACGTTCGACGACGTACTTCTCGTTCCAGCACACTCCACCGTTCTCCCAAATACAGCCGATCTTCGCACTCGACTTACTAAAAACATCACACTCAATATTCCGATGTTATCCGCATCAATGGATACCGTTACTGAAGCTCGCCTAGCCATCGCGTTAGCGCAAGAGGGCGGTATCGGCTTTATTCATAAAAATATGTCGATTGAGCAGCAAGCTGCTGAAGTTCGTAAGGTGAAAAAGTTTGAAGCGGGCGTGGTAACGGATCCCGTTACTGTGAGCCCAGAGGCGACCATCGCTGATGTTGTTGCGCTGACGGATAAACACGGCTTTGCAGGTTTTCCTGTTGTGGCAGAAAACAATGAGTTAGTTGGTATCATTACCGGTCGTGATGTGCGTTTTGTGACTGATTTAACCAAAACGGTCGCTTCTGTTATGACGCCAAAAGCGCGTTTGGCCAGTGTTCAAGAGGGCGCGACTCGCGCGGAAGTGCAGGAAAAAATGCACGAAGCACGCGTTGAGAAAGTGCTGGTTGTCAATGATGAGTTTCAGTTAACTGGAATGATCACCGCGAAGGACTTCCACAAAGCGGAGCGTAAACCAAACGCGTGTAAAGACATTGAAGGACGCCTTCGCGTTGGCGCGGCAGTTGGCGCTGGCGCTGGTAATGAAGAACGTGTGAAAGCATTAGTTGAAGCGGGCGTTGACGTGTTGCTCATCGATTCCTCTCATGGTCATTCAGAAGGCGTTTTAAACCGCATTCGCGAAACGCGTGCAGCCTACCCTGAATTAGATATCATTGGTGGTAACGTTGCGACGGCATCGGGTGCTCGTGCCCTAATTGAAGCGGGTGTGAGCGCGGTAAAAGTGGGTATTGGCCCAGGTTCTATTTGTACTACTCGTATTGTTACGGGCGTTGGCGTTCCACAAGTGACCGCCATTGCGGATGCAGCTGCAGTGGCCGATGAATATGGTATTCCGGTGATTGCCGATGGCGGTATTCGTTTCTCTGGCGATATTTGTAAAGCGATAGCGGCTGGCGCGTCGTGCGTTATGGTTGGCTCTATGCTGGCAGGAACGGAAGAAGCGCCGGGTGAGGTTATTCTATTTAATGGCCGTTCTTACAAAGCTTATCGTGGCATGGGCTCATTAGGCGCTATGTCTCAGGGCTCATCTGATCGTTATTTCCAGACCGATAACGCGGCAGACAAACTGGTACCTGAAGGGATTGAAGGTCGTATCGCTTATAAAGGGCGCTTGAAAGAAATTGTTCACCAGCAAATGGGTGGCTTGCGTTCAAGTATGGGGCTAACAGGTTCTGCGACAGTAGAAGATTTGCGCACAAAAGCAGAGTTTGTCCGAATTTCTGGTGCAGGCATGCAAGAATCGCATGTTCATGACGTACAAATCACTAAAGAAGCGCCAAACTACCGTCTCGGATAAAATCGACGGAAACGTTTGCTTTTTTCCTTGAAGCATTGAGACGGGGCGAGTAAACTCGCCCCGATTTTCAAATATTTTGTGATAAGACTGCCTACAATGACGAAAAATATTCATGACCAACGTATTCTGATCCTTGATTTTGGCTCGCAATACACACAGCTGGTGGCGCGTCGCGTACGTGAAATCGGTGTTTACTGTGAACTGTGGAGCTGGGATGTTGAAGAGGCAGACATTCGTGAATTCAATCCAGATGGCATCATTCTTTCTGGCGGCCCAGAGAGTGTGACCGAAGCAAACTCACCACGCGCGCCGCAATATGTGTTTGATTCAGGTGTGCCAGTGCTTGGCGTTTGCTATGGCATGCAGACCATGGCAGAACAACTAGGCGGTAAAGTTGCAGGTTCCGATGAGCGCGAATTTGGTTACGCTCAAGTTAAAGTATCCGGCGAGTCTGCGCTGTTTAAAGATCTTGAGTTAACCCAAGATGTTTGGATGAGTCATGGCGATAAAGTCGTCGAAATTCCAGCAGACTTTATTAAGGTCGGCGAAACAGACACGTGCCCATACGCGGCAATGGCGAACGAAGAGAAAAAATATTACGGCGTACAATTCCACCCAGAGGTTACTCATACCAAAGGTGGTCTGCAGATGCTGGAAAACTTCGTTTTAGGCGTATGTGGCTGTGAACGCTTATGGACATCAGAATCGATCATTGAAGACGCGGTCGCTCGAATCAAAGAACAAGTCGGTGACGACGAAGTGATTTTGGGCCTTTCTGGCGGCGTAGATTCATCGGTTGTGGCGATGCTAGTGCACCGTGCGATTGGTGACAAACTAACGTGTGTGTTTGTTGATAATGGTTTGCTTCGTTTAAACGAAGGTCAGCAAGTCATGGACATGTTTGGTGATAAGTTTGGTCTAAACATCATCAAAGTCGACGCAGAAGAGCGCTTCCTTAAAGCACTTGAAGGCAAGTCTGATCCTGAAGAGAAGCGCAAAACCATCGGTCACGTGTTTGTCGACGTCTTTGATGAAGAGTCGAAAAAACTCAAAAATGCCAAATGGCTTGCGCAAGGCACTATCTATCCGGATGTTATTGAATCGGCGGCATCTAAGACGGGTAAAGCACACGTGATCAAATCGCATCACAATGTGGGCGGTTTACCAGAAGAGATGGCGATGGGGCTTGTTGAGCCTTTGCGTGAGCTATTTAAAGACGAAGTGCGCAAGATTGGCCTAGAGCTTGGTCTACCTTATAACATGCTCTACCGTCACCCATTCCCAGGACCTGGTCTTGGTGTTCGAGTGCTTGGTGAAATTAAGAAAGAGTACTGTGACTTGTTGCGCCGTGCCGACGCTATTTTCATTGAAGAGTTACACGCCGCTGATCTTTATGACAAAGTATCTCAAGCCTTTACGGTATTCTTGCCAGTTCGTTCTGTTGGCGTGATGGGTGATGGTCGTAAATACGATTGGGTTGTTTCTCTGCGTGCGGTAGAAACCATTGACTTCATGACCGCGCATTGGGCACACCTACCGTATGAGTTTCTAGGTAAGGTATCTAATCGTATCATCAATGAAGTGAACGGCATTTCGCGTGTGGTTTACGATATTTCTGGTAAGCCACCCGCTACGATTGAGTGGGAATAATCGCTTCCAATCTATCGAATGATATCGAATAAAAATAAAACCCAGCGAGTTGAGTCGCTGGGTTTTTTTTAGGCATCATTTAACGTCCATGAATAAAAGGAGATGTGCACGTCTTCTACTGGGATGGTTGCTTACCCTTCATCACAGAGTAAATCACAAACGGTATCGCTAATGTAACGAAGAAACTTATCACCAAAATGGTCATATACTCTGTGCTCGCATCACCCCCACCAAGTTGCGCGGGTGGAATGAAGGAGATCAGTAGTGCAATTACCGAGATAATTAAACCCACGTATGCGACGATCTTCTTGACGCCATTTCCGCCGGGAATTTGGAATGCTCGAGGCAAATCTTGATGATTACTGACCACTTTAAGGTAAGCAATAAAGAAGATAATGTAAGCAATAACGTAAATCACTACCGTTAGTGAGATGGCAGTAAAGAAGGATACGTTAGCGCCACCGCCACCGAATGTCAGCACTGCAGCCCAAATGGTGACGATAACACCTTGGAGATAAAGGAACTTGGTTGGTACGCCATGTTCGTTGGTTTCCGATAATGATTTAGGTAAAAGACCTTGGCGACCCGCTTCTAACATCCCCCATGATGGACCAACAATCCACGCCGATACTTCCGCAACAACGCCGAGCGAAATAAACAGCGCAATAATACGCACGATCCAGCCGCCATCTTGCATAAAGTAAGCAATCAGTCCTTGGAAGCCTTGAACCACACCAATGGATAATCCCAATTCGCTGGCAGGGACAACGGCACCAATGGCAATACCACCAATTGTGTTAAGTGCGATGGCAAGCACCACCAGCATGATCACGGCCAGTGGGTAGTCTCGCTGTACATTTTTCATCTCATTGGCGTGGGTCGCCGAGGCTTCAATCCCCGCATAAGCGAGAATGAATGACACGAACACTACCATGGTGTTGAGCTGAGTGAAATCAGGAATCATGTCAGAGACGCTAAGCGACATATCACTCTTACCGCCATCAGCGAAGAACGCGATAGTCAGCGCAAAAAGAATGATCGCTGGGATCATAACCCCAAGAATAAAACCAAACTTGGAAATGATTGCGGTATTTTTGGTGCCGCCAAATTGGGAGAAGGTTAAACCCCAAACGATGACCACAACACCAATAAATTTCACCAGAGGGTCGTTATTCAAGGCATCCCAATTGAGCACGTAAGAGAGAGCGCCAAGAATAAAATAGATCATGGTGACCAAGCCAACCGTGATTTGGAACCATTGGAAGAAAATGTTAGCAAAACCCCAACGTTCACCAAGGGCTTGTCCCGACCAAGTAAATACCCCCCCTTTATCCCAGCCTTTAATCGTGGCCATTTCTGCCGCGCAAAGAGCGACGGGAAGAAACCAAAATACCCCAGCAACCACGAGATAAAAGACCAGAGAAATACCTGAGGACGCAAAGGTTGGGTATTCATAAACCGTCATCACCATGGTGGCGGTTAAGGTAAAAAAGCCAAACAAGCTTAAATGCTTGGCTGGGCTTTGTTCTGAATTACTCATTCAAATCACCTTTTACCAGCGCGAAACGAGTGCGCCAGCCTTAATAAAAGCGCGTTAATACAGCCTCCTCATCAAGTAGAAGTTCACATAAAGAGGAGGCCGGCTTAAGCGCAGGTTTAACTGTGGCTAAAGGTTCGACCTGTACCTGTATTGGTTTGTGGATGCTGTTTGAAGTACTCTAAGGCGGATTTAATGTCATCAAGCAGCATAGCAGCCAGATCTCGACTGGTTCCGTGACGAATCATAATTCGCTGTATCACGGTATTTTGACGATTAGCCGGTAGTGGGTAAGAGGCAATTTGCCAGCCACGGCGGCGCACTCGATCAGAGAGATCGTACAAAGTAAAGCCATGATCACCCTCTTTTAGGGTGTAACTTAAGGCGGGCAGCCCACCTCGGCCATCGTAAAACAGTTCAAAGGGCCCGAGTTTGGCGATTTCATCGGCGAGCCATTGGCCAGTTTCCATGCAGGCGGTTTGAATGTTTTTGTACCCTTCAAAGCCTAAACGGATGAGGTTGTAGTACTGAGCCACAATTTGCCCACCAGGGCGAGAAAAGTTCAACGCAAAGGTTGGCATGTTGCCGCCGAGATAATCGACATTGAAAATCAGCTCTTCGGGCAAGTCTTCTACTGTGCGCCAAACGACCCAACCGACGCCAAGCGGCGCAAGACCGTATTTATGCCCAGAAGCGTTAATGGATTTCACACGCTCAAGCTTGAAGTCCCATACAAGATCTTGCTGAACAAAGGGTGCAATAAATGCGCCTGAGGCGCCATCAACGTGTACTGGAATATCAAGCCCTGTGTCTTCTTGTAGCTTATCGAGTACTTTACAGATCTCTTCTACTGGCTCGTAGACGCAGGTAAAGGTGACGCCAAGCGTTGGTACAACACCAATGGTATTTTCATCCACGTACTGAGCAATTTTTGCAGGATCCATACCCACATCGTTGCCATCCAGTGGCACTTCTCTGAGTTCTACGTCAAAGTAACGCGCAAATTTATGCCAGCAAATTTGTACCGGGCCGCAGATAAGATTGGGTTTATCGGCTGGCAGTCCTGCTGCTTCACGGCGTTTACGCCACGCCCATTTCATCGCAAGTCCGCCCAACATTGCCGCCTCTGATGAGCCGGTGGTCGAACATCCGAGTGTGTTGGTTGGGTCGGGACTGTTCCAAAGGTCTGCTAAAATGTGAACGCAGCGTGATTCAATCTCAGCAGTTTGAGGGTATTCGTCTTTGTCGATCATATTTTTATCGACACAAATATCCATAATGCCGTGCACTTCAGGCTCAAGCCAAGTTTGACAGAATGTGGCAAAGTTTTGCTTCGCATTGCCATCCAACAGCAGCTCATCTCGAATCAGTTGAGCTACAACCGAAGCGGGAAAACTTTGGTCGGGTAATTTGTATTTAGCCAATTTGACTTGGCTGGTGGCATCCTCGTAAATGTCCTCTGCAAAATCCGCCGGATCTTTGCCTCGATGTAACGCCATAACGCCTCCATTTTATTGGTGTGATCGCATAAGGTCCCCTTCTTGCGGTGTGAGTCCCGCAACGGCATCAGGGTTCGAGGTTAACAGTAGTACATATTGTTCTCTGCGCTCTAATCGAATATGACTCATGATTGATACGCGACTTGGTGTTCTCATTAGAGAGATTGTTGGCTGTGCAGAGGGCGATTTTTATTTCAAAATAAAGTGTTTTTAAACAATATATTATTATTGTTTGGTTGAGGTGTTCTCGCCTAGTTAACACCAAGGTTACGCAAAAAATATGCGCCATTTTTTGGCAATGCCGCGTTACAGTTCAACGCCGAAAATAAGCAATACAATCGCGCAGCTGGCGGCAACAACCAACAGTATGGAAAGCCAAAGGTTGCGACCAGAAAATATTGATGCCCCCGATGCGCGTTTGGCGTACCAGAAGAAAACGAGCCCAGGCAAGTACAAAAGTGCCGAGAGTAGCAGGTGATGTAAACCTGAGGCGAACAACAGCCACATTCCATAGAGTGTGGCGAGCCAAGCAAGAACGCGGATCGGTAACGGCTGCGCCTCTTGATAAGCAATCTTTAGTAAAAAAAGTGCAACCAGAAGATACGGCACTAAGATCATCTCGGAAGAGATCACCAGTAGATTGTCATACCCGCCGCGAAACCAGAAGGTTAATAACAGACAAAGCTGGACCAACACACTGGTCGCAAGCAGAGAGTGGGTTGGGGTAAAGTTGTCATTCACCTTGGAAAAAATGCGCGGAAACATGCCTTGCTCAGCCGCGGCGTAAGGGGTCTCTGTTGCGAGTAACGTCCAACTTAAATAGGCACCAGCTACCGAGATTATCAAACCAATGCCGACAATCAAGGTCCCGGTTTCACCAATCAGCGCTGCGAGGATTTTTGCTGTAGAAGGGTTGGGCAACGCGGCAAGTTCAGGAGTGGAAATGATCCCCATTGAGAGCAGAGTGACCGATACATATAAAAACAGACAGATAAGTAAACCTAGAATGGTTGCGCGGCCAACGTCTTTGGGCTCTTTTGCTCGGCTGGATACCACTACAGCGCCTTCGACACCAATAAAAACCCAAACGGTAATGATCATTGTTTGCCTGACTTGCTCAAACAGGTTGCCATCTGCCATGGCTCCCGCTTGAGTAAAATCGACGCTAAAGGTATCCCAACGAAACGCCACTGTCGCGGCAATAATGAAAACCACAATGGGGATCAATTTGGCGATAATCGTGATGAAATTGACCACCGCCGCAGTGCGTACCCCGCGCAGCACTAAGATATGAACCAGCCAAATCAGCGCAGAGGAGAGGGCAAGAGAGAGTAGCGTGTTGCCTTGACCAAACCAGACTTGATCATCAGTATCAAAAAAGAGCCCAAGCGTGCTGCAAACGATAACGAGAAAGGAGACGTTGGCAACGGAGGCGCTGAGCCAATAGCCCCAGGCTGAGAAAAAACCGATGAAATCACCAAACCCGGCTTGTGCGTAACCAAACACACCGCCGTGAATATGGGGGCGAAGTCGAATGAGCGATTGAAAGGTAAACGCAAGACAAATCATGCCTAGGCCAGTGATCCCCCAGCCGATCATCACCGCAGCTGGACTGGCAACCGCGGCCATATTCTGTGGCAAACTGAACACACCTGCGCCAATCATGGAGCCGATAACCAACGCGGTCAGCGCTTTTAGATCCAGTTTGTCACTCAATCGGTATGCCTCACTTTTGTTCCTTGACTACTTATACCCAAACAACTTGGAGATGCAGGTAGGCGGCAAACGAGCAAAGCCTCCGAGCATAGACACACTATGTGATGAGGTTTGTGAGAGCCAGCCAACAACGCTGCAACTTCAAGTTGAAAGGGTATACCCGCGTTTAAGTCTGCAAGCGGAGTATAGCGGCTGCTTAAGATACAGCGTGGCGCAGTTATGCGATGTTCGAGTATAAAAATCCCTGCGTTGGAGCAGGGATTAGACTTGTCTGACTTGAATCAACAGGGCGGGAACTGTGACTTAATCAGTGAGCACGTTAAAAAAGCGAGCTTCTAACGGCTCGAGTGCTATCTCATATTTACCTTGATTTGGTGTCACAGAAAGATCGTCATTCAGTAGATCGGTAATGGCTTTTGTACTGCCGACATCGGCTGCCGATAGGGTTATTTTCTGAGTGCTTTCTGATGTATTAAGCGCAAATAGCACCACATTATCCCCTGAGGTTTTTAGGTCAACATACTGCCCGCCACTGGCTTTGAGGTTTTTCCGCTCTCCTTGGTAGAGCGCAGGATGTTTCGCGCGCAAAGCCATTAACGCTGTGACATAGGTTTTCAAATCAGTTTGATTCGCATTAAGTGTGTCATGAACTTTAGCGCTACTGCGCGCCACATGATCGTCACACACACCGCGCTCTGCGCAAGTATTGTTGTCCTCTTTTTTAGCAAAATCATCGACTTGATCGCCGATTTCATCACCGTAGTAAAGGGTGATGGGGCCGGTGTAAGCCGCTTGAAACGCGAAAGCCGCTTTATGGCGTAACCAGTATTCGGCATCGTTGACATCGGCAATGCCGCCGCGCTGAAGCAAATCACCAAAGCGAACCAAATCGTGATTCCCTATCATCAAATTGGGTTTGGCATGCGCCGGATAAGCACTATGAGTTTGAAAACCGTTATCGAGCCAATCTGCACCGCGGTTGCCACTGCTGTTTTCATTCACGGCAAGTGTTTCTACAATGCGGTAACGCATCGGGAAATCAAACGCCGAGCACAGCGCAGGGCTGTTAGAGCTGCCATAACCGGTTTCGGCAATTTTTTGCTCGCCATCCCAAATTTCTGCCACCATATAGCCAAGTGGGTTGACCTCATTGCCGTTGCTGTCGGTGTACGTGACGCTCTGCGAGGCTTCATCGACGGCTTTGCGCAAATGAGACCACGCATCGGTTGGCACTTGATACGCTTGATCAAGACGCCAGCCATCAATTTTTAGCTCTTTGATCCAGTAGGTTGCGACTTCTTGATAAAACTCATAGCTCGCGGGATAGCTCACCGGATTACTGGGGCCTGAAGGTAATTGGCCTGATGGTGACGGTTTAATTAAGCCTTCTTTATGATGACCAAACACGCCATCAAAGAAAACATACAGGCCGCGCTTGTGAGCTTCATTCACCAAAGTGCGCGCCGTTTCCAAATCCCCAAAATTTGGGTCAATTTTAAAGTAGTCAGTGGCAAAATAGCCGGTGGCATCCAGACGGTCTGCCCAATGATCTTGACCTTTAATTGCCTCAGACTCAAAAATTGGCGTCAGCCAAATCGCATTCATACCTAAATCTTGAATGTAATCGAGCGAGTCAATAATGCCTTGTAAGTCCCCATCATGGTGGCTCGTACCATAACCTGTCCCATGGCCTATGGTAGGGTCACCATCAACAAAGCTCTCGACCATAATTTGATAAATACGAAGCTGATTACTTGACGCCATAGTTTCGGTTTGGCAGGCATAATTGATTTGGGGAAGTGGGGTTTGGTCGCCACCGCCACCATTGCCACCGCCACCATTGCCACCGCCACTAGAAGAGTTGCAAGCGGCTAAACTCCCAGCCACAAGAAGCGCAACAAAGGATTTGCCGATGAGTTTTTTATGTTGAATATTTGGCATCAGAATCTCCAAGACGAGTTTGGCCCCGGTATATATATACCGAGGTCCATTTTATTAGGGCTTAAAAAGAACAGGGGGGTTATTGGCACTTATTTAAAGAAATGGTGAGCGGTTTACCTTCTGCTTCAAATTGTAGGCTCCAAACGTATTTTCCTTCATCTTCAATCGTGACTGCTGTATCAGCACCATAGCCACCAAATTGAAGCATTTTTCTTTCGCCAATGTTGAGTGATTTATCTTTTGCCGTAAATTGTGGGAACCAAAACTCAGCCGCATATTGCATGGTAAAGGTGCCAGGTTTTTCATCGACAACCGCTTGGTAGATATTATTACCTTTGTAAGCAAATTCACGTTGAGGAACAAAAGCCCATTCCGAATCTTCAAATGTGCCCACGACAAACAATGTTTGAGAAATCGGGCCTTCGGCTGCGCTGTTAGGGTTGTCGCAGGCTTGCATGAATACAGCGACTTCTTCAGGCGAGAGTGCAGGAGCTGGTGCGGCATCAGTGGCTTCGGTAGTTTTGGTTGATTGGCAGCCAACAAGTGCGACGAGTAGAGCTGCTGCGAGCGATGTTTTGATCATTTTCACGTTATATCCTCTATATTAACTTGTATTATTCCGTTTTATAGTTTTGAACCATATGACATGGTTGAATTCTTACAGCGTTACTCAACCAAATTTAAAGCATGTATTATTTGATTAACGATACCTGTCCATACGCGGAGTTATAAATGTAGCGATAGGAATCATTGAAATTTTATTTTTCCAGATTTGTTTTTTGGTCGATGAATAGGGTAAGTTAAACGCTTACCCTTTATACCCGTCCCACTTGAAGTTGCAGCGGTGTTGACTGGCACTTACAAACCTCATCACATAGCTTATCTATGTTCACGAAGTGCTCAGAGGCTTTGCTCGCTTGTCGCCTATCTGCATCTTCAAGTTGTTTGGGTATATATCTGGTTATTTTTTATTAATTGCTTTAACAAAAACTTCTTGTACGCCTTCGATACCCAGAGCTTTTGCCTCATCAAGCAGCCCAAGTGCTTTGGGTATATTATTTTCTGCTACCGCAGTTTCAATAGCTTGGTAATAGAATGTTTTTGTTTCAGGTTGTACATCACTAATAACTGAATCAGCAATTATGCCAGGCTCAGAATACTCTTGTGGTATCTCTGGCGCTGAAGCCGATTTGGTTGGTTTCTCAAGTAAACCTGTAAATATGCTGTCGCGTTTAATTACAACGCTCACTTCACCGACGTTGACGTGTTTGGCAATAGGGTCATCAATCGCAGGTGGATCATTACGTTTGGCAATAGCAAAGGCTTTTGCTGGATGAATTAATTCCGTTGTGTTAGATAAATCATTATCTGTGGTATAAATAACACCGTAAACACGAGTAATATTTAAAGGCAGATTTAGCTCAACATCGCCAAAAAGGACATTGCCTTTAACAAAATCATCTCTGTCGTAATCAAAATGTTCAGAGGTGTATTTTCTAAGTAAATTAAAATCTTGATCGTATAGCGCAAGGTTTGGCGCAAATACTTTAAGTTCTCTCACAATGCCTGAAATTTCAATCGTCACACGAGGCTCAGTCACTTCAAATGAAAAGCCCGCCACTGGGCTTGAAATATCAGAGTTTTCTAAAAGTTGGCTCTGTTTTGAAAAGTGCATTGAAAAGCTTGAAGGCACCATGACTTCATGCCAATCAATTTGAGGTATCGATGTGATTTCTTGGCTAGAGCCACTACGACTTTCAAAATCCTGATGACTTGCACAGCCAAATAATACCGACATGCTCATCAACATCGACACGATTTTTTTCATTTGCTACTCTCCCAAATTAAAAGCAGCCAGCCGAATGGCTGGCTGCTTATTTTGCTGATAATAAAAGTGTTAGTTAATTAACAATCAGATTACCACCAAGCTTCTACTTGCGCACCAAACATTAGGTCGTTTTGGTCAAGTGCTAGGTCGCCAGTGTATTTAGAAGCAAAAACACGAATGGCAGGACGCGCCCAGAAGCTGTCACCCGCTTGCCATTGTTGTGCAATGGTGAACTTGGTCAGATCTTGTTTCTCTCTCCATGGGTATTCATCTTGAAAGTGGCCTACTTCAACGATAGTACTCATGGTTTCAGACCATTTGTAGCCAGGGCGAACCACTGCACTCATCGCTTTACCTTTGCTGCTGCCGTTACCGTCATCAAGCAATTGAGCGTAAACCAATGCGTAGCCTAGGTTCCATTTTTCGGCTTCTAATACACCCCAGTCAATCAAACGCAGAGATTTACGACCCTCTTGGCCTGTTTCCATGTTATAAGCATCACCAGCGTGGTTACCAATAAAGCCAGCCCAAGCGTAACCTTCAGTTGCATACTGAATAACCGCTTTGTTGAAGCCCATGCTAAAGCCTTGGGTGTGCTCAGCGGTTAAGAACATACCAGTTTTATCTAGGCCATAATCACTGTAGTTATTTTCGTCTGGGTTGTTTTTCTGAGCTTTTTGTGCATCCGTATGAGATGGTTTCGCAACCATAGCAATGAGTTCTAGGTTACCTTTGTCGTTAGTTTGGATACCCGTCAAACGCAAGTCGATGGTGTTGGCTGTTGAGTATGCTTGTGTTTTTTCGACAGGATCATATGGATTTGTTTCGCCTGGATCGAATGGGTTGCCTAGCTCTGGTGGATTCGCTGGATCGAATTCTGGATTTTTGACAAGTGGATTTTTCCATTTATGCTGTACCACAGCCGCTTGCAGCTGTGCAAAGCCTAAATCAATATTTTCTAGACCCAAACCAACGCCAGAGTTGTTTACGTAGTAGAAGTCCATGATGTGAAGGTCTTTACGGCCGTAGTAACGCTCACCACCCCATAGACGCATGCCGTTCGCCATAGTGTAATCAACCCAAGCTTCACGGAAAGAAGCACGCTCGCCTTTCCATGGGCTATCAGGGTCAGTACCAATCGATTGGAAAGAGTTGCCACGGTAATCTGTTGAATATTTGTCATCAAAGCTAGCTTCATGGGTGCCGTAAGCGACTAGCGTATGGATGTTGAATGAGCTGCCGTCTTTGCCTTCCCACACTTTGTTGACGTTAAACGCAAGTTCTGCGTAGTTGTCACACTCATCACCTAAACGACCTACAGCGTGACCAAAGATCGTTGGTCCACCGTTACCGTAACATAGTTGTGAGCCACCATCGCCATTAATGCCAAAGCCTGCGCGCATATAGCCATGAAAATCAACTTCTGCTGCGAACGCAGATCCTGCCATTAGAGTTGAAGCTACAGCAGCAGCAATAACACTTATTTTTTTCATTATTAACTCCATTAAGGTTTTTATAATATTTGCCTTCCCTTTTTCACTCTTTAGTGGGTTTGGGTAGTTAATATGCACCCAATAAAAGAGAGGCTAGGTGGGAAGGTGTCCACGTTTTTTCTACGTTTTGGAGGTTACTCAACGCGTATAACAATCACCTCATCCCCCTATTTTTCGTCTTAGGGATGATGTTCTCATCCTTAAGTTAAATTAAGGGAGGATGAAGGGGGAGGATAGTAAGGGAGTATGAGTTTGGGAGGGTATAACTTTTTTGAAATAGGTCACTAATCTAAGGAGGAATGCCCCATTTTTTTGAGATGTGTGAAGAGGTTGCTTAAGCATTGTGACTAAGTAAAAAGGGGATAAATGAAGAGTCTGTGATCGACTTAAAGTTTATTAATTAATCAGTTAATTAGCAAATTGTGATCAAGCAATAACTTTTTTTTGAGGTGAGTAAATCAAATTCTTGATCGAGATCTCGAGTTTAGAATTATTGTGGTCTTTTAAAGAGAACTAAAAGTGTTAGCTTGATCGCCCATTTTTACGCGCTGATGCTCATGGTGAGCGAATGAGGGTGAAAGTTATCGGTTTCAATGATGTTTTACTGTGGCTAAGTACGGCTATATATGAATTAAAACGTCACAGTAGAGCCAATGTTACTCATGTGTTTGGCCTATGGATTTATTCATTTAATTGCTTATATTTTTGCAGGTGCTTTTCAGATGACCACTAGTCTAAGATGCCGTTTATTCACTGAGTTTGATTGTCAAAAAGAATCACAAATTGAACGAAAATTGAAAAAAATTACTTTTAAATTTGCAAAATCAAAATGTATCGGTATATAAATTATGTGTAAATATCGACATGTTAATAATTCTAGATTCATTGTTATGAATGTTTAGTTACACTTCGATATTAGATATAGCGCTATTGTTCTAAATCTTATTGTGCACTGAAATTCTGTTTTTTGGTGTGTTTTTTATGGGTGAAAATCATTTGAAGTAGCGTTGTTTACGAATGGATTTATTTCTATTGATCGTTTGCTTTACCTAGTTTTTTGCTTTTATGTGACATGTATCATGAAAAGCAATTAATGCAAATAATGTTGAGTTATCTCTGAAGAGCTGGCTTTAGTTTTTATTTGGCATTATTTGTGATCTTTATTCAAATTAACAGTGTTGGATTTAAGCATTAACTAATGCTGGATTCTGATTTGAACGAAGATTTATTTTACCCAAATTGTATCGTTTTAATAAAGATGCAAGGTGGTTAACGTGCGTTAAAAAGCAACACAAGCCAGTGAAATAAAAGGTTAGAAGTATTTTGTTATTAATCAGAACATTAACTCGAGCTGTTGTTTCTCCAAGTGTTGTTGCTCAGTGCACATTTACAGGCAGTGGTGCTCAAACTAAACGGCATATAAGGCAAAAACAGCAGCAAGGGTGATGTTGACATCTTAATTTAGCTAAAGGAAAAGCTATCTATGAGAGTACTACCCTTAGTCCTAACCGGACTGACGCTTTCCCCACTTGCTGCTCATGCCGATTGGTATTTTAGAGGCACGCCCAATGGCTGGGATGCAGTTGCTATGGAGCAGGTGAGCTCACAGCAATATCAAACTTGCCAACGTTTTGGTAACGGTGATGCTGGTGGCAATCCCAGATTTAAAATTGATCGCTATGGCAATTGGAACGAAAGTTACCCCGCGCAAGATTTTGGTGTGGCGGCGAATCAGAGTTATATCATCACTTTTTTTGCTGACAGCAAAAATATCACCACGCAAAGCGTAGCATCGTGCGACAGTACCACGCCCGAGCCTGAGCCAGAACCAAGTAACGAATGGTTTTTCCGTGGTACGCCAAATGGTTGGACAACTACGGCCATGGCGAGTTCGGATGGATTGAACTACTGCACTGAACAGTCGTTTGGCAGTAATGATCCCCGCTTTAAGGTGGACCGTTATGGCGATTGGAATGAAGCCTATCCGAGCGCGGATTATCGCGTTGATGCAAACCAAAGCTACACCATTTGCATCAATAGCCAGAGCAAAGCGGTTACAGCGCAAGCGATTGAAGGAGAAGATGTGACGCCACCAACGGTGGTCGCAGATCCATCCGGTGGCTTTTATGCCAACAGTCAATCGATTCGCTTGAGTGTGAGCGATAATCAAGACAGCGCGCCGGCGCTTTACTACACCACCGATGGCAGCACCCCCAATACCAGTTCAACTCGTTATGATGGTGAGCTGATTAACGCCAATGACATGGGCGATGGCGCCGATTTGGTGATCAAAACACTGGCTGTGGATGCGAATGGCAATCAGCAGGAGCAAAGTTTTAGCTACTTTATTGGTGAGCAAGCCTCCAGTGGAGATTTTCGAGAAGAGACTATCTACTTTGTTCTCACTGCGCGTTTTTATGACGGTGATAGCAGCAATAACTACTACAACCGTGATCGCATTAAAGCCGGAGACCCGCATTGGCGCGGAGACTTCAAAGGGCTCATTTCGCAGTTGGATTACATCAAAGATCTCGGCTTTACTGCCATTTGGATCACCCCTCCTGTCGAAAACCGCTCGGGTTTGGATTATCACGGATATCACGCTTATGACTTTTATACTGTTGATCCGCGTTTAGAATCACCGGATGCGAGCTACAAAGATTTTATCGATGCAGCGCACGCGAAGGGGATCAAGGTGATTCAAGATGTGGTGATAAACCACTCGAGTCAGTACGGTCTGCGCGATAAGGTGTGGATTGATCATCTGCCAATTAAATACTATGTACCTAAAGGTGCAAGTCAGGGTGAGGTGAGCAACGATCCTTACTTTGGTAACCTGGGTGATTATCAATCGGCCAACCGAGACGACAACGATAACAGCGTTGCGCCGCAATGGTTCCGTGAACGTCATAACTCTGATCCTGAAGGATTAACGCCGCTTGTCGATCCGAAAACCGGCGTGACCGTGCCGCTGGCAGGCTACGATCCAAATCGTTTCTTTGGTATTGATGCGCAATCGCTTGATCCGGCGTGGTATCACCTTGATGGCTTTATGTCAGGTGGCGATTGGGAAAACCCAGAAGCGCTGCAGAAAAAACACATGGCGGGCGACTGTATTGATTTAGCGACGGGTAACCAAAACGTGAAAGATTACGTCAATGGCGCCATTCGTCAGTACCTTGATATGGGCGTTGATGCGATTCGTCTTGACACGGTAAAACACGTTGAGCGTGATGAGTTACTCGAATATGTTAATAATTGGAAGGCGCATAAACCCGACTTGTTTGTGTTTGGCGAGAACTTAGTCAAAGGCACTGGGTTTGGTTCGGAGCTGGACAATGATAACGCGTCTGCGGTGATCCGCCCTTGGTGGTATACCCGTACCACACCCGATCCTTCTAACCCTAATGCGGGTGGTGATTCAGGCTTCTCTGTGCTTGATTTCTCTATTTTCTCGACGTTCCGCGATAACGTCACCCGTGGTCACTTTGGTGGCATTGGCGGCGTGTTAGGTTGGGACTGGGTTTACGGTGATGCAACGCAGCTGGTGAGCTTTTTCCAAAACCACGATGTCGGCCCGGACAATGATTTTAAATATCGTTTTGGTGGTGAAATGGGCAATGCGGCAATGGTGTACAACCTAATGTGGACCAACCGTGGCATTCCCGCACTCTATTATGGTGAAGAGATCATGTTCCAAGCTGGATTACCACAAGATATTGCTAGCAATAATGACACTATTGATATGACAGGACGCGCGTATTTTGGTCCTCATCTTGATGATAAGGCCACCACGCAGCAGCATCCACTTTATCGTCATATTCAGCGCCTCAACCAAATTCGCCAAGCCGTCCCCGCATTGCAAAAAGCGCCAACCACTCAAGTGAATGAGTGGGGAGCGGGCATGAGCTATGTGCGTGATTACAACAATGGTGAAAGTTATGCGGTGGTTGGTCTGGCAAACGGCGGTGGGCAAAACATCAGCGTGAGCAATGTGCGTAACGGTACATACACCGATGCAGTGACGGGCAATCAAATCACCGTTTCTAACGGTAACTTGTCGTTCAATGTAAAAGGGTATAGCGCAGGTATTTACGTGCTAAATGGCCCAGGTAAGGTTGGCACTGACGGACAGTTCTTGCGTTAAATGCGTGAGAAAGAGTCAGCCGCTAACAGTGTCATTAAGCGATTAGAGATAAATGAACACTCTTATCTTTGAGTAAGAGTGTCATTGCAGACATCAGCCCAGCACTTTTGCTGGGCTTTTTTAGCTTCTCAATGCTGTCATTACTAGACTAAGGACATTGTACTTCATCCCAAAACCAGTTGGCTTTTTTGGAGTATATAGCCGTCTCTCACTTGAAGTTGCAGCGTTGTTGGATGACCCGCACAAATCTCACTACATGATCTATCTATGTTCGCGAAGTGCTCAGAGGCTTTTGTAATAGCCCCCAATTAAAACGGACACTCATTAGTTAAGCGATAGGCTTAGACCTATCTTTAAGGAGTGC
>NZ_JABAIK010000019.1 GCF_012641465.1 Vibrio agarilyticus
ACTTGCATGTGTTAGGCCTGCCGCCAGCGTTCAATCTGAGCCATGATCAAACTCTTCAATTTAAAGTTTTTTGTGACTCAATGAATACTGATTCTATCTTTCGATAGTGAATTGACTGTGCTCTTATTGGCTTTCACTTTTAAAAAAGTGAAACAAAACAGCTCAAGGCTGATTTCCAACTTGAATTGGTCACTCAGTTCATTGAAATCGAATTTGAAGCCCCTCTTTATATAAGAGAAGTTTCTAATTGGATTATCATCAACGAGTGCCCACACAGATTGATAGGTTTATATTGTTAAAGAGCTTTCGTTCTTCGCTTTACTCAGAACGGACGGCCATTTTAGCGAGTTAAGTTTTCGTGTCAACCACTTTTTTCAAAACTTTTTCAAGCAATTTGCTTGGCTATCTTGGCGACTGTACACTGTTTGAGTTTCTCACTCTTAAGAGCTTTGAACGCTTGCCGTGTCAGTGAGGTGGCATTATAGGGATTGAGATCGTGTTAGCAACCCTTTTTTATACTTTTTTTATATTTTTACCCATTTTGCCTATTTCTCACACCAAACGGCTTAAAAGCACACTATTCACTCCAGCGTTTCGCAAAAATGGCGACTTTTTCCCAGTTAGTGTACTCAACCTCTTTATTGGTGTCTGTCTCTCCCCCTGTCATTGTCATAATGAATTTAATCATCATCTTGTCAAACCAACCATAGCGAGGGTAATACAGCGCCCCAGCAAACACACCAATCATTTTTGGCTGCCACTGAGATTTACTTAAAAAGGTTCGAATATAGGCACTACCTTCTGGTGTATCTTTTCCTTGTGCTTCTTTTCTTGCGGTTAGGTTGACGCAAAAAAAGGCGGCATTCACTTGCGTCAACTCACGATAATAGCGCGCTATGAATTGGTATAGCGCTTTATTAAGATGACCATAACGAATTGATGCGCCCACCAGCACTTTATCGTAGCGTGAAAATTCGACTGTTGGATGCTCATGAAGGTTAAGAATGTCAAAATCATACTCAGGTAATTGTTCCTGAATAAATGCCAATATTTTGCGCGTTTGTCCTTCCCGACTGGAATAGAGACACAGTGCTTTTTTCACTGTTAGTTCCTCAAAGTAAACTACCGATGTTAACTCCGCCAAAACGTTGGCGTGAGCAAAATCAATAACGTGAATATTTCTAAGCGCCCAAAAAGCATTGAAATAATTAAGACCCACTTGGCGGGATCGTTGATTTCGCCAAAATGCAATGAAACCTCCCCTAGACCCGGCCCCAAATTATTCAATGTCGCTGCAACCGCAGAAAAGGCACTCAACTCATCAAGCCCTGTTGCGATAAGCGCCAACATACACACAACAAAAACTAAAGTATAAGCAGAGAAAAACCCCCATACTGCATCAACAACACGTTGCGACAATGCACTCCCACCAATTTTTATCGTGTAAACAGCGCGAGGATGAATCAATCGTTTGAGTTCACGAGCGCCTTGCAATGTCAGCAGTAAAATGCGGATCACTTTCATGCCGCCACCTGTAGATCCTGCGCACCCTCCAATGAACGACGAGAACAACAATAAAACCGGCAAAAAAAGTGGCCAGTCGGAGAAGCCTGTGGTGGTGAACCCAGCTGTCGTTGAAATCGATACAGTTTGAAATAGCGCTTGGTCAAACGCATCGTAAACACTGTCATAAGTGTGGTGCTCAAGCAGCATGAGAAAACAAATTAAAAACAGCAATGCTTGAATCGCAAAAAACGCCCGAAATTCAGGATCTCGCCAATAATATTTAGGATGTACTCCACCAGATGCAAACGCCGCAAAATGCAGCGAGTAATTGCAGGCTGAAATGAGCAAAAAGACCACAGTGATCATGTTAATTGCATAGCTATCAAAGTGCCCAATACTCGCGTCATATGTGGAAAAGCCACCGATAGCAATGGTGGAAAAACTATGGCCAATCGCATCAAATGGTGTCATTCCTGCTAGCCAAAAAGCCAAAGCGCATGCAATGGTGAGACTTAAATAGATATACCACAGTGCTTTCGCTGTCTCGGCAATTCTCGGCGTCATCTTGGAGTCTTTCACCGGTCCAGGGATTTCTGCGCGATAAAGCTGCATACCACCAATCCCAAGGATCGGCAAAATGGCCACTGCAAGCACAATGATCCCCATTCCACCAAACCATTGCAGTAGCTGGCGATAAAATAAGATCGCTTTAGGCAGATCATCCAATCCGACAATGACTGTAGCGCCAGTGGTGGTTAATGCTGAAAATGACTCAAAAAAAGAATCGGTGATTGACAGTCCCGGATACGTTGAGAGCAAAAAAGGCAGAGCGCCCGCACTGCCCAATACAGTCCAAAACAGCACGACGATCAGGAAACCATCACGAGACTTTAATTCATGTCGATGATGACGATTAGGGAACCAACAAATGGCGCCACACAGCAAAAGAAAAAAGAATGTGAGAACAAAAGGCACACCCGCACCGTCGCGATAAATCAACGCAACCAACGCAGGCGCCAGCATAGTGACACTAAACAGAGCGAGCAAAAGCCCAACGATTCGAATTATGGAGCGAAATTGCATGAATAAATAGGCACAAAGTTAACTAGGGGCATAACGTTAAATTTCCTTTAACGACTCAACGGTGACTCTCGCACCACTTTTATTAATGATTGCTTGAGTAAACTCATCGACGCAACGTGCATCAATATCAACAATAATGTCGACTATATCACTGTAATGAGCCATATTTTCTTTTACCTCGAGCTGACTCATGAGTGATTGAACTAGCGGCATAAAACTGTATTCAAAACGCAGTCTTAATGACGAAGTAATGATTTTCTCTACTGTCACCAACTGCTTTAATGCGTGTTGCACGCCACCGCCATACGCTTTAACCAATCCGCCTGTGCCTAAACGAATACCGCCATAGTATCGTGTTACCACAGCCGTAATTTCCCCCACACCCGAACCGGTCAACTGAGCCAAAATAGGCTTCCCAGCCGTACCAGATGGTTCACCATCGTCGCTAAACCCCCAGAGCATTGAATCGGTAGGTCGCCCAGCGACAAAAGCCCAGCAGTTATGCCTAGCGTCCTGATGTTTCATTTTGATCTGCTCAACAAATGCTTTAGCGCTTTCAATTGAAGGCGTATGAGCCAAATAAGTGATGAAATGGCTTTTTTTTATCTCTTCTTCATAAATAGCCGGTTGCTTAGGGATCAAATAAGGTGATGGATTCATGGGCTGGATAGTTAAGAGTGATGCGGCAGTGTAACACGAGAGTGTCGAATGCAGAATAACCACCCCATTCGAAGCCAAAAGTCGTTAACCCAACCACAATGTTAAATAAATGTTGCTCCGGTGTATTGAAAAAGCTGATTTATACGTCCAGACTATTTTCACTGGTCTAACCAGAGTATTTCATCCAGTAACGTACATAGTTAAAAAGAAGGTATGCCCAAATCACTTGAAGATATACCCAAACAACAAATGCTCAAAGCTTTCGACAACACCTTGCTTTGTGTAAAGATTGTTGTGCGCTCTTTGCTTGGTTAACAAACTGTTTTGTTAATAAAAAGTACTAAAACTTCAAGTAAGACAGGGATAGAGCGCAATGGAACCCTATGCGCTCGCCAACACCCATTGGGTTATGGAGAACGACAATGATTTATCAAACCCCCACCCTACAGTTAAAATGGCTTGACCCTGGCATCGCCGAATTGCAGTTTTGCTCACCTAACGGCATAAACAAACTTGATTTAGCCACGCTCAACGCACTGAGCGAAGCCCTCGATAAGCTCAGTACTCTGACTGAACTCAAAGGGCTAATACTGACTAGCGAACACGACAATTTCATTGTTGGCGCAGATATTACTGAGTTTCTAGGTTTATTTGCCAAACCAAAAGAAGAGCTGATGAGTTGGCTCAAATACGCCAATGCCATTTTTTGCAAGCTAGAACAGTTACCCATTCCAACCATTTCGGCCTTGCGGGGTTATGTGCTCGGCGGTGGCTGTGAGTGTGTACTTGCCACTGATTTTCGTGTCGCCGACACCAGCGTCAGCATCGGATTACCAGAAGTAAAACTTGGCATCATGCCTGGGTTTGGTGGCTGCGTACGATTACCGCGACTTATTGGCGCAGACAGTGCAATGGAAATCATCACTCAAGGTAAAGCCTGTTCTGCTGATGAGGCGCAGCGTGTTGGGTTAATTGATGCTGTGGTGCATTCAGAGGCATTAATCACCAGTGCATTAGGCACACTCAAGCTCGCCATTGAAGAGAAAGTCAATTGGCGCGCGAGTCGTCGTCAGAAACTCGGAAAACTGACACTGAGTGCTCTCGAAGCCAGCATGAGCTTTACAACAGCAAAAGCCCTCGTTGCTCAAAAAGCAGGCCCTCACTATCCCGCACCAATGCAAGCCGTACTGGCTATCGAAGCGGCGGCAAATTGTACCCGCGATGATGCGCTAACTATTGAGAGTGAGCATTTTATTACACTCGCACAATCATCGGAAGCGAGTGCTTTAGTCGGGCTTTTCCTCAATGACCAATACATCAAAGGGCTTGCCAAACAGGCTCAAAAAAACGCGCCAACAACCCATCGCGCTGCCGTCGTTGGAGCCGGCATCATGGGAGGCGGCATTGCCTACCAGTCCGCACTTAAAGGCGTTGCTGTCACGTTAAAAGATATTGCACCAGAAGCACTAGAATTGGGAATGAACGAGGCGGCGAAACTATTAAATAAACGTCTCGAGCGAGGCAAAATTGATGGCTTATCCATGGCCAAAATTCTAACCTCAATCACGCCAACTTTGTATTACCAAGGCATTGAGAATGTCGATGTCGTCGTTGAGGCTGTGGTCGAGAACCCCAAAATAAAATCAACCGTGCTGGCTGAAATCGAACAACAAGTACCTGATACCACTATTATCACGTCAAATACTTCGACAATTCCAATCAATCATCTTGCAAAATCTCTCGCCAACCCACAACGATTTTGCGGCATGCACTTTTTTAACCCGGTTCATCGCATGCCACTGGTCGAAATCATTCGCGGTGAATATACCGACGACAACACAATAGAGCGCGTTGTCGCCTATGCGGCAAAAATGGGCAAATCACCTATTGTTGTGAACGACTGCCCCGGATTTTTTGTCAACCGCGTGCTCTTTCCCTACTTCGCCGCGTTCAGCCAGTTGATGCGCGATGGAGCCGATTTTGCTCAAGTCGATCGCGTGATGGAAAAGCAGTTTGGTTGGCCAATGGGCCCTGCGTATCTACTCGATGTGGTTGGCATTGATACGGCTCATCATGCACAAGCTGTGATGGCGCAGGGTTACCCTGAACGCATGAGCCATGATCAGAACGATGTTATTCACGCACTGTTTAACGCCAAACGCTTTGGTCAAAAATCTGGGGCCGGTTTCTATCAATACCAGACCGACAAAAAAGGCAAACCGAAAAAGTCACTCGATCCAAGCGTTCACTCACTGTTAACCCCAATCTGTCAATCCCATCAAGACTTTTCAGATCAAACCATTATTGAGCGCATGATGATCCCAATGCTCAACGAGGTCATCTTATGCCTAGAGGAGAAGATTATCGCGTCGCCCGCCGAAGCGGATATGGCACTAGTGTATGGTTTAGGCTTCCCCGCTTACCAAGGCGGCGCGTTTCGTTATCTCGATAAATTGGGCCTTTCCGCCTATATCGAAATGGCACAAAACCACCGAGATCTTGGCGCACTTTATCAACTGCCATCACTCATTATTGAAAAAGCGCAGCAAGGCGAGACATTTTATGCCGCGCAGCAACACAGTTCACTGTAAAGGAGTGCACCATGAACCACGTTGTGATTGTCGATTGTGTTCGTACCCCAATGGGCCGTTCAAAAGGCGGCGCGTTTCGCCATACTCGCGCCGAAGATCTCTCCGCACATTTAATGCAAAGCATACTTACGCGTAACCCTCAAGTGAACCCAAATGAGATTGAAGACATTTATTGGGGCTGCGTACAACAGACCTTAGAGCAAGGGTTTAACATTGCTCGTAACGCCGCGTTGCTGGCCGGTTTACCAATAGGTATTGGTGCCGTAACGGTCAATCGACTGTGCGGCTCCTCGATGCAAGCGCTGCACGATGCGACTCGCGCGATTATGACAGGAGATGCGCAAATTTGTCTGGTTGGGGGTGTTGAGCATATGGGCCACGTTCCGATGACGCATGGCGTCGACTTTCATCCCGGCTTATCCAAACATGTGGCGAAAGCGGCTGGAATGATGGGATTAACAGCAGAGATGTTAGCGAAGTTGCACCACGTCTCTCGCGAACGTCAAGATGCCTTTGCTGCACGTTCGCATGCGAGGGCGCATACCGCCACCCTTGAAGGCTATTTCGCTAACGAAATTGTTGCCACGCCCGGTCATCAAAGTGACGGTTCGCTTTTTGTTCTCGAACACGATGAAGTGATTCGTCCCGAAACCACAATCGAGACCTTAGCCACTTTGCGTCCGGTTTTTGACCCAATGACAGGCAGTGTGACCGCAGGCTCGTCATCAGCCCTCTCCGATGGCGCATCCGCTATGCTTCTCATGAGTGAGAACAAAGCCAAACAACTCAACCTGCCCATTCGTGCGCGGGTAAAATCTATGGCTATCGCAGGCTGCGATCCGGCAATCATGGGATATGGGCCAGTACCGGCAACCCAAAAAGCGTTACAGCGAGCCAAACTTACCATCGATGACATGGAGGCGATTGAGCTCAATGAAGCGTTTGCCGCTCAAGCGCTACCCTGTATTCAGGACTTAGGACTTAGCGATGTAATGGAAGAAAAAGTGAACCTTAACGGTGGCGCTATCGCGCTTGGCCACCCACTAGGCTGTTCGGGCACGCGCATCTCTACCACGCTGATTAACATCATGGAGCGAAAAAATGCCCGCTATGGCCTCGCGGCAATGTGCATCGGGTTAGGTCAAGGGATCGCGACTGTGTTTGAACGCTCAGTCAATGGTGAATAAACCTCGTTAAACAGACAAAACTGATAACGTAAAATCGCAAGGGTAGCGTCACTACCTTTGCGATTCACCACCACAGCTTGCATTTGACGCATCACAATCCTACAAGCTATGCGTTAAACGCATCATTAACATGATAAAGTTTCATTTTTTTCATTCACAACAAGCCACTACACTTAGTCAAAAATAAATTCAGCACTGCATTTGTGGAGATAACCCATGTTCCAAGCTCTGATCCTTAATCAAGAAGATAACCGTACCACAGCGCGCATTGAACACATTGATGAAACCCAACTTCCCGCGGGAGATGTGCTCATTGATGTCGACTACTCATCACTAAACTATAAAGATGGGTTAGCAATTACCGGCAAAGGAAAGATCATTCGCGAATTTCCAATGGTGCCGGGGATTGACCTTGCGGGTACCGTGATCCGCTCTGATGATCCACGCTATCAAACTGGCGATGCTGTCGTACTGACCGGATGGGGTGTAGGAGAAAACCACTGGGGCGGCATGGCACAACGTGCTCAACTTAAAGCCGATTGGCTAGTGCCACTGCCTAAAGGCATTGATAGCAAAAAAGCCATGATGGTTGGAACCGCAGGTTTAACCGCCATGCTCTGCGTTCAAGCCTTACTCGATGCAGGGCTGACACCACAATCTGGTGAGATTTTAGTCACAGGAGCAAGCGGTGGTGTTGGCTCTGTCGCCGTCACTTTATTGCACTCGCTCGGGTTTAACGTTGCAGCGGTTACCGGTCGAGTAGAAGAGAACGGGCCACTGCTTGAAAAACTGGGTGCGAGCCGCATTATTGAACGCAGCGAACTGGAAGCTCCGGCTCGTCCGCTTGAAAAACAGCTATGGGCTGGCGCTATCGATACCGTTGGCAGTAAGGTCTTAGCAAAAGTATTAGCGCAGATGGACTACAACGGCGCTGTTGCCGCTTGTGGTTTGGCTGGAGGTTTTGACCTGCCAACCACGGTAATGCCGTTTATTTTGCGCAATGTCCGCTTACAAGGTGTTGACTCTGTTATGTGCCCAATTGAGAAACGCATTGCCGCATGGGATCGTTTAATTGAGTTACTGCCAGAACATTACTTTGACCAAGCGTGTACCGAGGTCACATTAGAGCAAGCGCCACAATACGCCGAAGCAATCACCCGCGGTCAAGTGACTGGACGTGTCGTGATAAAACTCTAATATTCCCGCTAAGTTAATCTCACACGAGAACAGATGAAAAAGGAGCGGTAAAAATCGCTCCTTTTTATACCCGTCCCACTTGAAGTTGCAGCGCTTTTCTTTGAAAAACTAAGGGCTATAGCCAGTCTATGTTCACAAAGTGCTCAGCGGCTTTGCTCGTTTGCCGCCTATCGGCATCTTCACGTTGTTTGGGTATATGTATGTTACTCCGCGCTCAAGCCCATATCTTCAATTCGTTTCGCAATTAAACGACTGCACTCTTCGCGCACCACAGAGCGAAGCCACTCCTGCGCCGGTGAGTGTTCACAGCGAGCATGCCAAATCATCGAATAATCAAACGGCGTGAACTGAAACGGCAACGGCTTCACCACCAAATCAAACCGCTCTGCTACCAGATAGGCCAAGTCTGCTGGCACCGTAATAATAATCGGCAACATATCTACAATCGCCAGCGCCGCTTCTAAATGATAGGCCCGCAGCACCATTCGTCTTGACGGCTTATCGACCAAAGCTTGCTCAATTAATGCCTTCACACCATCGCTTATCGCAATCATGGCATGTGGATAATGGAGGTAATCATGCAGACGCATTTGCTGATCTGCCAGTGGGTGTTGCTTGGAGACCATACATAACACGCCAACACGGCCTAAGATTTCGCTACGCAATGGCTCAACGGGCCCTGTCGGACGACAAATCGCCAGATCGGCATTTTCATAGGTGAGCTGGTCGGCTAAGCGGTCATGTTGCAAAGGCAAAAAGTTAAATGAGACATTGGGCGCTTCCTGATAAATACGCGGTAAAGCAAAGGGCAAAATAGTCTGCATTGCGTAGTCGGTGGTCGCTATCGTAAACGTTTGAGAGCACGCTTTAGGGTCAAATTCGAGCGGTGACAAAATTTGGCGTAATGATTCTAAAGGCTCATTGAGCGCGCGATCAAACTCGCGTGCTTTTTCTGTGGGGATCAGCCGCTGCCCCTGACGCGTAAAAAGTGGATCGTTCAATAATTGGCGCAAACGCCCCAATACTCGGCTCATCGCCGATTGGCTCAAATTCAAACGATGCGCCGCCTTGCTGACGCTGCGTTCTTCAATTAATACCCGTAAGGCCACCAGCAGGTTCAAATCTCGACGATAAACTTCTTCCAGCTCCATGACTCTCACTCTTTTGATTGGACTGATAAGTGCAAGATGCCCCAAGCTCTGCAGGAGCGCAAGCATGACTCAAAACGAAATCGATGAAACGGCAATATAACCATTCTACGTGAAATAAGCGCAAAAAAATCCCGCCTTTCGGCGGGGAAGCCCAAGAAAATGGGGATAGTGTCGGAATGAAGTGTCTTGAAGAAACTGTCGATAACCGGTCTCATCATCAGCCAAGGCGGCAATCATAATTGCCAGCTTGACTTTAATTTGAATTGTTACCAAGTTGTTAATTAAAAGTAAAACATTTTACTCTTCTTGCCAAGAGGATATTGCATATTTTTTCCACGACCTTAAAATTTGCCGCGAATGACCAAGAGATGAACCGATGACTTTAGATATCAATCAAGTGACTCAGACCTTAGACGCGCAGGGATTACGCTGTCCAGAGCCCGTAATGATGGTCAGGAAGACAATTCGAATGATGAAAGAGGGAGAGACGCTGTTAGTGCTTGCAGATGATCCATCAACGACGCGAGATATTCCAAGCTTTTGTCGTTTTATGGATCACCAGCTTATGGCATCGCAAATTGAAACCTTGCCCTACCAATATGTGATTAAGAAAGGGCTTTAGCCCAATACCGTGAGGCTTACTGACGGTCGTATTCTATGCTACGAACTTCAGCTTCCAATTTTTTCAATTGCTGCCGCATTGCGCGCATTTCATCATGCATCGGCATAATGTGCGCAACTCGAATCCAAGCTTCAACAGAGAGTCCGGTCAGAACAATCGCACCGGCTACCATTGGCAACCACATGTCGGTTAGCATCATACCCAAAAAGGTCAGAGCCAACCCAAAGGTAAACAGATAACTCTGACTTTTGGCACTCATACCCATATAACGTGTTAGCATGGTACGTATCCTCTTGGTGTTTATACTTAAGCAACCGCAAGATATGAGGCAACTTAAGCGCATTAACCAACGCTAGCATGTCGCTGGCAACACAAATAGGTCAGCGCTCACGTCAGCGACAAAATAGTTGCGCTCTTTGACGGCGAGCACATTTGTCTAAGCAACGTAAATCGCGCCTGTTCCAAGGGTAGAGGGTGAATAGCGCTCGAGCAACTTTCACTCATGCTCGACGTTTTCTAAAGCCAGCCCGCCGCGCCTATCGCTAAGCCCGCAAACAGCAAAGCAGTGATTTTACGAATCCATCCCAAAGGCAATTTATCTGCCGATAATTTGCCCACTAACACCACAGGAACATTGGCAATTAACATGCCCACCGTGGTTCCGAGTATCACTAGCGTCAGCGCTTGTGCGTGCTGCGCGCCCAATATGGAGGTCGCAATTTGAGTTTTATCGCCAATTTCAGCGACAAAGAATGCAATAAAGCTGGCCACAAAAGGACCGCGATTCGAGATAGATTCGTTCTCGTCCAGTTTATCGGGGATCAATACCCACGCTGCCATCGCAGCAAAACTGACGACAACAGCCCATTTTAACACTTCGGGCGACAACCAATCTGCCACCACCACACCGAGCCATGCTGCCAATGCGTGGTTTGCCACAGTGGCAAAAAAAATCGCGGCAATGATCGGTAATGGCTTACGATAACGGCTGGCTAACAGCAGTGAAAGAAGTTGAGTTTTATCACCAATTTCGGCTAAAGCAACAGTGGTAATTGAAATGGCTAACACGCTCACGAAAGGCTCACAACGGACGGAGAAATCATCAATTTATTGCTGTATAACTGCCGCCACTTTCAGCCAAACAACATTGAAAAGCGGCGCTATTTTATTCACCTAATCCTCGAATCACAAGCTCAGACCCACTTTGTGCCTTTATTTATACTCAAACCACTTGAAGAAGCGGGTCGGCGGCAAACGAGTAAAGCCTCTGAGCATAGATGGGCTTAGTGATGAGGTTCGTGAGAGCCAGCCAACAACACTGCAGCTTTGAGTAGAACGGGGATAACACGAAATTTGCTAAAAAGCCGGATGATTATTCAACATTAGCGCTACTCCCTTAGGTAATATCTGGGTATACTTAAACGTTATTTTCACTCACATTTAGTCACTCTTTGTGCCCGATTGGCCACGTTCTCGTGTCTTAATCCATCACAATGAGCACAACCGCGCGAACCTGACACATTATGCAAAAATTCGATATCAAAACCTTTCAGGGTATGATCCTCGCGCTGCAGGATTATTGGGCCCAACAAGGCTGTACCATTGTTCAACCTCTCGATATGGAAGTCGGCGCTGGGACATCTCACCCAATGACTTGCTTGCGAGCACTTGGCCCAGAGCCAATGTCGACCGCGTACGTACAACCGTCTCGTCGTCCAACCGATGGCCGTTATGGTGAGAACCCAAACCGCCTGCAACACTACTACCAATTCCAAGTGGCGTTAAAACCTTCTCCGGACAACATTCAAGAGTTGTATTTAGGTTCGCTGGAAGTGCTTGGTGTTGACCCACTGGTGCATGATATTCGCTTCGTTGAAGACAACTGGGAAAACCCAACGCTTGGCGCATGGGGTTTAGGTTGGGAAGTGTGGCTGAACGGTATGGAAGTGACCCAGTTTACTTACTTCCAGCAAGTCGGTGGCCTTGAATGTAAGCCAGTGACCGGTGAAATCACTTACGGTATCGAACGTCTTGCAATGTACATTCAAGAAGTGGATTCGGTGTATGACTTGGTGTGGAACATTGCACCAGACGGTCGCAAAGTCACTTATGGCGACATCTTCCACCAAAACGAGGTGGAACAATCGACCTACAACTTTGAATACGCAGATGTCGATTTCCTATTCGTTTTCTTTGACCAATGTGAAAAAGAGTGTCAGACGCTATTAGCACTTGAAAAGCCACTGCCTCTTCCGGCTTATGAGCGCATTCTAAAAGCGGCACACGCCTTCAACTTGCTTGATGCGCGCAAAGCCATCTCGGTGACAGAGCGCCAGCGCTACATCCTACGCATTCGTAACCTGACCAAGTCAGTAGCAGAAGCGTATTACGCATCACGTGAAGCCCTTGGTTTCCCGATGTGCCAAAAGGATGAGGAGAAATAAAGATGGCCAAAGAATTTTTAATTGAACTGGGCACAGAAGAGCTACCACCAACTCAGTTACGCACCCTGGCTGAAGCGTTTGCTCGTAATTTTGAAAATGAATTAAACAGCGCTGAACTCACGCATCAAGGCGTCACTTGGTACGCATCGCCTCGCCGCTTAGCCTTAAAAGTGGCATCACTTGCCGAGCAACAAGCCGACAAACTGGTTGAAAAGCGTGGCCCGGCCATTGCGGGCGCTTTTGACGCAGACGGCAACCCGACCAAAGCCGCTGAGGGCTGGGCTCGTGGTTGCGGCATCACGGTGGACCAAGCTGAGCGCATGATCACAGATAAGGGCGAGTGGTTACTGTTCAAACAGCAAGTCAAAGGACAAGCCACTGCGGCGATTATTACTGAATTGGCAGCCAAAGCACTTGCTGGCTTACCAATCGCCAAACCGATGCGTTGGGGCAACAAAACCACGCAATTCATTCGTCCAGTCAAAACCCTCACCATGCTGATGGGATCGGACCTAATTGAAGGTGAGATCTTAGGCGTTCACTCAACTCGCACGATTCGTGGCCACCGCTTTATGGGTGAACGTGAATTCACGATTGACTCAGCCGATCAATACCCGGCTATTTTGCTCGAGCGTGGCAAAGTAATGGCAGATTATGAGGCCCGTAAAGCGATCATCCTTGCCGATGCGCAAAAAGCGGCCGAAGCCATTGGTGGTATCGCAGATCTGGATGACGATTTAGTTGAAGAAGTGACCTCTTTGGTTGAATGGCCCGTCGTGCTTACTGCAACCTTTGAAGAGTCGTTTTTGAAGGTGCCAGCAGAAGCTCTGGTTCACACGATGAAGGGCGATCAAAAATACTTCCCTATCTATGCGTACGGTGAAGACAAAAAACTGCTACCAAACTTTATCTTTGTTTCCAACATTGAATCAAAAGAACCTCGCTACGTTATTGAAGGTAACGAAAAAGTGGTGCGCCCTCGCCTTGCCGACGCAGAGTTTTTCTTCAATACCGACCGCAAGAGCAAGTTGATTGACCGTCTGCCATTATTGGAAAACGCTATTTTCCAAAAACAACTGGGTACGATTAAAGATAAAACCGACCGCATTACTGAGCTTGCGGGCTATATTGCTGAGCAAATTGGCGCGGATGTTGAAAAGTCACAACGTGCGGGTTTACTCGCCAAGTGCGATCTAATGACCTCGATGGTGTTTGAGTTTACCGAAACCCAAGGCGTGATGGGCATGCACTATGCACGTCATGATGGCGAAGCAGAAGAGGTTGCGGTCGCACTCAACGAGCAATACATGCCTCGTTTCGCTGGCGATGAACTGCCTTCTAACGGCGTCTCTGCTGCTGTCGCGATGGCAGATAAGCTAGACACTATCGTCGGTATCTTTGGTATTGGTCAGGCGCCAAAAGGCTCCGATCCATTTGCATTGCGCCGCGCCTCTCTGGGTGTGCTGCGCATTATTGTTGAATATGGTTACAACCTCGATCTTGTCGACCTTGTGGCAAAAGCAAAATCGCTCTTTGGCGCTCGTCTCACTAACGATAACGTTGAACAAGACGTGATTGAGTTCATGTTAGGGCGTTTCCGCGCTTGGTACCAAGATGAAGGCTTTAGCGTTGATACAATTCAAGCCGTATTGGCTCGCCACCCAACCAAGCCTGCAGATTTCGATCAACGCGTTAAAGCGGTTTCACACTTCCGCGAACTCGACGCAGCAGAAGCGCTGGCCGCGGCGAATAAACGTGTTGGTAACATTCTTGCGAAATTTGAAGGTCAGTTAGCCAGTGACGTTAACTTAGCGCTACTGCAAGAAGACGCTGAAAAAGCATTGGCTCAAGATGTCGCCGTCATGAGCGAAGCACTCGAGCCCGCCTTCAGTACTGGCAATTATCAAGACGCGTTAAACCAGTTAGCCAATCTGCGTGAACCGGTCGATGCTTTCTTTGATAATGTCATGGTGATGGCGGATGATGAGGCGCTGAAAATCAACCGACTCACGCTACTCAATGATTTACGCAATCTTTTCTTGCAGATAGCGGATATCTCATTACTGCAAAAATAAGACCGCGCTAGCATTACGTTAGCCGGGATAAAACCCAGTGTTATTACACTGGGTTTTTTATTCCAACCTTGAACAGTAATTACTCAAAGAGATGACTTTTTTGTCATAAAACCACCGTTTATACTAGCTCAACCCTCAGCGCTCTTGGAGCAGGAAACCCAAATGCCGTTCTCTACCTTTGGCGAAAAATTTAATCAATATTCAGGCATCACCCAGTTAATGGATGACTTAAATGATGGCCTACGCACCCCTGGCGCAATCATGCTCGGTGGTGGAAACCCCGCTGCAATTCCAGAAATGGTCGACTATTTTCAAAAAGCCAGCGAAACCCTTCTCGCCAATGGTGAATGGATCGCCGCGCTTACCAACTACGATGGTCCACAGGGTAAAGACACCTTCATAAAAGCCCTTGTTTCACTTTTTCGTGATACCTATGGCTGGAACATTAGTGAGAAAAACATCAGCCTGACGAACGGCAGCCAAAGTGGCTTTTTTTATCTGTTTAATCTCTTTGCGGGTCGTCAGCCCGATGGGACTCACAAGAAAATCTTACTGCCACTGGCACCTGAGTACATTGGTTATGCGGATGCAGGTATTGATGAGAATATTTTTGTCTCTTACCGACCCGAAATTGCGCTACTTGAAGAGCGTCAATTCAAATATCATGTCGATTTTGAATCCTTAACCATCGATGATTCGATTGCCGCCATTTGCGCTTCACGGCCAACCAATCCAACCGGTAACGTATTAACCGACGATGAGATCAAAAAACTGGATGCACTCGCGCGCCAACACAAGATCCCACTCATTATCGATAATGCTTACGGTCTACCGTTTCCAAATATCGTTTTTGCGGATGTAAAACCGTTTTGGAATGAGAACACGATTTTATGCATGAGTCTGTCTAAGTTAGGCTTACCCGGCGTTCGTTGCGGCATTGTTATTGCGAACGAAGCGGTCACAGAAGCACTCAGCAATATGAATGGTATTGTCAGCCTAGCACCGGGAAGTGTCGGCCCTGCCCTTGCTCAGCACATGATTGAGCAAGGTGATATTTTGCCATTAAGCCAAACGGTGATCCGCCCGTTTTATCAGCAAAAGGCACAACAAGCGGTGACCTGGCTACAACAAGCGATCCCAGATCCGCGCTTTCGCATTCACAAACCTGAAGGTGCGATTTTTCTCTGGCTATGGTTTGATGCCCTACCGATCACAACGATGGAGTTGTATCGCCGACTCAAAGCGCGTGGTGTCTTAATCGTACCCGGTGAATATTTCTTTATCGGCCAAGAAGAAAGTGACTCATGGCCTCATACTCAGCAGTGCGTTCGAATGAATTACGTTCAAAGCGATGAGATGATGCAACAAGGCATAGCCGCTATCGCTGAAGAAGTGACGAAAGCGTATCAGGAAGGCTAATTCGCCTTTATTACAGACAATAAAAAAGAGCGCATCCGCGCTCTTTTCACTCATACCATCATAGCTTACTCTTGGCCTTCAATCAGCTTGCTCTCACCAATTGAAATTTTACGTGGCTGCATCGCCTCGGGAATTTCTCTTTCCAAGTCAACGTGAAGCAAACCATTTTCCATGGTGGCACCAATCACTTTGACGTAATCGGCCAATTGGAATTTGCGTTCAAAATTACGCTCGGCAATACCTTGGTAAATGTAATTTTTACCCTCTTCCGCTGGGCGTTCACCTTTGACAATCAGCATGTTTTCATTCTGAGTTAAATCCAACTGCTCTTGAGCAAAACCAGCAACGGCCATTGTAATACGGTAGTAGTTATCACCACGTTGTTCGATATTGTAAGGAGGGTAGCCACCAGAGCTATTTTTTACATTACCCGCCTCCATCAAATTGAATAGGCGGTCAAAACCAATCGCGTGGCGGTATAGGGGAGTGAAATCAACATTACGCATAATAATATCCTCATAAAGCAATAGTGCTTACCCAGTAATGGTTGGGTTAAGCGCATCACAGGCCATTCGTTTCGAGCAATAAGCCCAGACATGGCGTGATGGTTTGAACAAAGTATCTGCATCGTCTTCCTCTCATGAGCGAAGCGTTGCCGACGGTCGCGAGGCCCAACTGTGGCGTCCTCGTTACTTACGATATAAGGTCTATTAGGGTGTTTTCAAGAGGTGAACATCAATTATTTTTCATCTCATTGATTTTTAGTTGATTAAATTTCAAGCAGCACCAGATACAACAAAGCACCGCCAATGGCAGTGCTTATTATTACGTCCTTTAGGGATTAGATTCGTTTTATCGACGCGGGATGTGCTGAGTTCTAGGAGAAAGCGCACAGCATACAAGTGTATGTGAGCACTTTCGATACCGAAATCAGCGCATCCAGCAAAGAAAAAACAATCTAAACGTCTAGGTTCGCCACCTTGAGTGCATTTTCTTCGATGAAGTTACGACGCGGCTCAACCTGATCGCCCATCAATGTCGTGAACAATTGATCAGCACCAACCGCATCTTCAATCGTCACTTGCATCATACGACGGGTTTCAGGATCCATCGTGGTTTCCCAAAGCTGGTCTGGGTTCATCTCACCCAGACCTTTGTAGCGCTGTAGGCTAAGGCCACGACGAGATTCTTTGATAAGCCACTCTAGTGCCTCAACAAAGCTCACTACAGGCTGAGTACGCTCACCACGTTTAATGTACGCGCCCTCTTCAATCAAACCGTTCAATGCTTCCGAAAGCTCGGCTAACTTACCGTACTCTTTCGAGCCAAGTAGATCGGTTTTCAATCGATATTCATGCGTCACACCATGAGTGCGTACGATGATTTTCGGTAAGTAAGCACCGATTTCTTGGTTGTGCTCAATCTCGAAGTTGTAGTGGCTTGCGCCCACTTCTTTGCTGTTTAACTGCTCAACCAGATTCTGAGTCCATGCTTCAACCGCTTGCGCGTCTTGGCACTGCTCTACCGTTAGACGTGGTACGTAGATGAACTCATGTACTAACGCACGTGGGTAACGGCGGCTCATGCGATCCACCAGCTTAATACCCGCGTTGTATTGTTGAACCAATTTCTCTAGCGCTTCACCGCCGAGAGCTGGCGCGTCTGCGTTCACGTGCAGCGCGGCGTTATCCAGTGCCAAAGCC
Source organism: Vibrio agarilyticus (assembly GCF_012641465.1). Taxonomy (GTDB): domain Bacteria; phylum Pseudomonadota; class Gammaproteobacteria; order Enterobacterales; family Vibrionaceae; genus Vibrio; species Vibrio agarilyticus. Next base: position 17,639 of record NZ_JABAIK010000019.1, read on the forward strand.
ACTTGATATTGGCTCATCGCTTCTTCATCTTTGATGTACTGCTCTTGTTTGCCTTTTTTCACTTTGTACAGTGGTGGCTGAGCGATGTACACATAGCCACGCTCAATGAGCTCAGGCATTTGACGGTAGAAGAAGGTTAACAGCAGTGTACGAATGTGCGAGCCATCGACGTCCGCATCGGTCATGATAATGATGTTATGGTAACGCAGTTTGTCTGGGTTGTACTCATCACGACCAATACCACAACCCAGCGCGGTGATAAGCGTTGCCACTTCTTGCGAAGAAAGCATTTTATCAAAACGCGCTTTTTCTACGTTTAGGATCTTACCTTTGAGTGGCAAAATCGCTTGGTTCTTACGGTTACGCCCCTGCTTCGCACTGCCGCCTGCAGAGTCACCCTCCACTATGTACAGTTCAGAGAGTGCCGGATCTTTTTCCTGACAGTCTGCAAGTTTACCTGGAAGGCCAGCCAAATCGAGCGCGCCTTTACGACGAGTCATCTCACGCGCTTTACGAGCCGCTTCGCGCGCGCGCGCGGCATCAATAATTTTTGAACACACCATTTTCGCTTCGCTTGGATGCTCTGCAAGAAAGTCGTTCAATTTATCCGCCATCGCCGATTCGACCGCCGACTTCACTTCTGAAGATACGAGCTTGTCTTTGGTTTGGCTTGAGAATTTCGGATCTGGCACTTTAACGGATACTACCGCCGTCAAACCTTCACGCGCGTCATCACCTGAGGTCGCGGTTTTGGCTTTCTTCGAATAGCCTTCTTTGTCCATGTAGGTGTTTAGCGTACGCGTCAATGCCGCGCGGAAACCAGCAAGGTGAGTACCCCCATCGCGCTGCGGAATGTTGTTGGTAAAACAGTAGATGTTCTCTTGGAAACCATCGTTCCACTGCATTGCCACTTCGACCGCAATGCCATCTTCACGTTCAAAGTTAAAGTGGAACACTTTGTCATGAATTGGGGTTTTGTTGGTATTCAAGTGCTCAACAAAGGCTTTAATGCCACCTTCGTACATGAAATGATCGTGTTTATCTTCTTCACGCTCATCATTTAAGCGAATCGACACGCCAGAATTTAGGAACGACAGCTCACGCAGACGTTTCGCTAAAATATCGTAATGGAATTCAACATTAGAAAATGTTTGATCGCTTGGCCAAAAACGAATCGTCGTACCGGTACGGTCGGTGTCGCCAATCACAGCAAGCGGCGCATCCGGCACGCCATGACGGTAAATTTGCTGGTGGATTTTGCCACCACGATAGATAGTCAGCTCAACCTTTTCAGATAGCGCGTTAACCACAGACACACCCACACCGTGCAAACCACCTGACACCTTATAGGAGTTGTCATCGAATTTACCACCGGCGTGCAACACGGTCATGATCACTTCCGCGGCAGACACTTTTTCTTCTGGGTGCAACTCGGTCGGAATACCGCGGCCGTCATCAGACACAGAGACAGAGTTATCTTCGTGAATGGTAACAACGATGTCCTTACAGTGGCCTGCTAACGCTTCATCAATCGAGTTATCCACCACCTCGAAAACCATGTGGTGTAGACCGGTGCCATCATCGGTGTCGCCGATGTACATCCCTGGGCGCTTACGTACTGCATCCAGACCCTTAAGTACCTTAATACTCGATGAATCGTAATTTTCAGACATGAGTTATCTTCCACTATTTACATTGACTCTATTGTGCCATGTTCCACATGAAACATCTTGTAATTATCGCCGTACATGTCGGCAACTTGGCTTTCAGTAATAGAGCTGACAAAAACTTGAGCCCCCGTCTCGATTAAGCAATCTGCGAGACGCTTACGACGTTGGCTGTCTAATTCAGAGGCAAAGTCGTCAATTAAATAAACGCACTGCTTGCCCGTTTGAGCCGTCAAATGTTGGCCTTGTGCAACACGGAGCGCGCACACCAGCAACTTAAGTTGGCCACGTGACAGCACATCTTCAACTGGCGTGCCTGCCACTTTAATGCGCAAATCTGCCTTATTGGGACCGCTGACGGTATAACCGAGTACGACATCGCGCTCAAAGTTATTCGCCAACAAATCTTGATACGGCGTATCTTTATCCCAGCCGCGGTAATAACGCATTTGCACGTCAAACTCAGGCAAAAATTGCTGACAAATCGGCTCGGCAACCGCGATAAGCTGTGCGATATAATCTGCGCGCCATTGGTCAATCTGCTCGGCCAATATGGCTAGCTCTTGATCCCAGTAACTCAGCTCTCGGTAATCTCGCGCCGTTTTCAACAGCGCATTACGCTGCTTATTAAGACGTTTAAAACGCCCCCAGGCGTCGAAAAAACGATTCTCGGTATGGAACACACCCCAGTCGATATAGGCACGTCGCGCTTTAGGCCCATCCGTGAGCAATTCAAACCCTTCAGGGTGAATTAATTGCAATGGCAGCACTTGCGCAAGCTGAGCTAACTTTTGCCCTTGCTGGCCGCCTATTTTAACCTCAGTTGAGCCATCACGCCGCTTATTAATGCCAATTGGTAGCTCAATTTGATCAGGGGTCAAAAAACGGCCATGAACAAACAGCTCAGCCATGCCATGGGTGATGATTCGTCCTGTTAACGCGCTCTTAAACGATCGCCCGTGCCCCAGCAAATAAATGGCTTCAAGCACGCTGGTCTTACCGCTTCCGTTCTCGCCAATAAGAAAGTTAAAGCCTGTCGATAACTCAATATCACAGGCTTTAATGTTACGAAAATCTAGAATGACGATTCGCGTCAGTGGCATACGATGTGCTCTTACAGACGAATTGGCATCACCACATACATGGCACTGTCGTCATCGGCATTTTCAATCAACGCACTGGCATTGGCGTCCGACATTGAAATGCGCACCGTTGGGCAACGTAGAGTATTGAGCACATCAAGAACGTAACTGACATTAAAGCCAATCTCAATTGCCTCTCCTTGAAACTCAACATCCAACATCTCTTCCGCTTCTTCCTGCTCGGGATTGTTGGCTGTGATTCGCATTTCACTGTCGACCAAGTTCACACGAACGCCACGGAATTTTTCATTCGATAAAATCGCCGCGCGCGCGAACGCCTGGCGCAAATCATCGCAACTGGCTTGTAATGTTTTGGTGGTGTTTTGCGGCATGACTCGACGGTAATCCGGAAAGCGACCGTCCACCAGTTTTGACGTAAAGACGAAATGATTGATATCCGCGCGAACATTGGCATTGCCAATTTGCAATGTCATCATCGCCTCTGGTGCATCGAGTAATTTCGCCAGCTCCTGCACCCCTTTACGTGGCACAATGATCTGCTGGGTTGCATAATCGCCTTCAAGCGTGGTTGTCGCAACGGCCATGCGATGCCCGTCGGTAGCAACAGCTCGCAATGTATTACCTTCAATTTCAAACAACATACCATTGAGGTAATAGCGGACGTCTTGGTTCGCCATCGAAAATTGTGTTTTTTCAATAATGCCGCGAAGCTGACCTTGAGTTAAGCTGACTTCAACATCACTTTGCCAATCTTCGATATTAGGAAAATCATTCGCAGGTAAGGTGGCAAGCGAGAAACGACTTCGACCAGAGCGCACTTGCACGCGATCGCCTTCTTGAGTAAAGACAATTTGTGCATCATCAGGAAGCCCACGGCAAATATCGAGAAATTTACGCGAAGGCACAGTAATCGCCCCCGCTTCAAAATCGCCATTCAGCGTGACTTTGCTGACCAGTTCGACTTCTAAGTCCGTTGCGGTCATTAACAGCACGCCATCACGAACTTCAAGTAACAAGTTACCCAAAATAGGCAAACTCGGGCGGCCGCCAAGCGCACCAGAGACTTGCTGCAACGGTTTTAGCAGTTGCTGACGTTCAATGGAAAATTTCATACTAAGCTCTTTACGCAAATAAATTCAACTTGGCCATTACGACGAAAGCGTACGAATTAGATTAGAGTAATCTTCTTTAATGTCGTGGCTCTCTTCACGTAGCTGCTCGATTTTACGGCACGCGTGCAATACGGTGGTGTGATCTCGCCCACCAAACGCATCGCCAATTTCTGGCAGGCTGTGGTTGGTCAGCTCTTTTGCCAACGCCATTGCCAACTGTCGAGGACGAGCTACTGAGCGAGAACGACGCTTTGATAAAAGATCCGCCACTTTGATTTTGTAATACTCCGCCACGGTCTTTTGAATATTATCAATCGTCACCAGCTTTTCTTGCAGTGCCAGCAAATCACGCAGCGCTTCACGAACAAAATCAATCGTGATTGGGCGACCAGTAAAATTGGCATTAGCAATCACGCGATTTAACGCGCCTTCCAATTCTCGCACGTTTGAACGCAGTCGTTTGGCAATAAAAAAGGCCACCTCATCGGCAAGATGAATTTGATGATCTTCGGCCTTTTTCATCAAAATCGCGACTCGCGTTTCCAGCTCAGGTGGCTCAATTGCCACGGTGAGTCCCCAACCAAAGCGAGATTTCAAACGGTCTTCAACCCCGCTGATCTCTTTGGGATAACGGTCTGATGTGAGAATGATTTGCTGGTTACCTTCAAGCAAGGCGTTAAAGGTATGAAAGAACTCTTCTTGCGAGCGCTCTTTATTAGCAAAAAATTGAATATCATCGATAAGTAAAGCATCAACACTACGGTAGTAACGCTTAAATTCTTCAATCGCGTTATTTTGCAGTGCTTTTACCATGTCTTGCACAAATCGCTCAGAGTGCATGTACACCACCTTGGCATTGGGATTGTTATCAACAATCGCATTGCCGACGGCGTGCAGAAGGTGTGTTTTACCTAAGCCTGTGCCACCGTATAAAAATAGTGGGTTATACGCTGCCCCTGGATTATCGGACACCTGACGCGCCGCAGCCAAACCCAGCTGATTCGACTTACCTTCAACAAAGTTGGTGAACTTGTGTTTTGGATTGACGTTTGAACGATGATTAATATCGGCAATGGCTTGCTCATCATCGTCCCACGTTTTATGTACTGGCTTACGCGCTTGCAGTTGCGCCGGCGCTGACGATTCTGCAGCGACGTCAGCTGGCGTTCGCGCCGGTTTCGGTTTGGGCGCCACCACAGGGCGCGAACCAACCTCAAAGCGCAAACTCGGAAGATCTTGACCACAATACTCTTGCAACATTCGATTGATGCTATTGAGGTATTTATCACGAACCCAATCCAATACAAATCGATTAGGGGCAAACAAAGTGAGCGTATTATCATTAAGCTCCGCTTGAAGTGGACGAACCCACATACTGAATTCAGTAGCCGGTAGCTCTTCTTGAAGCTGTTGCATGCATTGCAACCAAAGCGACGATGACACGATGCCCCCAGGGAAAATTGATGTTCGAAAAAGATTGGCAATTTTACCTGTTGATAACCGAGATCGCCAGCGATTGATCGATGATCCAGTGAATAAGATCTAAGTTATTCACAAAATTTTGCGCCAAATTCGCGAGATCGCCACAACTTACTCCGAGTTTACCCACATGATCACGCAAAAATAGTGGATCTTAGCCAATGTCATTGCCAACTTATCCCCATCGTTATCGCTTTTATTGAAGTGGCTTGAGCGAAAATAAAGAATATGGCCGATATCGAGAGCCATTTTAATTCAGCGGTTGACTCATCGAACTTGTACTAACACAAGCTATTTTTGATAATCCACAACATATTCATTGACCGCGATTTATCACACTCGCCGATCCAACGCCAAGATCGCCGTCAGGATCTTAAGATCCTTGAGATTTTGCTCACACTCCGTATAATCCCCCGGCGCGATTGTCATATCACCGATGATTGACACTGTCAGTCACTGTGATTACAATTCCGCCTCTTTGTTGAGAGGCGTCGGTGGTTCGCTTTACCAAGATAAAGCTGAGCAAAATGCCCACGCCGGGTTAACATTGACCTAAAACTACTGATCAGTAAGGTAATTATCATGAAACGCACTTTTCAACCTACAGTTCTAAAGCGCAAGCGTACTCACGGTTTCCGTGCTCGCATGGCAACTAAGAACGGTCGTAAAGTAATTAATGCACGTCGTGCTAAAGGCCGTGCGCGCCTGTCAAAATAATCCCACGTTTATTTTGAATACGTACGCGTTCAATCGGGAGTTACGCTTGTTAACTCCCGAGCATTATAAAACAGTCTTCCAGCAAGCTCACCGAGCAGGCTCACCTCATCTCACGATTATCGCACGCAATAATACCCTATCGCATCCTCGTCTGGGTTTGGCCGTTCCGAAAAAACAGATCAAAACCGCCGTTGGTCGCAACCGCTTCAAACGCTTGGCTCGTGAAAGTTTTCGTAACAAACAACATCAACTACCTCATAAAGATTTTGTTGTGATCGCCAAAAAAAGCGCGCAAGATTTGAGCAACGAAGAATTGTTCACCTTGTTTGATAAATTATGGCAGCGCCTCTCTCGCCCTTCTCGTGGCTAGCCATTGGGCTCATTCAACTCTACCGCGGGTTTATCAGTCCACTGCTAGGCCCTCGATGCCGTTTTACGCCTACTTGTTCCCAATATGCGATAGAAGCATTGAGAGCTCACGGTTTTGTAAAAGGGTGTTGGTTATCAAGCAAACGTCTATTAAAATGCCACCCTTTGAATGAAGGGGGGTATGACCCCGTTCCACCAGTCCAAAAACAAGACAGAGATAACTAACGATGGATTCTCAACGTAATATCCTGCTTATCGCACTGGCTTTGGTTTCTTTCTTATTGTTCCAACAATGGAATGCTAAGGACGTACCAGCGCCTCAAGCGGTTGAACAGGCGCAAGCTAACACCACACTGCCGACAACGGCGGCGAATGATTTAGACCCAAATCCGCATTCACTGGCTCAGGGTAAAATCATCACGGTGAAAACCGACGTATTAACTCTGTCTATCGACACTATTGGTGGCGATGTGGTTGCTGCAGAGCTTAATCAATACGATGAAACACTTGATTCAGACACTCCTTTTGTTCTTTTGCAAGATACGCCACAACTGGTGTATATCGCACAAAGTGGTCTTGTTGGCCCACAAGGTATCGATTTAAGCAGTGACAATCGTCCTCATTACCATGTAACGGCAGACAGCTTTACGCTTGCCGATGGTCAAGAGACGTTGGAAATCCCGCTAACGATTACCGCAAACGGTCTGCAGTACACCAAAACGTATCAATTTACTCGTGGCAGCTATGCCATGAATGTCGAATACGATGTGGTTAACCAATCTGGTAGCAACGCGACCTTTGGTATGTACGCCCATCTTCGTCATACATTGAGCGATGATGGTGGCAGCCTAACCATGCCAACGTATCTCGGCGGTGCTTTTTCAACTGAAAATGAAAAGTATGAAAAGTACAGCTTTGAAGAGATGCAAGACCGCAATCTTTCTATCAACCTGCCAAATGGTGAAGGTTGGGCTGCGATCATTCAGCATTACTTCGCTTCGGCGTGGATCCCTCGTGAAGAGCCAGGCACCAATATTTATACTCGTGTGATTGGTAACCTGGGTGATATCGGCATTCGCATGCCAAACAAGACCATTGCTGATGGCGACACGGCCAATTTCACGGCCACCTTGTGGGTTGGCCCTAAACTGCAAGATCAAATGGCGGCAGTCGCACCGAACTTGAATTTGGTGGTCGATTACGGCTGGCTTTGGTTTATCGCTCAACCACTGCACTGGTTATTGGATACCATTCACGGTTTAGTCGGTAACTGGGGCGTGGCCATCATTGTTCTGACGTTCATTGTCCGTGGTGTCATGTACCCACTGACCAAAGCTCAGTACACCTCAATGGCGAAAATGCGTATGCTGCAACCCAAGTTGCAAGCGATGCGTGAACGCATTGGTGATGATCGCCAGCGTATGAGCCAAGAGATGATGGAACTGTACAAGAAAGAAAAAGTGAACCCACTGGGTGGTTGTTTACCTATCTTACTGCAGATGCCAATTTTCATTGCCTTGTATTGGACACTCATGGAGTCCGTCGAGCTGCGCCACTCGCCATTCATTTTGTGGATCCACGACTTATCAGCGCCAGATCCATATTATGTTTTGCCGCTGCTGATGGGTGCATCAATGTTCCTCATCCAAAAGATGAGTCCAACAACGGTCACCGACCCAATGCAGCAGAAGATCATGAACTTCATGCCAATCATGTTTACGGCATTCTTCTTGTTCTTCCCGGCAGGTTTGGTGCTTTACTGGCTCGTGTCAAACATTGTGACACTGATCCAGCAAACGCTCATTTATCGCTCGCTTGAGAAGAAAGGATTGCATACCAAGTAATCCCCTCAATCGAATGAAAAAGGCGGCCCCAAGGGTCGCCTTTTTGTTAGCGGCTGATTACAATTTGGCTATTCCTGAGTCGCTAAATTCTATTTATTGTTGACTTAGCCAGCACAATTCAAGGTTTTCTATGACAACAGACACTATTGCCGCGCAAGCGACAGCCCCGGGCCGCGGTGGCGTGGGTATTATTCGCGTTTCTGGGCCACAAGCATCGGCCGTAGCTCAAGCGATCACAGGCCAGTCACTGACACCTCGCTACGCGCATTATCTGCCTTTTCGTGATACTGATGGCAGTGAGATAGACTCCGGTATTGCACTCTACTTCCCCAACCCACACTCTTTTACTGGCGAAGACGTGCTCGAGTTACAGGGCCATGGTGGGCCTGTGGTAATGGATATGTTGCTCAAACGCATTCTCACCCTACCTGACGTTCGTCCTGCAAGACCTGGCGAGTTCTCTGAACGGGCGTTTCTCAATGACAAGCTCGATTTGGCTCAAGCCGAAGCCATTGCCGATCTGATTGATGCCAGTTCAGAACAAGCGGCAAAATCGGCGCTGCGCTCATTACAGGGCCAATTTTCCAAACGCATTCAAACGCTGGTGGACGCTTTGATCCATCTGCGTATTTACGTTGAAGCGGCCATTGATTTTCCTGAAGAAGAGATCGATTTTCTTGCCGATGGCAAAGTGGCAGCCGATTTACAAGGGATCATCAATAATCTCGATGCGGTGCGTCAAGAAGCCAATCAAGGCGCCATCATGCGTGAAGGAATGAAAGTGGTGATCGCCGGCCGCCCCAACGCGGGCAAATCAAGCTTGCTCAACGCATTATCTGGTAAAGAGTCCGCGATTGTCACCGACATAGCCGGAACCACTCGAGATGTCCTGCGTGAACATATCCATATTGACGGTATGCCACTGCATATTATTGATACTGCCGGCCTTCGTGAAGCGTCTGATGCCGTCGAAAAAATCGGCATTGAGCGCGCTTGGGATGAAATCGCCGCAGCAGACCGCGTGTTATTCATGGTCGATGGCACGACAACTGACGCCACCGATCCGAGTGAGATTTGGCCTGATTTTGTCGACCGATTGCCAAATCATATTGGCATGACAGTGATCCGCAATAAAGCCGAAGAAACCGGTGAGGGCTTTGGTATTTGTCATGTGAGCGCGCCGACTCTCATCCGCCTATCTGCCAAAACAGGCGAAGGAGTCGATGCTCTGCGCCAGCACTTAAAAGCCTGTATGGGCTTTACCGGCCAACAAGAAGGCGGCTTTATGGCTCGTCGGCGTCATCTGGATGCATTGGAACGCGCAGCAGAACATTTACATATAGGACAAGATCAATTAGAAGGTTATATGGCAGGAGAAATCCTGGCTGAAGAGCTGCGCCTTGCTCAACGCCATTTGAGTGAGATCACCGGTGAATTCAGTTCAGACGATCTTCTTGGGCGGATCTTTTCTTCGTTTTGCATCGGTAAATAACAAGATATCCACAATGCTTGTACCTCTAAGGCCAAGCAAAATGCCAAAGCCTCATGCATGGTACGCTATGCTCAGAGGCTTTTTTTTGAGCGCAATTTCACTTCATTGAGCGATTTTGCTTTTTTTGGCAAAACGTTCGATGATGGGTGGATTAATAAATAATAAGGAAATCGTCATGATCCACATCATTACAGGAAGTACCTTAGGCGGCGCTGAGTATGTCGGCGATCACCTCAATGATCTATTGAGCCAACAAGGCCATATCACGCAGGTACATAACCACCCCAACCTTAGCCAAATCCCCGCAACAGGTACCTGGCTTATCATTACCTCAACGCATGGCGCGGGAGATTATCCAGACAATATTCGTCCCTTTATCAGCAAGCTACAAGAAACACCACCACGAACCGATCAGCTCAAGTATGCGGTTATCGCAATTGGTGATTCCAGTTATGATACTTTCTGCGGCGCAGGACTCCACGCCCATGCGCTATTACAAGACATCGGCGCAACCGCTATCGCCGATTGTTGTTTGATTGATATTTTGGCGCAAACCGTACCAGAAGACGCTGCAGAGGCTTGGTTAGAACAGCACCTTCATGCATTTTGAATCACTAAAAACAGACGCGCCCATCAAGTCTCCACTGGGCGCGATGTGACCACTCTGGCCTTTATTCACTTCAACATAGTCTGACATTTCATTTTATCCTTCACGTCATAAACGAAGGTATACGCCAATCAAGAGGTGTATTGTGGATAACATCCTTCATTAACTCATCATGATTTATTCAAAAGCTGCAATATCATTTGTGGATAAAAATAAGCAAAAGCGGTTATAAAGCTATAGTTATCCAAAGAACAATTTATGATCATGGTTTGGGCTGTGAATAACATGCTATTTTGATCCCAGTTAATCCTAAGATAGATCAACGACTGATCACAAGAAATGATCCACAAAAGATCAATGATCTTGTTGATCATTTCCTGGTTATCCACAGAAACTGGTGATCTTAATAATAGATCCAATAAAAGATCTCTATATAGATCTTATATATAATAAGCCATCTCGAGTTTCGATTAGTTCAAACAGAAAACAATGTTCAGTCTTGAATAAAGCAGGTAAACTACCGCTCTTTTCCTTTGTAAAAATCGTTCGAAAACCTGAGGTCAGTTCATGCTCTATCACGAAAATTTTGATGTCATTGTGGTCGGTGGCGGACACGCAGGAACGGAAGCCGCGCTCGCATCAGCCCGCACTGGTCAAAAAACACTCCTTCTTACTCATAACATCGACACATTAGGTCAAATGTCATGCAACCCTGCGATTGGTGGTATTGGCAAAGGCCACTTGGTGAAAGAAGTCGATGCTATGGGCGGTTTAATGGCTCAAGCAATTGATCATGCTGGTATTCAATTTCGAACGTTAAATGCATCCAAAGGACCCGCTGTTCGAGCGACTCGCGCGCAAGCGGATCGCGCGCTATACAAAGCTTATGTACGTCAGGCACTTGAGAACACACCGAATCTGACACTGTTTCAGCAATCTGTCGATGATCTGATCGTTGAAAATGATCACGTCCATGGTGTGGTCACTCAAATGGGCCTCAAATTCCACGCCAAAGCGGTTGTATTGACCGTCGGCACCTTTTTAGGTGGAAAGATCCACATTGGTATGGAAAGCGCCTCTGGAGGGCGTGCAGGCGATCCTCCGTCGATTGCTCTTGCGGATCGTTTACGTGATCTGCCATTTCGCGTCGATCGTCTGAAAACAGGCACTCCGCCACGCATTGATGCACGCAGTGTCGATTTTTCTGTGCTACAAGCGCAACACGGTGATAATCCGACCCCCGTTTTCTCATTTATGGGAAAACGTGAACATCATCCACATCAAATTCCTTGTTTTATCACGCATACTAACGAGCGAACGCATGATGTCATTCGTGCTAACCTGGATCGCAGTCCTATGTATGCGGGTGTGATTGAAGGTATTGGTCCGCGTTATTGCCCCTCAATTGAAGATAAGGTGATGCGATTTGCCGATAAAGACAGTCACCAAATCTTTATTGAACCTGAAGGATTAACCACCCACGAGCTGTATCCGAATGGCATTTCAACCAGCTTGCCCTTTGATGTGCAGTTGGCCATTGTTCGCTCGATGAAGGGCTTTGAAAATGCGCACATCGTGCGCCCCGGATACGCAATTGAGTATGATTTCTTTGATCCTCGAGATTTGAAATCAACGTATGAAACCAAATTTATCTCAGGTCTGTTTTTTGCCGGTCAAATTAATGGTACCACCGGCTACGAAGAGGCCGCGGCGCAAGGCTTAATGGCCGGTTTGAACGCCAGTTTATTCAGTCAAGATAAAGAGGGTTGGAGCCCACGCCGTGATGAGGCATACGTCGGTGTCTTAATTGACGATCTTTCGACGATGGGCACCAAAGAGCCCTATCGCATGTTTACTTCACGCGCGGAGTATCGCCTGCTTCTTCGTGAAGATAATGCCGATCTGCGTTTGACCGCGAAAGCGTATGAACTTGGCTTAGTTGATGAAGCTCGTTGGGCTCGTTTTAATCAGAAAATCGACAATATGGAAAAAGAACGTCAACGTTTAAAAGAAACGTGGATGAATCCGAATTCCGTTGGGATTGATACGCTGAATCAACTGTTGAAAACGCCGATGGTGCGCGAAGCCAGCGGTGAAGATCTTCTGCGTCGCCCAGAGATGAGTTATGACCAGTTAACCCAACTGGATGCGTTTGCGCCAGCGCTGGAAGACACTCAAGCGGCTGAACAAGTTGAAATTCAAGTAAAATATGAAGGTTACATCAAGCGTCAACAAGATGAGATTGAAAAATCGTTGCGTCATGAACACACCAAGCTACCTTTTGAGCTTGATTATAGCGTTGTTAAAGGTCTGTCAAATGAAGTGGTGTTGAAATTGAACGCGGCTAAGCCCGAAACCATCGGTATCGCGTCTCGCATTTCCGGTGTGACACCTGCGGCAATTTCCATTTTGCTTGTGCATCTTAAGAAAATTGGCATGTTAAAGTTGGGTGAGGACGCAGCATGAGCGCATTACGAGCCCATCTCGACCACTTGATTGCGCAAACCTCGCTCAATGTGAGCGAGAAACAGCGTGAACAACTGCTTGGTTATGTGGCGCTGCTGCATAAATGGAATAAAGCGTATAACCTGACGTCGGTGCGCGATCCGCAAGAGATGCTGGTTAAACACATTCTCGATAGCATAGTGGTAAGCGTTCACTTACAAGGTGAGCGTTTTATCGATGTGGGAACTGGACCTGGATTACCCGGGATCCCTTTGGCGATTATGTGTCCGGAAAAGACATTTGTGTTACTCGATAGCCTTGGTAAGCGAGTGCGCTTTCTCAAGCAAGTCGTGCACGAGTTGAAACTCACAAATGTGATGCCGGTTCAAAGTCGCGTTGAAGAGTTTCAGCCAGAGATAAAATTTGATGGCGTACTGAGCCGTGCGTTTGCTTCAATGACCGATATGGTTGAGTGGTGTCATCACCTTCCCAAACCTGACACTGGACGGTTTTTGGCGTTAAAGGGATTACACCCTCAAGATGAAATAGCCGATTTACCAACGTGGTGCTCTGTGACTGAGATCATATCTTTGACGGTTCCTGAGTTGGCAGGCGAGCGACATCTAGTAATCTTATCGCCTAGGGATAATTAACGAGGCCACCAGCGTGGGAAAAATAGTAGCTATCGCCAATCAAAAAGGCGGCGTGGGTAAAACCACCACTTGTGTTAATTTAGCGGCATCAATGGCCGCCACCAAGCGCAAAGTCTTAGTGATTGATTTAGACCCACAAGGCAACGCTACTATGGCCAGTGGTGTCGACAAGTATATGGTCGATGCCACCGCCTATGATCTTCTGGTAGAAGAAACCACTTTTGACCAAGTCGTCTGTCGCAGTACCAGTGGTAAATACGACTTAATTGCCGCTAATGGTGACGTGACGGCCGCCGAAATTAAACTGATGGAAGTGTTTGCTCGCGAGGTGCGTCTCAAGAACGCATTAGCTGCGGTTCGCGATAACTATGATTTCATCTTTATTGATTGTCCCCCCTCTTTAAACCTTCTTACAATCAACGCTATGGCTGCGGCAGATTCCGTGCTAGTACCAATGCAATGTGAATATTTCGCGTTAGAAGGTTTAACCGCTCTTATGGATACCATCAGTAAGTTGGCAGCTGTGGTCAATGCAAATCTCAAAATAGAAGGTTTGCTACGCACTATGTATGACCCACGCAATCGCCTCTCGACTGAAGTTTCCGACCAACTGAAAAAACATTTTGGTACCAAAGTGTACCGCACGGTTATTCCTCGTAATGTTCGCCTTGCGGAAGCGCCAAGCCACGGTAAACCTGCTATGTACTATGACAAGTACTCTGCAGGCTCTAAGGCTTATTTAGCGCTTGCCGGTGAAATGCTACGTCGTGAAGACATTTCCGTTTAAATTTTGCTAGCAAGGAAGATACTTCATGTCTAAGCGTGGTCTCGGAAAAGGGCTTGATGCTCTGTTATCAACTAGCTCGCTAGCTCGAGAAAAACAAAGTGCTGCTGTGCACAGTCAGACGTTATCTAATGATGGTGACTTGGCGGAGCTGGCCATAGGACAATTGATTCCAGGCGTTTATCAGCCACGTAAAGCGATTGCGCCAGAAGCGCTTGAAGAGCTCAGCGCCTCGATTCGAGTGCAAGGTATCATTCAACCGATTGTGGTACGAAAAGTGGCCGAGGCTCGGTTTGAAATTATTGCGGGCGAGCGACGCTGGCGCGCAGCGCGCATGGCGGGACTCACACATGTGCCTTGTGTGATTAAAAACGTGCAAGATCGCGCCGCTATCGCGATGGCTTTAATAGAAAATATTCAACGCGAAGATTTGAATGCCATTGAAGAAGCGCAAGCGTTAGAGCGATTGCAAGCGGAGTTTTCCTTAACTCACCAACAGGTGGCGGATGCGATTGGTAAGTCGCGCACCACGGTCAGTAATCTATTGCGTTTGAATGCGCTGGAAGCTCCCGTTAAGCATGCGTTAGCGTCTAAACAGCTTGAAATGGGTCATGCACGCGCTTTATTGGCATTGAATGGTGAATCTCAAGTTGAAGCGGCAGAAACAGTGGCGAAAAAAGCGTTAACTGTGCGTCAAACCGAGCAACTGGTCAAAAAACTACTGACGCCTGTCGCTGAGCATCAACCTGAGGTCGATGTTGAAGCCGAACAGTTGGCACAAAGACTCAGTGAGCGCCTAGGGATGAAGATTGCGTTGGTGCGTAAAGCCAATGGTCAAGCTAAGGTCACCATCAATATTGATGAACCTCACAAGTTAGAGCAATTAATTGCTCGACTTGAAATAGAATGAGACAGTTGATCTCTGTCAATTTTGTAGAAATGATTATTTTTGTGCGGAAGTTGTCTATTTGTAAATGAAACTGTAAGTTTTTGCTGCGTATTCATTGCAATTAAAAAGACGGAACGTATAATTTTCGCCAAATTCCCTCATTGATAACATCAATGGATGGGATGACTCGAGGTACGAATACATGGTAGCTGCGTTAACAAAATCAGGGCGAATGCTTGCCAAGCGATTGTTAATGATTGAGTTCGGCGCGGTTATATTTGTGGCAGCCGCAATGGCGCTTGCCGTTAATAGTGATTGGGGAATTTCTGCGCTGATTGGTGGGGGCATTTTTGTGCTCGCTAATGCGGTTTTTGCTGGATGTGCGTTTCTTTTTGCGGGCGCTCGAATGGCGAAAGCTGTCGCGGTGTCGTTTTATACCGGTGAAGCGTTAAAGATCCTAATCACGGTGGCGCTATTTTGTGTTGTCTACATGTATATGCAGGTGGAACTTGTTCCCCTCAAACTAACCTATTTGCTGGTACTAGGAATTAATCTCTGTGCACCAGTGCTATTCATTCACAACAAAAAAATAGGATGAGTTATGGCTGCGCCAGGTGAAGCGCTAACTGCGTCCGGTTACATTGAACACCATTTAGACCACCTCTCTTTGTATAAATTGGGTTTGGTCTCTTCGGAGTCAAGTTTCTGGAACGTACATGTCGATAGCCTGTTCTTTTCTTGGTTGACTGGTTTAATTTTCTTAGGAATTTTTTACAAGGTAGCAAAGGGAACAACAGCGGGTGTACCCGGTAAGCTTCAGTGTGCTGTTGAAATGATTGTTGAATTTGTCGCGCAAAACGTCAAAGACACCTTCCATGGACGCAATCCACTGATCGCACCGTTAGCACTGACTATCTTTTGTTGGGTATTTTTAATGAACTTGATGGACCTTGTGCCTATCGATTTCTTACCTTACCCAGCACAACATTGGCTCGGAATCCCTTATTTGAAGGTGGTACCGTCAGCTGATGTCAATATCACCATGTCGATGGCGCTAGGTGTTTTTGCTTTAATGATTTACTACAGCATTAAGGTAAAAGGCCTGGGCGGTTTTGCAAAAGAATTAGCTCTACACCCGTTTAATCACTGGACAATGATTCCATTTAACCTACTTATTGAAGTGGTCTCGTTATTGGCGAAACCATTATCATTGGGTATGCGTCTATTCGGTAATATGTTTGCTGGTGAAGTGGTATTTATTCTTTGTGCCGCAATGCTACCATGGTACTTGCAGTGGATGGGTTCACTTCCGTGGGCGATTTTCCATATTTTGGTTATCCTGATTCAGGCCTTCGTGTTTATGATGCTGACCATCGTATATCTGTCGATGGCACACGAAGACAGTGATCATTAATTTTTTAGATTCTTATTAGACATTCAGTCAATATTTATAGTTGGAGATAGTAATGGAAACTGTATTGAGCTTTTCAGCAATCGCAGTCGCAATCATCGTAGGTCTTTGTGCACTAGGTACAGCGATCGGTTTTGCACTTCTAGGCGGTAAATTCCTTGATGGTGCTGCGCGTCAACCTGAGATGGCACCGATGCTGCAAGTTAAGATGTTCATCATCGCAGGTCTATTGGACGCGGTTCCAATGATCGGTATCGTAATCGCACTACTATTCACGTTCGCAAACCCATTCGTTGGTCAACTAGCTGGTTAATCACCTAAGCGAAAATAAGCTACGGCTTGTTTTGATTAACACTAAGTCCAATAAAGAGGGGTAGCTGTTGTGAATATGAACGCAACTCTGCTAGGTCAAGCTTTTTCGTTTTTCTTGTTTGTGTGGTTCTGCATGAAATATGTATGGCCGCCTATCATGCAAGCGATTGAAGAGCGTCAGAAAAAAATTGCTGACGGTCTTCAAGCTGCTGAACGTGCAGCAAAAGACTTGGATCTAGCACAAGCTAATGCTTCTTCTCAAATGAAAGAAGCGAAGCAACACGCAACTGAGATCATCGAGCAGGCGAACAAACGTAAAGCTCAGATTGTTGACGAAGCACGTGAAGAAGCTTTGGCAGAACGCCAAAAAATTCTTGCGCAAGCGGAAGCAGAAATCGAAGCTGAACGCGTTCGTGCGCGTGATGAACTACGTAAACAAGTTGCAACTCTGGCTGTAGCTGGTGCTGAGAAAATTCTGGAACGTGCTATCGATAAAGATGCGCAGAAAGATATTCTCGACAACATTACTGCAAGACTTTAACGCTGGGGGCGCTTATGTCGGATATGACTACAATCGCACGCCCCTATGCTAAAGCAGCGTTTGACTTTGCCGTGGAAAAAAATCAGCTCGACTCTTGGAGTCAGATGCTGGCTTTTGCTGCGGAAGTGGCCAAAAACACACAAGTGCATGAGCTGTTAACCAGCTCATTAACACCTGCCAAAATGGCAGATCTGTTTGTGACTGTTTGCGGCGAACAAGTGGACGAACATGGCCAAAACCTGATTAAGGTAATGGCCGAGAATGGTCGATTATTGGCCCTTCCTGATGTCTATAAGCAGTATCTGCTGCTTAAGCAAGAGCATGAGAAAGAGATTGATGTGGACGTTGTGTCAGCATCCGAACTTTCAGATGAACAACTTGCAGAGATCAGTCGCAAACTTGAACTGCGCCTTGAGCGCAAAGTTAAGCTGAATTGCAGTGTAGATGAGACCCTACTTGGTGGGGTTATAATTCGAGCCGGAGACTTAGTCATCGATAACTCAGCACGCGGGCGTTTGAACCGTCTGAGCGATGCATTGCAGTCTTAATGGGGATTGGAGCATGCAACTTAATTCCACGGAAATTAGCGATCTAATCAAACAACGCATCGAGTCATTCGAAGTTGTTAGTGAAGCTCGCAACGAAGGTACTATCGTATCGGTAAGCGACGGTATCTTGCGCATTCACGGCCTAGCGGACGTAATGCAAGGCGAAATGATTGAATTACCGGGTGGCCGTTATGCCCTCGCACTTAACCTTGAGCGTGACTCGGTAGGTGCGGTTGTTATGGGCCCTTATGCTGACCTTAAGGAAGGCATGAAAGTAACAGGTACTGGCCGTATTCTTGAAGTGCCAGTTGGTCCTGAGCTGTTAGGTCGCGTAGTGAATACACTGGGTGAGCCTATCGATGGTAAAGGCCCAATTGAAGCAAAATTGTCTTCACCTGTTGAAGTGATTGCACCGGGTGTAATCGATCGTAAATCGGTCGATCAACCAGTACAAACAGGTTATAAGTCGGTTGACTCAATGATCCCTATCGGTCGTGGTCAGCGTGAGCTTATCATCGGTGACCGTCAAACGGGTAAAACCGCTATGGCGATCGATGCAATCATCAACCAGAAAAACTCTGGTATTTACTCAATCTATGTTGCGATCGGCCAAAAAGCGTCGACTATCGCTAACGTAGTACGCAAATTGGAAGAACACGGTGCTCTCGCTAACACTATCGTAGTTGTGGCATCGGCGTCTGAATCTGCGGCATTGCAATACCTTGCGCCATACGCAGGTTGTGCAATGGGTGAATACTTCCGCGATCGCGGTGAAGATGCACTGATTGTTTATGACGATCTTTCTAAACAAGCGGTTGCTTACCGTCAGATCTCTCTATTGCTAAAACGCCCACCAGGCCGTGAAGCATTCCCAGGTGACGTATTCTATCTCCACTCTCGCCTACTTGAGCGTGCTGCTCGTGTAAATGAAGAGTATGTAGAACGCTTTACTAACGGTGAAGTGAAAGGTAAGACTGGTTCTCTAACCGCTCTACCTATCATTGAAACCCAAGCGGGTGACGTTTCAGCATTCGTACCGACTAACGTAATCTCGATTACCGATGGTCAGATCTTCCTACAAACTGAGTTGTTCAATGCGGGTGTTCGCCCGGCGGTTGATCCAGGTATTTCAGTTTCTCGTGTAGGTGGTTCTGCGCAAACGAAAATCATCAAGAAGCTGTCTGGTGGTATCCGTACTGCCCTTGCCGCTTATCGTGAACTTGCGGCGTTTGCTCAGTTCGCATCTGATCTTGATGAAGCGACCAAGCGTCAGTTAAGCCATGGTCAGAAAGTAACTGAGCTTATGAAGCAGAAACAGTACGCACCAATGTCTGTTTTTGACCAAGCGTTGGTTATTTTTGCGGCAGAGCGCGGTTACCTTGATGACGTAGAACTGAATAAAGTTCTCGATTTCGAAGCGGCGCTACTATCGTACGCTCGCGGTCAATACGCTGAATTAGCAGCTGAGATCGACAAGACGGGTGCTTATAACGATGACATCGAAGCTCAGCTAACCAAGCTGACTGACGATTTCAAAGCAACCCAAACTTGGTAATCAGTCGGTGGCAAAGGTTGCCACCAACTAACGGAGAGTGACGATGGCCGGCGCAAAAGAGATACGTGGTAAAATCGGGAGTGTAAAAAGCACTCAGAAGATTACGAAAGCAATGGAGATGGTAGCAGCATCAAAAATGCGTCGTTCGCAAGACGCAATGAGTGCTTCTCGTCCCTATGCGGAAACAATACGTAAAGTGATCGGTCACGTGGCTAACGCTTCTCTAGAGTATCGTCATCCATACTTAGATGAGCGTGAAGCCAAGCGTGTTGGTTACATCATCGTGTCAACGGATCGTGGTCTATGTGGCGGTTTGAACATTAACTTGTTCAAAAAAGCCCTGACCGATATGCAAACTTGGAAACAGCAAGGTGCAGATATTGAGCTAGCGATTATTGGCTCAAAAGCGACCGCTTTTTTTAACCACAGTGGTGCGAAAGTCGCAGCTCAAGTTTCGGGTTTAGGCGATAGCCCAAGCCTAGAAGATTTGATCGGCTCTGTCGGTGTGATGTTAAGAAAATACGATGAAGGGGAATTGGACCGTCTGTATGTTGTGTACAACAAGTTTGTAAACACTATGGTTCAACAACCAACGATCGATCAATTGTTACCTTTGCCGAAATCGAACAGCGAAGAGATGCAACGTAATCACCAGTGGGATTATATCTACGAGCCCGAACCTAAAGCACTACTTGACGCGCTATTGCTGCGTTTTGTCGAGTCTCAAGTGTATCAAGGTGTGGTCGAGAATCTCGCTTGTGAGCAAGCAGCTCGTATGATTGCAATGAAAGCTGCAACAGATAACGCGACGAATTTGATTGAAGATCTTGAACTTGTGTATAACAAAGCCCGTCAGGCGGCTATCACACAAGAACTGTCGGAAATCGTGAGCGGCGCTGCGGCGGTTTAAGCTTAGGTAAAACGAATTATTTAGAGGATTAACGATGGCTACAGGTAAGATCGTTCAGATCATCGGTGCAGTAGTCGACGTAGAGTTCCCTCAGAGCGATGTCCCAAGTGTTTACGATGCTCTGAACGTAACTGACGCTAAAGAACGTTTGGTTCTTGAAGTTCAGCAGCAGCTGGGCGGTGGCGTAGTACGTTGTATCGTAATGGGTAGCTCAGATGGCTTACGTCGCGGCATGATTGTGGAAAACACAGGTAAACCAATTTCGGTTCCTGTGGGAACCAAAACACTTGGTCGTATCATGAACGTACTGGGTGATGCAATTGATGAGTGTGGTGATATCGGTGCAGAAGAGTTGTACTCAATTCACCGTGAAGCACCAAGCTATGAAGAGCAATCAAACTCAACTGAATTGCTTGAAACCGGTGTTAAAGTAATCGACTTGATTTGCCCATTCGCCAAGGGTGGTAAAATCGGTCTATTCGGTGGTGCAGGTGTTGGTAAGACCGTTAACATGATGGAACTTATCAACAACATCGCACTACAACACTCAGGTCTATCTGTTTTCGCAGGTGTAGGTGAGCGTACTCGTGAGGGTAACGACTTCTACCACGAAATGCAGGAAGCGGGCGTTGTTAACGTTGAAAATCCAGAGCTATCAAAAGTAGCAATGGTCTATGGCCAGATGAACGAGCCACCAGGTAACCGTCTACGTGTTGCTCTGACCGGTCTTACCATGGCGGAAAAATTCCGTGATGAAGGCCGTGATGTTCTGCTGTTCGTTGACAACATCTATCGTTATACGCTTGCAGGTACCGAAGTATCGGCACTGCTTGGCCGTATGCCTTCAGCGGTAGGTTACCAGCCAACATTAGCAGAAGAGATGGGTGTGCTTCAAGAGCGTATCACGTCAACCAAATCGGGTTCTATCACCTCAGTTCAGGCGGTATACGTACCAGCGGATGACTTGACGGACCCATCACCAGCTACCACGTTTGCGCACTTGGATGCAACCGTTGTACTGAACCGTAACATCGCTGCTATGGGCCTATACCCAGCGATCGACCCATTGGACTCAACCTCTCGTCAGCTTGATCCATTGGTAGTTGGTCAAGAGCACTACGATGTAGCTCGTAACGTTCAGCAAACATTGCAACGTTATAAAGAGCTTAAAGACATTATCGCCATCCTTGGTATGGACGAGCTGTCTGAAGACGACAAGCAAGTGGTTGCTCGTGCGCGTAAGATTGAGCGTTTCTTGACTCAGCCTTACCACGTAGCGGAAGTCTTTACTGGTGACCCTGGTATCTACGTTCCTCTTAAAGAGACGCTACGCGGCTTTAAAGGCCTATTAGCTGGCGACTATGATGACATTCCAGAGCAAGCGTTTATGTACTGCGGTACGATTGACGATGCCATCGAGAATGCCAAAAAGCTATAAGGCTCATTAGGAGGCGATATGACAGCTATAACCTTTAACCTAGACGTGGTCAGTGCCGAAAAACAGCTGTTTTCTGGCCGAGTAAAAACGTTTCAGGTGACCGGTAGCGAAGGTGAGCTGGGGATTTACCACGGCCACACGCCGCTGTTGACCGCTATTCAGCCTGGTATGGTGCGCATCGTAAACCAATACGACCAAGAAGAGTTCATTTATGTCTCTGGTGGTATGGTAGAAGTGCAACCTGGCACCTCAACAGTGCTAGCGGATACGGCCATTCGCGGTGAAGATCTTGATGCTGCGAAAGCGGAAGAAGCTAAGCGTCGTGCTGAAGAATATATTCATAATCAGCATGGTGATATGGACTTTGCCCAAGCGGCCAGCGAGTTGGCAAAAGCCATCGCGCAGCTTCGCGTAATTGAGCTAACCAAAAAGCATCGCTAATGTTTGTTAGTGATAAAGAAAAAGGTGGTCATTGAGACCACCTTTTTTATTGCCCGTTATTGCCTGGTGGAAAACCAACCCATGATTGATGTGTTCATGTTTGATTGTTGAATATAAACGACACCCGATATCATTAGATGCTTACCTATTGATATTTTTATATATTTAATCCTTCCCATTCAATTGAATAGTTAATTTCACGATCCTTGGTTTTGGGCCATTAAATTCATCTATATTCCTTTTTTTAGTTAATTTGTCTCACTTATACCGCTAAACTAAAGACTTATATTTATGACAGTCAGTAGGTTTTACGTAATGAAGTTTAGCGCAGTGATCCTCGCGGCCGGCAAAGGCACCCGCATGCACTCCGAAAAACCCAAAGTGCTTCATACCTTGGCAGGAAAGCCAATGGTTCAGCACGTTATTGATACTTGTGAAGGGCTTGGAGCGCAAAATATTCACTTAGTTTATGGCCATGGTGGCGAGCAAATGCAATCGGCATTGGCAGGTCAAGCGGTCAATTGGGTATTGCAATCGGAGCAAAAAGGGACAGGACATGCGGTCGATCAAGCTGCGCCTTTCTTTGAGCCAGATGAGAAAATTTTGGTGCTTTATGGCGACGTGCCGCTGATCTCAGAGCAGACCATCGAAAATTTATTGGAAGCACAACCAACAGGCGGTATTGCCCTGTTAACGAATGTGATGGACAACCCTACGGGCTACGGACGTATTGTGCGTAAAAATGGCCCTGTGGTCGCCATTGTCGAGCAAAAAGACGCATCGGAAGAGCAAAAGCTCATCAAAGAAGTCAACACGGGCGTGCTAGTGGCAACGGGGAGCGATCTTAAGCGTTGGCTGTCTGGTTTAACCAACAATAACGCGCAAGGCGAATATTACCTTACCGACGTGATTGCGGCTGCACACGATGAAGGCCGCGCTGTAGAAGCGGTACACCCGGTGACCCCGATTGAAGTGGAAGGGGTCAATGACCGAATTCAATTAGCACGTTTAGAGCGAGCCTATCAAACCGCGCAAGCAAATAAGTTGCTTGAGCAAGGTGTTATGCTGCGTGATCCGAGTCGTTTTGATTTGCGCGGTGAGTTGCAATGCGGTAAAGACGTTGAAATTGATGTTAATGTGATTATTGAAGGCTCGGTCTCTATTGGCGACAACGTGTTAATTGGGGCAGGTTGTATCCTTAAAGATTGTGAAATTGACGATAACACCGTATTACGCCCTTATAGCGTGATTGAAGGGGCGACCATTGGTGAATCTTGTACTGTTGGGCCTTTCTCACGTTTACGACCAGGCGCAGAGCTGCATAACGACGCTCACGTTGGTAACTTTGTCGAAATGAAAAATGCCTCTTTGGCGCAAGGCGCGAAAGCAAACCATCTGACCTATTTGGGAGACGCTGTTGTCGGAGAGCGAACCAATATTGGCGCTGGCGTGATCACCTGCAATTATGACGGTGCAAATAAGTTTCAAACGATCATTGGCAACGATGTCTTTGTTGGCTCAGATAGTCAGTTAGTTGCGCCTGTAACCATTGAAGATGGTGCAACGATTGGCGCAGGAACCACGTTGACTAAAAACGTGGCCCAAGGAGAGCTTGTGATCACTCGCGCGAAAGAGCGTCGAATTTCACAGTGGCAACGACCTAAGAAAAAGTCGAACTGATATCGTTCCCCCTGTTCGAGTTGAAATGAGTTAAAAGGCCTGCATTGTTTGCAGGCCTTTGTGTTTTTGAAAGCTATTCGTCACGGACGATTATGCTTGTTGATTCGCTGGGTTGATTAGCTTGCGGCTTTTTCGGTTCGCAGTCACATAACCAAGCCAAAGCGTTAAGGTACAAAGAATGATAGCCACCCCAGTGACCCACTGCGCCTGACTGGCCATTAACGCGACTAATGCACTTGCGGCGCTGCTTACGGTTATTTGCAGACTATTTTGTAATCCAGCCGCCGTGGCAGGGCTCTCTTTGGCACTGGCCAATGCTCGATTCACAACGATGGGATAAAGCGCGCCATTGGCAACGGCAATTAAGCAAAACGGCGCTAAAATGGGCCAAATAGAACTTAATTGCGTTTGTGACATGATAAAAATTGTCACCGCTGCGACGCTAAATAGAGCCAAAATTTGTTTTAACACACGACCATCGCCCAAGCGCTCGACCAAGCGTTTGCCCAAATACCCACCTACCATAAACGCAATGGTTTGAGGCACAAAGCTGAGGCCGATCTGTTTGGCATCGTAACCCAATTGAGCCATGATCTCGGGCATACCCGTAAGGTAGGCAAAAAAGGCGGCCGATGCCGAGGCAAACATCAACACATTACCCAAGTAGACTCGGGAGCTGAGCAGTGTTTTGATGTCATTTGAGACGCGACGAGTATTGGTTTCAATCGTGTCATGTGGCTGGCGCAGAGTGGCGGCCATGAGTGCTAGGCCAAGTAGCGTCAGTGCGACGAAAATCGAAGGCCAACCCCATTGGGATTCAAGGACAACACCAAGTTGAGGCGCTAACGCCGGCGAAAGAGCCACAAGCGGCATTATGGTGGCAAATATTTGACCACTGCGCTCAGAATAACGCTTGATCACCATCGCTTGCCAGATCACGGCAGGAGCACACACGCCAATCGCTTGAACAAAGCGCAGCGCTAACAGTTGCCAAATTTCGTTACTAAAGATTAATCCAAAAGAGGCGAGGGTAAACACCGCCAAACCGACCATCAGAGTATTGCGGTGACCATATTTATCGCACGCCAATCCCCAAAGCAATTGGCCAAATGCCATCCCAACTAAGAACAGCGTGAGAGAAAGGGCGATCGGCTCAGGTCCTGTCGCAAAATCCATTTCCATCGCTTTAAACGCGGGTAAGTACATATCGGTGGCGATAAATCCCAGCATTGAGAGTGTAGCAAGGTACGCCAATTGAAATAGAGATAAATTCATGGTGGTTAAGCAATAATAAAACAGGGTGATAGTTTATCTTTCGATATTTTTAATTTTAAACGTTAAAATTAGCGGTTATTCATCAAAAAAATTGAAAGATAGTTTTTCAGCTCACTATGCGGTTGATTTGATATTAAGAGGAAGGATCTCTGTGTTTTCACAATCGTCGTTAGAAATGCTAGAGACGGTGGCACGACTTGGCAGTTTTTCTGCCGCGGCGGTGGCGCTGCATAAAGTTCCCTCGGCGATCAGTTATGGCGTTCGTCAGGTAGAACAAGAGCTTGGGGTGGTCTTATTCCAACGTCAGGCGCGCAAAGTGGTGTTGACTGCGGCGGGTGAGATTTTTATCGCTCAAGCACGCCTGTTATTGCAGCAGATGGAAACCACCAAAGCGCAAACTCGTCGAGCTGGTTTTGGTTGGCAATCCACATTGCGATTAACACTGGATAACGTGGTGAAACTTGACCAGCTCAAGCCATTAATTGAAACCTTTTATGCCACTTTTGATTTTGCGGAGCTGCAAATCAATATGGAGGTATTTAATGGGTCATGGGAGGCCATTGCGCAGCGGCGAGCGGATATCGTGCTTGGTGCGACGACCGCCGTTCCCGTGCATGGTGATTTTGAATTACGCGAAATGGGGGCGCTCGATTGGTTGTTTGTGATGTCACCTAGGCATCCGTGCGCAGCATTACCTGTGCTAGATGAAGCCTCGGTCAGCCCTTATCCCGCGATTTGTCTTGATGATACCTCCATTGAACTTCCGAAACGGCACACGGGTTTTTTCCCACAGCAGCGTCGTTTGTTGTTGCCCAATTGGTACAGTGCGATTGAGTGCCTGCGTAATGGTGTTGGCGTCGGCTATGTTCCGAGGCATATTGCTCAGGCACAAATTGCGCGTGGTGCACTGGTCGAGCGCGCTTTGGATGAGGCAAAGCCGTTAAGTCAATGCTGTATGGTGTGGCGTAATGACAGTAAACATCGGCTGGTGGAGTGGATGGTTGATTATTTAGGTGATAGTGCTCAGTTGCATCGAGATTGGCTAGCATGAACCCCGCGCTAAATATACCCGTTTCACTTGATGCTGCCTTTTTGTTCACGAGACAAGGGCAGGCTCTCACAAACCTCATCACATAGTCTGACTATGTTCACGAAGTGCTCAGAGGCTTTGTTCGTTTGCTGCCTACCTGCATCGTCAAGTTATTTGGGTATAGCGCGGTGTTTCAAAAGGATATCCCTATTTTGCCAAGAAAAATTGATAGGCAGGATTATTGGTTTCGTCCTTGTATTGATACCCAAGCTCACATAGATGCGCTGAAAAACGGGCTAAATCATGAGATTCAAGTTCAAAGCCACACAAGACGCGGCCGTAATCCGCGCCGTGATTCCGATAATTGAACAGGCTGATATTCCAATGATTGCCAAGGGTGCTTAAAAACTTAATTAATGCGCCTGGGTATTCTGGGAATTCAAAGCTGTAAAGACGTTCTTTAAGTGGCTTGGACGGTTTACCTCCGACCATATAACGAACATGGACTTTAGCCATTTCATCATCGGAAAGATCCGCAACAGGGTAGTGCGCGCTGCGCAGTTCAGCGATAATCTGTTCAAGCTCTTCTTGGCCACCTTGTAGCCGAACCCCAACAAAAATATTCGCCTGATCGTCATCGCTGTAACGATAGTTAAATTCGGTGACAGCGCGATTACCAATCAACTGGCAAAACTCAAAAAACGCGCCTTGCCTTTCCGGTATGGTGACCGCAAGCAGACCTTCGCGTTTTTCACCTAATTCGCAACGTTCAGAGACATACCGCAGTCCGTGGAAATTGGTATTCGCACCAGAGAGAATGGTTGCTAATTGCTTGTTTTGCCATTGATGTTGTTCACTGTATTTTTTCAGCCCTGCCAACGCTAACGCACCTGAGGGTTCAGCAATGGCACGCGTGTCTTCAAAAATATCTTTGACCGCGGCGCAAATTTCGTCGCTCGAAACACAAATATGATCATCGATGTAGTGCTGACATAAGCGGAACGTTTCGTCCCCTATGCGTTTAACGGCAACACCATCGGCAAACATGCTGACTCGGTCAAGTACCACGGGCTCTCCCGCGTCCAGTGCCGCTTTTAAGCAGGCGGAATCTTCCGGTTCAACCGCAATCACTTTGACTTCGGGCATCAATTGTTTCACCAACACAGCGACACCTGCGGCCAACCCACCGCCACCGACAGGAACAAAAATCGCATCGAGATGACCATTTTGCTGCAGCATTTCCATGCCGATGGTCCCTTGTCCAGCAATCACCAATGGGTGGTCAAACGGCGGAACAAAGGTATAACCATGCACATCAGCTAAGCGCTCTGCCTCGGCTTTGGCTTCATCAAAATTATTGCCGTGCAGCACCACCTGACCACCAAAGCTGCGCACCGCATCCACCTTGATGTCTGGTGTGGTCTTGGGCATCACAATCGTGGTTTTGATACCCAGTTTAGTACCAGAGAGCGCCATACCTTGTGCGTGATTGCCTGCCGATGCTGCAATCACTCCAGCTTGTTGCTGAGTTAGCGACAAGCTGGACACCATGTTGTATGCACCGCGCAGTTTAAATGAGTGCACCGGTTGCCTGTCTTCACGTTTAATTTGTACTTGGTTGCCAATACGCTCTGCAAGCCGAGGCATGGTTTGCAGTGGCGTGATGGTGGCAACCTCATACACTGGCGCGCGAAGAATGTGGCGCAGATACTCTGCGCCGGAAGGCTCAAATGGGATCTGCGCCATCAATTTACCCTTCTAATTTGGATTTATCACGTACCGCACCTTTGTCGGCACTGGTCGCCATACTGGCGTACGCTTTGAGGGCAAAAGAGACCTCACGTACGCGATCAACCGGCTTCCAACCCAGCTTGTCTTGTTCTGCGCGACGAGCGGCAAGCTCTTGGTCAGAAACATTCAGCGAGATGGTACGGTTGGGTATGTCGATAGCGATGATATCACCTTGTTTGACCAGACCAATGGCCCCGCCATTGGCAGCTTCTGGGGAAGCGTGGCCAATCGAAAGGCCAGAGGTACCGCCAGAGAAACGACCGTCGGTAAGCAGCGCGCACGCTTTGCCAAGGCCCATTGATTTAAGATAAGTGGTCGGGTAGAGCATCTCTTGCATGCCCGGGCCGCCTTTTGGCCCTTCATAACGGATCACCACCACATCACCTGCCGTCACTTTTCCACCCAGAATGCCATCAACGGCATCTTCTTGGCTTTCAAATACCACCGCAGGGCCAGTAAAGGTTAAAATGCTCGCATCAACCCCTGCCGTTTTAACGATACAACCGTCGAGCGCGATGTTGCCTTTGAGTACAGCAAGGCCACCGTCTTGGCTAAACGCATTTTCTTTGGTTCGAATGCAGCCTGAAACGCGGTCATCATCCAGCGTGTCCCAGCGACACGATTGTGAAAAAGCTTGTGTGGTGCGAATGCCCGCAGGGCCTGCGCGATAAAAGGTTTTCACCGCTTCATCTTGGGTTACCGTGATGTCGTATTGCGCTAATTGCTCTTCCCAGGTTAATCCCAGAACCGTTTTAGATTGGTTGTGCAATAGACCGGCGCGATCAAGTTCGCCAAGAATACCAATTACGCCACCAGCACGATGCACATCTTCCATATGATACTGCTGCGTTGAGGGCGCAACCTTACATAAGTGAGGAACCAGACGAGACATTCGATCGATATCAGACATATCAAAATCGACCTCACCTTCTTGCGCTGCCGCGAGTAGGTGCAATACCGTGTTGGTTGAGCCGCCCATAGCGATGTCGAGTGCCATGGCATTTTCAAACGCATCTTTAGTCGCAATATTGCGTGGCAGTGCCGATTCATCATTCTGCTCATAATAGCGTTTGGTTAACTCAACAATGCGTTGACCTGCGCTGATAAACAGCTGTTTACGATCGGCGTGAGTGGCGAGCATAGAACCGTTGCCGGGTTGAGACAGCCCCAGAGCTTCCGTTAAGCAGTTCATTGAATTGGCCGTAAACATGCCTGAGCATGAGCCACAGGTTGGGCACGCTGAACGTTCAATTTGTTCGCTTTGCGCGTCAGACACCTTAGGATCCGCCCCTTGGATCATGGCGTCAACCAGATCCAGCTTGATGATCTGATCAGACAATTTGGTTTTGCCCGCTTCCATTGGGCCACCAGAAACAAAAATGACCGGAATATTAAGGCGCATTGAGGCCATTAGCATTCCCGGTGTGATCTTATCGCAATTGGAAATACACACCATTGCATCTGCGCAATGCGCATTAACCATGTATTCGACTGAATCGGCAATCAGCTCACGCGAAGGCAGAGAATAGAGCATACCACCATGGCCCATTGCGATACCGTCATCGACCGCAATGGTATTAAATTCTTTGGCGATGCCACCAGCGGCTTCGATTTCTTGCGCCACTAACTGGCCTAAGTCTTTCAGGTGAACATGACCGGGAACAAATTGCGTGAATGAGTTGACGACGGCAATGATTGGCTTGCCAAAATCTTCATCTTTGACTCCAGTAGCACGCCAAAGCGCGCGTGCGCCCGCCATATTGCGACCGTGTGTGGTAGTGGCAGAACGGTAGTTAGGCATTTCCTTATCCTCTTAATTCTTTTCTGGATAGATATAATCAAGCCAGCCCCACTTATCTTCAGTGGTGCCGTTAAATAGGCCAAAATAAGCCGTTTGCAGAGCTTTGGTGATAGGGCCGCATCTGCCAGCGCCAATGTCGATTTGATCGATTGAGCGCACAGGAACCACTTCGGCAGCGGTGCCCGTCATAAACACTTCATCGGCAAGATAGAGAGCTTCGCGAGCAATATTGGCTTCACGAACCTCATAGCCCAGCTCGCGTGCCAGCGTCATGATAGAGTCACGAGTGATCCCGGGTAAAATTGCGCTGGTGGCTGGTGGTGTGGTAATCACGCCATTTTTAATTACAAAAATGTTCTCGCCGGCACCTTCTGAAAGATAACCATCAACACTCAATGCAATGCCTTCCGCGTAACCGTGACGACGCGCTTCACCGCCCACCAAGAGAGACGACAAATAATTGCCTCCCGCTTTGGCTGCTGTTGGGATGGTGTTTGGCGCAGCGCGATGCCAGCTGGAAATCATGGCATCAACCCCATTATCTAAGGCTTCTTCACCTAAATAAGAGCCCCAAGGGAACGCGGCGATGATCAGATCCATTTGAGTGTCAGCGGGTGGGCAGACGCCAAGGCCAACGTTACCAACAAACGCCAATGGGCGAATGTAGGCGTTATCTAGTTGATTGACGCGCAAGGTTTCGCGTGTGGCTTCCATGATCTCTTCAATCGTGTAAGGAATTGGAAAGCGATAGATTTTGGCTGAGTCTTTAAGACGTTGCGCATGCTCACGGTGACGAAAAACAATGGGGCCTTTTGGCGTGTTGTAGCATCGCACACCTTCAAAAACCGAGGTGCCATAGTGCATGGCATGGCTTAATACGTGCACATTAGCATTGGCCCACGGCACCATTTCACCGTTAAACCAAATTACGTCTGCTGTTTTTGCTGTCATAGTGCCATCCTTATGCGCTGACATGTTGTTGAAGGTTGTGATTAGGCAGTTCATCGTTGCGAATTTTTATCACATCGACACTGCGTATATCCCACAGCTTTTCAATTTGATTGGTAATAAAAGAGATGGGGCGGTCACTATCGACAATAATTTCGACGCTGGCGATTTTGCTTTCGTGGTTTTGTGTTGCCGCAACTTGTTTTATGGTAAAGCCACGGTGACGCACCACACGCAGTACACGCTCTAATAACACCGGCTTATCGTCGGCTTTTATGTCCAGTAAATAACGTTCCATGTCCTTCTCCTTAAGTGTTTTCCAGCATATCACTATTTGATGCGCCGGGTGGTACGAGTGGCCAGACATTCTCTTCTTCATCGATAAGGACATGAAGCAGGTAAGCGGTTTTGCTTGCTAGCATTTCATCTATTGCCGGTTGCACTTCTGATTTTTTAGTGATGGTGCGACCAGGAATATCAAAGGCGCGCGCCAGCATGACAAAGTCTGGGTTGTCGTCCAAAATGGTTTCGCTGTGGCGGCCATCAAAAAACAGTGATTGCCATTGGCGTACCATGCCTAGACGTTGATTATTCAGCAGTACGATCTTCACTGGAATTTGGCGTCGTTTTAACGTACCAAGCTCTTGAATATTCATCATGATGGAACCGTCACCCGTGATCAAAATCGATTGATCGTTTGGTCTGGCTACGGCTGCGCCCATCGCGGCAGGAAGGCCAAAACCCATGGTGCCAAGACCCGCTGAGGTGATGAAGTTTTGCGGCTCACGTGGCTGTATGTGCTGCGCCGCCCACATTTGATGTTGTCCGACATCGGTGGAAACCATACTTGAGTCTGGCATGCTGTCGGAGAGCTGCTTGAGCAGCAGCGGTGCATAAATCGGCTCACCAGGGTGATCGTAACGCCACTTAAACCCACTGCGCAGTGCCTCGCAATGTTGTAGCCATGGCGTGATCTCTTGACTCAATTCCAATTGTGGAAGCGCATCGCAAATTTTTGCGCGCAGTGGTGCGTTGGCGTGGCGCAGTTTATCAATCTCGGCTGCATCTATATCCAGATGAATGACTTTCGCGTTAGGGGCAAAGGTGTCGAGCTTTCCGGTCACGCGGTCATCAAATCGTGCGCCGACCACCAACAGCAGATCGCACTCTTGTACCACTAGGTTGGCCGCTTTTGTGCCATGCATTCCAAGCATGCCCAAGTAGTAGGGGTGATGGCGTTCAATGGTGCCCAAGCCTTTCAGTGTGCTGACCGCAGGCATGGGATTTAAGCGTAAAAATTCGCGCACAGTTTCGGTGGCATTGGCGATTTGTACGCCACCTCCCACATACAGAACGGGACGCGTAGCGGCGCTTAATAAACTCTGAGCGTGTTCGATAGCATCTGATGAAATATTGGGCAATTGGGGCGCACAAAAGGGGGGCAATAACTCAGTCGGGGCTTGCGCAAGCTGAACGTCTTTTGCGATATCAACAATCACAGGGCCAGGACGGCCTGTTTGAGCCACTTCAAATGCTTCCGCCAGCGTTGGCGCCAAGTCATCAATGTCGGTGACCAAATAGCTGTGTTTAGTGCACGCGAGTGACATGCCAATCACGTCCATCTCTTGAAAAGCATCGGTACCGATATGGCTGCTGGCGACTTGGCCGGTGATGGCGACAAGCGGAACAGAGTCGAGCATTGCGTCTGCCAGTCCAGTGACTAAATTGGTTGCGCCTGGGCCTGATGTCGCCATGCAAACAGCAACACGTTGTGTTGCTCGAGCCATACCGATGGCAGCCATGGCGGCACCTTGTTCATGACGACATAAAATGTGTTCGACGCCACCGTCGTACAAGGCGTCATAAATCGGCATAATCGCCCCGCCGGGATACCCAAATACGGTGGCAATTCCTTGCTGGCGAAGCGCAGCAACAACCAGTTCCGCTCCTGTCATTATCCCTCTCCTTGCTGGCGCGTTGTCAGCGTACTAATTTGAGTTTCAATGCACATCATGTGCTCCATCTATTCCGTGTGAGTCCTATCACCGCCCCTTTGTGGTGATTGGGTGACTTGGTTGTGTCAATTCACATCACGTTAATGTGATGGAAAAATCCACAAGTGTAAAAAAACCCCCGGACTTTTCAGTGCGGGGGTTTTTTTGATGTTGTGGTTAAACGTTACCCACAGCCCCCCGCTCGGTGCCAATAATGACCACGAGAATCAGAGCGACGAGCTGAGCTGCAGGAGTAAATACGTTCATAAGTTCTGTCGTTAAAATATCGTTTTAGTTGTTGGACAAAATCGTTTGCGTCGTTAGTGGTAACATACATATTGACTGCCTGACAAGCAAAAAATATCACAAACTTGGTAATTTAAGGGGGTGTTAATCACATTATCTGTTATCAAAGATAACGTTATCAGTATTAAATTTTGTTAGATTTTTATTCTACCGAGCCATTGGCGATGGTTTTGCGTATTGTTAGCGGATCGCTTTTTGTTCAAATAATCGAACCCGATGGCTCGCAGGCGAGGTTTTTCTCGTTTTCCGCCTGCCTGCACTTTCAAGTTGTTTGAGTATGTGTCGAATTTGCCAGTTTATGATAAGCAAAAAACCACACACATATTGACCTTTTTCACTCAGTCATTTTGGGGTAACAAAGCGCGCTGCAAAGTGAGTGTGAATAGCGTGATTCCATGATGCCTAGATCATAGTTATCGTCTTGGCTGGGTGTCCTTCATGTTCTGCGGTATATCGTTAATGCTTTGTCTTGTTCTCGCGCTTTAGCCTGGTGTTCACTGGATTGCGAGCGATAACCGAGGAGTATCATGTCTCTTGCGATAGTTCGCAGCCGAGCCTGCGTTGGTGTAGAAGCGCCGTTGGTGAGTGTTGAAGTACACATCAGTAATGGCCTGCCCGGATTTTCTTTGGTTGGCCTGCCAGAAACAACAGTAAAAGAAGCCAAAGATCGCGTGCGTAGCGCGCTGATCAACAGCCGCTTTGAGTTTCCAGCGAAAAGGATCACAGTCAATTTAGCGCCTGCCGACTTGCCCAAAGAAGGGGGGCGGTTTGATTTACCAATTGCCTTAGGGATCTTGGCGGCTTCAGAGCAAATACCTTTAGCGGCGTTGAGTTCGTGTGAGTTTATTGGTGAGTTGGCGCTTTCTGGTGCGTTGCGTTATGTCAAAGGTGCGCTACCTGCCGCCATTGCCGCCAATCGTGCTCAGCGCCGATTGATATTACCCCACGCTAACGGCGCACAAGCGGCGCTTGTGGGTAAAGAAAATCACAGTTCTGCCGCAAATTTATTAGACGTTTGCGCCGATCTCGCAGGGCAGAAGCGACTTGGATTATTTGATCGAGCGCCACAAGCCACACAAGATGAAAACGAACGAGATCTGCAAGATATCATTGGTCAGCAGCAAGGTAAGCGTGCGCTAGAAATTGCGGCGGCAGGATCGCATAACTTACTTTTTCTCGGCCCTCCCGGAACAGGAAAAACCATGTTGGCGTCGCGGCTACGTGACTTATTGCCCCCTATGAGTGATGAAGAGGCATTGCAAACGGCATCAGTGGCTTCATTGACTCAAAATGATATTCATCGTGACAATTGGCGTCTGCGGCCTTTTCGCGCGCCACACCATTCAAGTTCAATGGCGGCATTGGTCGGTGGTGGGTCTGTCCCTCGACCTGGTGAGATCTCTTTAGCGCACAATGGGTTGTTATTTTTAGATGAAATGCCCGAATTTGATCGTAAGGTGCTCGATTCTCTACGCGAGCCTCTAGAATCGGGAGAAATTATCATTTCTCGCGCTCAAGGTAAGGTGCGATTTCCAGCGCGATTTCAGTTGGTCGGAGCATTAAATCCAAGCCCGACCGGATATTATGAACGGGAAAGCGCGCAACGTGCTTCGCCGCAGACGACGTTACGTTATCTGAGTCGATTATCGGGCCCATTACTCGATCGCTTTGATATGTCACTTGAGATCCCAGCGCTACCGCCAGGAACGCTAGCCCAAGGCGGAGAGCGTGGAGAGTCAACCGTGGATGTTAAGGCTCGTGTGTTAGCTGCGCGAGAACGCATGTTGGCACGCAGTGGCAAAATCAACGCTTGGCTTGGCAGTCGTGATATTGAGCGCTTTTGCCCGCTTCACGCACGTGACGCCCAGTTTTTAGAGGCCGCACTGCACCAATTAGGGCTGTCTATTCGCGCTTACCACCGCATTATTAAAGTGGCTCGGACTCTAGCAGATTTGCAAGATGCGCCACGGATTGAACGGGCGCATTTAGCGGAAGCCTTGGGATATCGCGCGATGGATCGGCTGCTGCGTCAGTTATCGCAACAGGCGGTGTATACCCGTCCTACTTGAAGTTGCAGCAGTGTTGGCTGGCTCTCACAAACCTCATCGCATAGTTTATCTATGTTCACGAAGTGCTCAGAGGCTTTGTTCGTTTGCCGCCTACCTGCATCGCCAAGTAGTTTGGGTATAGAGTGCTTAGAACTTATAATTTAGACCCGCAGAAATCATGCCTTGGCGAACATCATAAAATCGAATATTGGCGTCATTATGCTCATACCCCGCGAGCCCAACCGCGGACCAATTTTGCCAGCCAAAGGGCTGTTCGTATTCATAGACCGCAAAAAGGCTGACCACGTTATTGTGTCGCTTTTTACTAAAAATTGGATTGGTGGCGCGATAGTCTTGCTTAGCGTAATCCAGTGTGAGGCCTAATTTTTGACGTTGCCACATTTGAAATCCACTGACAGACAATCGATATTCATCAAAGCTGGCCGCATCGCCATCGGCATTGTGGCGCAAATAGCGCAATGATGGCGCAATAAACAGGCCGCGACTTACAGGAAATCGTGTTGAGGCTTTAATCGTATAAGTATCGGCATCGCGTGCCAGCGCGGTGCCAGCTAAATCATCATGATCAATATCATTTCGAGCATAGGCCATATCCAGACCTAAAAAACCAAATAAGCGGTTGAGTTGAAATCGGTAAGCGATGCCATGTTCATCGGTTTTACTGCGCGAAACCCCCTCTTTATAAGGGTCACGCCATACTTCTCCGGATAAAACCGTGGGTAAGATGGAGATGTCACTGACAACGCCATTGCTAAAGGTGTAGCGATAACCCAGTTGCAAAGCAAGGTTACCGACCGCAACGTCTTCACGAGCAGTCCCCAGGTAGACCTGTTGGTGTCGTTGGCGACCAAAGGTGTAACGCACGTTACCAAGTGGTGCGACAAACACTTTCTGTTTTGAGGGCGCCGCTTGATCTAACGATTCGATGCGTGAATCACTGCTGGTACTGAGATTGTTTTTGGTATCAAACACAAACGCGTTAATCGCGATATCGCCAGACACACCTGCGCGTTGAGTCGGGCCTTGAGAGACCGAAGCGGTTGGGACCTTAGCCTGTGTGACCGAAGCGAGGCATAAGGTGAGGGCAGAGATAGTTACAGACCATTTTTTCATAAAATACATCTTCCTTGACTGTTTAAAAACAAATCAGACCATTGGGATTATTATTTAAAATTGAATGTGAAACCGTATAATTATACGCTGTTTTTTTACTCACGGTGAGCATTGCCCTCAATATGTTGGCATATTTTATACTAATCGTTAATGTGATGTTGGCTGTCGTTAACGCAGTTTTTTGTTCTACGCTGGTGTGCGCAGCGGCATTGATTAAACTGCTTATGCCAACTCGACGGCTCAAATTGAAGGCGACGAAGTTTGCCAATCGCGGCATGTGGCTATGGGCAACAGGAAACGCGAAAATTCTCTCTTTTACCAACCGAGCGCAGTGGCAGATACAGGGCGCTGAAAACCTTAATGCTCAAGGTTGGCATTTGCTCATTTCAAACCATTTAAGTTGGACCGACATCGTGGTGCTGCTTTGTGTGTTTAAAGATGCGATTCCCATTCCCAAATTTTTTCTTAAACAGCAACTGCTGTATGTGCCTTTTATTGGAATGGCTTGTTGGGCATTGGATATGCCGTTTATGCGGCGTTATTCACGCGAATATTTGCTGCGCCATCCTGATAAACGCGGCCAAGATCTTGCAACCACACGTCGCTCTTGTGAAAAATTTCGTGATACGCCAACAACGATCGTTAACTTTGTTGAAGGGACGCGATTCACTGATGACAAGCAGCGGCGGTCACGGGGTGATTTTACGCACGTGTTGGCGCCAAAATCGGGCGGCATTGCGTATACGCTTGCGGCTATGGGGGACCAATTTGATTCGATATTGAATGTGACGATTGCGTATCCCGATAACCGCGCGCGCCCATTTTATGATTTGTTACGAGGCAAAATGGCGCGAATTGTGGTGCAAGTGGAAGTGTTACCGGTTAATGAGTCGGTACGTGGCGATTATTTTCATGACAAGCGGTTTAAGCGTCAGTTTCAATTGTGGTTGGCCGAGGTATGGCAGCGAAAAGATCGTCAGCTGACTCAGATTTATGCGCCATCAACCTTAGCCAATCGCGATACTGATCCTCATGATTCACAAGCGGCGTAATGGGGTATATATCCCCCTTCTATGCAAAATAGCGAGATGATTTGAATATACCCAAACAACTTGGAGTTGCAGGTAGGCGGCAAACGAACAAAGCCTCTGAGCATAGATTGACTATGTGATGAGGTTTGTGAGAGCCAGCCAACAACGCTGCAATTTCAAGTGGAAAGGGTATACAGTAAAGCCGCAATGAATGCGGCTTTTTTATTGGAATATCTCTTGTCTAAGCAAACTTATTTTTTAAGTAGATAGTTCACCAAGGCAAAATACTCTTCTGCAGAGCTAATACTATTGGCTTGCACCAAATACTTGTTGTTAACCACAACCGAAGGCACCCCAGTTAGACCTGCGTCAGTAAATTGCTTATCAAAACGACGAGCCATTGAGTCAACCGCAAATCCGTTGTACGCCGCGTCGTATTTTTTGGCATCAATGCCTTCATCAATAAACAGCTGGCGTAATTCGGCTTCATTACGTGGCGGCTTGTTCATATCTTGCACGCGCTTAAACAGCACCGGTGTCATTTTGTCTTCTACTTTGAGTACGACCATGGTGGCATAGGCTTTGCCAAAAGCCAGTCCCATGTTTCCGCCCATAAATGAAACGTGATTTTTGGTCAGTTTGGTTCCCTCAGGTACTTCCTGTTTTAGCAGGTCGAAAATCGGCGTAAAGCTATAGCAGGCCGGACAGTAAAATGAGAAAAATTTGGTGACTTGGGGTTGTGTCGATGCTTTGGTTGGCAACACCTTGTAATGCTCACCCTCTTCAAACGGCGCGCTGACAGCGTGAGTGGATAGAGCGATGAAACATAGCGAAAAAAACGCCAACAACTTCTTCATGTTTGTTCTCCAAAAATTAAATTGAGTTACCACTGAGGGAGCAAGCTTAATGGTGCTTCTTCCAAGTTGGCAATTTGTTCTTTAAATGCAAGGACCTGTCCTTCCCAATATTTGGGTTCATTGAACCACGGAAAGGCAATCGGAAAGGCGGGATCTTGCCATCGTTTGGCAAGCCACGCCATATAATGAACCATTCTGAGACCACGTAAAGGCTCAATCAGTTTCAATTGATTGGTATCAAAATCATTAAACTCTTGATACGCCTCTAACAGTGTGTCGAGTTGTGTTATTTTTTCATGTCGCTCGCCACTGAGCAGCATCCAAATATCTTGCACCGCGAGGCCGTTGCGCGCGTCATCTAAGTCAACAAACAGCGGGCCATCACGCCACAAAATATTGCCGGGATGGCAATCGCCATGCAAACGAATTGAAGCGCGATCTGCCGGCCATTGCGCTTCGATATGCTGAATTAACGCGTCCAAATCATGAAAGAAACTGTGTTCAAGGTAACTTGGGATCATTTGCGTTTCATGCAGTAGCGCTCGTGGCTGGTAAAGATATTCCTCAAGCCCAATCGTAGGACGAAACGCAAAGGGGTGCTCAGCGCCGACGCGATGAATGCGGCCCAAATACCGGCCTACCTGCTCTAATTGGTCAAGATTATCCACTTCAAATTGACGCCCACCCAAACTGGGAAACAGCGCAAAACGGTACCCTTGATAGTGATGCAGAGTCTGGTCATTAATTTTTAGCGGCGTGGCCATCGGAATGTCGGCGTCGACCAAAGCGTCGCTAAAAGCATGTTCTTCGAGAATCTGTTCATCACTCCACCGCTGGGGACGATAAAATTTCACCACATAGCGAACGCGCTCTTCATCGCTAAATTGATAAACGCGATTCTCGTAACTGTTGAGAGGCAAAAAGCCCGATTCGGCGCGGATCCCAATACTACTTAGAGCAAACCAGATCAGATCGGGTGTCAACGCATTAAAATGAAAGTGACCTTGAGCCTCATTAGGAGATTGAGGGTCGTTCGGTGTTGGCCCGTTTTGAGGCGAAGTGCTGTGATTCATGATCTGTAGAGACGCATTACTGAGTCGCTTTCCATTACCGTCATCAAAATTAAAGTGCGCTGATAAACCGGCTTTCTACCTCAAGAGTAAAAGCCTCGCGCTTGTTGCTGAGTATAAACGCAATCGTTGTGATTGAGGAGGGCAGCCCTTCAGGTTGAACACTGAGAGTGATAGGAATATTGAGCACTTCACCAGGGGCCACTGAAACGATTTGTTGACCATACCACTTTGCATCAGGCAAGCCTGCCACCGTCAGTTGGTACTCTTGAGAAGACTGCGTTTTATTGAGCACTTTTAGTGTGTAAATGTTTTCTATTTGACCGTGACTATTGATGCGATAAAGCGCATTGCGGTCACGTAATACGGTAAAGCTTGCGGGTTCGACCGTCGCAATTTGAGTCATAAATAGACCGCACATGATCAGCAAAACCGCGCCATATCCAAGCAGTTTCGGGCGTAAAATCTGCGTTTTTTGCCCGGATAAGCGCCGTTCTGTGGTATAGCTGATGAGATTTTGGGCATAACCCATTTTGCTCATTGTGCTATTACACGCATCAATGCACGCCCCGCAGTTAATGCATTCGTATTGCAGGCCGTGACGAATATCAATTCCGGTGGGGCAGACTTGAACGCAAAGATCGCAATCGATGCAATCGCCTAAGCCAAGAGATTTGGGATCGGCTTTGCGCTTGCGCGGCCCTCGCGTTTCTCCGCGCATAGCATCATAACCCACAATAAAAGTGTCTTTATCAAACATCGCTGATTGAAAACGAGCATAAGGGCACATATGGACGCACACGATTGAGCGCATCCATCCCGCATTGGCGTAGGTACACACGGTAAAAAAAATCACCCAAAACGCCGGCCAAAACGCCGTATCAAAGGTGACAAAGTCGGCCACCAGTTGGCGTATGGGCGCAAAATAGCCCACAAAGGTTAAGCCAGTAAATAACGCCAGTATCAGCCACGCGATGTGTTTGGCGATTTTGCGCAGCAGGAGTGATGTCGTCAGGCTGCGAGCATCTTGTTGGCGTCGTTTATTGGCACTGCCTTCCAGTTTTTCCTCAAACCAAATGTAAGCAAAGGTCCAAACCGTTTGTGGGCAGAGGTAACCGCACCAAACTCGGCCTAAAAATGTGGTGAGAAAAAACAGAGCGAATGCGGCAATCATAAAAAGCAGTGCCAGCAAGGTGAGGTCTTGGGGGTATAACGTGGTGTGAAAAAAGTGAAATTGTTGCTGACCAATATCAAATAGAATGGCTTGATGTTCGCCTTGCTGTAACCAAGGCATTAAAGCAAAAAAGACCACCAAAAAAAGCCCTGTGTAACGGCGCATGCGCTGAAAGTAGCCCTGGCTTTGACGAACATAAATTCGCTGACTGGGGTTAAAGCGATCGTTAGTGCTTGAATGAGGCGATTTTGCGGAAGTAGAGGGTGTTATATCTTTGACTTCAATTTTGTCACCACTCATGGGACGGCTCCTTAGTTGACATTGCGCGGTGTGCTTCTGTTGGCTCACTCACGGTGCGATTCATGACACGGCTTTCCGGTGTTGAATTGCGCAGTATATAAAAAATAACAAACCGCTTTCTTTATGGACATCAACCTTTAACACATTGTTGGTTGTGATGAGCCGTATACCCGCCTTACGTGATGTTGCTGCGTTGTTGGCGAGCGCTGACAAATCTCATCCTAGAGCCTAAAGATTTCGCTCGTTTGCCGCCGAACGGCAGCACCAAGTTGTTTGGGCTTATTTATAAAATTCGCAAAACAAGCTTGTTCATTACTAGATTTATCGAAATAATGGCGCGATTTACCACGCTGACGTCATTTGACGTCCATTACCTACCCACAAAATGAGAAACCATTGTGAGCCAAGTGCCATTGAACCCAGAACCTACTCGCTCGTTTGTCAATGTAGCGCCGAATCGTGA
Source organism: Vibrio agarilyticus (assembly GCF_012641465.1). Classification (GTDB taxonomy): domain Bacteria; phylum Pseudomonadota; class Gammaproteobacteria; order Enterobacterales; family Vibrionaceae; genus Vibrio; species Vibrio agarilyticus. The sequence continues at coordinate 58,858 of NZ_JABAIK010000019.1, forward strand.
ACGGCAAAGGGTCAGCAATGTAATTCGTGCGCCACTTTTGTTGTTATGCATTACGATGGGAGGTGTCCTTTTGGCTCTGGCGTGGTGGCTAAATAGCGACCATAGACGTGATGCGCAGCTCTACCATCAGGAGCGCGCGTTGCGTGTCGCTCATATCAAAACCGCCACTGATTTTGGGCTACAAATGTGGCAAGCACGTATGGCGCTAGTGATGACGTGGTCGAATCCGCGAGATTTGGCGCGCGTGATTCGCGCTGAGCAGGCGATGGCGGACTTAAATACCGAAGCGTTGCGTTATCACCCTCAAACGGAATCCGGTGCAAACATTAAGCGCCTTGTGCCGCAATACATTGCCGAAGCTCAGGTGATGTTTGATTATTTTCGCACGATTGAGGCGGCGGTGAGTTATGGCGTATTGGGGTCTGGTGATGTGTATCGTGATTATGCGTTGCATGTGGCTAACGGTGCGTATACCCATGAGTGGTCACGCCAAGCGTTGATCGCGGTCAATCACCTGCAGCGCGCATCACTTTATTACAATGGGTTCATTGCGGGGATGCGGCAAAGCTACTTAGACCAAGCGTTGTCTAATACACAAGCGGCGATCGATATTTTAGAGCGTCATCAAGACGACGCTGCAACACAACATGTGCTTGTCACTGCAACGCGCTATCAAGAAGCAATGCGTATGCTTGATCAGGGGATTGCGGAGTACCAACGTGCTCATCGCACCTCAATTAAAATTGGCCTTGAGCTGAATCGTGCTTTGACGGATCTGCAAAATCGATTGGGGGAGCAAGGGTTTAACTTTGCTGATGACCGATTAGAAGACGCGGCGCGAAAAATGCCTTTGGTTAGTTTGATGGTATTGGTTTCTTTGATCATCATGACGAGTTTGCTTTGGCTGGCGTTTCGCATTCGCCGTTCATTCCATGAGGGTGATTTCGAACTGAAGAATGTTGATAATGGCGAGAAAGGGTTGTCAGTCCCATCGGCATCCGTGTTTAGCGATGCAGACGTATCGGTTGAGCAGATCCAGCAAGAGTTACAACAGGTGCTTGCGCGCGTCACTCAACTGAGCGCTCAATTAAACGCCAGTGGTAAAGATGACGTAGCTTCGAGTAGAGGTCGGCACACTTAACGCATGACGACCTTTTGAACTCGCTGACAAATCAAGTCATTCTTGTTCAACCGCACATCTTAACGTGACTTGAGTATAAGCGGATGGTGGGCTTTATTTGATCACGCCGCGCGCGCGTAGGATGGCCGTTTTAAAGTCATCCTCTTGGTCTTTTTTTAAACCCGGGATCATCTCATCTTTGGCGGCATTGCGCATTTTCAAATGGTAAATCAACACATCGTCGGTTAAGGCTTCAAGTGGGCCTTGATAGCCTGCCTCATCGGCCAATTGACGCAAAAACGCCAATAAATTCATCTGCTGATCTTTGTGCCATTCTGGGCTAAGCAGTTCAAGCAGCTCTTCAATACGGTGACATTTCATGACTTTCTCCACAATTATTATAAGGATGTTGGAAGCGGTCACCTTATCAAAAGCCTCACCAGTCGCCTAGGACTACGATAAAAAAAGCGCAGTCCTAAGACCGCGCTTTGAGTACATTACGCCGCCGCTTCTGCGTGACGTTCTGGCATGGCTGGCTTGCATTCAACCAATGTCATCACGGGTGCGTTCACTTTCGCTTTGTAAGCTTGTCGAAAACCGCTACGGCGATGAGGCGCACCGCAGTACGTGCGGGAACACCTGACGGTAGTTGGGCGCATATTTGATACCTAACTGTCAGGCATATCCATTGCCAGTGATAAACCCAACACACTTATGAGTTGAGCTTCATTGCTGAAGTTTGGCTCTTTTTTGGCTTTCGCCGATCCAAATAAGTGGAAGGGGGATGTGATATGGTGTCATATCGCGCTAAGGGTAACACCAATCACGAAGTTGATCGATAGTTGAGCAGCGGCTCAGATCTCGTTTTATTCTTAATTTAACGCGTTACATCATGGTTACGTTTGCAGAGTGTGCGCTAAGGCGCATCAGTTCGAATTACCCGTCAATGGGTTAGCGTTATCATAGCCATCAGTGGGAGGATGGGGCATGTCTTTAATAAAAAAAGCGTGGGCAAATTTGGGAATCGGTAATGCTAAGGTGGACGCGATCCTTCAGCAGGATGTGGTGTTGCCTGGAGATACAGTGATGATTAAGGTGGATGTTTATGGTGGTAGTGAGCCGCAGTACGTTGATGACATCCAATTGCGTGTTTGCTGTCAATATTGGCGTGAAGCAAAAGAGAGCCAAACCACATCGATTCGAGCCAAACAGACACACACATTGGCGAGATGGCACCTGCCTTATGGCTTTGTGATTGAACCGGGAGTTCAACGCACTTTTAATGCCGAGCTGACGTTGCCGCGCAATACACCTGTCACGATTGGTGATGCTAAAGTTTGGATGGCAACCAGTTTAGATATCGCTAAGGCCGCCGACCCAAGTGATGCCGAAGGCGTAACGGTACGTCCCGACCCTCTTTTGGATGGTGTGTTAAGTGCGTTGGAGGCGCAAGGGCTGCGCATTCGCCGCGTCGAGTGTGAAGCTGCCAGTGGTTTTCAACCGCCATTTGTTCAAGTATTTGAATTTGTACCCACGACAGGGCCTTTTCATGGGCGTTGGCGCGAACTGGAGATGATGGTACATCGGCAAGAGAATGCATGGTGGTTGTGGTTTGCCATCGACAGAAACCGTTCTGGTCGATTAGCCATGTTCGCAAGCGCGCTTGATTTGAGTGCGGCTTCGCTGATTTTAGAAACGCATTTGAGTCCAGATGTGGCAGGGCAATGTGTTATCGACCATTTAATGACGCTGAGCGATTTTTAGCTTACACGTGTACGCTAATTGTGACATACTTAAAAGCACGTTATGTTGCTAAAGGGTGATTATGTCGACGCTCTCAACCTCCCCCCCTTGCTACGACACTCGCGAAGAAATCGCCAATGCCGTGACCCACGGCCTTGGAATGATATTTGGTATCGTTGGTCTGGTGATGCTGCTACTTCAAGCTCGCGAGTATGATGCCGATGGATTAACCTTTGCCAGCTTGTCAGTCTATGGCGTTAGCATGATAGTGCTGTTTTTGGCTTCAACCTTATACCATGCGATTCCTACACCCAAAGCCAAGCGCTGGTTGAAAACCTTTGATCATTGCGCGATTTACCTTTTAATTGCCGGCAGTTATACCCCCTTCATGTTGGTCAGTTTGCGCACGCCTTTGGCAATAGGGCTGATGACGGTGATTTGGCTGATCGCATTGCTGGGTATCGTGATGAAGCTGGCATTTGTCTATCGCTTCAAGAAGTTGTCATTGATGACGTATTTGGTGATGGGCTGGTTATCGCTGATTGCTGTCTATCCGTTAGCTCAAAATCTCGCCTCTGGCGGCTTGGTATTGCTTGCCGCTGGGGGATTGATTTACTCATTTGGCGTAATTTTTTACGTGGCCAAACGGATTCCTTTTAACCATGCTATTTGGCACCTGTTTGTGTTAGCCGGATGTGTATGCCACTTTTTAGCCATTTATTGGTATGTTGAGCCTGTTTAACGGCGCCAAAATGCCGGGAAAAACAGCACTAATAGGGTCAGTATTTCCAGTCGTCCTAGAAGCATTCCAAAACTGAGTAACCATTTTGCTGAGTCGGGTAAAGACGCAAAGTTACCCGTGGGTCCAATAATATCGCCCATACCGGGGCCAACGTTGGCGACGGCGGTGATAGCACCAGTGATGCTGGTGACCGGATCAAGGCCAATGGCGCTCATGCCTGCCGCTACCGCGATGATGGTCATAAAATAGGACAACGCAAAAGCGACGACCGAGCGGACAATGTCGTCTGTGACTGGACGTGCGTTGTATTTTTGGATAAAGACCCCACGTGGGTGGATGAGTTTATTAATTTGCAAATTGAGTAGCGTGTGCGCGATTTGCAGCCGGAAAATTTTGAACCCACCAGCAGTGGAACCGGAACAGGCGCCCACCGCCAGTAAAAAGGCGAACAACGTCGTCGGTAATGCGCCCCAAGCGGTAAAATCTTCAAGGGCAAATCCCGTCGTGGTTAACACGGAAATAATGTTAAATAACGTCACTCGCAGTGCATCAAGAAGGCTATAGTGATCTTTGAGCACAAGCCACGTGGCCACAATGGCGCTGCTACCTAGTACAAGATAGGTGTAGCCTCGAACTTGAGCATCGTTAATGATAAGGCCTACTTGCTGCTTTTTCAGTGCGGCGACAAAAAGCAGAAACGGCAAACCACCCAAAAACATAAACAGTGTCGCGACCCACTGAGCGCCATGAGAAAAACCGTTCATGGATGAATCTTTGGTTGAATAACCACCTGTCGATAACGTGGTCATCGCGTGGTTAATCGCATCAAACAAGCCCATTCCCGTCAACAGATAACCCAGCACACAGAGTAAGCTCAGTATGCCGTAAACCAGCATGATATTTTTGGCCACCGTTTTGGCTCTTGGGCTGCTTTTATCGGACCAGTCCGATGATTCTGTATGGAATAGCTTCATCCCGCCCACATTGAGCATGGGTAACACAGCCACAGCCATAACGATGAACCCAACCCCACCAAGCCACTGTAAAATCGAACGCCAGAGTAAAATACTGGGTGCCATGTCATTGAGATTTGTCAGCACGGTTGAGCCTGTGGTGGTGATGCCTGACATGGTTTCAAAATAAGCGTCGGTAAAGCTGATGTGGTTGATGAAGACAAACGGCAATGCGGCAAAGGCACTTGCGACAGTCCAGACCAAACTGGTGATGAGAAACATGTCACGCGCGCTGAGGATAAACCGTGTTGAACGTCCGGCGGATAAGCACAAAAATGCCACCGCATGAATGATGATGACGGATTGGCCAAATTCAATAAAGCCATTCGTACCAGAGAAAAAGGCCACCAGTGTGGGGATATACATAAACAGAGCCAGCTTGGAAAGAACCAAGCCGAGCACGGTTAAAATTGGCCGAACGTTGACCATAAGAACCACTCAATAAATCACAAAAAGAACGGACTGGGTTGAAATAGCGCTTCGACATCGGAAACGTATTTCTTGTCGACCAAAAACATGACGACATGATCGTCTTGCTCAATCACGGTACGGTCATGGGCAATAAGCACTTCTTCGCCTCGAACAATAGCACCAATGGTGGTGCCCGGAGGTAACTTGAGTTCGCCAATCGCACGGCCGACCACTTTTGAGGTCGTTTCATCACCGTGAGCAATCGCTTCAATCGCCTCAGCTGCGCCACGACGCAAGGATGAAACATTGACGATATCGGCGCGGCGTACGTGAGTAAGTAGAGCCGATATGGTGGTTTGCTGTGGTGAAATGGCCACATCGATAGCCCCACCTTGAACTAAGTCAACGTAAGCACCACGCTGAATCAGCACCATCACTTTTTTGGCGCCCATACGTTTGGCGAGCATGGCGGACATAATATTGGTTTCATCTTCGTTAGTGAGCGCGATAAACACATCCACCTGGTCGATGTTTTCTTCATTCAGCAGTTCTTGATCGGCAGCATCGCCACAAAATACCGTGGTATTTTCAAGCTCTTCAGAGAGCTTCTCTGCGCGCGTGTAATTGCGCTCAATCAGCTTAACGCTGTAGCTTTGTTCGAGCCTGCGAGCCAAACTGGCGCCGATATTACCGCCACCGACAATCATAATTCGACGGTACGGTTTTTCGAGCCGCTGCAACTCACTCATGACTGAGCGAATGTGATTACTGGCGGCAACGAAAAACACCTCATCATCGGCTTCGATGATCGTTGTACCTTGAGGCCGAATCGCGCGTCCTTGGCGGAAAATGGCGGCAACACGAGTATCAATATGGGGCATGTGTTCACGCAAAGCCGAGAGGGCATTACCGACTAACGGACCGCCATAATAGGCTTTTACCGCAACTAAGCTGACTTTTTGCTCAGCAAAGCTGACGACTTGCAGCGCGCCAGGGTATTGGATCAGCCTTTCAATATAAGAGGTCACCAACTCTTCAGGCGCGATTAAATGATCAACGGGAATCGCCCCGGATTTAAACAAAGCTTCTTTTTGTGCCAAATATTGTGGTGAGCGAATGCGAGCCACGCGGTTAGGCGTATTAAATAGGGTGAAGGCAACTTGGCAGGCCGCCATATTGGTTTCATCTGTGTTAGTGACGGCCACAAGCATATCGGCATCTTGCGCTCCGGCTTCGTGAAGCACATCTGGGTGACTGGCGTGACCATTGACGACCCGTAGGTCGTATTTGTCTTGAAGCTCACGAAGTCGATTGGCGTCTTTGTCAACGATAGTGATGTCGTTATTTTCACCTACTAAGTTTTCTGCCAACGTACCGCCGACTTGTCCTGCACCTAGAATGATGATTTTCATGATCTGCTCTCGTAGTTATAAAAAAGCGATGCTCTTAAGTGAACATCGCTGATACCGATTCGCGTTTATACGTGCTTAGTTATGACGGCGTAATAAAAACCGTCCATGTTTTCTTCGCCGGGCAAAATCTGACGCCCTGGCGCTTGCGGATCCGAATCTTGCAATGTGGCATCTTTGGTTCGCGCTAAAAATGCTTTGATCTGTTCGCTGTTTTCTTGCGGTGCCACAGAACAAGTAGCGTAAACTAAGGTGCCGCCAGGTTTCAACTGTTGCCACATGGCATCTAAGATCTCACTTTGTAATTGCGCAAGCGCTGCAATATCATCCCCACGACGTAGCCATTTAATGTCTGGGTGGCGACGAATTACGCCGGTTGCTGAACAAGGCGCGTCCAGTAAGATGCGGTCAAATTGCTCGCCTTGCCACCACACTTTCGGTGTGCGTGCATCGCCACAGATAACGTCGGCGTGCAAATGCAACCGCGCCAAGTTCTCATAGACTCGTTTTAGACGAGTCGCATCACTGTCAATTGCGACGACTTCAGTATTCTGCGTGTGCTCGAGAATGTGCGCTGTTTTGCCTCCAGGGGCGGCGCAGCAGTCTAAGATCAGCTCGTTGTCATTCGGCTTAAGATAATCCACTGCCAGTTGCGCTGCAGCATCTTGCACCGAAACCCAGCCTTTATCAAAACCAGGTAGCAAGGTGACGTCACAAGGTGTGCTGAGCATAATGGCGTCACTGGCCTCTGAGTGAAGCTCATAGTCAATCGCAGCGTTATCCAATAAAGCGGCATATTGCTCGCGGCTGTGATGTTGTCGGTTGACGCGCAGCCACATCGGCGCCTTATTATTGTTGGCTTCAATGATGCTTTCCCATTGCTCTGGGTAGCTTTCTTGTAACAGTTTTAGTAACCAGCTCGGATGACCGTACTTTCCTGCGTTATGACTAACGGCTTTTTCATCCAATGCCTCTTGGTCACGCAAATAGCTGCGTAGAACGGCATTGATGAGACCGCGCAAACTTTGCCCGCGCAGTTGTGTGGTCGCCTCAACGGTTTCAGCCACGGCAGCGTGAGCGGGAATGCGCATAAAACTCAGTTGGTAGATCCCCACAAGGATCAGGTGGTGAAAAACGCGTTTTTTTCCTTTGAGTGGGTTATCCATCAGTTCATTTGTAATGGACTCGAGACGCGGTAAGTAGCGTAACGCGCCATAGCAAATCTCTTGCAATAAAGCGTGATCACGTGGGCGAATGGTTTTTTGCGCAGCAGGCAGTGCGTGAGAAAGTGACTGGCCTTTGTCGACTACTTGGAACAGAACATTGGCAGCGGCAGCACGAACATTCATGGTTAAACCCTTAAAATTGAATAGGGACATCTCTGTCCCCGAAAAGTACTGATGGTGCGATAAGCCCTTTCTATTTGATGTTGTGACATCATGCAGAAAGGCCATTGCGACATAGCGTTAGCGAAGTTGTTGACCCACTTCAAACCAACTGGCACGTGCATTTAAAATGTCGGTCACTGGTAGGGCTTTTTTACCTGGAATTTGCAACTGCTCAAGCACGATCAGGCCATCCCCTGTCGCGACATAAATTCCGGTTTTATCTGCGCGGACAATCGTACCGGGAAGCTGATCTGCCGTTGGGCTGGCCTCTACTCGACTTTGCCATACTTTGATGCTGTTTCCTTCCGCCTCAAAATGGCTCATTGGCCACGGGGTGAAGGCGCGAACACAGCGCTCAATGTGCTCTGCGTCATCTTGCCAGTCAATGCGCGCTTCTTCCTTGCTTAACTTTTTCGCGTAGTTCGCTTGCTCATCATCTTGCTTGACGGCGACGGCTTTGCCTTGGGCAATATCGGCGAGGCAATCAACCAATGCGCTAGGTCCCAGCTCCGCTAATTTGTGGTACATGCTGGCGCTGGTATCGGTCTTTTCAATCGGTAACGTGGCGATCTTGAGCATGTCACCGGTATCAAGGCCAATATCCATTTGCATGATGGTCACGCCAGTTTGGTCATCGCCAGCCCAAATCGAGCGTTGGATCGGCGCTGCGCCGCGCCAACGAGGCAAAATGGAGCCATGTACGTTGATGCAACCTAACTTAGGCGTATCAAGAACCGCTTGTGGTAATAGCAAGCCGTAAGCCACCACCACCATGATGTCGGCATTCAACTCCATCAACGCTTGTTTGGCCTCATCGGATTTGAAGTTTTCTGGTTGAAATACCGGGATATTGTGCTCGAGAGCAAGCTCTTTCACCGGACTGGCGGTGAGCTTCTTACCGCGCCCGGCGGGACGATCGGGTTGAGTGTATACCGCGATAACATCATGCTCCGAAGACAACAACGCCGCCAAGTGACGGGCGGCGAAGTCCGGAGTACCTGCAAAGACAATGCGTAAAGACTGACTCAAGGTAAACTTCCTTTCATTAAAAACGGCGTGGTTCAACTGCCGTGTTTTTCATTATAACGTTTGATTTTAACCAGTTTGTCTTGAATGCGTTTGCGTTTGAGCGGCGACAAGTAATCGACAAACAATTTACCCGCAAGATGGTCTAACTCATGTTGAATACAGATGGCAAGCAGGTCGTCGGCCTCTAAAGTGAACGGGTTACCATCGCGATCCAGTGCGTTTACGGTAACTTCTGCTGCGCGAGATACTAGCGCGCGCGCGCCAGGAACCGAAAGACACCCTTCCTCGATACCATCTTCCCCACGCTTTTCAACGATTTCAGGGTTGATAAGTACCATAGGTTCGTCACGGTTTTCAGAAATGTCGATCACAACGATGCGCTGATGAATATCAACTTGAGTGGCGGCCAAACCAATGCCTTCTTCGGCGTACATGGTTTCTAGCATGTTATCGACGATAGTTTGGATCTCTGGCGTGACCGCCGCGACAGGTTCAGCGACGGTGCGCAAGCGATCATCAGGGAATGTTAATACTTGTAATACAGACATCTTTACTCGAAATGTTGAACTGTGCCGAAGCGACACGGACTTAGTTGGCTCAATTCTAGACATTTTATGACCTAAATGACAGCATCCTAATACCATTTTCGCGATGAAACTCGGTGAGATTGCCTAAGGACGTGCGCATGTCCCCCTTAAATCAGATGAGAATAAAGCCGCTTTTTCGAGCGCTCTTTGTTGCTATCGTTACCCTACTTTCAGCTCATTGTGTTATTGCCAAAGCCAATACTCAGTTAACCGTTCAGGCTCAAGCTCCCGAGCGTTATGTGGTGAAAGAGGGAGATACTCTATGGCACATTTCGCGGCTGTATCTTGATGATCCTTGGCTATGGCCGATGTTGTGGCAGCGCAACCAAGACATTGTTAATCCGAATTTAATTTATCCCGGCGATACCTTGATCTTGACGTGGCATCAAGGCGAGCCGCATTTGCGTCTTCAACCGCGCATTAAACTTAGCCCGAAAGTCCGCCACAAGGTAAAACCCAACCCCATTATTGCCAATGCATTACCTGAGTTATTGTCTCAAAGAGCCGCTCGATTACTTGATGAATCCGCTTTGCAATCAGCGGCCCAGGTGCTGGCAACGCCAAGTGGCCGCCATTATTTAACTAAGGAAACACCGCTTCGAATTGCGGGTGAACACTCCGAAATGTGGTGGGGGATTTATCGTCATCTCTCTCAATATTCTCGATCTGAATTTCAGGCGGCGGTTCATGGCTTACAACAGGTAGCGGTGGCGCAGCGTATTCAAAGCGCTGCGGAAATGACAACATTGGCCATTCAATCTCAGCATCAGGAAGTGCGCGTGGGTGATATTGCTTTGCCGCTGTTACCGTCTGCGGTTCCCGCTAAGCCGCTGGCTTTTTATTCGGGTAATATTGAGATACTCGGTAACCTTGAAGATACGCAATACAGTCAGCCTAATCAGTGGGTTGTTCTTAGTAAGGGCGCTTACGATGGCGTGTCTGTTGGCCAGGTTTTTGCGGTGTATCATAAGCTTGATTGGCCGGATTTGGACGCTAAATCTCAGCCTCATTTAGAGGTCACGGTGACGGAAAGTCAGCCCATTATCGGGACCATTCGAGTCATTGAATCCCATGCTTATTTTAGCCTAGCGCAGGTGGTGACAGGAGAGTGGCCACTGACTCAAGGCATGCCAGTCGCCGCGTTAGATTTACCAGCGCGTGATGCGAGATCGCAAAGCCCCTCTTTGAGCCACTTACCAATACGATAGTCAAAACCTACTAATGAATGAAACGCAGTTACGCGCTTGGTTGGCGCTGTATTTTACGCCACACATTGGCGCCAAACGCTTTGCTAAATTGCTGGCAAAAGGCACGCCCGAGCAGCACCAGCAGGCATCGGATCTCGCATTACAAACTCTCGGGTTCTCATCAAAGCAAATTCAAGCATTTAAAAGTGAATCCTCACGAAATATTGATGAAGCGCTGCATTGGCAGCAGAAGCCACATCGTCATATCATCAGTTGCCAATGCGCAGAATATCCGCCGCTTCTGGCGCAATTGAGCGATGCGCCGCCGCTATTATTTGTTGAGGGCGACAAGACGTTATTGGCTCATCCGCAAATTGCGATTGTTGGTAGTCGACACGCAAGCCCAGAAGGGCTGTCTCACGCCTTTGCATTTGCACGTGAATTGGTGGCGTGCGATCTGGCGGTAACCTCTGGGCTAGCTCTGGGAATTGATGGTTATGTGCACGATGGCGCGCTTCAGGCGGGAGGTAAGACCGTTGCCGTTCTCGGCTCTGGGCTTGCCAATTGTTACCCTAAACGACACCAAGGGTTGGCTCAGCGTATTGCGGAGCAAGGCGCATTAGTGTCCGAATTTGCGCCGAAAACACCACCAAGGCCAGAGCATTTTCCGCGACGCAATCGAGTGATCAGTGGGCTTGCTTTAGCCGTATTGGTGATTGAGGCGGCCAAAAATAGCGGGTCGCTTATTACGGCGCGATTGGCAGCAGAACAAGGTCGAGATGTCTTTGCTCTGCCACAGTCATTGAGTATGACTCAGGCGCAAGGTGGCAACCATTTGATCCAACAGGGCGCAGGCTTAGTCATGTCAGTGCAAGATATTATCGAGGGGGTTCAACCACTGCTTAATTGGACTTTGGTTCAGCAAGAGCAACATTTTTCCAGTGCAAATGAAGAACAGCAATTGCCATTTCCAGAGCTGTTCGCTAACGTAGGCAATGAAGCGACACCCGTAGATATTTTGGCAAGCAGGATGCAGATGCCGGTTCAAGAGGTTATGATGCAGCTTTTAGAGCTCGAGCTCTTAGGGCAGGTTGTTGCAGTTTCCGGTGGCTATATTCGTAAGGGGAGAGGCGAGCGATGATGATGGATATTTTAATGTATCTATTTGAAACCTACATTCACAGTGATGCTGATTTGCAAGTTGATCAAGATGAACTTGAAGATGAGCTATTGCGCGCAGGGTTTGCAGAGCAAGATATTTACAAAGCATTAGTATGGCTTGAAGATCTTGCCGCTTTGCAACAGTCTGATCATCATAGTGCTATCGCCAGTATGACTGGGCGCAGTTCTACACGCATTTACACCACAGAAGAGATGCAACGCCTTGATCTGGAATGTCGTGGCTTTCTCATGTTCCTTGAACAAGTCAATGTGTTGAGTGTTGAAACTCGAGAAATGGTGGTTGACCGTGTAATGGGGTTAGAAACCCATGAGTTTGAACTTGAAGATCTTAAATGGATTGTCCTCATGGTGCTGTTTAATGTTCCGGGTAATGAAAATGCGTATACGCTAATGGAAGAGCTTTTGTACAGCAAAGAACAAGGCATCTTGCATTAAGAATCTGAATGAGCAATAAAATTAACAGCGCGCTTTTTTCAGCGCGAGAGCATGCTCTCGACAATGAACCTTGTCCACAATGCCAAATTGGCCAACTCCATTTGCGTCATGGAAAACATGGGCCTTTTTTGGCATGTAATCAGTATCCTAACTGTGGATACATTAAGCCACTGCATCACCACGATGGACACATTGTGAAAATCTTGGGAGTAGAATGCCCCGATTGCGGTCACGAGTTGGTGCTGCGGCAAGGTCGCTTTGGTATGTTCATTGGCTGTAGCAGCTACCCAGACTGTCATTATTTATCTTCGCCACAAGCGGCAGAAGAGAAATCACCAGCGGTGTTAGGCATTGAATGTCCTGAATGCCAAAGCCACCATTTGGTTGAGCGTAAGACGCGATTTGGTAAAACATTTTTTGCCTGCGATGGCTATCCGAAATGTAAGTTTGCATTGAATTCAAAACCGATAGCAGGGCCGTGTAGTGTGTGCGGCTACACTTTGCTGGTGGAGAAAAAGAGCGCCAGTGGGGTTCGCTATCAATGCGCGAATCGCAAATGCCAACACCTTCAAGATGACCGCGCTTGAGTTTGCTAGGTTCCGAGGCTTTGTTTGTCGCCTATCGGCATCTTAAACATATGACCAATAAAAATGGCGCACGTTGGTGGCGCCATTTTATTGTTTATAGAAGTCTCAAAATTATGTTGTGAGCTCAAATTGCTTGGCAAACTGATGAATTGCCGGAAACTTGTCACTATCAAGCCATTGGGTGAGTGCACATACATTGCGTTGCAGTTCTCCGGGAAAATCACCGCAGACATTAATGTGTCCCATCTTGCGTCCCGCTCGCTTTTCTTTGCCGTACCAATGAATATGGCACTCAGGTAAGGTGAGCAATTGGGTCGGTAGCGCATCTTCCCCTAGAATGTTGATCATGGCGGTATGACGAACTAGTTTTGTGCTGCCGAGTGGTAATCCGCATACTGCGCGCAAGTGGTTTTCGAATTGGCAGGTTTCTGCGCCTTGCTGCGTCCAGTGGCCGGAATTGTGTACGCGAGGGGCAATTTCATTAACCAATAATTCGCCGTTAACATCAAAAAACTCCAGCGCTAACACGCCGACGTAATTTAATCGAGTCGCAACGGCTTCAAACATGGCATGAGCTTGAGTTTGCAGTTCTGGCGCATCAATCGCGGTCGAAAGACTGAGTACACCATTAATATGTACATTTTCGGCAAGCGGATAAACCGCAATATGGCCATTTTTATCACGAGCGCCAACGATAGACACTTCACGATCAAAGGGAATGAAGGCTTCTGCAACGATAGCTTGACGTGAATCTTGCTCAAGTAACTGCGCCATCTCGTGCCAAATTGCATCGCTTTCGGCAGCGGTTTTTAATCGCCACTGTCCTTTGCCATCGTATCCCCCTAGGGCGCTTTTGAGCACTAAAGGCAGGCCAATCGCTGCGATAGCGTGATCAAAATCGACGCGATTGTGAATGATGGCGTAAGGGGCATTATTGACATTCGCGTCATCGAGTAATGCCTTTTCTAATCGGCGATCGCCTCCGGCGCGTATTGCCTCTGGCGTTGGAAGAAACTTACCGCTCTCAGCGCAAAGACTCAAAATGGGCTCAGGAATGTGTTCAAATTCTGCCGTGATCACGTCAGATTGCGCGATAGCTTGTGCTAATGACTGTGATTGCTCTTGCAATGTTAATGGGTGCACTACGGCATTTGACGTCACATCATAAGCGATAACAGTGAGATTTAATGGCGCGCCAGCGAGCGCCATCATTCGAGCTAATTGGCCAGAGCCAAGAACCAGTACCTTCATGGTTACTCCTCGGCAGGGTTTGGGTGCGCGAGAACCGCTTCCGTTTGAGCGTGGCGGAAGGCTTCGACTTTTTCCATGACTTGTTCATCAAAAGTGCCAATGATTTGTGCCGCGAGCAATCCCGCATTGGCCGCGCCCGCATCGCCGATAGCCAATGTACCAACGGCGATCCCTTTTGGCATTTGTACGATTGACAATAATGAGTCCATCCCTTTGAGTGCGCGTGACTGTACGGGCACACCAAGCACTGGCAAACTGGTAAATGCCGCGGTCATGCCGGGTAGATGCGCCGCGCCGCCAGCGCCAGCGATAATAACTTTAATGCCACGAGCTTTGGCGCCGCTAGCGTAATCAGCCAATAGCTGAGGGGTGCGATGGGCTGAAACCACTTGGGTTTCATAAGCAATGCCAAAGCTGTCCAACATCTCGGCGGCAAGCTTCATCGTGGGCCAATCTGATTTTGATCCCATTATGATTCCAACTTTCATTTCACACTCCTTAGATGGCTAAACATTTCCATACCGCAACATGTCATTTGTGTATATGTGTATCGCGAATACCACAATTTGAGCGCATTATACGAAGATTTTTACTTCAAGCAAACGTTTGCGCAAGCTTTATAAATGAATGAAACATTTGTTCAATAAATTGCTTTGGGCATGGTTTAAGATTGTCGGTACACTGCTTATCGAACAATTTAAAATGATAAGAGATGCCAGCGCATAAAGAGGGATGTTTGTGGATAATTTTGAGCAAGTACTTGATGCATTAAAGGCAGGCGAGGTCATTGCCTACCCTACCGAAGGGGTGTTTGGGGTGGGATGTGATCCCGACAATTCTCACGCGATTGAGCGTTTATTGCAGATTAAACAGCGACCTGTTGAAAAAGGACTGATTCTGATTGCGGCTAATTATCAACAATTGCAACCCTATATTGATGAAGCGGCGCTCGATGATGCTCAACGTGCTGCGATGCACGCAAGCTGGCCCGGCCCGGTCACTTGGGTCGTTCCTGCGAGCGCGCAAGTGACCTCTTGGGTTACTGGTCAATTTGATACCGTCGCCGTGCGAGTTACCGATCATCCCTTGGTGCAGCAGCTGTGTTTAGCCTTTGGTAAACCATTAACATCGACCAGTGCTAATTTGTCCGGTCAGCCAGCATGTATGACGTATCAGGATGTGGTAACCCAACTTGGTGGGCAACTTGTGGCTATTTTACAAGGTGAAACAGGGGGGCGAGAGAAGCCCAGTGAAATTCGAGACGCAAGAACAGGTCAGGTATTGCGCTTGGGTTAAAGAGATCAATAGGGAGGGTGAGCCAATGGATAAACAGGCGGTTAAACACTATTTACAAGGGTTGCAAAATGATATTTGCCGTCAGCTCGAACAACTTGATGGACAAGGCACCTTTAATGAAGACCGTTGGCAACGATCTCATACGGATGCGTTAGGTGGCGGCGGGTGCTCGCGTGTGATGCGTCACGGTGCGATTTTTGAACAAGGCGGCGTCAACTTTTCTCATGTGACGGGCGCGCAAATGCCTGCATCCGCAACGGCTCACCGCCCAGAATTAGCAGGGCGACGCTTTGAAGCCATGGGCGTTTCCTTGGTGCTGCATCCACATAACCCTTATGTTCCGACATCTCATGCGAATGTCCGTTTCTTTATCGCGGAAAAAGAGGGAGAAGATCCCATTTGGTGGTTTGGTGGTGGTTTTGATTTAACGCCATTTTATCCCTTTGATGATGATTGTCGGCATTGGCATGATGTGGCTAAATCCTTGTGCGCTCCCTTTGGTGACGAGGTTTACTCTGAGCATAAAGCCTGGTGTGACCGTTATTTCTATTTACCTCATCGTGAAGAGACTCGGGGTGTCGGTGGGCTGTTTTTTGACGATCTTAATCAGTGGGGGTTTGAACGCTGTTTCGAGTATCTTCAGGCCGTAGGCAATGGTTTTTGCTTGGCTTATTTACCCATTGTCGAGCGTCGAGCTGCATGGCCGTTTGGTGCTCGCGAGCGAGAGTTTCAGCTTTACCGACGCGGTCGTTACGTGGAGTTTAACCTAGTGTACGATCGTGGAACCTTATTCGGATTGCAAAGTGGCGGGCGAACCGAATCTATTTTGATGTCGATGCCCCCATTGGCGCGTTGGGAGTATAACTATCAACCCCAACCAGATTCATTAGAGGCACGCCTTACCACGGAATACTTGCGCCCGCGTGATTGGTAGAGTGAATCGGTGACTTTTTTCTTGTCGAACTTAATGATAGGGTCAAGCCCAGCAGAAGGCACTGCTTTATAGGTAAGGATATGACAATTCAAATTGACCAATATGCCGTATTTGGCAATCCCATCGGACACAGTAAATCACCCTTTATACATACACTGTTTGCCCGTCAAACAAACCAATCGATGGTCTATACAGCGATTTGCCCAAAAGAGGATGGTTTTCATCAGGCCGCTACCGAGTTTTTTAGTCAAGGTGGCAAAGGATGCAATATTACAGTGCCATTTAAAGGCGATGCGTATCAATTTGCTGACCGAGTCACTGAGCGAGCGCAGCTTGCAGGGGCAGTAAACACGTTAAAGAAATTGGACGATGGTATGATAATCGGTGATAACACCGATGGACCTGGTCTGGTCCAAGATTTATTGCACCACCAAATTGAAATGCAACATCGTCGCATTTTATTAATTGGTGCTGGCGGCGCAGCGCGCGGCGTCATTAAGCCATTGCTTGAGCAAAAACCGGAATCTATCACCGTGGTCAATCGAACTTACAACAAGGCTAATGCACTCGCGGACTTGTTTAGCGCTTATGGTCCAGTGAATGCGAAAGAAATGGGACAAATAACGGAACGATATGATTTGATTATCAATTCCACATCAGCCTCATTACAAGGCGACCTTCCTGAGATCTCTCCCGTCATCTTTAATCATGGTGCAACAAGCTATGATATGTTTTATGGCAAAGGTGTGACGACCTTTAATCTGTGGGCTAAGACACACGGTGCAATCGCAACCTACGATGGCCTTGGTATGCTCGTTGGACAAGCCGCAGAGAGTTTTATGTTGTGGCGTGGTATACGCCCAGGTGCGAAACAAGTGTTACGTGAACTGCGAAAAAATTTAGAAGGTCAATCATGAATCAGGCCATTATATTTCCCGATCGGCAAGAATGGGACAGTCACAATAGCGTGGTACGTTTTCCTGCGCAGAGCGCGGGTGCTTTGATTGAATGTGCGATCACCGCAGCGCGGTTAACCGCACTTTCGAATCAGAATATTGATGATAGTAACAGCGCATTGCGTGTTTTTGAGCAATATCGTTTCGATATTGAAGAGCTTGCCGAGGCGTTAATTGAAGATGAAGCCTATGATGAGCATGGCTTCATCTGGCTCGATTAGAGGGTAAAACTAAACTGATCTGACTTGGCAAAGATAATCGGTTTTATTTTGCACATAATTATTGGCAGACCTCAGTAAAAACTCACGTTCGTCATCTGTTAACGAGCGTACTTGTTTGACAGGGCTTCCGAGATACAGATAACCACTCTCTAATGTTTTTCCAGGCGGAACTAAGCTACCCGCACCGATCATTACGTCGTGTTTGATAACAGCTCCATCAAGCACGATACTGCCCATACCAATTAAAACTCGGTTTTCAATTGTGCAGCCGTGCAGCATCACTTTGTGACCCACGGTAACGTCATCGCCAATAATCAACGGATACCCAGCAGGGTTTGATGCGTTTTTATGTGTTACGTGCAACACGCTACCGTCTTGGATATTGGAGCGCTGGCCGATGCGAATATGATTGACATCACCTCGCGCGGCGACTAGGGGCCAGATACTAGAGTGATCACCTATATGTATATCACCAACCAAAACCGAACTGGGGTCGATAAAAACGTCGAAACCAATTGTCGGTGCTATGCCTTTATAGCTGCGTAAACTATCCATTTTCATTCCTTACTTGGCCAATTTTGCGTTGTTTAACGAGAAAGATTGGTAGAAATCGTCATGTCAGAACAAAAAATGTTCGAACGAGATAAAAAAACAAAATAATATCAAAAACTGCTTGCCAATATGATCGCGATCCCTATAATGCCACCTCACTGACACGGCAAGCGTTCAAAGCTCTTAAGAGTGAGAAACTCAAGCAGTGTACAGTCGCCAAGATAGCCAAGCAAATTGCTTGAAAAAGTTTTGAAAAAAGTGGTTGACACGAAAACTTAACTCGCTAAAATGGCCGTCCGTTCTGAGTAAAGCGAAGAACGAAAGCTCTTTAACAATATAAACCTATCAATCTGTGTGGGCACTCGTTGATGATAATCCAATTAGAAATTTCCTCTAACAAAGAGGGGTTTCAAATTCGATTTCAATGAACTGAGTGACCAATTCGATACTTAGTATCGACACAGTCAATTCACTATCGAAAGATAGAATCAGTATTCATTGAGTCACAAAAACTTTAAATTGAAGAGTTTGATCATGGCTCAGATTGAACGCTGGCGGCAGGCCTAACACATGCAAGT
>NZ_JABAIK010000002.1 GCF_012641465.1 Vibrio agarilyticus
GGAGCCATCGTTTAATCGAACTACCAGATAGAAGAACTTTAGTTGCAGCTAAAGTCTGGGTCTCACCTTACCCGATTGGAGTGCTTATTATCCATACAATAAATTTAAGAGTGATTCACAAAGCTTGGCGCCGTCACTTCAAGTCAGTTTAGTGTTTATGGCACAATGCTCTAAGTAAGGTGTCGCGTTGTTCACCTTAATTTGGCGTTATGGCGCAGTCAGGCTTTGAAGTCAGTCGCAGCACTTCAATCACCATTCTCGATAAATTGTGCTAAAGCCTTAGAATTCAAATTGGCGTACGCATAGTGAGGTGAAGATGGACAAGGCAGAATTCATTCAAAAACACTTAATTGAGAAGGGTGTTCCAGCAGATTTAACTAAGCCAACTGCATTTATTTGGTCTAAATACAAAGACCCTTCTCAGAAACCCTTAATTTTTCAATCGCCTGCAAAAATACTCATAACACATGGTCTATTTATGGGGCTACTATGGGGGGCGTTGATGTGGGTGTTTTTTTGGCATTCAGAGCCAGAAAATTGGGTAACTTATCTTGTATCATCATCTCTATTTGGCATTTGTATGGGACTTATCAACGTATTTCGCATTATTAAGGCTCGAAAGCTTTTGGGTGAAACAAACTGGGAAAAATGGTGTCATCAACACTACAAGTAAAGCGCCATAACACATATGAGCCTTCTCCCTGTCAATAGGGAATACGAACCCTTTGGCTGCGCAAGCACCCAATCCAAGTCGAACAGCAAAGTCAGTCACTTCGTTTTGTCACTTTCGCTGTTAAGCCAGTTGCTTATGGCAAACACATATTGAGGGTCTCTTACTGCGGTCTCACCGCTGCCTGTAATGAATACTCAGGGCCAGACTAGGCGTCCCCCAAGCCATACATCGGTTAACCCAAGGTGGCACTATTCAAACAGAGGGCTCAATCTCGCTTGTGGCGTAAATTGTCCAGTTATATTCAGGCTCGCGTTGGGTGTAAGCAACTTTGCTGTTCGTATTGTAAAAGCGCAACAATGGGGCGGCTAATCAAAGGCCCGCACCGCCACACTCTTCTAAGCCTATTAGCGCGAGTGACAGAATTGTAGAGGATCACTTTGCCGCACGGACCAACGGCGTGAAGGCTAAAGTGGTTTTTGGCTAAATCAATTCCGAAAAAATAAGAATGATCATACATGGTCCTCCGGCATTAACGTGTACCAGGTAAGTGAGGCACTTCCTCGGGAGGGGGAATCCATGTCATTCGTTATGTTTTCATTCATATTTATTTCCTTTTACCTTCAGAAGTGCATATTATTAGCTTTAAATACAGTGTCTTTATTAATTGTTTTATTCCACTCCCTCATGTAAGACATCCATTTTTTTTCACTAAAAATATTTAAAAACTCTTTAGCTGTTATTAAGAATAGCATATTGGTAAAAGTCCAAACTATAAGTGGCAATGCATTGCTTTTGAGCATATTTAATATGTTAGGTAAGTATTCTGCCTCAGTTGAGAGGTTTATTTCTGGTATTTTTAACGCAAGGCAAAGTGATAGAAATGAATAAAAATAATATGGCATTAGTAGTATGTGAGGAACCCAGATTACCGAAAGAAGCCCTCTTTTTTTATTAGCAAAGTAAGATACCAAGTTAATGTTTTTTTCATATGAAACATCTAACTTGTCAGATAAATATGTGATAATGTAAGTTCTCATACCACAGATACACTCAAGTTGATAACCCATGGATAGAATGAAAGGTATCATTAATATAATACTAAAGCTGAATAAAAAGCTATTGCCAGGTTCTTTTACCCCAATAGTTAAAAGAACGCCTTGCACTATCATGCTACCATACCAAATATAATGTGTTGTATCGATTCTCATTATTAATTGGTTGTTTAGGTTGTTGTATTCTGCTTGATATGCGGTCGTATCTTTTGAAAGTTGCTTTATAAATCTGCTTTTTCGTCTTTTATACATATGATACTTCTCATTAATGCAGTGTATTTGTATATTGTTCTCATATGTTAGTTTCTGATTCTACAGGTTGAGTTTAAATGTGAGAGATGAATCATTTTTTGCACGGCTCAAGTAGTTGTGGGTTAATCTTCGATTTATCTAGCTGATTTCTTTTCATACAAATAGTGTTAAGGCTTTACTCGATTCTTGATTAAAACATAACACATATGAGCCTTCTCTCTGTCAATAGGGAATACGAACCCTTTGGCTGCGCAAGCAGCCAATCCAAGTCGAACAGCAAAGTCAGTCACTTCGTTTTGTCACTTTCGCTGTTAAGCCAGTTGCTTACGGCAAACACATATTGAGGGTCTCTTACTGCGGTCTCACCGCTGCCTGTAATGAATACTCAGGGCCAGACAAGGCGTCCCCCAAGTCATACATCGGTTAACCCAAGGTGGCACTATTCAAACAGAAGGCTCAATCTCGCTTGTGGCGTAAATTGTCCAGTTATATTCAGGCTCGCGTTGGGTGTAAGCAACTTTGCTGTTCGTATTGTAAAGCGCAACAATGGGGCGGCTAATCAAAGCAAAGGGGCTTGGACAACTTAACACAGCAGACCATAAGCAGGCTCAAGCCAGTAAAGGTCGTCCTATGGGTAAACAGTCAGCAACGTTAAATCCCGAGTGTTGAACAAGCCCGAAGCCTCTTTATAAGTAAATTGTATAGCGGCTAAAGCAAACGAGACATCAAATGCATCATTAATGCTTGTAACTCGACGCAGCGTCTTGTCATGAGAAGCCGGTCTGCAACTTGACCCGTTAATAGATTACGCGTCAGGTTGGTGGCTGCAATAATCGCCTCACGAGAAGAGGGAATTGGCATCACAATCGCAATGGCGAGATGCACAGTTCCAATGGGCGACTGCCAATCGATGGGCGTGTCACTGCTAATCACCGCAATCGACATACGTTCAATCGGCGCAAACATCACATGAGGCAAACCAATACCAGCGGTAACGCAAGTGGGAGAGCGTTCTTCCCGTTTAATAAAGGCAAGTAGCAGCTCATCCGATGCGTCAGGATAAATCAATTGCGCAAGCCCTTTAAGACACTCTATTTTACTTAGCTCGGTTTGCGCCTTGGCATAATGCCACGCCACTTGAGGCTTAATCGCCAATGCCGGTACGCGAGTGGCCAAATCATCACAAAATTGATAATTGATCTTGGCACCGACCAAAATGTAATGGTCGGCAATGACATCTTTTAACACAAAACAGGCCAACTCTGCATCGATGCCACGGGCCGTTATCTGACAAAAATCACCGCAGCGTAGCCCAGCCTGCATTAAGGCCAATGAATGCGCCAAGCTCACGGTACTGTCACGAGTAATATTTCTCAGCAATAACACACTGCGAAAGCTCTTCACTAAATGGCGCAGCGGCTGGGCGATGCGTGCATTGGCGGCAACATCTGCCACAATAAAGGTCAGTTGATACTCTTTCATCTATACCCGTCCCACTTTAAGTCGCAGCGCTTTTCTTATCAAAATTACGAGGCTTGCACACTCGAACCCCATCACATCGTCGCTCTATGTTCACGATGTGTTCAGAGGCATCGCTCACTTGCCACCTACCTGCAACTTCAAGTTGTTTGGGAATAACACCCCAGTGGTATCATTTATCGACAATGTAAAATAAACCATTTATCTGGGTTCATTAGGACATCTTCGATAGCAATATGAATCACTTTTTTTCCAGTAAATCGAGTCGCCTGCTCAACATCAATATCTGACACAATGAAAACAATATCAGCGCTATCAATGTCGCGCGCTGAGAGTGGATTTTCAATCCCCATTGCACCTTGGGTTTCGACTTTTAGTTGCACTGAAAATTTTGGCGCAGCTTTCATCAGCGCATCGGCGGCCATGTAAGTATGGGCAATACCCGTTGGGCATGCGGTAACAGCAACCACTTTCATCGCTATATTTCCCTCTATTTTTGGCGCGATAATATCATGGTGGTCGAGATCACTTCGCGATTAATCATCCTAATTGAATCGATAGAGATCACACTTCACTCGTAAGGTTACATTTATCCAGTGTGCGATTCTTTCTTGCTATGGTGTGTTATACCCAAGTAACTTCAAGATACATGGTTCAGCGAGAATGACTTGGTTTGTCAGTGAGGCGAGGATTTGAAGATTGAGTGGTTCTCAATCGAAAATCGTCAACAAAGCTGATGAGCCAAGGCAACTCGCCCTTTGGGAGCCGATCACTGGACCGATAGCGGCGTTAAACAACTTGAAAATAGACTCGCTATTTCACTGCGTTGTTTGCCTTGCTCTCAGCCCAGTGAGTCGGCTCTGAATCCAGCATCTTGAAGTCACTTGGGTATAAGTCCCACTCGGTAGGCTTTTCGTCCCTAGGTGGCGTTATGTGACATTGGACGCAAAAAATAGCGAGCAATAGCATTAATAAAAATGAAAGAAACCCAAACCACTTGGCGTACCAAATAGGCAAAAACGACAGGGAATTATGAACATTACTGACCTAATTAGCCCCGAACTCATTTGTACCCGACTTAACGCCACCAACAAAGCAGAGGTGTTTCAAGAGTTGGCTGCCCTTTTGTATCGGGCCAACAAACTGACTGACACACCCACCTTTTTGAATGATGTCTGGGCTCGAGAAGAGATTGCCAATACAGGGTTTGAAGATGGGATCGCCATTCCTCATGCTAAAAGCGCTGCGGTGAAAACGCCAGCTATCGCAGTCGGTATCAGCCAGACGGGGATTGAATATGGGGCGGAAGATGGCAATGTTTCTCACCTGTTTTTTATGCTGGCTTCCCCGTTTGGCAATGACGATCATCACATAGAAGTCCTAGCTGAACTCTCTGGAAAGCTGATTGATGACGCTTTTTTAACCCAATTGCGCCAATGCCAAACTTCGCAGCACGCCTACCAACTATTAACCAACAACAAGGATACCACCGACAGCCAGCATAACTCGCAAGCGACGTTACCCAAACCCTTGAGCGGTTGGCGACAGGCGCTAAGCCGCACTAAAGCACATCTGCTTTTTGGCACCTCGCATATGATCCCATTCATTGTCGCTGGCGGTGTACTTGTCTCTATTTCAGCTATGATTTCAGGTCACGCCGATCTCCCCGAAGCCGGGATCTTACGCGATCTTGCCCAAATGGGGACGGTCGGACTCATGCTGTTTACTACCGTCCTTGGCGGGTATATTGCCTATTCAATTGCTGACAAACCCGGTTTAGCGCCTGGCATGATTGGCGCGTGGATCGGCGTCAATCAATACAATATGGGGTTCATCGGCGCAGTATTAATCGGCTTTATTGCCGGGCTGACGGTCTATGCACTCAAAACCATCCGTTTACCGAGGCATTTACAGTCGCTCGGAGCGATATTTCTCTACCCCATAATGGGTACGGTCATCACCTGTGGCGCTGTCATGTGGCTAATTGGTGGTCCGATTGCGTGGATGATGGAGAATCTCAATGGCTCATTGTCACAAATGGCTGGTGCTAGTAAAGCGATACTCGGCACTATGTTAGGCGCGATGACCAGCATTGATATGGGTGGACCGGTGAATAAAGTGGCAACCTTGTTTGCCCAATCTCAAGTTAATACACAGCCATGGCTGATGGGCGGGGTTGCTATTGCTATTTGCACCCCACCTTTAGGAATGGCGCTTGCAACCATACTCGCGCCGCAAAAGTTCCGTCATCACGAACGGGACGCAGGTAAAGCGGCGGGTATTATGGGACTGATTGGCATTAGTGAGGGTGCCATTCCCTTTGCCATGGCCGACCCTGCTCGCGTACTGCCCGCCATTGTTTTGGGCGGTATTATTGGCAACGTAACTGGCTTTGCTTTTGGTGTACTAAACCCCGCGCCTTGGGGAGGGCTCATTGTCTTTCCCGTCATTGACGGCAAAGTCGGCTATTTGCTTGGCATTGGCCTTGGCTCAATGACCACCGCAGCGGTTGCGATTGCACTCAAAAAAACCGTTAGTGAACCTGCCGTTACTGAGCCTCAGTTAATGCAGCCAATCACCATCAACGAAGGAGAAGCGGATATTCTTGCTGTCACGGCTTGTCCTTCAGGGGTTGCTCATACGTTTTTGGCCGCCAAAGCGCTCGAGAAAGCCGCACTGAAACTTGGGTTGCGGCTAAAGGTGGAAACTCAGGGTGCGAATGGCGTCGAAAATAGAATTACTGAAAACGACATTAACGCGGCGCAGTTCGTCATCTTTGCTCATGACGTCGCGATTAAACACGCAGAGCGATTTCAAAATATCAACCTTATCGATGTGACGACTAAAGATGCGATGCTCAATGCCGAGAGCTTATTACTGCAGGAGCATTATGCTGCAATCGCCCCTTCTGCCCCACTAAACTCTAATAGCTCGTACTGACCGAATTTCTATTTAAGTAGTCACCCCCGACTATTTCCCTTTGCCCTACTTCGGTAGGGCTTTTTTTCCGCAAAATTTATTGTTCTTTTCACCCACAGAGCAAGCAAGTAGTAACGATAAAGGGCAGTTCTTTGTGCAGTTCAACCTAGTTCGAGCGCTCAGTACACCAACCATCCTCAGTCAGTTGCAAAATTTTATCAAAAAACACCCCTTCGAATCATTCACGCCTTTATAAACAAAACGATAACCAAACAACTTAGTGTTGGCGCTATACCCTTTCTACTTGAAGTTCCAGCGTTGCTGGCTGGGTCATTACTCAAGTGGCCTCAAGAGGCGCGGTTCAACAATCTCGATGTTTGCGCAATTTCGCGACAAATTTGCGCATTATTTTTGCCTTTAATGATAAATTTAACTTTATAAGATTTAGGTATTGAAAGAAAAATTATTTACATCATTGATGTCAATAAACGCAGTAGAGGTAAGGTGAAATGAAAAAGTCAGACATAGACTACATTCATAATTGCATGGGTATAATTGATAATCAGAACACCAAAGATTCAGACAATTATGAAAAAATCATTATTGACTTAACCAAAATAAGATCACGTATTCATCCACAACTTCTTGATGAAGTAATGGCGATTGTCGAAAAAAACGGTTATCATTTTTTCTACAATAAAGATGAGAAAAAACTTCACGGTTTCAAATTCATTTAAATACTATTTTGATAATAGCCTTTCCTTTACACTGGCGGAGAGTGTTCTAAATGTTAATCCATTCTCTTTTAAAAGATATTGCATTTTCCGCCTCGACATACAGAAATCGTATGACAATCGGTCAAGATTGAAACTCTCCCCTTTATTTACATACAGTTCAATTTTGATTTTTATTTTTTCTAAAATGTCCTCTTCTTCAAATGAATTATATATTGATAGCAAATTTGCTATCGCACTCACTTTGTAATTTATCTGACTACTTTCATCTTCTATGGATATATTCTTCAATATCATTTCAAGTGTTAGATAAAATGGATTTTGGTTTAATGATGTGGTTTTATATATATCCACAGCATGGGGATTTAATACATCAAATGGAATGATCAGCGCTTTTGTTTGCCCTTCGCCGATAAACCGCCCCTCAAAATTTTTGCTTAAATCAATAATAAAAGTCTCATTGCATAAATCAAAGGCTCGATTTTCCTGATGTCCTATAAATTTTCCATATGTATGGGTTAAGAGAAAAGCATCGTTATAACCCTTCAACTCACGATTGCTGTATGTACCAGTATAAGGGCTCGTAAATACATGGGCTAAAGTAACACCATCAATGACATCAATGGGTTTTGATTTAACGCTGGAATAAAAAGAGTCTCTGTTAAATGCGGTTAACGAAAGTGGCAGCTGATGCTTTGATAACATCGCATCTTTCCACTCAGTGACATTTTGGGTAACCAGCTTGTACATGTCTTATTCACTAATATTTCTTAATATATCGTCACAAACTACTGCGCCAACACACTCGATCAATGGCACAAAAAAATTTATAACGATTAAATGCAATCAAATTTTATGATTGTTTTGCAAAAAAAGATGAAGTTGCCACAAACGCAGCAACTTCATCAAATCAACGCTTATACTCTAATTCTTACATTACTTCCAGTACGCTTTGAGTGATGCGGCGGCTTGAGGGTTAAAAGGAGACTTGCCAGGATAACCGTGGCCTTCATCACCGGTATCCATTCCCTGTCCATCACCTTTATAAAAACCAATCACATCATACGGTGCGCCACTTACCCAAATAATTAATGACTTCGCTGCAGATTGTGAATGTTGCATATACTCGAGAAGACCATCGATTGCGATCTGTGCATGACGCTGGTGGACATCAAAACTGATTTTTTCTTCATCAGTTACTGCGTTACTGTCCCACACGTTTGGTGTGATCAGCCCTTTGATACCCATGCCATATTCGCCAAGGTGAAACACCGGCAGATCTTGCTTCGCAATGCCGAGCTTGCCCATAAGCACCTTCTGAATAAAGTTTTGCTCGTGGATCATTAAGGCGTCTTTCACGTCTGTTGCGGTGGTTTCAATATCAATCACCGTGTTATCCAAAATCGGTTTAGTGACATCCATTGGCATGTATTGTGACACTGTCACCGTGTCGAGAGCTTTAATGTAACTGGCTAAGTCCGCGCGTTGCTGCTGAGTCATATCATCCACAAACAGTAAATGCGGATAATTAACGAAGCTGTCACCCGAGACAATTCGTGTAAAGTATTCTGGATGGTTTTCAAGCTCGACCAGATATTGCACGTGGTGACTAAAATTATGCCCTAAAACGACATTGTCACGCAGCAACGGATCAGCCTCAATTTGCTCTCGTACTGCTAGCGCAAGTTGATGCCAACGATGAGGGAATTGTTTGGTCGACATCATAAGCTCTGCACCCAAGTCAAACCGTACAGGTTCTTTGAGTGGCGCTTGAGCGTTTTGCAATGCTTGCTTAATAACCGCAAGCCCTTGGTCAATGACTCCTCGGTAATCCGCAGCCATAGGATCAAGCTCATCAAACAAGCCCCGCCAATCCAGATACCCAGGATCCATATTTGGCGATGCGCCATCCCACGAAAATTTTATTGGGTCAATATGGGGACGATAATTAATTCTTACTCCTTTATCAATGAGCTCTTTTATAATCTGCGCTTGTTGAGCCACACTGAGTGTATTTCGAGTATCGTTATATCGTATTCCTTCTTCATAAGTCGCAATAAAGTAGGTCGGAATAAACGAGACTCTTTGAATATTATATTCGTCAATCAGTGCCATTTTATGCGCTTTATTACCCAAATAATGATAAGGGTTCCAACCGGCCCATGCGATACCGACATCTTCACCATATCCTTTATCATACAAGCCGGCATCATAAATATTACCGTAATTTCCCAACACTTTGGTCTGGTCGTCTTGAGTTAAATAATATTGCGGAGAGACATTATCTATCGTATCGGCGTAATCGGCGTAGTTTTCACGAGTGCTGTCAGTCACCACAGTGCCGGGATATTCCCCTTCTTCAGGCGGGTTAACCGGAGGCTCAGTGGGCGGGTTCGTTGGTGGGGTGATTCCAGATTGTTTTAACGATACTCGCGCTTGTGACAAGAAAATATAACCCCAACTACCATTACCACCATCTACGCCTAGCTTATGCTCTCCAGCGGTTAAATTGACCTCAAACATCACGGTTTCAGTCAATTCACTTTGTGGTGTGGTCACACTTTGCGACTGCTCGCCTGCATAAAAACGATTGGTTTTAGTGCCATAAGGTGAGGTGTAATCAAATTCAACCTGATATTGTCCTGCGGTTTCGACCTTAACATGCCAAACCGCCTCACCAGTGGCAAGGTTAATCGTATCGCCAGAGAGATTGGCACTACCAACAAGTTGTGCATCATCAGGGGAAAGCACATACTCGCTCGGCGCAGGCTGATTTGGTAATTCGCCTTCTGCTGAACTCGATTCACAGTCATTGAGTTTTTGCCACGCCCCCCACGGGTTTTGTGGATCTGGCACCTCAGATAAGTTCCACCATTTGGCTGAATACTGCGCATGTTGATAGCTCACCTGATCATCATTTTTATATTGTGTCTCACTATTCCAAAGCGGAGCATCACAGGTGCTTGCATACAAAGGTGGAGATATTGCAACGAATATACTTAGAGCAAGTTTGTGCATATTATTCTATTCCTTCAGTTTCGTTTCTTAATATTTTTATATCAATAAAATACGCTAACTCAAGAGCATAATACGTTACACACTCAAGTCACTTTGAGTTAGCGAAATAACAATAGGAGAGAATTTTTGATTATTTTGTGATCAAGAATAAATCTTAAAAAAGATTTAATAATAAAAACTCAATAAGAAAAGTCGATTCACAAAGGCGAGATTTAGATACATTTTTATAGTAATTGCATTAATTTTAATCTAGATAAAAATAATACTATATAAATTTAATAACTTAACTATATGCTTATCTTTAATGAAAGAATAAAAAAGCCATCGAACCCCTGCCCGGTGATATCGATGGCAACCGCTGATACCCAAACAACTTGAAGTTGCAGGTAGGCGGCAAACGAGCAAAGCCTCTGAGCATAGATGAACTATGTGATGAGGTTTGTGAGAGTCAGCCAACAACGCTGCAGCTTCAAGTAGAACGGGTATAATATCGCGAAACAAAAAAGAAACTAGATCATATGACAACGCACAAAGTGATTGGGCGCCACCTCTCTTGCCTCAGGCAGATATTCACCGCACGCAGGCGTTGCATGAGGGCAACGAGCCGCATAAGGGCAGCCCGTTTTTTCAGGTGACCACATTGGCGTTTCCATAGAGCGATGGGTCGGCAATTTTTCATGAATGCTACGTGATGGATCGGGTACCGCCGCGAGCAACAATTGCGTATACGGATGCAGAGGATTTTGCGTGATCTCTTCGGTATCGCCCCACTCAACCATATGGCCGCAGTAGAGCACTAACGTCTCTTCCGCAATGTAACGTGCCGTCGCAATATCGTGAGTGATGTACATGAAAGATTTATTCATCTCATGTTTCATCTGATTCATCAGGTTCAGCACACCAATCCGAATCGAAACATCGAGCATTGATGTCGGTTCATCCGCTAAAATGATCTCCGCGCCAATTGCTAAGGTTTTTGCAAGAAAAACACGTTGGCGTTGGCCACCAGACAGTTGATGCGGAAACTTCTTCAACACCTCTTTGGCTGGCGTTAAACCCACTTGCAAGAGCAGCGCTTCTAAGCGATCTTCAAGCGCAGAGCCGGTAAGTCCATGGTAAATCGACAGCGGACGCGTCAAGTGATAACGAATCGTGTGAAGTGGATTCAATGAGCCGAAAGGGTCTTGAAACACCATCTGCACATTATTGCGATACTGGGATAGTGCCTCACCACCTTTAATATCCGCGATGTTGGTACCGCGATAAAGGATTTGCCCTTCGGTCGCTTGGTTTATTTTCGTGATGGCGCGCGCAGTGGTACTTTTTCCACATCCAGACTCACCCACCACAGCCAAACAGTGGCCATTGTACATCTTAAAGTTAAGCCCATTGAGCGCGCGAAGGTATTGCTTCGGACCAAACAGTGAGCGTCTATTTTTGGCAAAATCAATCGTTAGATTTTGCGCTTCCATCGTAATTTGTTTTTGTTGCATGACGTTATTCACTTACTTCGCAGTTGGACACCAGCTCGGCATTCACCGTTGCCTCAATCGGCTGATAGCAGGCCACCCAGCCTTCACGCTCAGGGTAGTAGGCCAAACTCGGCTCGACACGACGGCAATCATCGACGCACTTAAAACAGCGATCAGCAAAACGACAACCGCCTTGGTATTTCGTCAAATCAAGTGGCGAACCCGGGATCCCAATCATCTCTTTCAGCTCGCCTTTTAGGGTTGGGAATGAATTTCCTAAACCGTGGGTATAAGGGTGCTGAGGTTGTTTCAATATAGTTTTAGCGTTTGCCACTTCAACCAATTTGCCTGAATACATAATGCCAATTTGATCGCAGAACTCGACCATCAAGCTGAGATCGTGGGTAATGAACAGTACTGAGAAACCAAATTGCTGTTTAAGCTCATAAACCTTTTGCAAAATTTCTCGTTGGACAACCACATCGAGCGCAGTGGTCGGTTCATCCATGATCAGCAGTTTTGGGTTTAATGCCAGTGCCATCGCAATCACCACGCGCTGACGCATACCACCGGAAAACTGGTGTGGGTAATCAAACAGACGACCTTCTGGAATATCCACAATTCGCAGTAGCTCTTTGGCTTTTTCAATCGACTCTTCGCGGCTTGACACGCGATTGTGCGCCGCAAAAATATCGTAAAACTGGTATTCAATCGTCTTAACTGGGTTTAAACAGTTCATTGCACTTTGAAAGACCATTGAGGTTTGTGCCCAACGGAATTGGCGTAGTGACTCTTCGTCGTAGTGCAACACATCTTCGCCTTGAAATAGGATTTCGCCTTCTGAAATTAACGCAGGCGGACGGTGCAATCGCATTAGGGCATAGGCGATGGTCGACTTACCACAGCCAGACTCCCCTGCAAGACCAAAGATGCTATTTTCTTCAATCGAGAAGCTTACATTGTCGACTGCGCGAACTTTGCCACTAAACGTGATGTAGTCAACACACAGGTTTTTGACTTGAATTAAGGCGCTCATGCTGACTGCTCCTTCAAAGCCGTTTTTTGTTGTTTCGCAAGTTTGGCTTCTTCACGACGGAATTTGGCCATAATTTTCTGCGCGCGCAGTTTCGGGTTCGACACTTCATCGATGGAGAAGTTAATCAAGGCAAGACCAATCGCAAGTGTTGTCAATGCGACACTTGGCGCCAACAGTTCCCACCACGCACCGATACGAATCGCTGACGTTTGCTGCGCGTTATAGAGCATCACGCCCCAAGTCGTTGATAGCGGATCGCCAAGACCGATAAATTCCAGTGTCGCTTCGGTCATGATGGCGAAGACCACAGTACCGATAAACGCGCTGGCAAGAATCGATAGCATATTGGGTAGCACTTCAAAAAACACCAAACGAGATTTGGTTTCACCCATCACTTCCGCTGCATGAACAAAATCGCGGCTGCGAATTGCCAGCGTTTGAGCGCGGATCACTCGCGCGCCCCACGGCCAAGAAGTGGCACCAATAATTAAGGCGATCACCAGTGGCGATACCTGGTCGAGAAACGAAGCCAACACCAGCATTAATGGTAGCGAGGGGATGACCATGACAACGTTGGTCAAAAACGACAAGGTGTTATCAACCCAACCGCCAAAGTATCCCGCACTGATACCGATAACGACTGCCATGACCATAACAAACAAACCGGCAATGAAGCCAACCGCAATTGAGGTTCGGCCCCCATAAAGCGTTTGCGCCCAAACATCGCGTCCCATTCGAGTGGTGCCCATAACGTGCTCTGCGGTCGGCGCTTGATGAGGCCGAGCCACTCGTGCATTAGGTTGATAGTCGGTAAATAATGGCGCGCCAAAACTGAGCACACAGACCAGCATGACCATACAGACGCCAACGCCAGCTTTTTTGTTATTAATGAATAACTCTTTGAGGGAAACTAATAAGCGTTTCATGTTTCTTTCCTTAATATCCCCTTGCGACTTAACGTTGCAGTGGCGCTGACAAGCTCTCACAAACCTCAGCACATAGTGTCTCTATGTTGACAAAGTGCTTGATTGAGCTTCTCGTTTGCTGCCTACCGACAACGCCAAGTCGTTTGGGGATAAGTGTTAGTTCAGCTGGCCACGTAGGCGTGGATCGAGCAAAAATAGCAGCATGTCAGCCACGAAGTTGGCCGTCAGTACCATAATCGTCATGATGAGCAAATACCCTTGGATCAGTGGATAGTCACGCGACATCATGGCTTGGAAAATGACCTGACCTAATCCTGGATAGTTGAAGATAATTTCAATAATGAGCGAGCCGCCAAACACCATTCCAATCGACATGGCAAACGATGTGATCATCGGCAGCATGGCATTACGCGCGCCGTAAGACAGCATCACTTTTTTATCTTCAACGCCTTTAGCCCAACCCATTACGATATAATCTTCGCCGAGCTGGTTGATCATATTAGAGCGCATACCCATAACACCACCCAAACCAAGCAGCACCATGGCGCTAAGTGGTAAAATCAAGTGATAGAGCACGCTTGAAATCCACTCCCAACTGAACTCTGGGTCTAATTTAGGATCGTACGCGTAACCGGTAGGGAACCATTCAAGGTGAGAGGCGAAAATGAAATAGAGCACCAGCGCCATGACAACGCCCGGAATCGACGAGATCACCACCGAAGCAATCGTAATGATCCCATCGCGTTTTGAGCCGCGTTTCCACGCCACGTAAATCCCGGCAAAGGTCGTCACCGTGTAAGAAATCAGAATATTGAGGCCTACCAGCAGCAGCGTCCACATAGAAGCGCGGCCCAGTACGTCAGTCACAGGTTGGAAAAAGCGAGTTGAAACGCCCCATTCACCACTGAAAATGCTGCCGACGTAGCCAATAAACTGCTGAAACAGCGGAGTGCTTGATGAGTAACCATATAAGGCTTCAATCGCAGCAATGGTTTCTGGCGTCACTGCACCACCATTTTGCACCAAGCGACCAATAAAAGATTGAATCGGGTCACCGGGCATCATTCTGGGCAAGAAAAAATTAAGCGCAATTGCAATAATAAACGCGACAATATAAAAACTGAGTCTGGTTAGCGCGTATCGCATAGAGATTCCATAACAAAACTGATCCAATATTCGTTGTATTCCACTTGCCGCTCCCCAAACAACTTAACGATGCAGGAAGATGTCAAACGCCATGCCTTGAAGAATAGTTAGACTATCTAATAAAGCTGATGAACGCCGACACAAGTGGCGAGAATTTATTGGATTACTATTTTTAACAATAATAAGCACGGTTTTTAACGCATCACTTTCAATATATTATTTAATGCATTGATAAGGTGCGTTATTTGCACACCACTTAAGCGTGAGAACTCTCATCGACAATAGCGCGTACAAAGTGAATGACATACCGTTAGCGCTATACCCAAACAACTTAAAATAGTAAGAGAATAACGCTAACAGTGTGCAATATGCTTATTACAATTTTGGTTTAATGTGAGTCAAGTGGACCAATCTTGCCGCCCCAGCGAAAGGCGCAGGGTTGGTGATTTGATTCTCTTCCGTAGCCCAACCAGTAAAGCGGCTGTCGTTGTACTGATACCAAACCGCGTTGTAATAGAGCGGAATATGAATCACATTCTCAGCAAGATGATTTTCAATTTTGTCCACCAACGCCAATTGTGTTGCTTTATCACTGGTGACTGAAAGCGTATCGATAGCCGCATCCATCTCTGCATTACGGTAGTTGTGCATTGAGGTTGACCACCAAATGCCACTTTGCGCGTATTTTGAATGCATAGTGTAGGAGTAGAAAGCCCAAATCGAAGGCTGCAGTCCACCAGAAACTAGGCCCGCTTCAAAGTTATTTTGCATCCAGTTTTGGGCGTAAGCGTTCACTTCTGGTGTGATAATGGTTGCATCGACACCTAGGTAACGCAGACCTTCAACAATAATCGATGCGTTGTTGATCCAGTCGCTCCAGCCACTTGGCACTTGAATGCGGAAGGAAAATGGCGTGCCATCTGGGTTATTCACAAAACCGTCTTTATCGGTATCTTTAAAGCCGGCTTCGCTTAGCAGCGCTTTGGCTTTTTCAATGTCGTATTGATAGAACTCAGACCAAGTTTTATCGGCCTTTTCATTACGCCAGTTCCACAATCCTTTCGGCAAATTACTCGCCGGATTATCGCCTTCTACATAGCCGTATGAGCCGATATACATCATTGCTTCACGGTCCATTGCCAAACTGACCGCTTTGCGGAAATTGAGGTTTGAAAATGCTTTCGCTGCATTTTCATTCGTGGTTTCAAAGTTAAATGCCAAACGCACGCCATCATTTGATGGGAACCAATAATGGTTATTTGGATTCACTTTAGTGTAAGTGTGTTCAATGTCAGGAATAAAGATCCCCGCCCAATCGACCTCACCTTTCATCAGCATTTCAAGCGCGGCATCGTTACTCGAATATTGCGGGAACTCAAGACAGTTCACCGTCACTTTCTCATTCCAGTAATGCGGATTTTTACATTGTACATACACTTGTGGCGTGAATCGCGCAATCTCGGTGTATGGCCCCGTGCCCACAGGCTGAGCATTAACTTCCTGCGCAGGTGACGCCACTTTTGACCAAACATGCTCTGGGACAATCAAAAAGCCTTCGCCTAGCACTTCATATTTAGCAAACGCATTCGCAGTTTTTAGCGTAACTTTAACCGTATAGTCGTCGATTTTCTCCGCGTGTTCGATACGCGATGCGTTACCTGACATATCAATCGCAGGGTGCTGCTTTGGATACAAATAGCTGAAAACAACGTCGTCGGCGTTAAACGCTTCACCATCAGACCATTTCACTCCTTCACGTAACTTAATAGTGATGGTTTTCATATCACTGCTAAGTTCGTAACCTGTTGCCAACCACATGTGCTCTACATCGGAGAGATATGGGTCGAAAATCACCAAAGGCTCATAGACGAAATTGGTGCGACCACCAATCCAGGGGTTAAAGTTTTTTACCCAGCCATTTGAGCTTTCAGCCAAAATTTTTAGGTTTGGCATCGGGTTTTCTTCGGCATGCAGCGCTGTAGGGCTTAATACCAGTGATAGCAATGAGGTAAGGATGATTTTTTTCATGCTATGTGCCTTCTGAATAGAGTGCTAAGTCGCCTCGATCTGGTTTTAATTCAAAACAAATCGAGGCGTGATGGGTCGTAACGCTAGATTACCAGTTTGCTTCTAGCTGGAAGCCGACAATGAAATCGTTCTTCGACTGACCTTTTTTCGCATCGGTCGTCCATGAGTTCTTCACCCAACTTGCTAAGAAGCGAAGTTCTGGATTCACACCAGTCCACGTTGGGAACATCAGAGTCGGCGCAACGGTCACTTTGGCTTGGTTATAGCTATCGCCATCCCAGTTGTTGTAGACGTAGCCAAGTTCACCTTGCAGATACATCATAGAGTTGATACCCATAACTGGGCGCACCATCGCCGATGCCCAGTAATCGTAGGTACCATCTTCGTAATCGTTATATTGCGCTTGAACCGATGGGAAAATGCCAATGCCATTTTCAAACGTGTGACCACCAAACGCCAACGCGCGGTAAGAAACATCGCCTTCTTCAACGTGCGTTAGCAACGTGATTGCATCATTACCTTTGCCCCATTCAAACTCGTGCTCACCGAATTTCAAGCCGCCTGGGCGGTAAGCATTGTAAGACGTGATAGTACCGCCAAGAAGCTGGCCTGAACCTAGACCTTTACCCGCTTGAAGTACAAAGTTGGTGTTTGAGCTGCCGTCACTTTGTAAGCCAAAGAAGTTGAACATCTTGTAGCCAACGGTCAGATCGTAACCAAATTCTGCCCACTCTTTTGAGGTTTTGGTTGTTGGGTTGTAGCTCCAGTTATCTGGCATCGCTTTAACTGTCGCGGAAATGTCCCACACGCCATATTTGGCCGCAAAGTTCAGTGCATGCATCACGCTGTTGATGTTATCGGCATCGGCGAACGCAGCGTCGTCTTCAAGATCGTAGTCGTCACGTTTGCTGACCATGTAAGCCATGTTAACAATGGCGCTGCCAAGCTTCATGTTCTCGATACCAACACCGGTACCAGACATGTCGGTATAAAAGAAATCCGTCATCCATACATAACGTTCTTTACCGTAATCGCGTTTACCCGCAAAAATAACACCGGTGTCGGTGTAGCCGGTGATCTCGACAAAACCACTACCGCTACCAGCAGTTCGGCCTTCAGAAACACCCGCGCCAAGTTTCAATGAACGACCATCACCATAAGTCCAGCGGTAGCTGAAATCGAGGTTAGTTTGGTTGTCATACTCAAGACCCAGACGGCCAAGTGTCTCTTTCTGGCCAATGTAATCTGAATCTTTAAAATCGTTTTCAGCACTGAACAACGCTGCTTGACGCACGTAACCGTTAAACGCAAATCCTTCGGTGTTTTCTGCCAAAGCCAAAGACGGACTTACCGCGCCCGCCATCGCAAGCATACAGGCTAAGTGCACTTTTGAAATTTTCATTGGAATACCTACAGCTAATTTAACTCTAATTCGTTTGGAAGCGCTTTCAGAATGCGCCAAAAAATTTTGTTTTTGTCTGTTCTCTAAATCGCCTCGCTATCATAATTAATAACTCGCTAAATACCGTGACCCACTTCACCATAAGTGTAAGCGCTTTCATCGTGGTGAAAATTTGTGGAGCAATTCAAATAATTGAAGAAAATCATTCGCGTCATCAGAAGAAAATTATCAGCCCCAAAAATACGTGATCACCCTTGAAATTATTTATCTCACTAATGTAATAGATGTTATTAATTTCGGGTCAAAATCCTAATCTCATCATGAGTTCATTATCTCATCACAAAATAAAAAGAAAGGGCTTTCAATGATGCTATGCCCAAACAACTTGAAGCTACAGGTAGGTGCCAACCAACAACCCTGCAGCTTCAAGTAGAACAAGACGTTAAACCTAGTCAATGATGAGCGTTTGCATTGAGCGAGGCGGCATTTCGATGTAGCCCCCTTCGCCTAGGTGATTCAGCGCGTAAGTGACTTGGCGGTCGAGACGGTTCATCAAGATCACCACTTTCTCACCGTTAGGGTTAATAAAAGCGGTTCCTTCAAGGTCGTCGCTCGATGTCGCCAGTGCGACTCGTTTTGCACCACGTTTGATGAACTTAGAGAAATGCCCCATGTAATAATATGATGGGTTGAAAATAACGGTATCGGTTTGGGTATCGCCCAAAATTGGCGCGCTGCACAAATTATTAACGTGATTCGGCCCACCCAATTCGTTCAAGAATAAGTTCCAATCACACCACATACTGGTGTAGTGATTAAGATCATTAATAATCGAATGACCATAACGCTCTGCCACTTTCCATTCACCATGGTGTGGCCCGCCCTCTTGGCATCCTTCGGTGAACCAGATCTTTTTATCACGATAGATGTCGTTAATGAGACGCAAGTTATCGTAGTTATCACCCATGTACCAATGGATACCAATGCCGTAAACATAAGACGATGCCTTCGCATCATCAAACATGACGCGCGCGCGGTGGAACGCTTCAGCTCGGTTGTGATCCCACGTCACCAACTTGACGTCAGCAAGGCCATTTTTCTCTAATGCAGGGCCAAGATAATCGCGCACGAAATCGCGCTCTTCTTCCGCACTATAAACGCACGAGTCCCATACTTGAGTTGCAGCAGGTTCGTTTTGTACGGTAATCGCCGAGATCTCAATACCTTCGGCGCGCATCGCTTCAATGTATTTACAGTAGTAAAGTGCCCAAGTTTCAAAATGCTCTGGCTTTAATTGGCCGCCGTGGTTCATTTCACCATTGGTTTTCATCCACGCTGGCGGGCTCCAAGGCGAAGAGAAAAAGAGAATTTCACTCGATGCAATCTCTTTCGCCCAATGGATCATCGGTATGATTTGCTGTTTATCGCGCTCTAAGTTAAATCCACGTAATTGTGCATCTTCTTCTTCACAGCAAGCCCAGTTGCCTAGTGAAAAATCACAGCTGTTAATGTGAGTGCGGCAAAAGTTATAACCAATGCCCTTTTCTGCGTCAAAATAGGCTTCCATCATCACTTTTTGCTGCGCAGGACTCATGCTATTGAGTACGTGAGCGGCAGATTCCGTAAAAGCACCACCAAAGCCCTCCCACTCTTGAAAGGTTTTGGTGTGATCTAAAAACACATTAAACAGTTCACCTGCGTCGGTGTAAGTGGTGGTGTCTGCTTTTAAGTAATCACGCGTCAATGGGCCCACTGGTAATAATGTCAGCTTGTGCTCACTGTCTTTCGCCGTTTGATAAAGTTTCATTACTGCTCCGAAAGCCATTCTAAACTGAGCAAATTCTGGCAAGATCACAGCCAAAAGCAAGCGCTTACATTGCACAGGCTGATCACATTTTGACGAATGAAAATGCGCACGAAATACAAAAAATTGGAAGTCTTAGGGCGATGAGAAGCCAATTTTTTAATTAATAGATTGTTTTGCTTGGGCTATAGACCCTTGCCCCATGATTGGAACATACGATTATTCATTTCCATCAAATTGTTATTATTATTGTTAATCATATTCATCAAATTGGTTTGATTATTCTGAAATAGCATATTTGTATTATGGCTTTGCTGAATCGAATTACTCTGATGTGCGGCGGCAGCTTGTGACTCTAACGCGGCAACTTGTCGCTGTTGTAATGCAAGTTGTTGGCGCTGGTTATACTGCTGATGTAATTGTGCTATTGCTTGCTGCCCTCTCACCATCGCTGCCTGGAATTTATCCTGATACTTGTCGAAATCGCACACCATGCGATAAATAGCGTCACTAAGGCCGTCCATACTTTTCTCGTTTTGGCAGACCTTATACAAATACACCTTTTCCTGAGCCAAGCTCTGTTGATAATCGACTTGGGCTTGATTTGCGGATTGGTGAGCGACGTCTAATTGGCGCCCAAGCTCGTTTCGATAAACCTCAGGAATAATGACATTTTGCGGAGTGCTGGCGCTATGTAGAAAATGATGAATTGCCCCATTTTTATGACTCTCAATCATCACGCCACCAAACTGACGAGTCGTCGCATTTTGTTGAAAAACTCTCAGTGCCAATTCAGTTGGAATGTGTCTAAAATCGGTGGCTCCCGTCGTCAAGTTATTCTTTGTATAGGTGTAAGTCGACTGAGGAAAGAATGGTGATGTGTAAACGCCAGCCGCTTCATTATTCTTTCGCACACCATAAAATTGCTGAACGTCAAAATTGACACCATTATCCGTAATCCACTCGATCTGCCCGGAAAAAACATCACTATCATCCCGATTCTTACCACGAAGTACCGTATTATGAATACGGTCATAAATGGTTACTGTTCCGTCAGACGTCTTACCATTTCTCAATGTGATAATGCTCTCGTGGTGCATTTGATCGCTAATCACAATGCGACGCCCTAACCCATCGGCATAGCCATCTTTGCAAGAGCCATCCCAATATATTTGCGCATTTTCTTGAGCAGCCATGAATGGTTCTATGCTGATTTTGCACTGTTTCTTTTTATTTGTTGCCTGTACAAAAATTGAACTTTTCGCCATTGAGGAGATGTCAGAAAACTCTGGCGTTGGCACCTTCGTTACACGTTCAAATGCCATAGCCTGTTCCATTGTCAGAGTTGGGATTCTTGGCCCCGTTTGACAGCCGCTAAGAAACACAATGGCAGGTGAAAATACGATAAAAACGGATTTCTTCATTAATTTTAAAATCGGTAATAAAACCCGATTAAATATACAAAATAATAGAAATTCTCTTTGACAGAGATCATTCATAGTCGGATTTTAATTTACGAATAATACCTCTATTCGCGCGATGTATAATCGGATTAATTATATCCAACTAAAAATAAACATCTCGTATCATATTTGGCCATTTGGTTAAAACAGAGCAGCATGAATTTTATACCCAAAAAAAGGCCACTCAATGTTTTGAGTGGCCTCAATTTAGCGTCACTGACCCGCTTTACGAAGGCGATTTATACCCGCCCAACGTAACGCTGTTTAGACTATAACCCTTTGACTCTTGGGTATAACGCCTGATAAACATCTCGTTTGGCTTTATAGTAAATGCGCTTATCATCGTTGGGTTCGTGACGCTGTACCAAAGCAGGTACTGGGCACACTTCAGCAAGCGTGGCTTCAGGCTCCGCGCCCAAGAGCGCAAGACGAGCCGCGCCAAGAGCGGGACCTACATCGCCGCCTTTACGATACTCAAGTGGCATGCCAACAATATCGGCGAGCATTTGACGCCAGTAACCACTGCGCGCGCCGCCACCAATTAAAGAGACTTCGGTTGGGATCATCTTAGTGACATGCAGAGCATCAAAACCATCGGCAAAAGCAAAGCCAACCCCTTCTAGTACCGCTTGAGCCAATTCAAGCTTGGTTGTAGAGTGAGTCAGGCCATAGAACACGCCTTTGGCATTTGGGTCATTGATTGGTGTGCGCTCACCCGAAAGGTACGGCAAAAAGACAACGTTAGAGTTTATATCAGCGCCATTTTCGACTTCAGTGAGCATATCACCCACATCATCGAAACCGGTAAGATTCGCGACCCATTGCAAACAAGACGCCGCGCTAAGTGTCACCGACATGGTGTGCCACGCATTGGGCAACGCATGACAAAAGCTGTGTAGTGCAGAATCGGGATTTGAAATAAAACCGTCACTGACCGCAAAATAAACCCCTGATGTACCTAACGAAAGCATCGCTTGGCCAGGTTGGGTTAAGCCCACACCAATGGCGCCTGCCGCATTGTCTCCGCCACCAGCCACAACTGGCACTTGAGCCATTCCCCACTCACGCGCCACCTCTGGCGACAATACGCCTGTGACGTCACTGCCTTCAAACAATTTAGGCATGTGACTGCGATTTAGGCCCGTCGCGGCAAGCAAGTTGTCATCCCAATCTCGAGAGGCCACGTTTAACCACATGGTTCCGGCTGAATCAGACATGTCTGATGCGTAATCTCCCGTCATTTTAAAACGCAGATAATCTTTCGGTAACAAAACCTTGGCAATTTGGGCAAAAATTTCAGGCTCTTCGTTTGCGACCCATTTCAGTTTTGGCGCAGTAAAACCGGCCATCATAATATTACCGGTGATTTGGCGGCTGTTTGGTACTTCCGCTTCCAACTGACGGCATTCCGCTTCGCAGCGACCATCGTTCCACAAAATGGCCGGGCGCAATACATCTCCCTTAGCATTAAGCAGCGTTGCTCCGTGCATCTGCCCAGAAAGGCCGATGGCTTTTACCTGTGATAAATCCACTTGTTGTGCCAAACCGTTAATCGTGTCGCAGGTCGCTTGCCACCAATCTTGCGGATTTTGCTCCGACCAAAGTGGCTTAGGGCGAGACACAGTGATCGACGCTGAATGCGTGGCGACAATCTCTCCCTCTCTTGACATCACAATGGATTTCACACCCGATGTGCCTAAATCGATACCAATATACATAACTAATCCTTAAATAAATGATTTAAGCAGTCTGAATTAATCCGTCGGTACCAAAGCGTGTGACCAAAATAACGAAATGAGAACTGCCTGAATTTACAGATCGCATTAACCCAATCTCATAATTGAAGTTATTGCGTGATAAGGTCAGTATCGTTAGTGCTGGATAAATACTCAATTGTGAAATTTCGTTCCAAGATTGAGGGATTTCACGAGTGAGGGAAAGATCACATCGAGTTATTGATTTGACTGTTAACATGCAAAACAAATAACAATAAAAGAGAAATATATAAATGGACCGAAATTATCGAATTACCTTGCTGTTTAATGCCAACAAAGTATTTGATCGCCAAGTTATCGAGGGAATTGGCGAATATCTTCAAGCGTCACAATGCAACTGGGACATCTATCTTGAAGACGATTTCACAACGCACGTGGAGAGCTTTAAAAATTGGCGCGGTGATGGCGTTATCGCCGATTTTGACAATCCCGATCTAGAATCGTTATTGGAAGGCGCTTCAATTCCCGTGGTTGGCGTCGGCGGCTCTTATCAGTACGAAAACCATTACCCAGATGTGCCCTATGTCGCGACAGATAATCACGCGCTGATTGATCTCGCGTTTCAGCACCTTAAATCAAAAGGGCTTGAAAACTTTGCTTTTTATGGCATTCCTGAAGATCCGAACAAACGTTGGGCCAGCGAACGAGAGCACGCATTCACCGACATTCTTAAAGCGGAAGGGTTTACTGGCTCGATTTATCGCGGCAGCGAAACCAGCCCAGAAACGTGGCAGTATGATATGAATCGGTTAGCAGATTGGTTGCAAATGCTGCCAACGCCAACTGGCATTATTGCCGTTACCGATTCAAGAGCGCGTCATTTGCTGCAAGTTTGTCAGCACCTGAACATCATGGTACCCGACAAAATCTCAGTGATCGGCATTGATAACGAAGAGCTCGCCCGCTACCTCACTCGAGTGTCACTCAGCTCAGTTGGCCAAGGCACAAAAGAGATGGGTTATCACGCAGCCAAAATGCTACATAAACGCATTCAAGCCCTTGAGTCTGGCAATCCTGATCTGATTAATGCCAAACCGAAACGGGTTGTCATTCCACC
This sequence comes from Vibrio agarilyticus, assembly GCF_012641465.1. Classification (GTDB taxonomy): domain Bacteria; phylum Pseudomonadota; class Gammaproteobacteria; order Enterobacterales; family Vibrionaceae; genus Vibrio; species Vibrio agarilyticus. The sequence continues at coordinate 24,237 of NZ_JABAIK010000002.1, forward strand.
GACGAAAGTTTTTGAGCGTCAAAGCACCGATTTCCACGCGTTAAAAGATCCTTATGTCATTCAAGCAATGCACTTTATTCGCCAGAACGCTTGCAAAGGGATTAAGGTTGACCAGGTGCTAAATTATGTGGGCATTTCTCGTTCCAATATGGAAACTCGCTTTAAAGATGAGCGAGGGCATTCTATTCACCAAGAAATACACAACTCTAAACTGCGCCGTGCTTGTGATTTACTCGCCGAAACGTCGCTACCGATCGTTGAGATTTCTGAACTGTGCAGTTATCCATCACTGCAATACATGTACACCGTGTTTAAGAAAAACCTCGACCAAACGCCAAAAGATTATCGTGAGCAGCACCGTAAATCGAACTAGATTTCTTAACAAAAAAGATCCCGTTTTGGGATCCTTTTTGTTGTTAGTGTCGAGCGAGAGGTTTATTTATCCCGCTCAGAGGCAGACGCGGTAACGCGGTAGGTCACAAAGTGATGATAAGGATGCGTTGCATCATAAACGCACTCTTGTTGCCCTTTCATATTTATTTTGTCTGGAAAATCTTGCGTTTCCAAACAAAGCGCTGCGTGTTTTTGATAAACCGCACCCTGGCGACCTGCTTCATTATTAATGTGGTTCCCCGCATAAAATTGCATTCCGAGTTGATCGGTATGCACTTCTAACCCGAGCGTTCTGTCAGGGCAGGTCAACGTTGCCACCTTCTTCATCGCTTTTGAGGTAAAACACCAACAGTGGTCATACCCTTTTGCCTGCCGAATTTGTGAAAAACGCGCGCCCAGCCCCTCAGCAATCACTCTAGACTGGCGAAAATCCATTGGCGTATTTGCAACAGCGGCACGGTCAATGGGGATCGAATTATGATCTAAAAACAGATACGTTTCGGCATTTATCTGCAAATGGTGTTGCTCTATCGAGTCATATTGATTCGGCGATAAATTGAAGTAGGCGTGCTGCGTCATATTGATTGGGGTGCGTCCTTGCGGAAGCGCGAAATAACCGATTTTCAACTCATCGCTTTCGGTCAGTTCATAGGTGACACGAAAATCAATCGCATGTGGGTAGCCAGCTTCCCCCGCTTCTGTTCTCACATACAGTTCAATCGCATTATCATCAAGCACTTCAACATGCCAACGTTTCAAACCGATATTCGCTGACGCGCCATGCAGGTGATTAGTACCTTCATTGCACTCGAGTGTCACCTCGTTCCCATCTAAGTGATAACGTCCATAGCGAATACGATTGGCCCACGGCCCAACCACACATCCCATAAAAATGGTGCCATTAAGATAATCTTGGGCCGTATCATAACCCAAAACAATATTGCGTTTATTTCCTTGCTGATCATTTACAAAAAAATTAACGATAGTGGCACCTAACTCAGACACATCAATTTGGGTCCCATTACCATTTTTTAACGAATATAAATGATAATCACCCCAGTTCATAATTTGCACTGCGGACATCATGACTCCCATAAAAGAGTTAATTATTATAAATAGTTAAGGCTATACCCAAGCTATGTGAAGTTTCAGTAAGGCAGCGCATACGACGCTTTACGTAGCATGGGCATAAATCATCATCTAAGCGCAGCGCCTTGGCTATTGTGATTTTTATTTCAATAATTATCAAATTACGAAAGTTTGGTGTTTATCAAAATGTATCGGATATTTTTATTGTCATATTTTGAAATCTCTTTTCTATTTTTAGAACTATCAACAATTGATATTGCTTATTAGCAATGAATGATGTTCTGAAACCAATGTGTCATATCCATGACGATGATTTTTTGCACGACACTGTGATGTATATGCAACCATTTCTAAATTTTTTTCATTATATTTCACATCATCTATTCCATTTTTAATTGATTACCTAGTCTTCCTATTTTTCATGATTATAATTTCTTATTTTTTGCTTATGTTATTTTCCTAAATGAATTTGCCAATTATATCAATAGACAGGCAACTTAATCTTATAAATCAATTGCTTAAATGAAAATTAGAACACTCAAAAAATCACCAATTTTAAACACAATGAGATCTAAAACACGTAAAAGAAATAGCAGAAAATTGGAACAAAAAATCATAATTGCGTGCATTTAATAAAAATCAGATTATTACTGGGAACGAAGTCCTTTGATATATTGGAATATAAGATATGACAGATTTTTTCAAGCACATTAATAAAATCAAATTTGAGGGTAGCGAAACAAGCAATCCGCTAGCGTTTCGTCACTATGACGAAAACAAAATGATCCTTGGTAAGAGCATGAAGGATCACCTACGTTTCGCTGCGTGTTACTGGCACAACTTCTGCTGGCCTGGTTCTGATGTATTTGGGGCTGGCACCTTTGACCGTCCATGGCTCCAAAATGGCGACGCAATGGAAATGGCGCGCATGAAAGCCGATGTTGCGTTTGATTTCTTCGCTAAATTGGGCGTGCCTTACTACTGTTTCCATGACGTTGATGTAGCGCCTGAAGGTAATTCAATTAAGGAATACGTTAACAACTTCCAAGCAATGGTTGACGTTCTTGAGCAAAAACAAGCGGAAACTGGCCTTAAATTGCTTTGGGGTACGGCAAACGCGTTCTCTAACCCACGCTATATGTCTGGCGCAGGCACTAACCCAAATCCAGAAGTGTTTGCGTATGCCGCGACTCAAATCTTCAATGCGATGGGTGCAACCCAGCGCCTTGGCGGTGAAAACTACGTTCTTTGGGGTGGTCGTGAAGGCTACGAAACGCTACTCAATACTGACCTACGTCAAGAGCGTAAACAACTTGGTCGTCTGATGCAGATGGTTGTTGAGCACAAGCACAAGCTTGGCTTCAAAGGAACTATCCTTATCGAACCAAAACCACAAGAGCCAACTAAGCATCAATACGATTACGATACCGCAACCGTATATGGTTTCTTGAAACAGTATGGTCTTGAAAACGAAGTTAAAGTTAACATCGAAGCGAACCACGCGACATTGGCGGGACACAGCTTCCATCACGAAGTGGCAACAGCAACGTCATTGGGCCTATTCGGTTCTATCGACGCAAACCGCGGTGATGCGCAGCTTGGCTGGGATACCGACCAATTCCCGAACAGTGTTGAAGAAAACACGCTCGTTATGTATGAAATTCTCAAAGCGGGTGGCTTCACTACAGGTGGTTTCAACTTCGATTCTCGTGTACGTCGTCCTTCAATTGATGCAGACGATCTTTTCCACGGTCACATCGGTGGTATGGATACTATGGCGCTATCTCTTGAGCGCGCCGCAGCGATGATCGAAAACGACATTTTGGGCAAAAACATTGCTCAGCGTTACGCAGGTTGGAATCAAGATCTTGGTAAGAAAATCCTTGCCGGCGATCACAGCATTGAAAGCCTAGCGGATTACGCCGTCAGCAAAGAAATCAGCCCAGTGAAAGAATCGGGCAAACAAGAGTACTTAGAGAACGTTGTTAACGGCTTCATTTTTAAATAAGACGTTGTTGTTCTGTACCCAAACAACTTGAAGTTCCAGCTTCAAGTAGAGCGGGTATATATCATGGAGGCTAGTCGCTATTGCTCTGGCCTTCCATTTACGAATTTCGATTTTGAGTGTCTTGAACACGTGAAATCATCCCCTTGTTTCAAGCCATAAGTGTTTGGCGACAAGGCAGTAATATTCCCATATGAGGTGGTTTTATTTAACAATGTGAGTTTATCGATTAGCGCATTGTCTCTTCTATCGCTTCTCCAGATAGTATCGTGAGACAGGTTACTTTACGTTAATCGCTTCCACCCCAGCTCACTATTGATGTTTAATCGCAATATATATTCGGTAAAACGAGTATACCCAAACAACTTGACGTTGTTGGTCGGCGGCAAACACAGCCTTGGATCATAGATGACTATGTGATTCGGTTGCGCGCACCCGCCACCACCACAGAAGTGTCAAGTAAGAAGGGGATAAATGAAACCATCTTATAAGGGTGTACCCCCAATTAAATGGACGTTATGTTCAGCCCAAGCCTACTCACATTGGGAGATAACTTGGGCTTTTTTTTCTTCATTGATGATTAAATAAGGATATTTTTCTCACAGTCCAACGCTCGCTTATATACCCAAACAACCTGCGATTTTTCTGATATCGTCAACAAGCCCGTTTGTGCTGTTCTTCAGTCACTAAACCACTTGAAAGTACCTTTAGGTTATTTGGGTATGTACCCTGCAGCAGGGAATAACAATAAAGAGAATCACTATGTCACATGTAATTCAAAATCCGGTCTTGAAAGGTTTTAATCCCGATCCTTCAATCATTCGTGTTGAAGACGATTACTACATCGCCACGTCAACCTTTGAATGGTTTCCCGGCGTACAAATTCATCATTCTCGTGACTTAGTTAACTGGCGTTTAGTGGGCCATGCGTTAACACGAACCTCACAAATTAATATGATGGGTATGGATAACTCAGAAGGGGTTTATGCGCCTGCTTTAACTTACGCTGACGACAAATTCTGGCTCTGTTTTTCTAACGTTCACTCATGCCGTGGCGGTAACTGGATGGCGACACCGAGTTTTGTTGTGACAGCAGAGCGGCCCGAAGGACCATGGAGCGATCCAGTGTCTATCGGTAACTACGGCTTTGACCCATCGCTGTTCCACGATGATGATGGCAAAAAGTACATGCTCAATATGATTTGGGATGGCCGACTCAACAAAAATTTCTTTGGTGGCATCGTGTTGCAGGAGTTTGATCCAAAGCTAGGAAAGCTGGTTGGTGAACCCAAAAACATCTTCGCAGGCACTCACCTCGGTTGTACTGAGGGGCCACAAATGCTCAAAAAAGATGGCTACTATTATCTCATCACCGCAGAAGGTGGCACTGAGCGCAATCACGCGGTCACAGTTTGCCGCGCCCAAAACATTTGGGGACCGTATGAGGTTCATCCTGACAACCCGATCTTAACCAGCCGCTTTCAAGAAGATGTTGAACTTTCACGTGCAGGCCACGGCTTCTTAGTTGAAACACAACAAGGCGAATGGTATCTAAGCCACCTGTGTGGACGCCGTATTCCCAACCCTGAGGGCTACCAGTTCATACCCAAATACGACAATGGCTTTTCCATATTAGGTCGTGAGACTGCGCTGCAAAAAGCCCATTGGCAAGACGGATGGCCGTATGTCACTACCGGAAAAACCCCCTTAGTAACGGTAGAAGCGCCCGAGCTAACGCCCTGCCCGTGGCCACCGATGATGATGAACGACGACTTCAGCCAAACTGAGCTCAATTCGGTGTACCAAACGCTACGCGAGCCGGCCTGTAACAGTTGGCTTTCCTTAACAGAACGCCCAGGATTTTTGCGTCTTAAAGGGCGTCATTATCTCTCATCACGCTATGAACAGAGTCTGGTTGCGCGCCGCTTCCAATCACACTACGCGACCGCTCAAACCGCCGTCACTTTCACTCCCTCAACGCCATATGAAATGGCTGGACTGTGCGCCTATTACGCACGAAATGGTCACTATTTCTTGAAAATGAGTGCTGACGATGCAGGCCAACGTGTGTTGCAAGTGGTCGGCAACATCAACGATGTTTACGGCGAATATTCGCAAGAAGTGGCTATTGGTGATGCCGATACCGTTCATATGCGCCTAGAGCTGGATTATCAATGGTATCGCTTTAGTTATTCGCTGGATGGCACTCAATGGCACCCCATCGGGCCGCAGCTTAACAGCACCCCACTGTCTGATGAGGGTGGGCCGGATATTTTTCGCTTTACGGGCTCGTTCGCCGCACTGTTTGCCGCTGATGTTCGTGGTTTAAAACAACCCGCCGATTTTGCCTATTTTAATTATTCAGAAAAGTAAGAGACTCATTATGACCAACAAACTCGAGCAGCTTCGTACTTTGACCACGGTCGTTGCTGATACCGGTGAAATTAGTGCGATCAAAAAATACCAACCGCAAGACGCAACGACCAATCCGTCGTTGATTTTAAAAGCGGCGCAAATTACTGAGTATGCTCCTCTGATTGAACGCTCAATTGAGTGGGCCAAAAATCAAAGCAGCGATAAAGCACAACAGATCGCCGATGCGTGCGACATGTTAGCGGTGGAAATTGGTAAAACCATTTTGACCACGATCCCTGGCCGTATTTCGACTGAAGTTGACGCACGCCTGTCATACGACACCGAAGCGAGTATCGCAAAAGCGCAAAACCTCATCAAAATGTATAACGATGCGGGAATTAGCAACGATCGTATTTTGATCAAGCTTGCCGCGACATGGGAAGGCATTCGCGCTGCTGAAGTTTTGGAACAACAAGGGATTAATTGTAACCTCACGCTACTTTTCTCATTTGCGCAAGCTCGCGCTTGTGCTGAAGCTGGCGTGTTTCTCATCTCGCCATTTGTTGGTCGAATTATGGATTGGTACAAAGCCAAAGAAGGCCATGATTTCGCGCCGCAGGACGATCCGGGCGTAATTTCAGTCACGAACATCTATAAGTACTACAAAACTTATGAATACCCTACCGTGGTGATGGGCGCGAGTTTTCGCAATATTGGCGAGATCCTTGAGCTCGCAGGATGCGACCGCTTGACCATAGCGCCCGCATTATTAGCAGAGCTGGAAGCCGAACAAGGCGAAGTGGTTGCCAAGCTGACCCACACCGCTGGCAGCGAAGCCAGACCTGCTCCAATGACTCATTCCGAGTTTCTGTGGGAGCACAATTTAGACCCGATGGCGGTAGAGAAAGTCGCGGAAGGCATTCGCAATTTCGCTATCGACCAGGGCAAACTTGAAGCGATGATCGCAGATAAGTTATCCGCTTAATTCTACTGGAACCTATACCCAAGTAACCTCAAGATGCATGGGTATAGCCCACTACTTTCAGTGGGTTTCCTTCATTTACTCCTAACTGGAAATACATATGGACCGTAAACATCTCGCCAATGCCATTCGTGCGCTGAGCATGGATGGCGTACAACAAGCCAATTCTGGCCATCCCGGAGCCCCAATGGGTATGGCTGACATTGCCGAAGTGCTTTGGCGTCAGCACCTAAATCACAACCCAATCAATCCACTATGGCCAAACCGCGACCGCTTTGTGCTTTCTAATGGTCACGGCTCAATGTTGATTTATTCACTGCTGCACCTGACAGGCTATGACGTGGCGATTGACGATCTCAAGCAGTTCCGTCAACTCCACTCTAAGACCCCTGGTCACCCAGAGTATGGCTACACGCCGGGGGTTGAGACGACAACAGGTCCTCTTGGTCAAGGTATTGCAAACGCTGTTGGTATGGCAATGGCTGAAAAAGCGCTTGCCGCGCAATTTAACCAAGCTGATTGTGAATTGGTTGACCACTACACTTACGCATTCATGGGCGATGGCTGCTTGATGGAAGGCATTTCTCATGAAGTGTGTTCACTGGCAGGCACCTTAGGCCTTGGTAAGCTTATCGCGTTTTGGGATGACAACGGCATCTCGATTGATGGCGAAGTGGAAGGTTGGTTCTCTGACGACACACCAAAGCGTTTTGAAGCGTATGGCTGGCATGTGGTGTCTAACGTGGATGGTCATAACGCCGATGCGATCAACGACGCCATTATTGCTGCAAAAGCCGATCCTCGCCCCTCACTCATCTGTACTAAAACCATTATTGGCTTTGGTTCACCAAACAAATCAGGTTCACATGATTGCCATGGTGCGCCACTTGGTGCTGACGAGATTGCAGCAACACGTCAAAAATTGGGTTGGGAGTACGGTCCGTTTGAAATTCCGTCGGAAGTCTACGCACAATGGGACGCTAAAGAGGCAGGCGCAGCGAAGGAAGCTGCGTGGAATGAAAAATTCGCAGCTTATCAAGCAGCGCATCCGCAATTGGCGGCTGAATTCCAGCGTCGAGTTGCCGGAGAGCTACCATTAGATTGGCAAGAGAAAACGTCACAAATCATCGCCGATTTACAAGCCAATCCTGCCAACATTGCATCACGTAAAGCATCGCAAAATGCGCTGGACGCGTTTGGTCCTTTATTGCCAGAATTTATGGGTGGTTCTGCCGACCTTGCGCCATCTAACCTCACTATGTGGTCGGGCTCAAAATCGCTTACTGCGGAAGATGTTGCCGGTAACTACATTCATTATGGTGTACGTGAATTTGGCATGACCGCAATCATGAATGGTATTGCGCTTCACGGTGGGTTTGTGCCTTACGGCGCGACTTTCTTGATGTTTATGGAATACGCACGTAACGCAATGCGTATGGCGGCCTTAATGAAGGTGCAAAACATTCAAGTTTACACCCATGACTCAATTGGTCTGGGCGAAGATGGACCGACTCACCAGCCGGTTGAGCAAATTGCCTCATTGCGCCTCACGCCTAATATGAGCACATGGCGTCCCGCAGACCAAGTGGAATCGGCGATGGCGTGGAAACTGGCGATTGAGCGAAAAGACGCCCCAACCGCGCTTATCTTCTCACGCCAAAATCTACCACAGCAACCACGCACACCAGAGCAAGTGGCAGACATTGCGCGTGGTGGTTACGTATTGAGTGATTGCCAAGGCACTGCTGACTTAATCCTCATTGCAACGGGGTCGGAAGTTGGCCTTGCGGTTGATGCCGCAACACAACTGAGCGCACTTGGCACCAAAGTGCGTGTGGTTTCAATGCCATCAACGGATACGTTTGATAAACAAGATGCGGCTTATCGCGAAGCGGTTCTTCCTGCTACCGTGACAAAACGCATTGCGATTGAAGCGGGCATTGCCGATTTTTGGTACAAGTACGTTGGTTTTGGTGGTGAAGTCATTGGAATGACGAGCTTTGGTGAGTCAGCCCCTGCCGATGAATTGTTCAAGATGTTTGGTTTCACCGTTGATAACGTCATCACAACAGCCAAACGCCTGCTTGGATAACCTCATACGTAGGTAAGAGGCCAACGCAAGTCGTTAATTCATGACAAAACGCGTTGCCTTCTCAAATGACACTAAGCTAGCCCCTAAAGTAGAAGAACGATTGTTGGTTCTTCTACTTTTTTATTTTATTTCACTCACGCATTGCTATATTTTCTAAAAACTCAATGTGGTTTAATTAAAAACTAAATAAGAAAATATTATAAATGGCATAATTTATTTTGTAAAAAACAATCCCGCACAATATCTATGGGAATTTATTTACTTTAAAGATCGCGATCAAAAATAATATAACCAAATCTATTATAAATGAACAGATGATCACATTCTCATTCGCTTCAATTTGGCTTTCTTTATTCTCAATATTACAATTATTTTGGTCAATAAAAGAACTGTATTATTATGAAATCAATTGTGAACAAAGTCATCTTTGCGTTTGTGCTGCTTATTTCACTGATCACTGCGGTTTCAACCACAGCGTTCCTCTCTTCTCAGCGTTTAAACGATACGATTGATAGCATTGAACAAGATGCTATTGGGATCGCGCGCGCGGCAACCGAATTGCGACAAATCATTTCCAACGCATCAACGGCGACATTGCTGTACCAAGCACCGAGTACCAGTATTGTCGATACCGAGGCTCTCGAAGCGATAGATGCCAGTCAGGCATTAGCTCGCACTAGCATCGAGCAAGCGGCTGCTTTAGCGGAAAATAGTACCATCCAAGGACTGTTTCAATTCTTAAATGCGACGGAGCGAGAATCTGCCCTAGCGGTGATTGATAGCTTCCCGAGTATTTTAAACGCCCTGATTGACTCAAAAGAGCAAGCGGCGGCGTCAGAAATGGCGGCTCATAGTAGCGCACTCATTTATGAGCAGGACGCAAAAGCGATGTTAACCACATTAAGTAAACTTAATGAAATGGAAGGTGTTCGCGAACGTGATATCAGTTTTATTAATTTTCATGCCGCGGCATCCCATGAATTAGTCAATCGCATATTATTGCAACGTTCTGATGATCAAGTTTGGGTCGTTAAATCAAATCTTGACCGTAGCTTACGGATGATTGAAAAGAAGATCGCTTATATTAAGAAAAAATCAGAATCGTCAGCAGAGCTGATAAACAAAGAATTTGCCCCACTTTTCTCTGCGGTCAATTCTGATGCAGGCGTTCTGAATCAACATCTGAATAAAATCGCGCAATATGATGCACAGATGGTTCAAAACCAAAAAATGCAAAATGCGAGTCTTGAATTAGATACCTTATTGAATTTAATTGATACACGCGTTGCGTTACACACCTCAGGTTTAATTGACCAAGCCAAACTTAGCGCGGCTAACAGTACCAAAATTGTCGCTGCGCTGCTGGTGGTATCACTCGCATTAGCAATTACGACTTCCGTTTATTTGACGCTTAAGATCAAACGCTCAATAGCGGTGCTTAATCGCGCACTACACGGTTTATCTCAACGGCAGTTGGGTGGTCAGCCACTGCGGGAAGGTCAAGATGAGTTTGGTATCCTTGCCCGCCAAACCAACGCTGTGCAGCATGAACTCAAAAATGCAATTAGCGCGCTAAGCCAGAGTTCAAGCGATTTAAATCAGCTTAGTGATCACTTGCTTGAGCAATCACAAGAGTCGTTACAACAAACGGATAAGCAAGCGTCTTATATGACCGAAATGACAGCCGCTATTGAACAGATGAACAGTGCGATTGCCGATGTTGGCCGCTCAGCGAACCAAACACTCGATGCAGCAGACAGTACTCTCAGTGGTAGTCAAGCGTGTCAAAACGCAGCGCAGTCGAGTATTGAGGCGATTGCCTCATTGGAGAATCAGCTGATTGAGGTGAATCGTCGCGTTGAAGCGCTCACCGAACAAAGTCAAAACGTTGAGTCTGTTGTTTCGGTGATTCACGGAATTTCCGAGCAAACAAACTTATTGGCACTTAATGCCGCGATTGAGTCTGCCCGAGCAGGTGAAATGGGCCGCGGTTTTTCTGTGGTCGCTAACGAAGTACGGCTACTGTCAGAGAAAACTCGTGAATCGACGGGCACCATTCAAGCAACACTTCAAGCCCTCAATGAAGAGATCAATTTGGTCGCCAATGACATAAAACGTAGCGTTGAGTACTCAAACATCAGTGCAGCATCGTCAAAACAGGTGGGTTCCCTTAACCAAGCCTTAGTCGAGGAAATTGTTAAAATCAAAGATATGAGCGCTCAGGTCAGCTGCGCCACCGAAGAGCAAAGTACCGCCTGCCGTTCTATTTTGACCAATATTAAAGCAGTGAATGACGCATCTGATCAGATTGTGAAATTAAGTGAAGCCAGTGATGCTCAGTGCCAAACGCTGCGCTCTTACGCTCACTCAAATCAAGAGATTGTTAATCGCTTTACGCTTTAACTTTCACTTTAACTGAGACTCAAAACAATGTGGCGTTGCAGAAGACTAAGAGATCTGCAACGCCAAGTGGAAATACCACCCAATTCGCCGAGTAGACATGCGGTACTGTGCCCAAAATACTTAAATTGACAGCGGGACGGTAATCGAATACGACCCCATGAGCGAGTAATTGGGGCAAATGAGAGAAACCAACGCAACTGACACTTTGAGTATGACGGGTATACGCGCCCCCACGCGAAGGTACTTTGTCTGCTTGGCGCTCCCTTTTACTTATCCCTAGGGTTAACTAGGGCAGGATTCAGAGCCGACTCACTGGGCTGAGAGCAAGGCTAACAACTGCGTTTCAATTTTAGCGTCTATGACTTTTGCAATGAATTCAATGCGGCTCTCTACGCATTCATCAAGTTCGATTTCAGTGAGCCCATCAGCGGTTTGGTTATAACCAAAAATGCCGTCTTCAGTGATAAATACCGCCTTTACCCGCTCAACATCAAGGTTAACCAAAAATGAGATGACCTTTTGCCGGTCAAATCGATGATTTGGTGAAAAACGCCAACCAGCACTCTGAAAACCTTCGCCTTGATTAACCGCCTTTAGACGCCCAGTTTGTGGCAAAGCGCGCTCAGATACACTGGTGGTTTTAGACGAGCGGTACGCATGAGGTGCATGAGGTACATGAGGTACATGAGGTGATTTTTCGAGTTTGAGATACGCCTCTGTCAACCCGTCAAATTCGTCGGGCGCAATCACCCCGTGAGTTGCAAAGATCACTTTTGCATTTGCACGACCTATTTTTTTTACATAAGTTTTGAGCGCTTGACAGTCACGCTCTTGATAACTGTCGTGTTTGTTACCCACCACCAGATCAGCTATGGCAATCTGCTGATTGAATGTCTCATGATTGATATAACGCGGGTCGAATAACTGACGTGCATCGACTAACGTTACCGTCTTTTGCAAAGATAAAATCTTTCGATAGTGTGGGTTAGACAGCATTTGCAACACCTCTTTTGGGTGTCCTAAACCCGTTGGCTCGATAAGTAACCGGTGAGGTTTTACTTCTTTGAGTAATTGATTAAGCGCTATTTGCATTGGTAAGCCCGCACTACAACACATGCAGCCACCAGGTACTTCACGTATCGCAATACGTGGTTTTTGTTGTGGTGACGTTTGGCCTTGCATCAGTGCCCTATCAACCCCCACTTCGCCAAACTCATTGACCAGCACAGCCCAACGTTCGTTGGCAGGCTTAGTCGCAATAAAGTTGAGTATTGCGGTGGTTTTGCCCACCCCTAAAAAGCCAGTAATAATATGAGTCGGAATCGCCATAATATCGGCGGAAGGAATATGGCTTGCGGACGAAATATCGGCATTGATGTCGTTTGAATGGGTTCTATTTTCTCTGCGTGCTTGATTCATTAAACTGTTCATTAAATCCATTTATATATACGTTATAACATAACATTAATTTTTGATTCAACCACAGTTCCAGAAAGCTTATACCTAAGCTCATTGACGATGTAGGTTGGTGACAAACGAAAAAAAAACCGAGCCACAAAGAATGGGGTGGCTCGGTGATTGCTGTTTAAACTGCAATGAGAAGGTATATAGAGATAACAAGAATGCAAGATATATCCCTAGCGACGCGCGACAAAACTACGGTAACGTCAGCTCGGGATAAACAACGTTTTTCAAGCTCGTTGTACTCTTGACGCTAACTGTGCTCGCTTCATCTCTTATGGGGTAAGAGATAAAGCCCCGCTAACTGCTCGCCTACCCGTGCGCTCAGTCAACCCAATTGGCATTAAGAGTGGGAATTAGGTGGCGCTTGCAACGCCACCTAAGTTGATTACCACCACACGTCAACTTGTGCGCCGACGATAATGTCGTAATCATCCGTTCCAGCATTTGAAGAAACGCCTGGATTACCTTTCAAATACGTAGCTAGCAAGCGAAGTTCGGGAGCGGGACCGAAGCCTGTGCTGATTGACCAAGTTGGCGCAATTGTCGCCTTGAACGTTGGGTCACCGCCATTATCACGGTTAACACTGTTGTCGGTATAACCAAATTCTGACGCGATAAAGAAGTTATCATACTGAGGCATAGTGTAGATTGGGCGCACCATAGCATACCACCACGAATTATCGTCTTTTGTGCTATCGTCATACTTAGTGTGTTCATAGCCCACTGCTGGGAAGAACATCCAGTTTTCGCCGAAATAGCCACCGTACATTTGAGCGCGAACAGTAACATCGCTATCATCAACGGCACTCATACGCGTTTGCTCAGTGCGGCCATCAATAAAGCCAACACCGCCAGGGCTATAAGCGTTATAGTTGGTGAATGTGCGTCCAAGCATTGTACCCGAGCCTAGACCTTTACCCGCTTGCACTGCAACTTTCGAGAAACCATTTCCAAAACCAAAGAAATTCTCAGGTGAGTATTGAATCAAGGCTTCAACACCGTTTTTCGCGTATTTTTGGGTTGCGGTATCGTTCACGTTCTCGCCAAGATGCTTAAACATGGTATCAACTCGCCATTTGCCGTAGTCTGCACGGACATGTAGTGCGTGTAACATCTCGTTGGTGCCTACGGAGTTGTTACTTGCAATATAGGCGAAGTCCCAGTAACCATCACCAACCACCGCATCTTGTACACCCATACCCGTACCTGAGTAATCGGTGTAGAAAAAATCTGTCATGAAGATATAGTTGTCACGACCGTAATAACGTTGACCCGCCCAAAGAACGCCTGTCTCTGTTACACCATCGAGCTCTACAAAGGCTTCAATTAAACCCGTCGCTTTACCATCTATGTTGGCAAAAGCGTTACTTCCGTTACCATTTGGATTATCTTGACCAAGACGAGCATTAATACGCACGCTATCTCCATCTTTCCAATCCCAGCGCTGAACGAAAGCAAGCTCGTAGAAATCATCCGCTTCTAGACCTAAACGGCCTAAAGTTTCTTTTTGACCGCCCCAGTCATGCTGTTTTAAATCATTTTTTGCACTGCTTAACGCACCAGCGCGGAAATAACCGTGGAATTCGAAATCAGAGGTGGCTTTATTTTCAGCAAGCGCAGGTGCAGCTAAAATTGTGCTAATTCCAACTGCTAACACTGACTTAGTAAGTATTTTGTTTCGCATTGTACAACTCCATTTTTATTTTGTTTTGATGACTTACCTGTTTTCATTACTGACCGAGATAAGTTGGAATTGATTATATAGAGATATTTTGTGACTTTTGAGTGACGGTGATCACTTCAACACCTTTAATATGTTGATGGTGATCACGAGGCAATAATTATGAAGAATGTTGTAACTATAAAAGAAAAAAGGGTAACAATTACGAGATTTAACTATGCGTTTAACTCTTTTTACTTCGCTAGTACGTTCACAATTTGATGCTATTACAACTGAATTATAACGAAGATAATAATATAATGGTTCTATTTTATACCATTGAGAAAAGACACATGAAAAAAACAGCTTTTATCGTATTGAGCTACGCTGCACTGAGTTTTTCTAACGTACAAGCCGCTACAAACCAATCCCAAGATAATAACCAAATATCAGCATGCTGTACGGACATCGCCAATATCCCATACCGCAAAATCACAGAACCTAGTAGCATTGATGTGATGATCGACACCAGCAGCCCAATGGTTCAGTTTCGCACTGGAAACTCATATGTAGCAGGGATTGAGCTTCCTAAAAGTAAAAGTGATATCACTTTAGAGGTCGCATCACTGATTGGAGATGAGGTATTCATACCTAAAGTGCTTGTTTTAGATAAATATCATAACGCAATTGATCTCATTGCAGATGAAACCATTGTTTTTGAAAAAGCAGGTTTATTTAACCAAAATCAGTTTTCTGGAACTTATATTCTTGCAAAAAATCAAGACAGTGGCCCAGAACCTCGCTACCTAGTGATTTTCACTGACGAAAATCAAGATCAAAAATTTACTCAAAGAGAAAAACCTAACGACTTAGCAATACGTTCTGGAAACATCACAGCGAATAAGATTAATAATACCAGCTTAAAAGCACGCCACTCAGCAACTGGCGAGGTGATGCTGGATATCGACTATACCCCATTTATTGAAGTTGAGCAGAAAATGGAGAAAGTCAATCAAGTGGTAATGGAAAACAGAGTAAAAGCGACTGCAGTGTTATCCGATCAAAAAACCGCCAACAACGAGAGCGTTATCACAACAAAAAACAATATCCCTGAAATTAATGACAACAATATCACAAAATCAGAAGAGCCACTGTCAAAACAGGAAGTTTATATCAAACTTATAAATCATGCCTTAAAGAACGGTGATATTGATAAAGCATTAGAGATTGTTGATTACTCGAAATCACGAGGGTTCAACGGTGTTGAAGAGTTCTTTTTTGAAGAAGTTAAAAAATACTACTAATAGTAAAATATAATAATATTGTGTGATTTTTTAGCCCCCCTTTTATTAGGGGGCATCTGAATTTGATTTTCGCCCGCACTTGACCTTTCATCCACGTGACGAGAAAACCAATGATTCATTTTGATAATTCCACTGAAAACCGACAATGGGGCCATTATACCCTTTACACTCTAAAAAATGATTTGGGCACAAAGGTGGAGATCAGCGATCTTGGTGCCGCGATAATAAACTTTTGGGTGCGAGATCGTGATCATCGAGTGCGCAATATTGTGCTCGGGTATAATGATTCTGCCAGCTATCTTAACAGTTCGAGCTACTTAAGTGGCGTGATCCCGTCTCAGACGGTTAAAAATCAATACGCCGAGCTACATAAATCACGTTGGACACTGGTTGCGTTAGCCGCTCAGCACATTACCCTCGAAACCAGCTTAGTATTGAATGATCATGCCACCGCTCAAAGCATCGCTTCACCACAGGCCATCACAGTAATGGTCACTTATCGGCTGAGTGACGATAACGAACTCACTCAACATATTTGGGCTGAGCCCAATTTTCCTTGCTCTCTTGATATTACCAGTCATAGCTATTTTAATTTGCTTGGTCGTCATCATGACATCACAGATCACATCGTCAATATTGATGCGGATTTGTGTTGGCCTCTCAATACATCGCCGCAAGAGGCGTTGCCGAGTATGGACGTTGCCGCTGACTTCAAGCAACCTAAATCAATTCGTATTGGCATTGCCGAGCAAGTTCGTTTAGGTCAACCGGATGGGTACGCACAAAACTATCGATTAAACGGCCATGGTTTGCGCACGGTGTGCTGGGTCTTTGAGCCGACAACCGGGCTCAGTTTTGAACTCTTGTCTGATAAATCCGCTGTACAATTTAACACTGGTCGTCATCTTCAGCTGGAGCAAGATGACTATGCACCCTATTCCGGTTTTTGCTTTGAGCCGATGCAGCTCCCCACGCAGTCAAACTTTGCAAATGGATCATCGCCAAAAGCCTCAATCAATCACCTCGATTGTGGCCAATCGATAGCCGATGGAATCAAGATCAACGAGTCAACGTTAGCAGTCGATAACACCGCTGCGCTTTGGTTTGACGAAAATCGTCCCTACTCATCAACAACCATCTATAAAGTGCAAGTCGAGCCTCAATTTAGCCACTAATTTTTCAGTGATTTATCTTCTGGTTTTATTAGACGAGAATATACCCAAGTAACCTCAAGATGCATGGTTACTTGCGTATATAAAAAGGTGCAGTATCATGCTGCACCTTTATTACTCGAATTAACCACACGGTTTGTATTGATTTATACTAGCGACGATCAAACATCACATAATCGATGTTAAGCGCGCTATCGCCCGATTCAAAGATGATTTCGACATCTGCGCCATCGGGTATACTCACTTGCTGCTCAATCATGTCATAAGTTCCCACCCAAGACCCTGTGCCTTCAAAAGTAAGGTCATAAGCACGAGATCCATTGACAGCAAGCCCGATTTTACCGGTATTGATCGTTGCATAGCGAACCGCGATGTAGTTTGACTGAGTGACATTTTCAAACTTGAGGCCATCGCCCGTTTGATACATATAGGCCATGCCTTTACCACCCACTGCGGCACTATCAGGATAAATACGCACGTTACCACGAGGTATCGCATCCTCCGCTTGCAACTGGCTTTCGTTACCGGTTAAGTTTGGTTTCATCTTATCACGCGCCGCTTTCTGCTCTTCGTAATCCTCTGGCAGAATAAAAATAGGTGGCTGCTTTAGCGTTGATGTTGTTTCCCAACCTTCACGTTTTATCGTGCGACGCCATTTGCCGGACAGATAAAGGTTAGATTGTAAACGCGTATCACCCCATCCTTGCCCTTTCCACATCGGCTGCTCATCCCAAAGCGCGTTAATGTACGCAATGATGCCAATCACATCTTGATTGTCTTCGAGGTGTTGTAAAAACGGCACAAACCAGCTGTCCCACAGCTCTTTGCCATCGTCGAGCATCAGGTTAGCGCCGCGAGGCGTCAACTCGGCAATCATTACTGGCTTGCCTTTTTCACGTGCAAGACGCAGCATCTCTTTACCTGCTTCTTTTGGATCATGGTTAAAATAGGAATACGCTATCCAATCGACGTAATTATCACCTGGATAATATTGCAAAAGATCATCACGTTCTTCTTCATAACCACTCGATTGCCAAACGAATTCGACGTTACTCACGCCCTCTTTACGTAGACCATCGACAATGCGTCGAAACGCCTTTTTGTAGCTTTCAGGCGCATAACCGTTCCAAGCACCTTCAAACTCATAACCAATTCGCAAATAGATTTTACGCTCAGATTGCGCCATCCACTGAGCAAATTTGACAATATTTGCGTCAAGCTCACCGCTGTTAACTTTATCCAATTGGTCAACCAAGCTTAAGCCAATCGCAATATCAACGCCGTTATAACCAGGATCTTGCAAATACAAATTGGCGTGGTTGTCACCTGCGCCGTAATTCACTTTCTCTGTTAGACCTTCGAGGGATTGTAAGCTGGTATAAATGGTGATACCTGCTGGATGGCCAAAATAGTCCACATAGCCATTATCGTATTGGGCTAATCCACCGACTGCGCCGAGATCTTGACCGACAAATAAGCGGATATTTTCTGGTTTCGTTATTGGGGTTGCTACAAACTCTTGCTCTGGCATAGGGGTGGAACTTGAGCATGCCGTTATTAGAGCAAAGCTGATCAGTGCAAGTAGATAGCGTCTCATCATGACTCCTTTATTATTTGCTCAATGTACCCAGACGACTTGAAGTTACAGCGTGATGGCAAGCAAAGCCTTCAAAACATAGAATGACTATGATGAGGTTTGTGAAAACGAGCCAACAATGCTGTTGCTTCAAGTGGGACGGGCATAAAAACCTCGCAACCGAACGATTGCGAGGGTATAGATCTTAATTAAATGACTTAGTGGTTATCGTAAATTGCGGTTTCACTTTGCATATTAAAAATATGCAATTGTTCGCTATCTAGATAAAGTTTGAGTTTCTGACCTTCTTGCACTGATTGGGTCGATGGTGCTTCAACCACTAAGTTATGATCACCAAAACGGTTGAGGATCTGAATCGTAGAACCGAGCAGTTCGTAGCTTTCCACTACGACATCCACTTCGATCGGTTTATCCAATAGCTCTGGAGTTAAGTGAACATCACTCGGACGAATCCCGACAACAACGCTTTCTTGTGCGGTATTCTCGTTCAAACGCCCTGCCAATGGTAAGCGCTGGCCAGCTAAATCTACGGTCCAACCGCTATCATCATTGTTAAGGTGGCCTGAAAGTAAGTTCATGGTTGGGCTACCAATAAAGCCTGCCACAAACTTGTTCGCAGGTTTTTGGTAAATCTCTTTCGGCGTACCAATCTGCTCTACTTCACCGTCACGTAAAATCACGATGCGATCAGCAAGCGTCATGGCTTCCACTTGATCATGGGTCACGTAAATCGTGGTCTTTTTCAGTTTCTTATGCATCGCTTTGATTTCGCTGCGCATTGCATTACGTAACTTGGCGTCCAAGTTTGAAAGAGGTTCATCAAACAAAAACACCTCTGGTGTACGAACCATTGCACGCCCCATCGCCACACGCTGACGCTGACCACCGGAAAGTGCTTTAGGTTTGCGATCAAGTAGTGGCGTTAATTGCAGCATGTCTGCAATAGGACGTACTTTCTCTTCGATCTGCTCTTTCGTATGACCAGAAAGTTTCAGAGCAAAGGCGATATTATCGTAAACCGACATATGCGGATAAAGCGCGTAACTTTGGAACACCATCGCGATGTCACGATCTTTTGGTTCTAGATTGTTAACCACTTTGCCATTGATAGAGATTTCACCACCTGAAATATCTTCAAGACCGGCTAACATTCTCAATGTTGTTGATTTACCACAACCCGATGGGCCAAGGAATACAATAAATTCACCGTCTTTAATGTCCAAATTAAATTTCTTTACAATATGAACATTGCCCGGATAGATTTTATCTACGTTCTTAAATGATACCGAAGCCATAATAATTCCTATTTAATTAACCTTTCACTGCGCCACCGGTTAATCCGGCTACGATGTATTTTTGAGCAAGCAAGAAGAAAATAACTGCAGGTGTAATCGTCACTGAAACGTATGCCAAAATCTTGTTCCATGCGATGCCGTACTCACCTCGATATTTCATGATCCCCATAGTCCATGGGTACATATCTTCGGTATTGAGCACCAATAGAGGAAGTAAGTAGTTATTCCAACTGCCTACGAGCACAAAGACCCCTACCGTTGCCAAAATTGGCGTTGAAAGTGGCAGTATGATGTGGAGATAAAATCGAGCATAGCTGCATCCATCGACGCGAGCGGCATCAAATAGCTCTCTTGGTAACTGCTCAAAGAAGGTTCTAAATAAGAGAATACTGAATCCCAAACCAAAAGCGACTTGAGGTACAACAATCCCAGGTAATGTATCTAGCAAGGCTAAGTCACGAATTCTTAGAAACAAAGGAAGAATCGCGGCTGCAGCTGGAAACATCATGCCCATCAAAAAGTAGCTGTACACATAATTGTGACCGGCAAACTTAATATGAGAAAACGTAAATGCGGTCATGGTGCCTATCATCAGGGTTAGTAGAACCGACAACCCAGCGATGACTAATGAGTTCTTCATTAGTAACCAAATAGTACCGTCTTCAAAAACCGCTGCGTAGTGTTCCATTTCCCACGCTTCTGGAACACCAAAAGGGTTAGTCCTTAATTCACCGAGACTCTTAAATCCGCCAAATAATGTTGCAATCATTGGCAACAGCACAAATCCGGCAACGAGCATGAGGAATATTAGTCTTACCCATTGAACATTTTTTACTTTATCCATGCCGGTCTACCCTAATTTTTTTGTTCTTTCATTATTGAATTTTGATATGTGAATGCAAACACCACACACACAATAAACAATACGACACCAATAGCACTACCAAAACCAACTTTCATTCGAGTAATACCAAACGTATATAAGTAGCTGACTAATGAATGACTCTCATGAGACGGGCCACCGCCAGTAAGTGGCATAATAAGGTCAAAGGTTTGTAACGCACCTAGAATACTAAAGAAAATAGAGACTTTTATTCCGGCCGCTATGAGTGGCACTTTAACAAACCAGATAGTTTGAAGTTTCGAGGCACCATCTAGTTTTGATGCTTCAATAAGATCTTTAGGAACACTTTGCAACGCTGCAATATAAATCATCATGTGGAAACCAAAATATTTCCAAACAATTACGACCAAAATTGCAGTGAATGCCCAATCACGGTCAGCCAGGATATACCAAGGATCCGTACCTAACGACTCAGCGATTCCGGCCATCATGCCGTAGTCACCATCAAACACAAAACGCCATATCAAACCTGCAACGACTTCAGCTAAAATGTATGGCAAAAAGAAAATTAAACGAAAAACACTGTTAGACCAGCTTTGTTTGTAAATGCTTAGTGCAACGACCAAAGCCAAAGGTAGCTGAATTAACAATGAAACAATAATGATTTTAACTGTATTCCAAGCTGCCGTTTCAAATGCCCCATGGTTAAACAGGCGAACATAATTATCAAAATCGACAAACTTACTTGGTTCACCATAACCATTCCATTTAAAAAAGCTATAATAGCCAGCCTCTCCTAATGGTAAAATTACAAAAATTGTAAACAGCATTAGCGCCGGTGGTAGAAAAAACAGTAAGGTTAGCAAGCGATTTCCTTGATTTCGCTCTTTAAGCCATTGCTTAAATTTCGACGTGCCGGAAACCTGAGGCTCGCTGATAACTGCCGCTAACTTGTCACTCATATAATATCCTCTTATGTAGAACAAAAGCTGGTTAATTGGTGAACGAAGCCTTTTTATGAAAGACAAATTAACCAGCTTTGTGCTACTTACTGTCGCCTAATTAGCGCATTTCCCATGCTTCTTGAACTTGCTCTGCGGCTTCTTGAGGTGTGATGTCACCGTTTACGATACCAACCGAGATATCATTTACGACACCACCCACATCAGCGCCGAGTGCTTGATCAAAGAACACTTGGTGCCATTCGGCATTTGCGATTGTTTGTGAAATTTTCTGTTTAAACTGATTCTTCAGACCCTTGTCTGCCCCTTTTGCCACTGGAATGATTTGGTCAATTTCAGCAAGGCGTGTTTGAGATTGTTCGTTAAGGAAGTATTCAAGCCATTTTGCCGCTTCTGGTTTCGCGCCTTTTGCAAATGCAAAGCCATTGATACCACCAAGAGTATCTGAGCCATCGCCTTTACCACCTTCAATCGTTGGGAAGTTCATGAAGCCAAGATCCGCGTCAACCACACCTTTTTTGTCAACAGCTTGTTGTGCTTGGAAGGTGTAATCCCAGTCTCCCATTAGATGAATTGCCGCTTTCTGGTCACCGAATAGACCCGCTGACTCGCCGTAACCTGCTGCCATAAAGCCAGGTTGGAAAGGTTTAAGATCAGCTAGGCGTTTAAGCTCTTCACCTGCGCGTACGAAACCTTCACCGTCAAAGCCTTCACCTTTGTCAGCCATAGCGTCTAAGAATGCTTGTTGGCCAACAGAGCGCATTACTAGGTAACTCCAGTAGAAGTGCATTGGCCATTTGTCCGCGCCACCCACTGCAATTGGTGTGATGCCAGCCGCTTTGAGTTTTTCGATAGCGGTTAGGAACTGGTCCCATGTTTTGATAGCGTCACCATCAACACCCGCTTGTTTGAATAGCTTTTTGTTGTACCAAAAACCAACTTGACTCACCATGTAAGGTGCGCCGTATTGTTTACCATCAATGCTAAATGCATTCATACCCGCTTGAGACAACTCTTGATCCAGCGTTGCTGAATAGGTCGTCATATCTTCTAGCAAACCCGCGTCAGCGCGCACTTGGAAGTTACCGCCCCCCCAGCTATAAAAAACATCAGGACGTTGGTTCGACTGAAGCAGTGTTGGTAGCTTCGCTTTAAACGCTTCGTTCTCGAGAAACTCAATATTGACGTTGATACCAGGGTTTTTGGCTTCAAAATCCTTTTCAATGCTTTCCCAAATCGCAAGCACAGTCGGGTTGGTTTCAATGTGCATCATACGAACGGTCGTTTCGGCGCTAGCCAGACTAGAAAACGCAAGGCAGCAAAGCGCGGTTTTTCCAATAAACTGTGTAGGTTTAAACATGGTAAAACTCCATTATCTTAATATTATTCATCAAACACTCTTACAAGTTGTCTTGAGAGCCCCTTATTTTTTGATAATTTTATGGTCATAAACAAGAGGTGAAATGTGATTTAGTTAGCAGCAAAAAAATTTAGTGAAATTTGGTAAATCCCTTATAACAAAGCGCAACGGTTTTAGTGAAATTGCAGTGAAAAGATATTAATTTCCATAAGTATAAATCCCACACTTTCTTTAGTTGAATTTTTATTCCACGAATATTTCCGCGAGAGCTTAATCACAAAACAAAATTTGTGAATGTTACCTATGTCACATTAAGTCTTTAGACGCAGTCACAGTACAGCATCTGGTCATAATGGCGAAATATGACTTCCTAGTTCCGTATTATTGCTTTTTTATTGATGCCTTTGACAGAAAGCAACCAAGCAAGGGTGATTATTGTCACACTTTTATTTTGATGAACACAGCTTCGCGCCAAAATTAAGTATTACTTAATTAAAATAGAAAATATTATGTTTAATCCATCATCCAATTTTATAAAAATAACATTCTGGTGTGTAATACTTAGCCAGAGAAATTAATACCATCTGCCGCTCGGTAAAAATAACTTATAAATATTTATTGAAATATATAAATTGGAATATTTGATTTAAGCAAATTTTTGCTCAATTACATAGATTATTAACGCATAGACATTAGATGAATATTTAACCGTGCGAAATCTTGGTTTTAATATACCCAAGTGACTTCAAGATGCTGGATTCAGATACAGCTCACTGGGCTGAGAACAAGGCAAACAAGGCAGCATTACGGGTAAGCGACAAGCGACAAGCGACAAGCGACAAGCGACAAGCGACAAGCGACAAGCGAACAAAGCCTAAGGCCATAGGTGCGCTATGTGATGAGCTTTGGAAGTAGTACTTTCCCTTAGGTTTTAAGAAAGGCGCTGCTGCTTGATGCAAGAGGGGGAGATAAGCGGCATTGCGCTAGCTCGCTCACCGACACAATGAAGCGAAATCAATACCAACTAAGACCAACAGAATCAACCGTCACGATGTTGGCACAAGAACAATTTTTTGACTCAAAATGCCATTCATTACAGAGATTCTTGCGCTATTATGGCGGCGGGAGCCCATTTTTTACGCAAATCTTTTTAATCTACCGTCAAACATTTAACGCAATGCAGATACCACAACTTCGCTGAGTAAGGTAATGCCGTTATCTTGAGGGTAGACAGGTAAGTCCGGGTTACCGTTCCATTAAGATAAATCCGATGCTTAAGTGAGATTAAATGCCTTGCCCTATCCGTTCGTTGAAACAAATGCGCAGCGTCCAGCACAACAGCAGATCCTGCCTTGGTTCACAGCCACGAATGCGGCACCGCCACTTAAACCAGGATCACATAAATTTCTTATACCCACACAACTTGAAGATGCAGTTAGGCGACCAGCGAACAAAGCCACTGAGCATAGCTACACTATGTGATGAAGTTTATGAATGCCTGTCAACAACGCTGCTAGTTCAAATAGGAAGGGTATACGATGAATAAAGCGAAACATACCCATTATCATGCTCAAGGTAATGCGCAATGAAGTACTATGAAAATAACCCCATGACTGAGTTAGTGGTGAAGCCATGACTACCTCATTTTTTGCCAACACTCTCACCTCTTATTTAGAAGCCAAAAAACTGAACCGTGAAACTGTCGTTGATATGTTCAGTCATTGCGGATACAACGAGTTAGCTAAGTGCGATTTGACAACACTAAGCCGCTGGGCGTCTGGAAAAACACAGCCAAGTTTATATAAACAATTTCTGGTTTGCATTGTTCTCGGAATCGATCTCTATAAATTCATTATAAATATGAATCATCAAGACTATAGTGAGAATAAAAGAGATCGTGAAATAATCGATGACTACACGAGTTATCTAAATAATAGTAATTCAAATATTGGTTACTTCCCGCGAAGTGACGATGTTAAGGTGTATTATTCTTTATTGGAAAAACAACAGCATAGAGATATTTTAGACCGGTACTATTCGAATTTCGATAGTTATATCAGTTTAAGAAAAAAGGTAGACGAAGCCGGAATATCACAACCATTTAATGTTTTCTTATTCAAAGAAAACAATGTGATGTGTGGTCATCTGTCTTTCACAGATAAAAATAGCGAATACTTGAAGTTATTTGGGGTATATCGAGAGGAAATTAAGCACTCCATTGGAATTAACCCTACATTTTATATCGATGGGAAAGTTTACTGGATGGCAATGTGCTGTTTATGCACCTACTACTTAAGTAATCATAAATATCAGACCATCAAATTTTGCACATTATCGGTTAAAAATCGTAATACATGGGAGTTTTACAAATCAATTGCTGATGGTGAAACCTTAACGTATTTCACTCCGTCAGCGAACTCGAATTCTTTTGATAAAGGCTTCTATTACGTTAAATTTAATATTTTACGTCTCCTAAGCAAACCCAGTGTGATTGAAAAAGTGCAACACTTTACTAAGCACCATCCGCCAACATCGTTCCTGCCAATAGATGATAGCGACTCATAACCATGAGTCCCATGTTAGTTGCTATATACCCAAGTAACCTCAAGATGCATGGTTCAGCGAGAATGACTTGGGTATAGAAGCAGCTAACTAACAACAACATCGCCATTTGACTTATCAAAATGGCGATCATAAAGCGTCATAAAATCAGCGCGAATAAGATTTTCCAGATGATTTGCGCGCTCTGTTGGGCAAAATATCATTACATGCACAATTTGTTCACCGGTTTGCCCGCTCGTAATATGGATATGTGGTTCTGCCCCGGGCAAATCGACACCCGCATGCTTTTCAATCACCGCATTATACCGATGGGCGACATCTGCAAAATAGTGGCAGTGCTCTTCAATTTTTTCCACCAGCAAAGGAACCAGAGGGTATAAATTACAAAACTTAGGCACAATAATTTCAAAATTATGGTAAACATAACGCTTCATGAAATTAAAGTTCTTTACTGGATAAGTAAAAAACATGCTATTAGGCAGCGTCGCAGTTTTGCCCGTGTAGTGATACTGCCCGTGGTTTAAATCAATTTCTTGGATCACCGTCGCCATCATATTGTGTTCAATGACTTCGCCGCACAGCTTCCCGACTTCAATCCAATCACCAATGCGAAATGAACGTGAGCTGGCGCGCTGAATCGAGCCAGTAAAACATAAAATAATTTCCTTAGATGCTACAACGACCGCAACCGCTATCGCCGTCAACGACAGCGCAAATTCGCTGACTTCAGAGCGCCAAATAAAAAACAGCAATACGATGATAAGTACCGCAGTACCATTTTTAGTTCGTGACATCCAGCTACGTTGGCTCTCACTAAGAAAATCACCGTCACCACGAATACGCCAAAGCGCAATGCGTCTTATCACAATGATAAGCGTAATCAATATCGCGCTGCTTGCGCCCTTGTACTCCCACATCAAATTCCACAAAGACTCAATTTGATCCACACTCAGCTCCTAATGCGTGCCCAAGCCTTGTTCTCCAAAAAGGAGAATCTTTTTCTACTAACGCTTCACCATAAACAAATTTTCCTTACAAAAACGTTAGCTTAGTAAATTTCCATCAATTTACTTGAATAAATCATCCGCAAATAGGCGATCTCGACCTAAACTTAGATGCAAGGTATGCACACTGATGCACATTATTGAGGCGCTATACCTAAGGAGCAAGCTGATGGTATTTTCCTTTCCTCCCTATCTGACACCTCTAGGGCGGTACACTCGAGAGCTGCTCGCGCTTTTGCTCATCGCATTACCTGGATTCGCTCAAACCCAATTCCCACTTAAGCTTCCTGGCGAGGGCATTACGGTACAAGCGGTTCGCTCTGATGTTCCTGAAGAAAGCTTTCAAACGGAAATCGTCAATCGCGCACTAAAAGCGCTTGGCTATACGATTGCGCCAACCCAAATTGCCGATTACTTAACCGGTTATCACGCGATTGCCCATGGAGATTTTACCTTTTCCACAGTCGGGTGGTTTCCGCTGCACAGCGATATGTACAGCGCCGCGGGTGGGCGACAAAAACTCTCGCGACAAGGGCACTTTATTAGTGGCGCCATTCAAGGCTATATGATTAACAAGTCCATTGCCGACCAGTATGACATTACCAATATCGCCCAACTTAAAGACGCTAAATTGGCTGCTCTGTTTGATCAAGACGGTGATGGTAAAGCCGATCTCATTGGTTGCAATCAAGGCTGGGGCTGTGAGCATGTGGTGAACGTTCAGCTAGGCGCATTTGGTCTTAGTGATACTGTCACACATCATCAAGGCGACTATGCCCATATTATGAAATCGACCATTGCACGCTTTCACCAAAACAAGCCGGTTCTTTATTACGCTTGGAAACCGTATTGGGTCAGTAGCATACTCGAGCCTGGGGTGGATGTGGTTTGGCTAGAAGTGCCCTTTTCAGCATTACCGGGAGAGCGGCAACAGGTGAAAACTCGTCTGCCCAATGGCCGCAATTTTGGATTTGAAATGAACAGCATGCGTATCGTCGCCAATCGTCAATTTATTGAAGAAAATCCCGCTGCCGCGAAATTATTTTCCATCATGCGTATCGACATTAACGATATTATGGAACAAAACCTCAAAATGAACCAAGGCGCCAACCGCCCAGAAGATATTGAGCGCCATGTTGATGAATGGCTTCTAAAGAATCAGCACAGGTTTAATCGTTGGATCACCCGTGCCAAACAAGCGGATCGCGATACAGATTAAATGCTGTAACGTAGCGATTGCTGGCGCGGGTAGATGGCATAACCTCACATAACGAGCATTACCCATTCTTGAGCGATTTTATCAATACCGAAGTGTCCATGCGGCCAAAGCCTTGCTCTTGAAGCCCTGCATAGGCTTTATCAACATCGTGAGTTAGCGGAAGTGTTAGCCCTAAGCGTTCAGCTTCGGCCAAACAAAAACCGAGATCTTTGCGCATCCAGTCAATAGCAAATCCAAAATCAAATTTATCTTGCGCCATCGTCACCGCGCGATTTTCCATTTGCCAAGATCCAGCCGCGCCATGCTTCAAGACATCGACCACCTGTGCAATATCAAGCCCTGCGCCTTGAGCAAGCAGTAGGGCTTCACTTAACCCCTGTAACACGCCAGCAATACAGATTTGGTTAACCATTTTGCAACGCTGACCTTGACCACATGGGCCCATCAAAGAGCGACTTTTCGCGTACGCATCCATTATCGGAGCGACTGCAGCAAAAACCTCTGGCTTACCACCGCACATAATGGTTAAAACGCCATTTTCAGCGCCCGCTTGACCGCCCGATACTGGCGCATCAATAAAATCAATATCCTTCGCTTCGGCTGCCTGGGCCAATTCAAGCGCCAGCTCCGCTGACGTTGTGGTATGGTCAATCAAAATCGTATTAGGGCTCATTCCCGCTAAAACACCAGTATCGCCATAAACCACACTGCGTACGTCATCATCATTGCCAACGCACATAAATACCATATCTGCGCCCGCTGCAGCCTCTTTTGGTGTCGTGAAAGCAACGCCGCCAAATTGCTCAGCCCAAGCCCGCGCTTTACTTTCTGTACGGTTGTAAACTGCAACGGCGTGACCTGCTTTTTTTAGATACCCCGCCATCGGATAACCCATCACGCCTAAACCAATAAACGCCACTTTTTTCTGACTCATTGTGCTTTCCTTTTTGTATGCGAAAACGCAGCTTACACTTAGCGTTCCCAATTGGAAACGGTCAACAATGAACACTTTGAATTCATTCTGCCCTATAGCAACCCCATTAGCGCAACAAAACTGCCTACCACAACAAATCGAATTGAGCTATTACAAACGACTTGTGGCAATATGGTGATTGGTCCCTTTTACTCATTAAGCAGTATGAAATTTTACGGTGCCATCTTTGATATGGATGGTTTATTACTCGATACCGAACGTGTTTGTATGCGCGTTTTTGAACAAGCGTGCATCACCACCAACAATCCATTTAACCGCGACATTTACCTCTCAATCATTGGGCGTAATGCCGTCGGCATTGAACGCATTTTTCGTGAATTATACGGCGACAATTACGATAAATTGCATCAAGAGTGGCGAACCCACTACACCGCTCTTGTGACTGAACAAGCCATCCCCAAAAAAACAGGGGTCATTGAGCTTCTCGATTGGTTAAAAGCACAAGGGATTAAGCTGGCTGTCGCCACGTCCTCACAGCGCGACGTCTCTTTGCGCAAACTCACCCTAGCAGGGCTCATTGGCTACTTTGATCATGTCACAACCGGCTGCGAAGTTTCACAAGGCAAGCCAGATCCTGAAATTTATCTTCTCGCCGCCAAGCGCCTTGGTCTTAAGCCCCAGCAGTGTCTCGCCTTTGAAGACTCGAATAACGGCGTTCTCGCTGCCGTATCTGCTGAAATGACCACCTACCAAGTTCCCGATTTAGTTGAGCCTAACAGCGAGATCCTCGCCCTCGGCCACACTGTGTTACCTTCGCTCAACGACGTACTCACACAGCTTAAATCGTTCTAAGTCCGAGTATTATGAGTTACTGGTAGACAGCAAATGAGCAAAGCCTCTGCGCCCTTCGTGAACATAGGCGAACTGTGTGATGAGGTTTGTAAAAGCTAGCCTCTTGCGCACCACTGGCGTGAGTTTACAAAAATGTATACCTGAAGAAAGCATGGCGTATAACCGCGTGATTATGATGTATCCATCAAATTGATTCACACACTCAACAGAGGGTTTCATCATGCGCCATTCAATCATTAAATTCATCGCACTTCCTATCGCCCTATTTTCAGCGGCCACTATGGCTAAAAACGATAACCTAGGTGGCGGTTTTAACGGGCCATTTTCAGGCATCACAACCGTTTCTGAAGCGGTGCAAGCTAATGACGATACGCCAGTGGTTTTAACCGGTTACTTAGTCAAAAGCCTTGGTAACGAAAATTACTTATTTAAAGATGCCAGTGGCGAGGTTGAAATTGAAATTGACGACGACCTATGGCGTGGCGTAACGGTTAGTCCTGAGACGAAAGTCATCTTGGAAGGTGAAGTGGATAACGACTTTGCCGAATCGTTAACGGTTGATGTCGATCGCATTCGCTTAGCCAGCTAACCGTTTTTGTCCCAGTACAGATTTTGCCCTGTCTGTATTGGGACGGGCTCACGCCCAAACCATTTAACACCGCAAATAATCAAAGCCTCTGAGCATTGACAAACCAAGTCACTCTCGCGGAACCGCGCATCTTGAAGTTACTTGAGTAGAAGTTACTTAGACAGAAGTTACTTGGGTATAACACGCCGCGATTTAAGTAGAAAAAGAATAGGAGCTTTATGATGCAAACTCATCACGATAGATCTCATATACACCACTCAATCGCACTGGTGTCGGTTACGCAAAAAAAACCATGGTATAAACGCTATCACCATCTCTTTTCGTCGATAAAATCTCAACTGATGCAGTCATTGCGCCAAAGAAAGCTGCGAACAAATTGGCCACGGCAGGAAAATACTCATGGCCAACACGAGCGAATGACTCGCGGCTGGCTAAAAACAAAATGTCTCGTTACTGCATTCAGCACTATCATACTGGTTTCTGCACTTTGGCTGCTCACCATGCTATTGATTACACTCAGTGGTTTGATTAGTCTATTTCGCCTACTTTGGGTGCGACCAAACATTGCGCACTGATTCACGTTTAATTCATTGGGGCTTTGCTATTTGCTTACGTTCGCGTAACGCTTGAGCAGAATCCCAAAATTTGAGGCTGCTATGCATATTTTGCTGGTTGAAGACGACGCTAACTTAAGCCGATTTATCGAAAAGTCCCTAATGGAAGCGGGACACAAAGTCATATCAACAGACAATGGCAAACACGCGCTATCGATGTGCATGACCGAACAATATGACGTTGCCATTATCGACCGTATGCTACCAGGGCTTGATGGTTTGTCTTTGGTCAAAGCGCTGCGCGCATCGCAAGTGGAAATGCCGATATTATTTCTTACCGCGCTTGGCGGCGTTGATGATCGTGTAGAAGGCCTTGAAGCCGGGGCTGACGATTATCTAACCAAGCCCTTTGCATTTTCTGAATTGCTCGCTCGATTAAGCGCTCTTTCGCGTCGTTCAAGCCAACTCAATAGTAAAAATGAAGGTTTACTGCAATTTGGTGATGTGACCCTCAATCTTTACGAGTTCTCCGCTTCGCGTCAAGGTCAAGATCTCGGGTTACAGACGAAAGAATTTCGCATATTGGAACTGTTCATGCGCAATCCCGGCCGAGTCATTACTCGCACCATGCTGCTAGAGCACGTTTGGGATATTCACTTTGATCCGCAAACCAGTGTAGTGGAAACACACATCAGTCGACTGCGCAATAAACTTGAAAAACCATTTGGCGATCAGTTAATTCAAACCGTGCGTGGCGCTGGATACAAACTGGAATACAAAGAGAAAAAGAGCACGCAATAATGGCGGAATTCACTGATACTTCAATGTCACCATGGTTAAAACGGCTTTGGCGGTTCCTACCGCACTGGCTACAAAGCTCAGCAGCTCAACAAGGCATGCTGATGATTTGTGTCACCATTTTTAGCTTGGTTCTCATGGCCAGCATCACCCTTGCTTATGTTGACTATCAATTAGACAACATTAATGCGGAGCTGGTGAAAGAGACCATGGAACTGACTAAAAAACAGATCCATGAATTGGATGACGATCCCGTTGAAGAAGATGAAATTCTTGCGGTAATGGGAACCGGCTTTTTACTTGCAGGTCTTATGGTATCAGGATTAACCGGATACCTTATTCTGCGTATTACACGCACAAGCCAAAAACGTATTGACCATATCGAAGCGGTTTTACGTTCCGCAGCACAAGGTGAACTGGATCGCCGCATTGGAGACACTCACGCGCATAATGACCTCGCACGTATCGGACGCGCGATTGATGAAATGCTAAGCCGTTTGGCCGGCTCCGTTGCCGCTATGAGTGACATTTCCGCCAATATTGCGCACGAACTGAAAACCCCGATTACCCGTTTGCAGCATCAGTTGCTGGAGTTATACGCTCTTACTCAAGATGCCAAAACATCAAATGACGCCATTACTCAACAACTGGAAAATGCACTCAGCGAGTCACATCGCTTAGCCGACATTTTCGATGCTCTATTGCGCATATCGCAAATTGAATCAGGCCATAGGCGTAATCGTTTTGCTCGCATCGACATAACTCAAATCATTGAAACGATTGGTGATATTTATACCGATGTGGCAGATGATGCACAAATGCAATTAACCGTCGAGCAATCCGACTCGCCAATTTGGCTCGAGGGCGACCGTGAACTACTCGTGCAGCTGTTTGCTAATGTGATTGAAAATGCGATCAAGTATTGCCCGCCACACAGTAGCATCAGTCTCAGCCTGCAACGCCACCATGATGCGTTAGGTGAAACGCTTTCGGTCAACATTCAAGATAATGGGCCCGGTATTCCTGATTCTGAAAAGTCACGTGTATTCGAACGACTCTATCGTATAGACAAAAGCCGCACTGAGGGTGGTTTGGGGCTTGGCTTATCTTTGATTAAGGCGATCACCGAGCTGCATCACGGGCAGATCACCTTA
This sequence comes from Vibrio agarilyticus, assembly GCF_012641465.1. Lineage (GTDB taxonomy): Bacteria > Pseudomonadota > Gammaproteobacteria > Enterobacterales > Vibrionaceae > Vibrio > Vibrio agarilyticus. Next base: position 56,880 of record NZ_JABAIK010000002.1, read on the forward strand.
GCGGATGCGAACCCTGGCCTTTTGGTGAGCGTGACTTTGCCACTTGCTCACGAATAAGGTATGGCGTTCTTAAGTTACTTGGGTATATTTATCGGCAAAAGCGTCAGACTCTGGGTCATTTTTCCATTCATATTCGGCATAATCTGCCACGTGGTGCGCTTTTGCCTCACCCCAGATATGGCTTATCAGAGCCAGAGACATATCCATACCAGCCGACACCCCGGCGGATGTAAAAATATTGCCATCTTGAACCCAGCGAGCCTTACGAACCCAATCCACCTTGTCTGACTGGGAAACTACCCAGTCAAAGGCAAGTTTGTTCGTCGTCGCTCGTTTGCCATCGAGCACGCCAGCCTTTGCCAACAAGGCCGCGCCAGTACACACAGAGCACAAATACTGACATTGCCAAGCATGTGTTACGATCCACTGCAGCAGTGCAGGGTTACTGACTTCTCGACGCGTACCTTGGCCGCCGGGCACCATGATAATGTCGTAGATCCCTTGGGTAAAATCTCGATTTGCCACGATTTCAACGCCTTGAACTGAGCTAATCGCGCCAGTGCGCTCCGCCACAATATCAATTGATAACGACTCCTTAAGCTGCCCCAACATCTCAAGCGGCCCAAAAACATCAAGTAACTCAAAGTCATCAAACACCAACATCGCCATTTTCATCGCAACCTCCACAAATCGACGCAACCTTTAAGGTTATAGACTGTATGTGGTCAGTTCGTCTAACGGACAATAAGGAAAGAATGCGCTAAGAAGGGATTGTAGAGCGACTGCGACCAACAAAATTGATCGCATGGCGAGAAGTCAATCAGCTAAATTCGATAAAGTACTTTCGTAATATGTTCATTATCTTATAATTGAAAATTACATGTCTTCGCCACATTCTAATAAATGCTCTCAAGGCCTTTAATATGAAGCCAGCAGCTATGCCACCTTCGAGAATACGACAAACTAACGCTTGAACTGGCAGAAAGTTATCTAGACACTGGTATCAAATTACTGAGGATTAATTAATGTCAGGTTTAGACAAAGAACAAATTGTAGCTATCATGAAAGCTGCTGAGGACGAGATTGGCAATGGTTTCTGGACTAATGAGGTCCCCCCTCGCCGCATCTGGAAATTTTTCGAAAAAACGCATCTGAGACAAGGATGTCTGCCAGCTTCTTTTTCTGCGCTGAAAAATCCAGAGCTTCTAAAAGCGTACCCTGACGCAAAGCTTGTAGTTGGCTTCACGTGCAACGTAGATGATGAACTAGTTCAAAGCACATTATTGATGTGTATCCATGACTTCCTAGCTGTACAACACTATTCTGGTCGTCATGACGTTATTTATAACTATCATGCTTGGATTGATCTCGACGGAACTAGTTATCTAGATATTACAGGTCCAATTTATATCGAGAATGTGCACTCGCAAAGCTACGACTACTATTACGAGGCTTCAGATCACGAAGTGTTCAAAAACTTCTATCCTGTTCTAGTAGGAGACCAAGCCGAAGTGTTCTTCAAAAAGATGACCGAAGCACGAACTCTTAACTGGTTCGGAAACAGCCAATACGTAGTACCGTTAGAGCAAGAGTCTAAATCTTGTATTTCTATGCTACTAGATAAGCTCAAGAACAAATGATGATAAAAGGGTGTCCTGTGGACACCCTTTTAACTATAAGTCTAGCTTTAAAATGTCTACATGAAACATCTCGGTTGAACCGTTTCCAATGAACTCTGAATCTTTAACCTTATATCGATGAACTTGGTGCTGCTCTAGTAAAGCAGACTCCCATAGCCAAGCGTCATACTTCGTCATCGGCTGTCGAAGAAGAAACTCAACATCCCAACCTTTGTAGTTCGCTTTCCAGCGATTACCAGTTGAGTCTAATCCAACTTTATAGCGAACTTCGGCACCTCTTTTAAACTTCACATAGTATCCGTTACAAGGCTTATTTCGTTCTTCTGGGTTGCGTTGGAAGTAGTATTCATCATAAGTCCCTACCCCCTTTCCATAACTGCATTTCGGGCAATGTGAACCATTGATATGAATTCTTGGATCTTGCATGAACAATCCATGCTTATGACAAAGGATTGCTACTTTATCTTTTGCTGTGACGTATTCAGTCAACGAGTAATCATATCGGTCACCATGAACCTCTTTTGCAACAGATATAAACTCATCCGTTGTCTTCCGCTGAGCTAATCCTTTACTCTTATTAGCGCACTCACGGCATCCAAAATCACTAGTTAAATGACTTGTGGGTGTTTGCTCAAAAACGCCATGAATTGGACAGGTGATTTTCACTTTGTCATGAGAAGATACGTAATCGACTTCAGAGTAATCGAACGTCTCACCATGCATTTCAACCGCCAATTCAATGAACTCTTCTGTGGTCAGTCGTTGGCGTTCAGCAGCGGCAACAAAAGCACATCGAGGACACCCATTACCGTTTAAATGAGAGTTTGCGGTCTGGCTGAAAACTCCATGTTCTGGACAGATAATATCTACTTTGACGTGTGACAGCTCATACACAGTGTTTGAATAATCATATTTTGAACCATGTATCTCATTAGCTTTGCTGATGAACTCACTCTGAGTCATCGTTTTTGCTTTATTAGACCGTTCAAAACCACAAGCCCTACAACCAGCACCAGTTAGATGAACAGATGGTTGTTGTTCAAATACACCATGAACTGAGCAAATGATCTGAACCAACTCTTTGGCACCAGTGTACTTAACAAGTGAGTAATCATATGCTTTACCATGAATAGCTACTGCTTGTTCAACAAACTCGCTTGTCGATTTAGTTTGCTTGAGCTTTGTGTTTTCAAAACCACACTGAATACAACCAGAACCAATTAAGTGTGAATATGGAGCTTGAGAAAATATACCGTGAACTGAGCATATGATATCGACGGGTGTGTCAATATTTTTGTACTCGGTTAACGAGTAATCGTAGCGGTCACCATGAACATGTTTTGCTTCTTCAATGAACTTATCTATCGACTTTCTCTGCTTATCAGCGCGCCCATCAATAGCACATTGATTACACCCAGCTCCTTGAAGATGTCCACCAGCTGATTGCTCAAAGGCTCCATGCTTACCACAAATAATCTTTACTTTATCGTGAGCCGTTTGATAGTTGACTAACGAGTAGTCATAACGATTCTGGTGTATGTCGCTTGCTTCTGTTATGAATTCTGCCGTCGTTTTTCTGAATTTAATAGCTAGGTCTTCATTTGCACATTGCTGGCACCCACTGCCAGTTAAATGAACACTTGGAAGCTGTTTAAAATCCCCATGTGCCAAACAAGTAATCGTTATTTCTTTACTCGATAGCTCATAACTTGTTTTGTCGTAGCAATACCGTTCTCCATGCACTGCTAAAGCATCTTTTATGAACTGATCATGAGTTTTTGTAGCAAGCATCTGCAACTTATCAAATTTGCATTTCTGGCAGCCTGACTTCTGGTTGATGTGATCTGATGGGGTTTGACGAAATACACCATGAATTGAACAGATGATTTCAACTTGGGTTTTGTTGTTAGCCCCATATCTGGTGACACTGTAGTCATATTTGTCGCCGTGGATCTCTTTAGCACGAGTAATGAATGACTCTGTATCGTATTTTACATTTCCAGCACATACTGCACACCGTTGTCCTGACTTGAATTTGCTGGGTGAAATAGAGCAAGCATGACCAACGGAGCAAACCAAGGGAACTTTTGTACTTGTATTCTTGTACTCGTAATCCACTCCTAAAGTCCATCCAGTAGTATTAACTAGCTTCTCGAATTCTTTCTTGGCAGCAGTCTTGCGGTTAGTTGTAGATTTGATTGCTTTGAAAGCGTATGGAGATACCTCATATAGCTCTCCAGAGCTATCAATGAGAGAGACTTTCTGTCGCGCATTTTTGAAGAAGTAGTTGTCAGAAAACGACAAGCCACGACTAACAACTAGTTTTTCAAACTCAAGCTGAGCTTTAAGTGATCGTTGCCCTGTCTTATTGCTTCTCTCTAATAGTGCTAGAAAGTCAGTTTCGGAAAGGTGGTAAACAGTAGCGGGTTCTGCTGGTAAGGTCATTAGGCTTATGAATATGGCTGATGGTTATACTACGCAACTTATCATACGCATGACCAACGTTCATTCATATGATTTGACTCATATCCTTGCCGTAAACATGGATGCTAATAAATTTAAAAGAGCCAGTCGCTCAACGGAGCAGACCAGCGCTCTATATATTCATTATGCTAAGTTTAACCGCGATAAACTAAGCAACTGTATAATCGACGATTTCTAGCTGGTAAGTCCCCTGCTTTAACCGTGCCATTTTAAATTTAACATCAGGGTTTGCAGTCAAAGCAGCAGGTGGAATGGAGAACGCGCTTAAAGCAAATCCAAAAGATCTCAGTGAGCAATACGAGAAAAAGATTGATGATTTACACGCGGCTTATTGGGAGGCCATGCTGCAAATCAAATTCCTAAAAAAGCTCAATCGCCATCTCGACCAAGACGACTGATCCTCGCTATCAGGGATGAGATGGCCAAAGAAGGTGATGCGGTATCCATAAGCCAACTGTGTCGTTGGACTGGGTTGGCTCGCAGCACTTTTTATTACCAAGAGAAAACTCGGAAGCCGAAAGTGAGCGAGTGGTTAGCAAGCCGGATAAAGCGTGTCATTGATGCTTTGCCTTACGCAGGCTATCGCACAGCTGTCTTCATGCTTGGAGAGAACAAGAACACAGTTCAGCGACTGATGAGCTTGAAAGGTTGGCAATGTAGGAAAAAGCGCTTGGTTTCAGACCTCGTGTGAAACAAAAGCATCTGTTGCTCACGCACCTGATATGTGTTGGTCTACCGATATTGCACGCTTGTGGTGTGGCGAACAAGATCGCTGGTTTGCGCTCACACTGGTGATGGATTGTCATACTCGGGAGGTTTTGGGCTGGAGTCTAAGCAAACGTGGAAATGCGAAATCAGCCGTTGCAGCGCTTGAAGATGCGCTACTGACTCGATATGGAGTCATAGGTAAAGCGACACCAGGCTTGCAACTACCTAGCGACAATGGCTTAGTCTTTACCTCACGTTTATATACCACACTGGCCACGCAATGCGGGTTAACGCAGGGGTTCATTCACACTCATACACCTCAGCAAAATGGCATGGTTGAGCGGCTAATCAAAACCATCAAAGAGCAATGTATCTGGATACACAATTTTACGTCGATGCATGAGGCCAGAGCAGCGGTAGGCAAGTGGCTTGAGTTCTACAATACGGAACGACCACATCAAGTGCTAAATACGAAAAAGCCAGCTAAAGCTTATGAATTAGCGGCTTAAGTTGTACAATTTTTGCTGGGTCATTACACGACAACATAAAAATAGAAAAGGCTGGCATTCTAGGCCAGCCTTTTTTACTCTGTGTATGAATCACTGAAATTTTCGTAGCCCCTCATAGGGCTATGGTTGTATCAGCTCAAGTGCGGTACAACACCTTAACCACATGCCAGCCAAATTTGGTTTTTACCAGATGGGGAACTAACGTCTCGCCACTAAAGCAAACTTTGTCGAACTGAGGCACCATTTGGCCGCGACGAAATTCACCAAGATCGCCACCATTTTTACCTGAGGGACAACTGGAGTACTTTTTCGCTAGCGTTTGAAATTTAGCGCCTTTTTTCAACTGTTTAATAATATCTTCGGCTTGCTCTTTGTGCTTCACCAAAATATGCAGTGCATGGGCGGTATTGGCCATTGACTTACTCCTCTTCAAAAACCGCGGCAGTGTATCTTAAACCCTTTACAAAGACCACGCTTTCACTTAGCACCACACTGTGTATACCGCTACAACGCCCATTGCGCGAAACGCCACACCAATAAATCTGATTGACTAAGGCAAATTAAGAAACGGTACAAAGATCACAAACATTTCGTGCACTTGCTCTCTTGTCGTGAAGGCATAATCGGTTAGAATTTAAGGACCTAGAATCTGCGAGAATGGAAAATGGCGATCGGTGCGAGCAAAACAAAAACGTTAAGCAAAGCCAACCAGTCACAAGGAATGTTGGTTTTCAAACTCACGTTAAGGCAAAACTTTGCGATTGGCACATTGAAAGTGCGTGAAATCGTGCCTTATCAGCCCACGACGCAGATCCCTTATTCCCACCAACATGTGATTGGCACTGTGACGATCCGCAATTTAACTGTGCCTGTCATCGACATGGCCGCTGCGATAGGTTTTCGCCCGATCACCAAAGAAGAATACGCAAATTGCTACCTGATTGTGACAGATTGCCTTCGCACCGTAGTCGCCTTTATGGTGCGAAGCATCGAAAAAATCATTGAGTGTGATTGGCGGGCGATAGAATCGCCACCAACCTCTGCCGGCCATAACGTCTTTATCACGGGGATCACTCGGTATAACGATGAAATTGTACAGATGTTGGATGTGGAACTGCTGTTATCAAAAATTTATCCGCAATACGAAAATACCAAAATCCCAATGCTAACCGATGTTGAGCGCGAGCGTTTGAAAGCACTGAACATTCTCTTGGTCGATGACTCTTCTATCGCTCGAAAACAGCTCGCCGATGCGCTTGATAGCATCAATATCAGCTACCAAATCTGCGCAAATGGTGCAGAGGCGCTTGAAATGATGCGACAGAGCGCGCAAGCGCAGCGCCCAATTGACTTACTGGTCAGCGATATCGAAATGCCCGGGCTGGATGGCTATGAATTAGCGTTTGAAGTTCAAAATGACAGCGCGCTGAACCGTGCTTACTGCATTTTGCATACTTCTCTTTCGAGCGAAATTTGTGTTGATCGCGCTCACCAAGTTGGTGCGCACGAGGCTCTGGAGAAATTTAACGCAGGTGAGCTTATCGAAGCGATGCTTCGCGGCGCTAAGCACTTAGAGCAGCGAGTACTCCCAGCTTAAATCTATACCCAAACAGCTTGAAGTTGCAGGTAGGCGGCAAACGAGCAAAGCCTCTGAGCACTTCGTGAACATAGATAGACTATGTGATGAGGTTTGTGAGAGCCAGCCAACAACGCTGCAACTTCAAGTCGAACGGATATAAATTCGTTCTCGCAGATGTGACGACTGCGCTCAGGTCGCTTCAATCTGCGCAGTTTCCATCGGTGTTAGAAGGCTTAGGCAGCGTATAACTACGGCTGACAAATTCAACTTCTTTTGTCTTCGTAATACGATTGGTATAAGAGGCGAGCGCGTACATCACATTGGCGAGCAGATTGGCATAGCGAAACAAAATAGGCGCTGGTGACTTCTTGCCGGAGTGCTCTATCGCGACCAAGGCACGGACAATTTTTTTGGCATTGCACCGACACAAATGGAGCTCACCCGCGACTGGGTGTCCTCCTGGCAGCACAAACCCAACAAAGCCTCCTTCCAACTCTTGGCGCAGCCATTGATAGTCTGACAGCAATTCATCAAATTGAGCATCGTCTATCGCTAATTTTCCGCGAACCGAACCATTAAGGTGATAAACATTTGGCTGAAGCCGCTCCAATATATCGCCAACGTTTGCTGGTAGTTCTCGAGTGAGCAACAAGCCAATACGCGAACAAAGCTCATCGGCTAAAATCTCAAAATCACACACCGGGCTGTCTTCATAAATAAAGGGATAGCAAAATTCATGATACGCTTTGCTAATGGGTTTCATATCGACTCCTTAGGCGTACGTTAAAATCTCGTACTCACTCTAAGATACCTCGCAACAAGCTGAATTCAAGTTGAAAAAATGCCCCTAGACACAGGGGCACTCATTCTGCTCTTGAGATAATCAACGTTGCGAGAAAGTAGCAAACACGTTCGCCCTTATGCACAGAGCTGAATGATACCCAAACAACGTGACGATGAGCGTACCGCTCAGATTACTGGCTCATTCTAATTAAAGATTTGCCGATTAACCATTCTAGCTCGCGCTCACCGCTAGCCCCAAATGCTTGAGCAACCGTCTTGTATAGACGATCGACACCTGCGGAGGCAAATTGATGCGTTTTTTCCGAAGCGACAATATGATGGAATAACAGACGCAAAATCGCCAAAAACTCTTGATCTTCTAGCGCCGCCAGCCAACTCTGAGAAAAATCTTCCAAATTTTTTGTAAATTCAAGGTGTTCAACAAACATCTTAAAAATACGACCATCCAATGCCGCTGTGAAATCCGTTTTCTTGGGAAAGTGATGACTGATGCCCGTGCGCGACACGCCAGTCTGCTGACTCAACGTTGTGTATGACATTTTGTCGTATCCCAGGCGAATAAGCTGGTCTACCACAGCGTCCATAATTTTCTGTATCGTAACTTCTGTATCTTCTTTACTACGCTTCGGCATCTTTGGTTCTTCTCTAAGTTAACGTCCATCAAGAAAATTCTGTGCACGGACGAAATTATCAACGCTTTCTCGGCGAATATGGCAGCGACACACTTGGCCCTGACTAAGTATCAAACATTCAATCAGTAAATTGTCATCGTAACTTAGTGAGTGAGTACGCTAAATAGACCATCCGCGTCTTTCACTTGAATAAGGAACATTTAATATCGCGTTACTTCGCTTTGAAACAAAGACAGTGAAATCACATTCGCATCATAACTCGCAAACACTGCCTACTTACACCGCTGATCACTATGATCATATCCTTCTGACTGACCAACCTTATGAGTACTCATCCAACCTACTGTCACGGCTCTCTTCATCGCTTTAATGCTTAGCTAAGCTGCAAATTCAGCGCCTTTAGCCACGTTAATTTGGTTAAGTACCACATACTACTCAAACCGTTTCTCATACTATAACCTAAGCACTTACTTTCACCACAGGCCGTACTGTATCTAGCATGTTTAGAAAAATTTAAGCCCCCGGACGTATTCAAACGTTTTTGAGTCTCATTATTTTTATTGTTGGAGAATACTCTTACAAATTGACATGTTAAGCAACCAACAGACCCCGTTTTAAATGGTTTTCTCATTAAGTGAGACCGCGAAAATTGAACTAGATCACGTAGAAATTCAGTCAAATATGCATATAGGCTCTGTCTTTTTTCAGCAAAAATACACTGTTTTTTACCACACGACAGGCGATAAATTTTGTTTTTCAGGATGACTTTTTGCTAGCGAGTGATCAATTTGCTGGTAGAATATCCACAGCTTTTGTATGAGGAATAATTATGACCACACAATTAGAAGAAAACACCGTTTGTGAAGCGTGCGGCTGCGCAGGTGAAATTGGCTTCATCATCAAAGAAGGTGACGATGTGGCTGAAGTGACGATCTATGCCAATGGTCAAGAGGCGCTTGAAGCCGAGTTGGCTCGCTACACAACGCTAGCTCAAAGCGTTAACGCAAATGTCGAGTTCGAAGTGGCACCTGTCAATCAGGACAGCCAAGAGTTAAATGCTCGTTTTAAGTTTGAGGTGAGTGCAGAGAAACTGATCTTTGAACTCAAATCTCGTTCGCTGGCTCGTTAATCGACACGAACGCGTTGTATACCCATATATGAATCTAAAAGCGAGCTTCTATTCGCTTTTAGATTTTAAGACGCAACTCTATTTGCCCCCAATCAGTATCGAGGCGTTTATGAACTTAAAAAACTGGCGGTTAAGTTCAATCAGGTGGGCTCTGGTTCTTATCATCTTCTCTCCCTTTGCCATAGCGATAGAACACTACCAACTGCTTAATCACCTGGATAACTACGGCAATCTCGATCTGCGCAATAAACCGTATTCTCGCTTACCCTCAGGGCTGGCGGTAAAAGGTAACCTCAATATCGCCAGTTCACCGATTTCTGCGCTTCCTAGTGGCACGGTAATTCAAGGCAACTTAGAAGCCAGTCATAGCCTTTTGAGCCGTATCGGCATGCAAACACGAATTCGTGGTTATGCCAACCTTGCGAATAGTCAAATTGTCCGCTGGCCAGCAGGCATTCAACTGGGTGGCTTTCTTAATTTAAGCGACACGCCGTTACAATCACTTCCTGCCAAACTGCGCGTTCGCGGCGATTTGAGCGTGATACGAACACCGCTCAAGCAGCTGCCTGAGGGGCTCATCGTGGAAGGTAATCTTTACCTTGGGGGTTCCGCTATAACTGAACTACCTGACACGCTCACCATCCATGGCAATCTGTTTTTAGGCGGTAATCAAATAACGCGCTGGCCCACCCAACTCACACTAGGCGGCGCCGTGGCGCGCTAATCAAACAAATTAATGCTGGTTATTGACCGGATTGGCGTAACTGGCGACCAAATATTGTTGCGCCCCTTCTGGTAGAGCACGCAATTTTTCCGCCAGTTGCGCTCGTACATCTTCTGATATCAACTCATCTTCCTGACCTGCCGCTAATCGGTTGATCGGGTATAAATGGTAATGCTGATGAATTTGCTCATCAATCGCTTGCGCTAACGCCTCCGGCGTTTCATAGTCACCTTGCAGCTCTTCACCAAATGCGACGTGAACCGCACCTTTGTCACCAATAATGCCTTGAATGATGCTATCAATATCTTCAAATTCACTCTTTTCATAACGTCCGTGAGTTGCTTTCTCAAATAATTCTTTTGCTTTCGCAATATCACAAGGATCGTTTTGATATGAAATGGCTACCGGCACAATGCGCAAACTCTTCATATAATCAGCAAAACTTAATTTTCGCTTACGCCCTTCAACATAAAACATCTTTAAAATCGCCGGATCGGTTACATCATTCCCGTCTTTCGCACGACCTTCACGTTGCGCTATCCAAACGGAATTGCCCGTCTCTAATGAATGTTTAATATAAGAAGAGAGTTGACCAAGAACTTTCATCATTTCACGTGGCGCTTTGGCAGAACGTTTGACAATAAAACTCTTATTTAAACGCATCAGTTCGGTTGCACATGGCTTTTTCAATAAGTTATCGCCAATGGCGATCCGCACTGTTCGATGACCATTCAAATAAATACCGTAATTGACCAACGCGGGATCCATGGCAATATCACGATGATTGGAAACAAACAAATACGATGTATTCGAATCCAATTTTTCAAGACCAGAATAAGTGACGCCATCGGTTGTCGTCGATAAAATCTTATCGAGATAAACCTTAATTTCAGCTTGAATTGCTTCCGTCGTGGTTAAACGACGCCATTTATTGCGTAAATATATCCGCAAAAAGGGCGCAATGAGACGACCAAACCACACAGGTTTACCAGCAAAGCGATGCTTAATGATCGCGTGAATAAACTCGTCGTCGTGAATCAGACGTTCGATTGCAGCAGGGATTTCATCGTCGTTATAAGGACGAATATCGATATAAGGGTCCGTATCTTGAATCATAGGTAAATACATCAATAAAAAGGCTGCAATAGTTTACGCTGTGTTGTTTTTCCATGCAGCTAACTTACGATGATTTACGCCAAGGTCATACCAGTCATTCGATACCCAAACAACTTGTCGTTTCAGCAGTGTTGGCTTTTGACACAAGACACGATACCCTTACGCCCCACCGAAAATGCGACCCTGATAGCGTCAAGCGGTGCCGAAACAGACTTTTGGATTTGGTAATCAATCATGAACTACGCAATCGAGTTTTTCAGCTCTCACTACGATCATTTGCATAGCACCTCTCGCAAACGTACGCTAAAACACGTTTGGCTTCGCGTGCGCTCAGGGCTTGCTTTAATCAAGCTTGGAAAAACCGAATTTGCGGTGGAGCCGAACCAACTGTTTTGGCTACCACAGGATTGTTTAAGTGCCGTGACTTTCTTACCCAACAGTCACATTGACCAGTGCCATTTTTCTGTGCGCCTGAACGACCGCTTTTCTCATCAAGCCGGATTTGTAACATCAACGCCATTGGTGAGCGCGCTGTTCGACACGCTAGTGGATTTTCAAGAGTGTGACGCCAATATGCCAAACGACAAGGCGGAGGCAAGACACGAGCTGCTTGTGGTGCTCAAACGCCAAGCCACCCAGATAACTCCCTTGCTAACAGAAAATTCATTAACACAACACCTAACGCAGTGGCAGGCAAAATTACTTAAAGGGGTATTACCTCAAACGGATCAACCTCAAACTGATAAAGATAGTGCGTTAAGTCAGGAGCTTAAATTAGCGTTATTGGTACGAGAGGCGCAAAAAAGACGTCTTTCAGGTCAAGCGCATGATGTTATTGTTGAACAGCTTTTTGATAACAACGAAAGCCAATACCAGCAAGCGACGTCACTGGTACTTGGTGAGCCACTGCGTTAAACCTTAAGTCGAAGTGTCACACTGCTGAGTTTATACCCGTCCCACTTGAAGTTGCAGCGCTTCTCTTTAAAAAATTGTGGGACTGGCGCTCGCAAACCTCATCACATAGCTCATCTATGTTCACGAAGTGCTCAGAGGGTTTGCTCTCTTGTCGCCTACCTGCATCTTCAAGTTGTTTGGGTATAGCGTGGCGCATTTAATCAAAAAATGGGGTGCTACGAGTGGCGTTAAAAAGGCACTTCTACCTGCATCATTAAATCGCTATCGGCGTCGTCATGCCAGCGGTAATCAAAACGCATTCTTGGCTCGCCTTTTTGCCGCTCACCAAAGCCAACGCTAAACAAAAGACCATGACTGCGAAGCCACTCTTCCGTCGTCATATCGTGAGCGTCTTCTTCTAACTTTTCTGGCATCCAAAAGCCCAGACCAAAATAGTTGTCGGAGAGCCGAGAAGAGACTACGGGATTGTCGCGAGATTTTAGTGACCACTGCTGCCAATAATCTGTGGGGCTGGTTTCGGGTTTTAGCCAACGAAACAATTTGTCGCTGACTTCATCTGCTACCAGTCGCACTTCATCACACCACGGCGATGCCGCGAGCATGATTGATCGCTCGCTGGTAAGCAGGCAAGATGCATTCACCTGCGCCGCCAAAGCAACGGTTAAAATTGATATCAACACGACTTTCATTTTTGCGTAACTGCCATTGGTAACCCGGCTAAATTTTCGTATAAAGTTTTCTATCAATCAAGTATTGCGCGACGGAAGAGGTGGTCAATTCTTCTACTGATTCGCCATGTTGGAGTGCATGCCGAATATCTGTACTGCGAATCGACAATTTTTCAGGGCAAGCCATCACCTTCCAACGCTTGACTATCTCATCCGCGCAATAGAACTTGGCAAAATTGAATAGATTGTCTGGCCCCATCACAAAAGTAATATCGGCAGCAGGGTGCATTTGTTGAAGTTTTTTTAGCAGCGCATAGGTGGTGACGGCCGCACCATCTCTCGATAGCAAAGGCTCCACTTCGCTTCGCTGGACATTAGGTAACGCGATATCTGCGATAAAGGCGTCTAACAATTCACAACGCGTGGCATAATCAATCATTGATTTACCCCAAGCGTGAGCATAGCTTGGCTCAAGCAACACACAATCAAAATGGCTCAACGACTCGAGCACACTTTTATGCCCAAGGCTGGGCGGATTAAACGCACTGCCAAATAGCGCTATTTGAGTCATAAAAAATTTCTACCCTTATCGGCCTGTTTTTCTTCAACTGAGTTGATATGATACCTCGATAAGCCTCAATTAGTCATGCCTCTGCAACCCTTGTTGATTGAATAGTGCAGAGCCGTTGGAAGATAAGGAAACCAATATGGAACAGCTCATTCGTGAAGAAATGCGTGTGTTACCTGTCATCGATGCCTCTTTTGAAATTAAACGCCGCGTCGAGTTCATTAAAAACACACTGCGCAATGCGCGTTGTCACGCCCTCGTGTTGGGCATTAGCGGTGGTGTTGACTCAACCACTTGTGGCCGTTTGGCTCAATTGGCCATCAATGAACTCAACGCAGAGACAGAAGACCAGCCTTATCAATTTGTCGCAGTACGCCTTCCGTATGGCGAGCAAAAAGACGAAGATGAAGCGCAACTGGCGCTGCAATTTATTCAGCCAACGCATTCCATCTCAGTGAACATCAAAGCGGGTGTTGATGGCCTTCATACCGCCTCACATATCGCGCTGGCTGACACAGGATTGTTGCCTGACGATGCCGCAAAAGTCGATTTCATCAAAGGAAATGTGAAAGCCCGTGCGCGCATGGTGGCACAATACGAAGTGGCCGGCTATGTCGGTGGTTTGGTGCTTGGCACGGATCACTCAGCAGAAAACATTACTGGCTTTTATACCAAATTTGGCGACGGCGCGTGCGATCTCGCCCCCCTATTTGGCTTGAGCAAACGCCAAGTGCGTCAACTGGCGGCAGAGCTTGGCGCGCCAGCGCAATTAGTGCAAAAAGTACCAACCGCAGATCTCGAAGAGTTAGCTCCGCAAAAAGCTGACGAAGATGCGCTCAATCTCACCTATGAACAAATTGACGATTTTCTTGAAGGAAAGCCGGTAAGTGATGCGGTAACGGCACGCTTAGTCGCTATTTATCTGGCAACACAGCACAAACGCAAGCCAATCCCGACTATCTACGACTAATGCGTATCACGCTCAAGCGCCAATAACGGCGCTTGAGCGTATATTATACCCAAGTCACTTCAGAGTGTGTGGCTCAGCAAGAATGGCTCGCGTATAGGCTGTTTTAATCTGCAGGAAGATTCACCACGACATCGGTCGCAGGTACACAAGAACAGGCTAATGCATACCCCTGCGCGCGCTCAGCGTCGTTCATTGCGCGAACGTGAGGCTGTGTGACATCGCCTTGCTCAACATGAATTCGACATGCTCCGCACAGGCCCGCGCGGCAGCGATATGGCATTGTCAATCCAGCGGCCTCTATCTGCTCTAATAATGTATCGGTATTATTGCCAATAAAGGTGGCGCCATTAAACGTAATCGTCACCGGCGCCACTTGATGCTCATCATCGCAAATATCACTGCCCTTCACGCGCTCTTCAGCGCTTAGCTGCAATGGAGAGTTTGAAGCCACAATTTCAATATCGTTATAATGTTCTTTTTCTTTATATTCAATAACCTCAACTACATCACCTTGTCGAATCACGCCTTCATTTTTGGCAATGAGATTTTGACCAAAGAACACGCCACCCGCCTCGTTAGCACGAAACGTCGCTAAGGTTTTCAACGGCTCTTTTTGAGAATTGAACACGCCCGTTTGCGGGTTTACGGTTGTGAATATGCAGCGCTCGCAGGGCTTGACCACCTCAAATTCCACCTCACCAATACGAATCCGTTTCCAGCTATCTTCAATAAAGGGTTCATCACCGCTAACGACTAAATTGGGTCGAAATTGGTTCATCGACTGAGGCTGAGAACAACGTCGATTCAATTCGGTTAATGACCCCTCACTAATGATCAGCAGTGGGTAGCCATCAGCAAAACTGACCGTATGCCCAACTTTCGCGCGATAACGATTGGTGGTTTCACCACAATATCGCAATGTCACGGGCATCGCTAAATAAGCGCTAAACCACGCATTCGCATCTTCCGTGGTGCTGTAAGCCTCAAATTTATCGTTAAACACTTGTGCAGGCACAAGGCTGCGCTCAAGTTCTGCGTAACGCACCACCAAAGGCGCCATGCCATCCACTGAAAAGCGGACGCCGTCAGCCAACAAGGCGGTATCGATTTTGACCAATTGTGGATATTGCCGAGCTGTTACCATCGAGCCGTCGGCGCGAGCTAGCATGAATCGGCGGTCAAATGTCAGCCCTTGTTGTTCAACGAAACTTGTGGTGAGCGAAATACCTCGTAAGGATTTTGCGGGATAAACGGTAATTTGACTCAGTTGTGAACCTGGCATAACACGACCTTAAAATAAAACAACAGATGAATTAAACACATAATTACTATATCATCTTGCCGCCTAAACGGTAGCGTTTGCGCGCCGTGGGCTCCTATCATATACCCAAACAACTTCAAGTAGAACGGGTATAATTAATGACCAAGGTGGGAGCATTTAAAATGACAACCGTCACAAACCTTTGACTCACCCCAAGTATTATATTACTGAATACCGTCCCGTCTCAGAACGCAGTAGCTTATTTGCGCTCACCAGCTCTTCAAGCGCGTTCTTGCTCTTATCGTAACCGACTTGTCGATATTTCGTCACAGCCCTCACAGAAGGCCGCACAGTTCCACTCTGTAGCGCTTCAAGCAACTCAGTGTCAATATGATTTCACGCTCAACCGTCCGTTCAATCATCCTAACTGATCTGACCAGCTGTTCAGGTTTAACTACATTTTCAACCTCAGCGCCAGCCTCAGTTCCAAATTTTGTTGACCATTACACAAAGCGACGGTGTGTAAGATTGTTATGCTAATGTTCTAAAGACGTTTTGTTTCATACCTGATCCTCTTTTGGATTACTCAGGTATTTATTTGCTAGTTAGTGTTGGCCTTAACCGCTGTACCAGTAACATTTATCATCATCATATTTACAGAACTGCCAGTTGAAATAGTCTCAACATCAAACGCAACACCAATAATCGCATTACAGCCCATATCAACCGCAGCTAACTTTAGTTCATCAAGTGCCTCTTGCTTGGCTTTCACAAGTTCGTTCGTGTAAGTCGCTGACTTACCACCGAACACATCACGAAAGTTCGCCGCAATATCTTTTAGGGCATTGATGCCAACGACTAAAGAAGTAGTAATAACGCCCTTATTCTCTGTAATTACCGCATTCGTCACAAGTTCAGAAGTAGTAGAAGTCATAATGTTGGCAACCGCATCTTTACGCTTCCTGCGTTCTTCCTGTTGGCGCAATTGAAGTTCAGCGGCTTCTTTCTCTGACAACGGTACTGCTGCAAGGCGTTCAAGCCACTTTTGATGTTCAGCTTTAGCACCAACATTAAAGCGCTCTAGCGCTTCTTCTTCGTAATCTGCCTTGATGCGAACTGGTTGTCCTTCGTAAATACCGTTACCATCCCTGCCATATTGAAAAACGACTTTAAAGCCCTCTGGAATAGAATCACTGAACGCTATATATTCATCGCCCCTATAGCCAAACTTGAACGTGGTACTGAATAAACCCATAACTTTAACCTCTTTTGTAAGATGCGGTATTTTACTAACTATGCCCATTGAATAACGGGATATGTTTCAAGTTATTACTTCGAGCGTTGCTCTTTACAAAGAGCATATGTGCGTTCTTCAAACTGACTGATTGCCATTTCTTTATATTCCAGATTACTTACTTTAGGCAGTTTGTAAGCCTGTTCGACTAGTTTAATGTAGATACTCTTAACGCTTTTAGGTACATCAACGCTTCCAAAATAATCAAACAAGTCCTGTGCTGATTCTCCTTGCTGCCGATAGTGCATGATAAGCCCTGCTGCTGTGCGCCCTGCAACGCAGATACTTTCATCATCTTTCGTATATTCAGCTTGCACACTAAATGACAACATTAATAACAATAATAACTTCCTCATTATTGCAACACCTCAAACTTATAGCTTTCCATTGATTTCGTGATGGTGTTGATAACACGAATTTCAAAGTCTTTAGTGCTATCAATATTCTTATCATAGACAATAGCATTATTGCGCCATGCTGATCCTGCTGCTGGTCGTGCAATACCTCTCATTTCGAAAGTATCTATCTTCACGCCGTCTTGAATAAGCATTGCTTTAATATTGCCGTCACTAGCAGTATCAATTGTATATGCATAACCAAGTATCGAGAATTGACCGCCCATTTTGCCGATCCAGTTCAAGCGCTCGTTTAACTTCCTTGCGTCCCACATTTCGCGATCTGCATCTTTGTGTGCTTGCTTAACTAGTTCATCCTCTGGTCGATATTCGTGAATCTCTGACATAAACTTGTATTCGTCACTTGATACTGACATATCAATTTGATACGTCGTTCCTTTGATATTCCAAGTCTTCGCTTCGATTTTATTAATCACCGACTTATTAAGAGTGATACGATCATTTTTTAGTTTGTTCTGAGTTGCTTCAATACGTGCTTTGACTTCTTGTTCTGTCGGAGTAATAGAACAACCGACAAGTGATAGTGCAACTGCTGATAATACTAGTGCTTTCATTATTTCAACTCCTTCTTTAGTGCCTGTTTGTATAAGTACATACCAACTAGTGAATAACCTATTATTGTGAATACCACATAACCAAATATCTCTAGTGAACTGCTACCATTCTGGCTTTGTCCAACCACTGTAAGCAGTGATGCGATAACAATCGCACATGGTGTGCGCGATTTGACCTTACGTGCTTTATCGTTGCGCGTACATAAGTAAGTGATACCAAGAACAATCAAAGCCAATATTAAAGAGCCAGCGAAAGCACCTAGTGAAAATCCTATTACTTCTTCGACTAGAAACATTATTTCAACTCTTTCTTCAACTCGAACAAACGCTGTGTGATGGTCTGCGTGATTGATTTGACAATACCCACGATGAATAGCAAGTGAGCAATACCGAAACCGATAATATAAAGTAGTGTTGGGTTATACTTCTGAGAACCGATAAATGCGGTAGTTAGTGCAACGATGATAGCCGCAAGAATCCAGAATCCCCAATTGGCGTTATATTCGCTATTAGCTGGCTTGCGCTGTGAACCGCCTTCAAACAGCTTTACCGCTTCTTCTTCGCTATCAGCAACAACGATCTTCCCTTTGTAGTAACCTTGTTGGCCTAGCGCTTCCACTTCTTCTTTAGTGCGAACCGCCTTTACTTCTGTACCTTTGATCATGATTTGAAAGTTCATAGAATAACCACCTTTGATATTTCTGTTTATACTTATCATTCAGATTCAATCATTCGCAAGTTAGTGCGACAAACTTCTACTTGTTTATGATAATCATTACCATTAGCTTGTTTGAATAACTTCGAACCACGGTCTAAATCAAGTTTATCCGTTTCGCCGTGCTTCTTATCATGAATCTCTTTATGCTCAATTAATCCCGATAAGAACACGTCTTCTTGCGTGACCGTGTAGCAATAAGAGTACATACCAGCAATCATCAATGATTCTTCTTCAAGTTTGGTTTCCATCAAACTTGAGCATTGAATCATCGCAACGACGCATAACGCGCCAAGTAGAAACTGTTTCATTTAGTACCTTTCGTTATCAGCTTTGCTCCAAAGCCACACATATAGTTGAAAATTAGCGCTGGCAGCACTGAGAACACCGCATACGCTACAGGTTCGATAATTCCATATGAACCAATGGTATCTATGATTTCAGCCGCACCATAATCACGCATCTTAGCAATGTGAAAACATATAAACGCATTCACCACAAGCGACACAATACCCAACGCACCAAGAACGTTACCAAACCGTCTAAAGTGTTCTGTCTTCAATTTCATTTGGAATTCCGTACGGTATAAGTTCAAAATAAAGGGCGAACACTAATCGCCCCAACTGCGTATATAATAGCATCACCAATATTCTTATAATTGACCTACATTAATTTGCAGTTGCTTCTAGTTCTTTTAGTGGCTCAAGTTCAATGAAAGTCCACTTGTCTTTTACTTTTACTGCTTGTCTACGAATACCACTTTTAAGTTCAACTAGTAGCACTGAGTTTTTGTCACCACTTTTATAAATCTCAACTCGTTCGATGATACTTCTCAGCATCGTATGAACTTCTATGTTAAGTGGATCTAGTGCTTCATTAGCAAGTTCAACTATGCGTCTATAGTTCTCTTTGAGTGCCACTGGTTGAGATTTTGCTAGTAAACCTAGCTGGCGTTCGAGGTCTTTCTTCAAGTCTTCTTGAACAGCCAAACCACGAAATAGAGACGGTGCATTTGATGTTTTAAGTAATGCTTCAAATTCTTTTATCTCGTTCTCGCAAGTCGCCAGTTTTGATTTTAACGTTTCACGCTCATCATCCCTGCTCTCTTTGACAACATCACTTTCGCTCAGTCGGTCAACTACCATTTCGAGGAACACTCGTTCAAACTCACGACTTGCATAAGTACAATCGCAATCTCTTGTCTTCAATGTCTTCTGAGCAACTGACGAACATCTTAGTCTTACATCAACATAACCACTTGGTCTAGTGCGTTTGTCAACGTGCATACGAGCACCACAGCTAAAGCAGTATGAGTAACTAGCTAATAGACCTTTCACCGTTGTCAATTTGCCAACAACGTTTCTTCGTCTTCCACTGGCAAGTTCAAGAACTTTATAGAACGTTGCGTCACTAACTATTCTTGGATATAGATCTATCGGTGCATCATGATGTTTAAGTTTAACTTCACCAATGGCGCGCTTATCACGAAAGAAACGGGATATACGCGCAATAGTCCAAACAGATTTAGGATCTGGTATCACCACACCTTTGCCATCATTTTCACGCTTGCTGCTTGGCACCTCCAAACCTTCATCATTGAAAATGTCTGCGATTTGGTTTGACGTTAAGCCTTTCGATAAGAGGTCGAAAGCACGTTTGACAATATCACCCCATTTATCCACAACTGCATAGTATTCACCGTCTCTGACCAACCAAAACGGTAATCGTCCAAATCTGGTAGCAACTCGTTTCGTTACTGAGTCTGCTAATGAACGTTTCTGAGCACTCTTAATACGTTTCGACAAGTTGGCGCTGTACTTGTATGCGCTATAGATAACGACAATAAGCATAATATCTGAACCTAGACTCTCATCGTCACCATCATCCGCATAAAGTTGATATGACGTACCAGACGGCTCCACAACGCAAATATCAACATACTCTAGCAATAGTGATATTAGTTTCTTACCTTTTGATGGTTTGAGTCGCGTTAGTCGGTCTATTTGCTCAACTACTAGTAGTGGTTTTGGGTTCTTTGAAAGCACTAGTGAACCATCCACTAACTGCTTTAGAAAGCCACCTAATGCAGAATCTTCTAGTATGTGTTCTCCTTTATATCCTGACTTGCCTTGGTCATCCATTGCTAAGTCATAACGTGGATTAACGTCATTCTTACTGACGAATCTCTCAAATACATTTGACTGTCGTTTGAGACTATCACCGCCACTTTACTGATCTGAACTGAAACGAGCGTATGGTATCGCGTCGCGTCCGTCTAAATTATTCATAAGTACCTCAATTTGTGATAGTTTCACATCCTATTATTAAAATCTAACATATGGGGAGTCAAAGAGCGATGACGACAATAACCATTACCCGTCCGGATGACTGGCATGTTCATCTACGAGATGGCGACGTTTTACCCGATACGGTGCGAGACATTAGCCGCTATAACGGCCGCGCGCTGATAATGCCAAACACCGTCCCACCAATTACCAATACCGACATGGCGCTGGCGTATCGTGAGCGCATTAATGCGCATAATCCTAACGCTCGTTTCGAGCCACTCATGGCACTTTATTTGACCGATAACACCACCGCCGACGATATTCGTCAGGCCAAGGCTTCTGGCGCTGTGGTTGCGGCCAAACTCTACCCTGCAGGAGCGACCACCAACTCCGACTCTGGCGTAACCAACGTTAAGAATATTTATCCCGTACTCGAGGCGATGCAAGACGTTGGCATGCTGCTGTTAGTGCATGGTGAAGTCACAAGCCACGATATTGATATTTTTGACCGAGAAAAAGCGTTTCTTGATAATGTGCTTGCCCCGCTTGTTGCAGATTTTCCCAACCTCAAAGTGGTACTGGAACATATCACCACCGCTGACGCAGCGCTGTTTGTGCAAAACGCCAACGAAAATGTGGCGGCAACCATCACAGCGCATCATTTGCTGTTTAACCGCAATCACATGTTAGTAGGAGGCATTAAGCCGCATTTTTACTGCTTACCGATCCTCAAGCGTAATACTCACCAAGAAGCGTTAATCGTTGCAGCAACCAGTGGTAGTAAAAAATTCTTTTTAGGCACTGACTCAGCGCCACACGCCAAAGGCGCGAAAGAGTCTGCCTGTGGTTGTGCTGGCTCATACACCGCGCATGCTGCGCTAGAGCTTTACGCTGAAGTGTTTGAAAATGCAGGTAAGATTGAGAACCTTGAAGCCTTTGCGTGCCACAACGGCCCAGACTTTTACGGTTTACCTCGCAATGAAGACACTGTCACCTTGAGCAAATCAAGCTGGACAGTCCCTGCTACCATGCCTTTTGGTGGCGATATTGTGGTGCCGATTCGCGCCGGAGAGACCATCGAGTGGTCCGTTAGCGAATAACCGACACGCCAATGCTTAAAAACGCAGGCATCGCCTGCGTTTTACTCTCCCTGAGCATCGAGATGCGGTAATCCTTGCACTTTTCCTGTGACAACTTACTCTTGAGTTTTGCCTTCTTTATTCAAGCTTTATCACTTAGGCTTAATGTCGCGTTAAGTGCAATCAACAACACAGAGAAATGAACAATTCTATGGACAACACCACCGTTTATCCTATTGGCACACTGGGCCAACCATGGGGCGATGCAGAGCACCTTGCGTGGCGCAATCAAACGACCATTAAACGCCAATACCAAGACGAAGTCGTTCCGAAAATCCTTGCACTCGCAGCACAATTTGACGTGAGCCAATATGGCGCTCTGTCTTACGATACGGCGCGCTATCCGCTTTATTGCATCAAAAGTCGTAATTGGGATGCAGCCAAACCCACTGTGCTTATCACAGGCGGGGTACACGGCTATGAAACCAGCGGCGTGCATGGGGCGCTCAAATTTATGGCCACGCGCGCGGCGGAGTATCAAGACGCCTTTAACATCATTGCCGCGCCTTGCGTGAGCCCTTGGGGGTATGAAACCATCAATCGCTGGAACCCAAATGCACTTGATCCAAACCGCTCCTTTTACGAAAACAGCCCTGCTGAAGAGTCGGCGAGCCTCATCCAATTGGTTGCCACACTTGGCGAGGTTCTGGTTCATTTTGATTTGCACGAAACCACCGACACCGATGAAAGCGAATTTCGCCCCGCGCTGTGCGCTCGGGACGGCAAAGAGTATGAGCCTGATGTGATTCCTGATGGGTTTTATACCGTCGCCGACACGCTCAATCCACAAAATGAGTTCCAAGCAGCCATCATTCAATCGGTAGAGCAAGTAACTCATATCGCGCCGCCCGATGACAATGGCAACATCATTGGTGCACCTGTTGAGCAACATGGCGTTATTTACTACCCCATGGTGGAGCTTGGCTTGTGTGGTGGCGTTACTCAATGCGTTTATGGCACCACAACCGAAGTGTATCCCGATAGCCCATCAGTCACCGATGAAGAGTGTAATGATGCTCAAGTTGCCGCCATTGTCGGCGGGCTTGATTTTGTTCTTCGTCAACCGAGATAAACGATGTGATGAGGTTTATAAGTACCCGTCAACACCGCTGCAACTTCAAGTGTGACGGGTATAGCGCTCACAACCATTAAATTGTGCAAACGCGCTTAACTCTTGGTCGAGCGCGGCTTCAAAGGCGTCACGCTGTTTAAGCCGTGGCTCGAGGTAGAGCTTATGAACCTCAAGCCACCCGCTATTTCGATGTGCTTTACAATCGGCCCTCGCCACAAGGCGACCATCCCACAAAATAGGCAGAACGAAATAGCCATACTGACGCTTGGCGGCTGGTACATAACATTCCAATAAATACTCAAATTGAAATAAATTACGTAACCTATCACGCTGAATAATTAGATTATCAAATGGCGATAAAATACGCGCCAGCCGTCGATTTATACGCTGATTTAACCCCGCTAAACGGCTTGGTTGAGTGTAATACCGATGTTGCCCTATCGAGACTGGTATCAGCTCCCCTTGCTCAAGCATTTGCTCAATAACACGCTGAACATTGACCTTCACATCTTTAAGCAGATAGACCATCTCCGACAATTTTGCGATGCCGTGAGTATTCAGGGTATTGAGAAGTAAAAAATGCGCGTGTTCAGTGGCGGTAGGGATGCGAGTCTCAACAGATGCGGGCAACACGCGCTCAGTTAAATCATAAACCTTATGAAAGTTTCGTCGTTCGGCAATCATGAGATCGCCCTGCATATAGAGCATCTCCAACGCTTGCTTTGTTGGTTTGCTCTCCCAACCGGTTTTCTTAATGACACTTGATTCAAAATCCTTTGCCATCAAAGGGCCTTCGGCGCGAATTTTATCGAGCACATAGGCCATCAACTTAAGATCTTTCTTAAACCAATGCCCTTGCTTATCGGACTTTATCGCGTGTTTGCGCGGCAGTGAAAAGCGAAAGTCACGCATCGTGAGATACGAAGCGGCGTGCGACCAATATTCAAAGACCGCTTTTTCTCTTACCATGCGCTCAAGGTGCTCTGGCTGATAGCCGTGATGGCGACTCCACAATGTGTGATGATGAGCGCGCTGCACCACAGAAATCGTATCGATTTGCACATAGCCTAGTGTGTCAATCACTTGAACTGTTTTTTGATAAGCGCTGCCCTGCCACTTCGCCACTGGTAGTGCTTGCGAAAGCAGCGCCATTTTCCTCGCCTGCTCTAACGTAAGTGTTTCCATCGCCTTCTGCTCGATAACCCTTGTCATTTATAGGCTACGCCAACTTAAGCCGCATAAGGGAGGTTTTGCGATTATTTCTCGAACTGCACGCTCAAAAACGCCCAATTTTGCGAATGTCGTCATGTCGTTATTTTCATTCACGAACGTCCATTACACTGAAGTTATCGCCATAGCGACTGGGCAAAACCCTGCACCCAAACCACTTGAAGATGCTGCTAGGCGGCAAACGAACAAGGCCCCTGAGCATAGGCGATTATGTGATGAGGTTTGTGAGAGCTAGCCAACAACCCTGCAGCTTTAAGTGGTTTAGGTATATCATACTGAATCACGAGGTCATCATGGAGCTATTTGATATAGACAAAAATAGTGCGCCGCTCGCCGAGCGAATGCGGCCGCAAACGCTCGATGAGATTCTTGGTCAGGAGCAGATTTTAAGCAAAGGCACATTGTTATATCGAGCAATTCAGGCCGATTTACTCAGTTCTACCATTCTTTGGGGGCCTCCCGGCACTGGCAAAACCACGATAGCAAAAATCATTGCCAACATGACCAAGGCCCATTTTGCAGAACTCAACGCGACCCATTCTGGGAAAAGTGACATCGCCAACGTGGTCGATGGCGCGCAACATCGACTTGCGATGCAAAATCAAAAAACCATTTTGTTTATTGATGAAATACACCGATTCAATAAAGCGCAGCAAGATACTCTTTTGCCTCATGTGGAGCGCGGAATTGTGATTTTAATTGGGGCTACCACGGAAAACCCCTACTACGAATTAAACGATGCACTGATCTCTCGTTCACGCATCTTTAGACTCAATCCGTTGGGTGAAGCTCAAATACAGCAACTGCTAAAACGTGCCCTTACTCAAGACAGCATACTCAAACAACAGCCCATTCATCTCAGTAGCAAGGCACGAGAGCATTTTGCTCATGCTGCGAATGGTGATGTGAGAAACGCACTCAATGCACTTGAGCTGGCAAGCCTAACCACAGAGAAAACCAAAGGGAAAATTGAGATCACGCTTTCGGTGGCCGAAGAGTGCATTCAGCAAAAAGCTTTAAGATACGATAAAAATGGCGACAGCCATTACGACACAATCAGCGCCTATATTTTAAGTGTTCGAGGCAGTGATGTTGATGCCGCGCTCTATTACATGTTGCAGATGCTTGAAGCTGGCGAAGATCCCAAATTTATCGCCCGCCGCTTAATTGTTTGCGCAAGCGAAGAAGTCGGAATGGCTGACCCTCAAGCTCTGGTGATCGCCTCCCATGCCGCGCACATTGTTGAGTTTGTCGGTATGCCAGAATGTCTTTACGCCCTTGCGCAAGCTACCATTTATGTCACTAGCGTGCCCAAAAGCGATTCCGTTTATCAAGCCATTCAACGAGTCAAGCAAGACATTCACAGCACCAATGTGAAAGCGATACCGCTGCATATACGCGACTTCCTCAATCGACACACTGAGAAAACCGGAAATGGCAAAGGCTACAAAAATGCCCACCATTACCAAAATCACTTTGTCCACCAGCAATATTTGCCTGATGAGCTTGTTGGCCGCTCGTATTATCGCCCCAACTCACTGGGCAAAGAAAAATACTTTGATCAGTGGTTGCAGTACATAAAACAATCTCCCGATAGTAAAGAAACTTAAGCGTCAAATTCGAAACTGATACCCAAATCAGGTGAAGATGCAGATAGGCGGGAAACGAGCAAAGCCTCTGAGTGCCTCTTAAGCGGGCTATTCATCCCACAGATTTTCCAGGGTATACGGGCTTTCTGGCATCACCCAAAATGAACCATCCAAATAGCGGTAATGTAAATCCAAGCGAGATAACTGAAGCATATCCTCACTCGTTAATACAATATTCCGAGCCTCAAGATTCAACGCTTGCCGCGCAGGACTAGACGATTTGGGGATCACCACATTGCTACGATGCAACGACCATGCGATTAATATCTGGGCAGGCGTGACCTGATGTGCTTGCGCAATACTCTGAACCACCGGATGATCCATAAGCGTCGGTTCGTTCGATTTGCACAACATTGCAGGCCGATCGCCCGAGCCTAATGGCGCATACGCGGTCACGACGATGCGTTGGCTTTGACAATATTCAACGAGCGCATTTTGTTGTAAGTACGGGTGTAATTCCACCTGATTCATAACGGGTGGTATTGTTGCGGCTTTTTGTAATGCTTGTAATTTTTTGATGCTGAAGTTCGATACGCCAAGATCTTTCACTAAGCCCAGCGTCACAGCCTGCTCCATCGCAGCCCATGTGACTTCAATAGGCAAGTTCTCTAAAGAGATAAAATCATCCCCTTTTTCGGGAAAGCCAACATGCGGCTTTATCGCGACAGGCCAATGCATCAAGTACAAATCGAGGTAATCCAGCTTTAGATCGGCCAAGCTTCTCTCAAGCGCTGGGCGTACATCGTTGGGATAATGGTGCGCATTCCAAAGCTTAGAAGTAATAAAAAGATCACTTCGCTGAACGTCACCCGCCACAATCGCATCTTGTAATGCGGCACCGATTTCAGCTTCGTTGCCATAACCAGAGGCGCAATCAAAATGGCGGTAGCCTAAATCAATGGCACTACGCACCGCATTGTACGCCTCTTTTGGTCGCTCACTTTTCCATGTGCCAAGCCCAATGCTGTCTATGACGTTACCTGAACTTAGCGTTACACCCTTTTTCATCACACAACCTCAACATAAAATCAACACGCCTCATGCTACGTCGGTTCATTGGCAAACATAAGAGTATGAGCGGTTTTCATAAACTGGTTGATATTTATCGTAATGGAAAAGGACGTTCGCCCCTCATTTTAAGAGGCGTCTCTAAGTTAAGAAGCGTGATTAAGGTGGCGAATCAATTTAGCCGGTGAGCCACCATAGAGCGTATCGGGCGGCACATCAGAGTTCACCACAGAATTAGCCGCAATCACCGAACGTGCACCAATGGTCACTCCTTGAGTAATCACAACACTGCCACCAATCCAAACATCATCTTCAACCGTGATCGGTTTGCAGAATGTCTCCCACTGACGACGCTGCAGATAATTAAGTGAATGGCCCGCGGTATAAAACTGCACGTTTGGCCCAATCAGAACATTATTCCCCACGCTGATTTTGGCGCCATCTAGCATGGTCACATTCATATTAATAAACGTACGTTCACCAATAAAAATGGTTTTACCAAACTCACAATGAAACGGAGCGCGGATCATACTTGAGTCAGGAAGTGAGCCCATTAACTGACGCAGTAATACGCCACGTCGTTCTTCATCGGCCGTTTGGCTGAGTTTATGTAAAAGATCAGCCGCGCAGCTGCGAACTGAATCAATCGATGGATCGCCACCATCAAAATCATCACCAGCCATCATTTTTTCAAATTCAGTCATCATTTTCGACATCCTAGACGCAAACAACTTGGAATCACAGGTTGCGGCAAGCGCACTGAGCCTCTGAGCACCAATGTATCTAAACATTGGTGAGCTATGTGATGAGGTTTGTGAGTACGAGTCAACAACGCAGCAACTTCAAGTAGGAAGGGGATAAAGCACGCAATGTAACGCAGTGCGTATGCGATCAGAAGTGATTTATTTTCATCAATAACGTGACAGACTGGAATATCAGACAACCCCGCTATTTCAAGCGGGGTTATTGTATAACCAAGTTATAAAAATTATCGGTTGCGATGAAAACGCGCGCGATCTGAACGTTGTTTTGCCGCTCGCTCTTTATGAGCTGATGCGGCTTTGGCTTGGGAAGCCAAAATCGACTCAACGGTGAGTTCCATCGGCTCGCGAGGCTCCAGCCCATGACGGAACGTACGAGCTCGTGGTGGAAGAGAGTACTCATATTCAGACGCTTTCGGCATACGCTTAAAGCGATATAAATAAAAGTTTTCAACCCGTTCGCGAGCCCATTCGGTCTTTTTCAGGTATTTGACACTGCTTGCAATACTGGGCTTAGTGTTAAAGCAGTTCATACGCATTGCTGCGTCTAAGATCTCCCACCCATAGTGGTCAACCAACTGTTTCAGCATATCTTCAAGCTTGAGACCATGCAGTGGGTTGTTTTTTTGCAATTCAATACGTTCTTCTTCTGACATGAATTCATGGCTCATGCAGGACTCCTTACTCATCGGTAGCTGGCGCCCATTCTAACGGATTCATCCTGATGGTGATATAGATCACGCCAATAATACCTGAGCAAAGCCTAATCTCTATCAATCGCAAATGGCGACCAGGCTTGACGAGTGGGCATCACTTCAATTCTATTAATATTTATGTGATTTGGCAGTGTCGCGATATAAAACATGTGCTCGGCGATATCTTCTGCGCTCAAAGGCGTCGTCCCTTGATATAAATTATTCGACGCAGACTGGTCGCCTTTGGTCCTCACTAACGTGAACTCGGTTTCGGCGATCCCAGGTGCAAGATCCGTCACTCGCACACCGGTACCTAAAAGATCGCAACGTAGGTTGTAGCTGAACTGTTTGACAAACGCTTTAGTCGCACCATAAACATGGCTACCGGGATAGGGCCATTGCCCTGCTATCGAGCCAACATTGATGATAGTACTGCCTGCGCCAACCTCTATCAGCTTGGGAAGCAAGGCATGAGTGACATTAACAAGACCGGTACAGTTTGTGTCAATCATCGTGTGCCAATCCGCTAAATCGACCTTATCAGCCCCTTCAGGCGCTAAAGCTAAACCGGCGTTGTTGATAAGTGTCGTCACCTGCGAAAACTCACTGGATAATTCGGCCACCGCCCTTTTGACCGCATCCGCATCTCGCACATCGAGCTGAATAATATGAGTGGGCACCTCTAATTCCTCTTTAAGCTCAACCAATCGCTCTAACCGTCTTCCAGAGAGCACCAAAGACCACCCTTCACTGGCAAATTTCCGTGCAGCAGCTCGACCAAAGCCCGAGGTTGCCCCTGTAATAAAAGCAATTTTTTTCATTTCAATCTTCCCTATTAAAGTAAAAATGTCATAAGTGCTAAGCCCATGAGGATCGGCGCAGTGGTCAGTCGTGGAGGCCACTCTGGCAACCATTGATGCAATTTTTTTCCCATCAAATTTCCCATGAGTGCCGATGGAAGCAGCCCCATACTCGTGACGATTAACTGCCCATCAACCGCACCAATGATGGCTAAGCCGATTATCGATGTCGAAGCACTTGCCATAAAAAACACAATGGCGGTGGCTCTAAGCTGGTTAGATTCCATCATCAGGTTTAACAAGTACAAAATAAGTGGTGGCCCCCCGGCAGAGCCTGCGGTCATACCAAACCCCGAGACAGCGCCCACCGCGAACGAATAACGCTCATCAAGCCATTTTAGTCTCAAATCCAACATGATCAGCCCACCTGCCGTCATGGATAAACCCGCAATGAGAAACTTTAGTCCATCCGCCGATATGTACGACACAACCCATAATGAAAAAGGCGTTGCAACCAGCATTCCCGAAATTAACTTTGTGACTAACGGCTTATCTATTTGAGTGCTAGCACTCCGAATTAAGCTCAGACTACTCAATAAATCGAGTGCGACCGCGATAACAATTGACTCGAGTGGCGCAACCAAAAAGTTCAAACAAAGCGCTGCAATAACGGCAAAACCAAATCCCGAATAACCGCGAACGATGCCCGCAAACACAATCATAAATGATGCAAAACCGAGTTCTATCCAAGTCATGACTTTGCAACTCCATTGCGTGAATACCACCAGATGCTTTTTGTGCTTTCACTGTAGTGATATTGATTTCAATACCATAGAGCCAGTTTGTTAATTCCATTTGGGCAGACAAGCATGACGGCACTGACCCACAACTTTTTTTAAACTGACACTACGTCTGCTTACCAATTTCTCGCCAAGATAGCGTTACGGCTCACCATCAAGAGCTATACCCAAGTAACTTCATGATGCATGGTTCAGCGAGAATGACTTGGTTTGTCAGTGAGGCGAGGATTTGATGATTGAGTGATTCTCAATTGAAAATCGTCAACAAAGCTGATAAGCCAAGGCAGCTCGCCCTTCGGGAGCCAATCACTGAACCGATAGCGGCGTTAAACAACTTGAAAATAGACTGGCTATTTCGCTGCGTTGTTTGCCTTGCCCTCAGCCCAGTGAGTCGGCTCTGAATCCAGCATCTTGAAGTCACTTGGGTATATCTTATTGCACAGGAGAATTAAAATGGATTTGTTATCATCTGAGATCACTAATCAAGATGTGATTGAGCTCGATAAAGGCGTATTTCACTCTTGGTCGATTCAAGAAAGTGCTACCCCTATCGTGATTGCGAAAGGACAAGGCTGCACCATGTGGGATTTCGACGGAAAAGAGTACCTAGACTTCAGCAGTCAGCTGGTCAACACCAATATTGGCCATCAGCACCCCAAGGTGATTGACGCGCTTAAAGCGCAAGCCGATACTCTCGCCACTGTCGCTCCAGCAACGGCAAATATCACTCGCGGCCTGGCAGCGAAGCGGATTCTTGAGCGAGTGCCAAACCGTTTCAAGAAGGTATTTTTTACTAACGCTGGGGCCGATGCCAATGAAAATGCTATCCGTATGGCAAGGCAATTTACCGGCCGTGACAAAGTTCTATCGGCTTACCGCTCTTACCACGGTAATACCGGAGCTGCCATTGCTGCCACGGGAGACTTTAGACGTGTTCCCAATGAATACAGCCGTGGTCACGTGCACTTCTTTAATCCCTATCTGTATCGCACCGAATTTAATGCAACATCAGAGCAAGAAGAGTGCGAACGCGCGCTATCGCACCTAACACGAGTGATTGAATGTGAAGGCCCAAGCTCTATTGCCGCGATTTTATTAGAAACGATTCCTGGAACCGCGGGTTTTTTGCTACCGCCTGAAGGCTATTTACAGGGAGTGCGCGACATTGCGACGCAGCATGGTATTCAATTGATTTTTGATGAGGTTATGGTCGGTTTTGGCCGTACAGGTAAATGGTTTGCGTTTGAACATTTCAATGTTACGCCAGATCTGGTGACCTTTGCCAAAGGGGTAAACTCAGGTTATGTACCGGTTGGTGGGGTGATTGTCAGCGAACCCATTTGTGAGTTCTTTAAGTCAGAATTTTTTATGGGCGGACTCACTTACTCTGGACATCCATTAGCGATGGCAACGATTGTCGCAACCATCGATGCGATGGAAGAAGAAGGGATCGTTCATTATGCCGATGAAATTGGAAGCTCACTTCTTGGCCCAGCCTTAAGTGCGTTAATGGAAAAACGAAGCGTCATTGGTAACATTCGCGGAAAAGGCATGTTTTGGGCCCTTGAGTTGGTTGAAGACCGAGTGACCAAAACGCCATTAAGCAACACGAAAATGGGGCAAATAAAACAAAAACTCACTGAGCTTGGACTACTCACCTTTATTGTAAATAACCGAATTCATGTCACGCCACCTTTGATCATCAAACCCAATGAAATCAAGCATGGCATTGCGATCATCGATGAAGTTCTCGCCCAGTTCGACTAACGTGATTAAACGACTACGGCAGCGCCAAGCAATCAGCTTAGCGTTGCCGTATCAAACGGCCTCAAACGAGACCATCGAATAAAAAACATCGCTATGTCAGACCATCAAATGCCTTAGCAAGCTCGATAATACCCGGTTGGATGCGGTCTTTATCAATCGAGTGAAACCCAAGCCGAAAATATCGATTAGCATCGTGACTCATCGACATTTTGCTGGTTGTGAGTGGGCTTACATCATTAGATTGCCGATTCGGCTTTATTGACGTCATGAAATGCGAATGACCCGTTTCCACTAATACGCCATGCTGCGCAGCCCTAGAGACCAACATTTGACTGGTAACGCGATCGGGCGTTTGTAGCCACAAAGCATTGCTTAATTCATTTTTAGCGAGCCGTTCACAGTAGGGAATATACTGAGATACCGCTTCATTGATAATATTCCAGCGCTGGCGTGTATTCTCACGAAAGCGCCGCACAAAGCTGTCGTAATACCCTTGAGCAATAAAGTGCGCCATTTCCATCTGTAATCGAGTCGGAGGATGCCGAAACATCAAACGGCGCAGCGCTCGCAGCTCATAAATCAGCTCTTCTGACGCCACAATAAAACCCAGTCTTAGCCCGGGCGCCAATATCTTTGAAAAACTACTCACATAAATCACACGACCAGATTTATCTTGCGCCTTAAGTGCGGGTGCGGGATTGAGTTCGAAATTGCTATTGGAGTCGTAATCGTCCTCGATAAGGATGGCATCGTTTCGATAGACTAAATCTAACAGCGCTTTCCGGCGCTGTGGACTCATAGTGACCCCAGTCGGCGCTTGATGGCTGGGGGTGACATAAAAGCAATCACACATTGGCGAGAGCGAATTGAGTTTGAGCCCTTCTTCATCGACTTGATGTGGATGCAATTGCGCTCCGGCCAAGCCAAATATGTTGTAAGCCTCTTTATAGCCTGGATTTTCAACCCCAACACGAGAGTTGCGATCCATTAAAAGCTGTGACAAAAGATACAAGCCATTTTGGGAACCTATCGTTATTAATATTTCATCATTATTGGCGTGGATCCCCCTTTGGGGCAAAACTCTCGTACGAATTTGTTCCACCAAAAGCGCGACATCTTTATCCACTTTATCGCACAGCCAACTGTGATCATGAGAGTCGGCAATAACGCGCCTTGAGGCTTCGCGCCAATGGGCAAGTGGAAATTCATCAATATAGGGCTGACCGTAGATAAATGGATATTTATAACAGCTCCACTGACTCGGTTTAACAATTCGCGGAAATTGATGGGTGTTGACCTTTATTTTACTGTGCCAATTTGGTGCAACACTTGCACTATTTTCTTCATCGCCACTGATATGTATATCACTCTCATCGTGATTCTTTTTATAACTATCAGACAAATAATAGCCGCTTCTTGGACGGCTAACTAAATACCCATCATCAAGCAGACTTTCATAAACCAACGAGACCGTATTGCGTGACACCTTCAGCTGCTGTGACAGCTTACGGCATGAGGGCAAGGCTTGGTCCGGTACGAAAGTTCCGACTAAAATAGCGTTAACCAGATATTCGCGAACCTGTTCTTGCAGGCTTCGATTTGAGTCAAATTCAATAAAACACTGGTAGTCGATAGCCACTATGTCACCTTCTTATTTTTGAGTGAAATATCACCCTTAACCGACAAAGATGTATAACAGCAAAAAATAGACCATAAATTTAATAGGTATTAATAATTAGCTGTCCCATTACGATTTTGAAATTGGCTCTACCTCATCACCCTCATAAATATCTAAATTGAAAACGTTCAAGAAAAACGTTCACAAAATAAAAAGGATCGATATATGGGACATGGAATCAATCTAAAAAAATGGTTTTCGCTCGCGGCTATCGCTTTCGCTATGGGAACATCGGCAAACGCCATCAGTGCTGATCTTCCTGATGTATTAAAATCCGGCGTACTCAAGGTCGCAACCGAAGACAACTACTCGCCGTTTAACTATATTGCTCGAGGCAAGCCAAGTGGTATCAACAAAGATCTTCTTGATGAGCTTCGAAAATACGCCAAATTTGACGTAAAGCAAGATATCCTCCCCTGGACAGGTCTACTCGCCTCAGTTTCCGCTGGTCAGTACGATCTTGCGCTTACAGGGGCTATCGTAACGGACGCTCGTCTGCAAGTGTTCGATTTCACCCCGCCAATTGCCTCGGCTCAGCACTACTTTCTCGCTCGCGCTAAAGATGATTCCATTTCAAGCGTGTCAGATTTAGGCGGCAAAACCGTCGGCCTTCAAGCTGGCAGCGCGCTGCTAGAGCGTTTGCCTGAACTTGAAACCATGCTGGAAGCACAAGGAAAATCCCTCGGTAAAGTGATTGAATATCAGTCTTACCCTGAAGCTTATGCCGATCTTGCCAACGGGCGTATCGATTACGTGATTAATAGCATTGTTTCGGTCAATGAAGTCGTCAAAACCAAATCAAAGATTTTCAAGAAAGGGGAAGCCGTCTCTGGCCCTGGTTTTGTAAGCTGGCCCGTTCCCAAACAAAATCCTGAGCTTCTGGCTTATTTAACCGATTTTTTCAAACACCTGAAAAAGACCGGTCGTCTCGCTGAACTGCAACAAAAATGGTTCGGTGAATCGTTTGAACAACTGCCTATCGAGCCAATTACATCCGTCGAGCAATACCATTCTCTAACGGCCGTCAACCCAAGCTAGTCGTCAAACGCCACCGCTGGGCTTGTGACTCGGTCGCAAGCCCAACGCCACGACATCAACTTGACGTTAGCCGAACCTAAACATTCAACGAGGGTGCAAACAATATGGACTATTACGCATGGATGCAATTATTGGAGGGCGCATGGACGACAGCTTGGATCTCTGTTATTTCCATCGCGCTTGGCGTGATCATAGGCTTAATCATTGCCTTAATTAGAATGGCTAAAATCCCTTTTATCGATCCGCTTCTTGGCGCTTATGTCAGTTGGGCCCGCGCGACACCGTTAGTCACATTGGCGCTGTTCATTTTCCTTTCGTTTCCCGCTTTTGGTATCAACCTTGATAAACACT
Source organism: Vibrio agarilyticus (assembly GCF_012641465.1). Taxonomy (GTDB): domain Bacteria; phylum Pseudomonadota; class Gammaproteobacteria; order Enterobacterales; family Vibrionaceae; genus Vibrio; species Vibrio agarilyticus. The sequence continues at coordinate 91,842 of NZ_JABAIK010000002.1, forward strand.
TTTCTGCCATTTTGTGCCTGACGCTCAACACCTCCGCGTTTAATGCGGAGATCTGGCGCAACGCATTTTTGAATTTTTCAAACGGGCAGCGTGAGGCCGCAGAAGCGATCGGCATGCCACGATGGGTCTACTTTCGCCGTATTATGTTTCCGCAAATGGTGATTTTTAGTCTACCCGCACTCGTCAATGAAATGTCTTTTCTTATCAAAGGTAGTCCAGCAATTGCAGTCATTGGTGTGGTCGACCTCACGCGCGTGACTAACCGCATCGCTGCTGTGACCTATGAGCCACTTGGACCGATTTTATGTGCTGCTGCGCTTTACATGTGCATCATCGGCTTACTGATTAAGCTGCAACATATGGCTGAACAAAAAGCCAACCATTTAGCCGCCTAGGAGAAACCAATATGAGTGAATGGCAAATCATTTGGGATCAAAAAGAGCTCTTTACCGACGGGCTGCTCACAACCGTCATACTGTTTGTCTCAGCCTCTGTGATCAGTTTTTTTATCGGGCTGGCACTATTGAGTGCGCTTGAAAATGGCAGTAACGCACTGAAATATGGAATAAGAGGCAGTATCAACCTAATGAGAACCCTGCCATTTCTCATCCTGGCGTATTTGCTTTACTACGGTTTACCGCAAATCGGAATTCGCATGGACGCCATCACGGCAGGGCTAGTCGCACTTTGTCTTTATCACAGTACGTACTTTTGCGAAATATTTCGTGGTGTAAGAAAAGAGATGGATGAGGGATTTATTGAGGCGGCTCAATCTTGCGGCTTTTCAAAATTTAAGATTTTCACTCGCGTCATTGCGCCCAGTGTCCTGTTTAAATCGGTACCACTGATTGCCAACCAGCTCATCATTTGTCTCAAAGACACCGCGTTTTTGAGCATTATTACCGTCAGCGAAATCACCGCAGCGGCCAACAGTATTCAGTCAACTTACTTTATTCCGCTCAACGCCTTTATCGTCGCCATAGGCTTATATTGGATGGTCAGTATTACAGTTGAACAAATAACAAAACTCGCACTGAGCAAAGTGCAGCAACGAGGGCTAAGTCATGCTTAAACAATCGGTTGATACCACACCTGAAATCCCAGAATGCTCGCATAAAGCGTGCGCCGAGCTGCATCTCTTCGATTCGGCAAGCCGTGACCATGTCGAAATGAAAGATTCTGCACAAACCCCAAATCCAGATCCAGATCCAGATCCAGATCCAGATCCGCAAAACTCAATCATCAAAATCACAAATCTGTCAAAGCAGTTTGATGGCATCGAAGTTCTCAGAGACATCAACCTCAATATCAAAAAAGGCGAAGTGGTCAGTATTCTTGGTTCGTCAGGTTCAGGTAAATCTACCTTACTGCGGTGCATCAATTGGTTAGAGCAGCCAGAGCGCGGCGCTATCTACATTGGTGATAAACGTATCGGCGTTGATGCTGATACTAATAAGCCGGCCAAATATAAGGAGTTGGCTAAAATGCGCCAACGTATTGGCATGGTGTTTCAAAGCTTCAACTTGTGGCCACACCTTACGGTTAAACAAAACGTGATGGAAGCGCTCATCCACGTCAAGCATTGGTCAAAAGCGGCTGCGGAAGAGATGGCTGAAACTCAACTGAAAAAAGTGGGCATGTCGCACAAGCTCGACAGCTATCCCAACATGCTTTCAGGCGGGCAAAAGCAGCGAGTCGCCATTGCTCGTGCATTAGCGATGGAGCCCGAAGTACTGCTTTTTGATGAGCCAACATCTGCGCTTGACCCAGAGTTAGTCGATGAAGTTCTCACCGTGATGAAAACTCTTTCAAAAGAGGGCTACACCATGGTGATTGTCACCCATGAAATGGAATTCGCGCGTCAAGTCTCTGATCAAGTCGTCTTTCTCGAGAAAGGCATTTTGATTGAAAAGAATCCGCCGGAGAAATTTTTCACCAGCCCAGATTCGATACGAGTGCGCCAATTTTTAAAACTGGATCTCGACCCAGCTGACTCGAGAATATATACCCAAACAACTTGAAGATGCAGGTAGGCGACAAGCGAGCAAAGCCTCTGAGCACTTCGTGAACATAGATAAACTATGTGATGAGGTTTGTGAGTGCCAGTCAACACCGCTGCAACTTCAAGTGGGACGGGTATAGCAAACACTCACACATGCAGCTTGTGTAAGTGAACAAGCTGCATTGAATTACCATCTTACCCCGTTTTTCATAGCGCTGTTTGTAAAGTGAACTATTGACTCGCCCAAGATCATTCAAACCGGTGCGGTTAGGCGATTTTTATATTGTTCCGGAGTCAGACCCGAATATTTCTTAAACATGGCGATAAAGGGGCTGGCTTGATTGTAACCGAGCGTCAACGCAACCTCTTTGACGGTTTGCCCTTTTCGAAGCAACTCCATCGAGTAAAGATAACGCACACGCAAGCGCCACTCTGTAAAACTCATGCCCAACTCTGCTTGGCAATATCGTGCCAGCGTTCGCTCTGTGGTGTGAACCCTATCAGCCCACTCTTTCAAACTGGTGTTATCGGTAGGGGCTTCTTCAACAGCGGCCAAAATGGGGGCAAGATATTTATGATCCGAGGTTGGCAGAAAGTGCCGCTGAGATTCTCGTGTCGCCAATTGATCCAGCATTACTTGAACCAAGCGTTTGTCCGCCTCAGTCTCGGCGACATTAATCGCTCGATGACGAAAATCTTCCACTATGGCTTGCACAATCGGCGTCACTTTAATTAAGCTGGTTTGAGAAGGAAATTCGCCAGTGAGTGGAATTGCAATATTGAGCGAGCAATATTCAAGCGGCCGACGATTAAAACTGCAGTGCATCACGCCCGGCGGCACCCAAATCGCCAAATGAGGTGGCGCGAGAAATCGGGTACCTTGAACATCCATTTCTAAAATACCACCGCTGATAAGCTGCACTTGGCCCCATGGGTGGCTATGTACTCGTGTTTCTGTGTTGGATAGAAAAGCTTCAAAATTCATAAACACATCAGAGGGTGCTGCGTGAATTGATAACGAGGGGTGAAGTGTTCTTTTGGCTTTTCTCAAACTTGTCTTCCTATCGCGCTTGATGTCGTTCCAGTGATACTTCTCATTATAAAGACGTGTCAAACTAGCTTTCAATCCCAAAATCGCGATATTCATCACATGATCTACCTTCTTCCGCTGATCACTGTTTTTATTTGGGGCGGTAACGCCATTGTCAACAAAATGGCCGCCGCTACAATTGATCCCGGCGCAATGAGTTTTCATCGTTGGTTGGTTGCCATGTTGATCATGACGCCATTTTGCCTGCCCAAAGTGCTCAAACACTGGCCAACAATTCGGCCATATTTATCAAAGCTCGCCATTTTGGCGTTGCTTGGCATGGCGATTAACCAATCGTTAGGTTATTACGCAGGGCTTACCACCAGCGCCTCTAACATGGCGTTAATTTCTTCGCTGGTGCCGTTAATTAGCGTCTTTTTCGCGGTGCCTTTGCTCAAAAAGCGCCTCTCTAAACTCACTCTTTGCGGCGCAAGCATTTCGCTTTGGGGGCTGGCTTACATGCTGGGAAAAGGCGATGTCATGTTTATTTTTCACCAAGCCCCCACGCAAGGCGATGTTCTCATGGTGATCACCGCAGTTGTCTATGCGGCCTATTGCGTGCTATTGAAAAAATGGAAAATGCCGCTCAGCAATTGGACCCTCATCTATATGCAGGGATTCTTTGCTATGGTGATGCTCGCGCCGTTATGTCTTCTCAGTGACGACATTATTCCGTCTAATGCGGCTCTGCCACTCATCTTTTACGCGGCGCTCGGCGCTTCGGTCATTGCGCCTTGGTTGTGGATTCAAGCCATCGACAAAATCGGCCCGGAATCTACCTCAATGTTTATGAATTTGCTGCCTGTGGTTGCCGTCACGCTTGCAACCACCTTCCTCGGCGAAACATTCCATCGCTACCATTTAGTCGGTGGACTTATGGTGATCACAGGGGTCATCCTGTCACAAATTAAATGGCGCACAAAGCGTCATCACATCAATCCCAAAGATACTACGCCGACCCCGCAACCTTAAAATTTGAATGCGTATCGCGAAAATCGAGCTTTAGCGATACGCATCGTTCACTTTTGTCATCGAAAGTTCATCTTCGTTTGCTTAAATGCCACAAGCCGAGAAACACCAGCTACGTATTTTGTGAACACCATTCCCATTACATTAAATGAGCGCACTTTAGCGAATTTGAATTCAGTCGAGTACCAATGGGTGCGACAACTGTGTCAAAGCGGATACTCCGATGAGGAGATCCATCGATACATTCAAGTTTGCTTTGGTGGTGATGATACCTTTGCCGACTTATTGCGCAAAGTTGCGATAAAACAGACCAGTCATTACACCTTGCTGCAGTATCTTGGTTGGGCTCCGTCCAGTCGAGAGTTCGCACTCGCCAAGGCGCGAACCTGCTGCTAGTACACAGTACCAAACCAATTTTGGCTTGGTACTTTTCTCACTCTTTCCCTTCAAGCGCCACCCCTTATGATGAGTTTTTACTTATCTTATCCCCATCAAATTCATGCTTTATTCCCCTCATCAAACACAAAACCGTTTATACAATTCAAGGGCAACACCTTTTTGATGATGTATGACACTTTCGGGTGAAAGCCGCATCACTCACGGATCGATGGAACGGATTATGGATAAAAAAAGCTTCATTCGCTCACACGAGTCTGAATTTGCCTTTCTCTATCGGCTATTTGATCTTGCGATTATTCTTGGTTTGATGATCGTGTTCGCAACAAACTCCACCACTCAACTGACCAAAGATCACTTATTGGTCGCCTTTATTGCCGGTTTGCTCTTTTTACTCTTTTCCGAGAGCGCACAGCTCTACCGCTCTTGGCGCACCAATACCATTCAAAAGCAATTGCTGATAGCGGCCTCAGCCTGGCTTGCCACTTGTCTCATTCTTGCCAGCGGTCTCTACTTTCTGCAAGAGTTTCATCAATACACCACCTTGTTCTGGTGGATGATCGTGACACCTTTGGCATTGATAAGCTGGCGTTTAGGTTTTCGTCGTATTTTGTCACGTATGCGCCAACGCGGCTTTAACACTCGCAAAGCGATTATTATTGGGCAGACAGCCCATGGCCTCACTCTTGCGCAAGAGCTGGCTCACCACGGCGAACATGGCGTGATTTTCGATGGTTTTTACGATGAGCGCCTGCGTGATCGCCTTGCCAATGAACCCAATTACCCACTTGAAGGCAGTATCGAACAAGCGTTGATTCGAGCTAAAAATGGCGAGGTTGACTATGTCTATATTGCGCTTCCGATGCATGCCAAAGAACGAATTGCGAAGTTTCTGCGCGATTTTTCTGACACGACCGCCAACACCTATCTGTTACCCGATTTTTTTACTTACAATCTGCTGCACTCTCGCTGGGATCAAATCGGTGCAGTGCAAACCCTCAGCGTTTATGACACGCCATTTGAAGGGGTTTCTTCGGTGATAAAACGCTTAGAAGATATTGTGTTATCGAGTCTAATTTTGCTGCTGATCTCGCCACTATTGCTACTGATTGCAGCAGCCGTCAAGCTGACCTCAAAAGGACCGGTGATCTTCAAGCAGCATCGCTATGGCCTTGATGGCCGCAAAATCGATGTATGGAAATTCCGCTCTATGGTCACACAAGAGCAGGGAGATGATGTCAAGCAAGCCACCCGCAACGATCCGCGAGTGACACCATTGGGCGCGTTTCTGCGCCGCACCTCGCTGGATGAATTACCGCAATTTTTCAATGTGCTTCAAGGCACCATGTCAATTGTCGGCCCTCGCCCTCATGCGGTGGCACACAACGAGCAATATCGCCATATCGTTGAACGCTACATGCTAAGGCATAAAGTAAAACCAGGTATTACCGGTTGGGCGCAGGTGAATAATTTGCGTGGTGAAACAGACACCTTAGACAAGATGGAGCAGAGAGTGAAGTTTGACCTCGACTACATTCATCATTGGTCTATTTGGATGGATCTTAAAATCATATTCATGACCATTTTCAAAGGGTTCACTGGCTCGAATGCGTATTAAACCGCCCCAGCCGAGTTGCCGTTAAAAAGGAAAGTTATTATGCGTCACACATTTTGGTACTGGCTTAGTGTCATCGCTTTAACATTCACAACCACAGCTCATGCCGAGGAAGCTCTGTATACCATAGGCCCTGGCGACACTATCACAATCCAAGTTTATGGAGAGCCCAATCTGTCATTGGACTCCATTTTGGTTTCGCCAGATGGCCACATTAGTTATCCCTACCTTGGCAGGGTTCGCGTGATCGATAAAACCACTAATCAGCTGCAAAATGAGATCAGTCGCGGTTTAAAAGGCGATTACTTGGTGAATCCTAAAGTGATGGTCAGTATGGTTCGCTACCGCCCATTTTACGTTAATGGCGAAGTGCGTCAGCCCGGTGGCTTTGAATTCAGTCCAGGTATGACTGTGGAAAAAGCCATCGCTCTGGCCGGGGGACTCACCGACAGAGCTTCGCGAGGTGGCATTAACTTAACTCGCCACAAAAGTGGTCGCACGCTGTCGGATGTGAGCATGACAGTACCCGTGCACGCAGGAGATATCATTTTCGTTGATGAAAGTTTCTTCTAACCTGTTGTTATCTTGGAGATGCAGCTAGGCGGCAAGCGAGCGAAGCTTCTGAGCACTTCACGAACAGAGTGATGAGGTTTGTGGGAGTCAGCCCCATAATTTTTGAAAGAAAAGCGCTGCAACTTCAAGCACGACGGGTAGAGCGAAAAATTCACCTTCTCCCCATTTATGTGACTAGGATCCGTTTTAGAGAATGAAACACCGAGACTATATCCGTTATAGCAACTCGCCAACACCGTATAGATGGTTGATTGCTATTCTAAATGTTTCAAATCTCATATTTAGGTTCTAAGATGCTCAACCGCTGTCAAGATGCTGATAGTCCGCCAGCATCACTCTCAATTCGCATGGCTCGATATGCGCTAGCGTTAATTATCTGTACCGCCGCTTCGCTTTCTTTATGGAAAACCTCGCATTACTACTTCTTCATCTATATCGAGTTGGAGCGCTGGTTCGGAGGTTCCACTTATTTCCATTTCGGCTTTTGGTGGCTCATCGCACTTTTTGCCCCTTGGGCCTTTCCCCAAATAACAAAAAAACAAAAATATGACCCTATTGGCGCACGTCTTCTTTTGATCCTTTTAGCCATTGCGGTTTTGGAAGAGTTTTCGCAAGCTTTCATCCCTAGCCGTGGTTTCTCTTGGCAAGATGTTCAAACAAACAGTTTCGGCTGCGTGGCAGGGTATTTCAGTGCACAACTGCTTTCACTTGGGTGGCGTTGGATAAAAATAATGGTACCTAAACCATTTGAAACTGCCGATAAGCGGCAAGCGAGCAAAGCCTCCGAGCAAAGATGAGCAATGTGATGAGATGTGTGAGAGCCAGCTAACATTATAATAACTTACCCATTCGATACCTATAGTATCAAGCCAAGTTACTTTTAGTCTTATTGTTCTATTTGAACACATTAATTATCGTTTATTTCATCTTCAATGATGAAAGGAAAGAATAATGTCCATTAGTTCAAAACTAACTAGTTTAGCGCTGACCCTAGGCATGATTGCTAGCGCTAGCGCAGCCGATGGTTTTGATCCATCGAAGCCAGTATTAAAAGAACTAAAAAATGATATCTATCAATATTCCCAGTTCTTTTATAACAGTCTAGTTGTTGTTACAGACGAAGGCGTGATTATTACTGACCCTTCAGGAGATGCTCGTTCTGCACAAATGATAAAAGAAATCCGCAAAGTGACAGACAAGCCCGTAAAAAAAGTTATTTACTCCCATGACCACTTTGACCATTCTCGTGGTGGTAATATCTTCAAACAACAAGGCGTAGAGTTTATTGCTCAAGAAAATTGTTCCGACCTTCTTTCTCGTGACTTGGAAGATAAAGTAGCATATCCAACAAAAACTTATGAAAATAGCATGACGGTTTCATTGGCTGGGAAAAATATCGACTTGCATTACTACGGCAAGAATGATGGTAACTGCATGAGCGTAATCCACATGCCTGAAGACAAAGTATTAGTCGCAGTAGATTGGCACTTACCTCAATACTTAGTGAGCTCTGGACGTTTAATCGAGCAAGACTATGTAGCCACACTGAACACGATCAAGCGTGTACGCAAAGAGCTAGAATTTGACACCATCATAAATGGCCATATCCCTGTCGATTCACCAGAGCTGCTCAAAGAGAGTGAGGAGTTTGCTCAGACTCTATTCGATGCGGTTTGGCAAGGGCTGCAAGATGGCAAATCAGTTGATGAACTAAAAAAATCGGTAAAACTCCTGAAATTCAACCATTGGAATGGTTATGAAGAACATTTGCCAGCGCATATTGAGCGCATGGCTTACTCCATTTGGCATGGGAATTAATGTGGGAGTTATGATGAAACTACATGTATTTGATAGCTGTCCTTTTTGCGTCCGCGTTAAGACTATTATTGGTCTTAAAAAGATTGATTGTGAAATTAGCCCTATGATCTTAGGGCAATGTCCAGAATCGCTAAATGGCAAGCTCGAACGTCTAAGCGTCCCTGTTCTTGAACAAAAACAGCAAGTTGGTAAGGGTACGGTGATGGTCGAGAGCCTTGACATTATCCGTTACTTGGATCAACAAGATGAGCCAATGTTCACCAGCTACGAAATATCGGAGGCATTAAACAATCTACTAAAACGGCTTTACCCAATATCTGCGCAACTTTTGTACCCTCGTATGCTACAACTTAACCTCCCGGAGCTTTCTACGCCAGCTGCTCTTAGTCTGTTTGTTGAATCGCGCAAAGAGGTGTTAGGTCAACCCATTGAAGTGGCATTGCAGAAAACCGAAGAGTACATTCCAAAGCTAAAGTACCTCATGGAAGAGCTAGAATCATTGATAGATATTAATGCTCTTATCTTAGGTGAGCGTCCGTTGAACATTGATGATATTGCCGCATTTTCTGAGCTAAGAAACTACACAATGATCGCTGAGCTAGAAATGAGTGACGCTATGATGAGCTTTGTTAATTTCATCGCATCATGTTCTAGCATTTCGTTATATCCACCAATAAGCCATTAATGGGCGTTTATCCCCATCGCGCTTGAAGTTGCAGTGCTTTTCGTTGTAAAGAAAGGGTCCACTCTCACAAAACTCATCACATATACCCAAGTAACCTCAAGATGCATGGTTCAGCGAGAATGACTTGGTTCATCAGTGAGGCGAGGGTTTGAAGATTGAGTGGCTCTCAATCGAAAATCGTCAACAAAGCTGATGAGCCAAGAAAGCTCGCCCTTTGGGAGCCGATCACGGAACCGATAGCTGCGTTAAACAACTTGAAAATAGACTCGCTATTTCGCTGCGTTGTTTGCCTTGCTCTCGGCTCAGTGAGCCGGCTCTGAATCCAGCATCTTGAGGTCACTTGGGTATAGTCTGTCTCTGTGATGAAGGTGTTTCGTTTGCTGCCCATCTGCAACTCTACGTTATTTGGACATAAACACCAAGCCCACTTCCCATTGATTAAACTAAATTTTTACGTGCCCAAGCAGTCGCTTGGGTGCGATTTTTGACGTCTATTTTTCGAAAAATATTATACAAGTGTGATTTGATTGTGTGTTCGCTAATAAACAACGAGTCGGCAATTTCCATATTAGAACCGCCATTTTTTAGAAATTGGAGCACCTGCACTTCGCGTCGAGTCAAATCGATATCAATGAGGATGTTATCCCCCCGCTCACTACCATGCTCCTGATAGTAATTGATTAATTGATCTAAGGTATGCCTTGGGAGCCAATTGGCTCCATCGGCCACAGCCCTAATCCCTTGGCTGAGCTGTTCCACAGTATCTTTTGCACCAAAGACACCTTTAACACATGGCCATTTAATTAATTCTTGAGGTTCTAATTCTGCATTAAGATTCAACAAAATAGTGCTCTTTAGCGCGTTATTTTTCATTATATAGTGCGCATTTTCCTCACTCATCTCTACGGCAAAATCGATTAATAAAACACTCACATCATCAAGCCCTTCATCCAATAGGGAACACTTAACATCCCTGAGCTCGATCGGTAAGCCTGTCAGCTCAACCAACATATTTTTTAGATTTTCATTCTGCAGGCTTTGCTGAGTCAGCAGAACAATTTTATTTAGTTTCATGGCGCAACCTATCTGAGAAACTCATTCCTTTTGAGTCTAATCCTCATACTTACTTCATTATCATTTCGTTACACTGATAAAGAAGTACTAGGTAAAGTTAAGTTCAATTTCTCGATTAATGAAAATCCGAAAGGTATTTTTTTCGTGCGCGGGTTTTATCAAGCACTATACCCAAAGGGTATAATGCTCAAGTGGAACCGAGGTCAATGCATTGAACGAGAGCGGAAAGAAATTAAGAGAGCCCTTGGTGAAAGCTAAGATGATCTTTGGCCCAAATCAACGCTTGAACACGATTGCGAACGTCAATTTTCCTAAAAATATTATGTAGATGGGTTTTAACCGTATTTTCGCTTACCGAAAGTGTTCGAGCGATTTGTTGATTAGAGTCACCGTTTGATAACAACGTAATGATCTGCCGCTCTCGCTTGGTTAATGGCACCATGTCATGTGAAGACACTGGCTTGCGATGGAGTCTCAACCCCTCAATCAATTCGCTCGCCAAGCGACGGCTAAACCACATCTCGCCCGACAAAATGCGCGCAATTCCTTGCTGAAGATGTTCAATACTGTCATCAAAATAAAACAGACCCACCACATTCTGCCAATGCGCTAGCGTCTCACTTCCAACAGAGTGAGCACAATTAAACAAGATTTCTTGTACGGGGTGTTCCGCTCGATGAAGCAAAGAAACATAGTGGGAATAGAAGCTGGCTTGTGCAAGATCATGATCGAACAAGATCCAACGACATCTTGCGGGCAGAGTGGTCGCTGTTACAAGCTGCTGCGGCGTAAACAACACAAACTCAGCGCCAAGCACTTGCTCAAGTTTATCTTTTAGCAGTATCGATTGCAGGCTGTCGTCTGCTATCAAAACGACGCGTGTTGCTGCAGTAGCCATCTCTTAACCCTTTCTAAAAACCCCAGTTAAAAGAGTAATCTCGAGCAACACAAAGTCAAGGCGAAAGCCTGAGAATGACTAAGGTAACAGTTTGATTTTTCTAACCAAAGTATGAGACAAGCATGAGATGGCGCAGCGTTAACGCGTCGTTACGTTAGCGCTTAATGAATCGGCGTCGTGCCCTTTTCACTAAACTTACCAAAGTAGTGCTCAAGAATTTCGGGGGTCAGCTTCCCTTCCTCTTCAAGGCGACGAAGTTCTGCGGCAATCGCTTTTTGCTCTTCAAGAGACGGAAGCGCGACTTCTGGCTCTTGAGTCAGCTCTTGTGCCATCGCTTCTAATTCTTGTTCAAATTCTTTCATCACTGTTATACCTATTCATGAAACTGTGGCGATTCTAAACAACATCACTACGTTATGCCAGCGCTTGATAAAGCCCCATCAAATACGCTTAAATCGCAACAACATACAAGCGGGCTTGCTGGAATGAAAACAGTCAGTAAAATACGCCAGTGATGACTCGATTATCAAATTGAATCAAGATGATACTCAGGCAACGTGACGGAATAGGTCGCGACAACGCGCCAAGTTTTGCACCTTAATACGTCAGCCACATGGCAGTGCCGCTAGATGAGCAAAATCAATTAAGCCGCGGAAACTTTTCCTAGCATTTTGCTGTCTAGTCATCAAGATAAACATAGGAACACAATCCATGCTGCTTACTCAGTTTCAAGCATTACAACAGTATCTACACCAACAAATTATTGGCCAGCCAGCCCTAACCGAACAACTGCTGATTGCGCTGCTTGCCGACGGCCATATTTTGGTTGAAGGTCCTCCCGGTCTTGCTAAAACACGAGCTGTCAAATGCCTTGCCGATTGCATAGAAGGCAATTTTCATCGCGTGCAGTTTACACCTGATTTACTCCCTGCGGATCTGACCGGTACCGATATTTTTCGCGCTGAAACAGGGTCGTTTGAATTTCAGCCAGGCCCTATCTTCAATCATCTGATCCTCGCCGATGAAATTAACCGCGCACCGGCCAAAGTGCAGGCGGCTATGCTTGAAGCCATGGCAGAAAAACAAGTGACCGCAGGACGCACCACCTACCCACTTTCGCGCCTATTTTTGGTCATGGCAACGCAAAACCCAATTGAACAAGAAGGCACGTACCCACTTCCCGAAGCTCAACTTGACCGTTTTTTGTTACACCTTAATGTGGATTATCCTCAGGCTGAGGATGAGTTGGCAATTTTGCGCATCAATCGCGGCGAAGCAAAAGGTGACGAAGCCATCGCGCATCCCAACCTGACTCAAGAGGCCATTTTTGCCGCACGCCAAGAGGTATTAAACATTCATATGGCAGAAAGCGTCGAGCAGTACATTGTTCGATTGGTGATTGCCACACGGGAACCAAGTCGTTATAGCACGGCACTGGCACAAGCGATTGCAATGGGTGTTAGCCCACGTGCCACAATCGCCCTTGACCGCTGCGCTCGCGCTCGCGCTTGGCTAAATGGCCGTGACTATGTTACACCAGAGGATGTACAAGCGATGGCTTATCCGGTGTTACGTCATCGCATTTTGCTTAGCTACCATGCTCAAGCAGAAGGCATGAATGGGAATCAAATCATTGACCAACTTTTAAAGCTGGTAGGAAGTGCGTAAATGACGCCATCATTGCCACCACATACCGATGGTGCGACATTAAATCTCAACGAGTTAGTGTATTACCAAAGCCAGACGGTGCGTTGGTTACCCCCAGCGCGCTCAGTTTGGTCGCGTCTCGCCGGATTGCACCACAGTCGCCAACAAGGGCGAGGAATGGATTTTGCCGAAGTGCGTCAATACCAGCCCGGTGATGATATTCGCAGTATTGACTGGCGCGTAACAGCACGTACCGGAAAAACCCATACCAAACTTTTTACCGAAGACAAACAGCGCTCCGTTCTGATTTATCTTGATTTAACCCCATCGCTGTTTTTTGGCTCATGCTACGTTTTAAAATCGGTGCAAATGGCCCATTTCGCTGCGGTGTTGGCTTGGCTCACACTGGCAAACAAAGATTGCGTTGGCTTTCTCATTGATAATGGCCAGCAACAGTGGGAATTTAAGCCTAGCGCCTTAACCAAACGAGCGCTCAGCGGGCTTGCGACATTAGTTGAGCTGCACAATCGTCAGCTTAATCAAGCGCCAAAGCCTGCACTCAACCGAGAGGTTAACGCCGCCCAAAGCGCGCCACTCTCGAGTTCAAATTCTCTGCCGTTGACTGAAAAATTACAGCGATTGTGCCCAAAAGGGACTGAAATCATTGTACTGAGCGATTTCGCCTGCTTTGATGCCACCATGTTGGAGGCGTTCTCACCACTTCGCCACCATAATACACTGCGCTTCGTTCAGCTTTTCGACCCACTTGAACAAGGTCAAACTCGCTTTCGCGGACGCGCGCGAGTCACAGATGGTCACGAGACTCACTGGTTCGATTTTGGCTCAAAAAACAACAAATCCTTGCTCATGGCGGCATTTGAGCAGCATTCTGCGCAACTGAAACAGCATTGTCTCTCTCAAGGCATTGATTTCCACACTATTAGCTCGGGCCAAGCCCTATTAGATCAAATAAATTAATATGAATACTGAACCCACTCTTGCTCTTGATCCATTAGTGCTTCCACACGCTCCCAGCTGGTTCCCTCTGGCTTGGGGCTGGTGGGCGACCTTAGCCTTTGTGGTAATCACGATTATTGCGCTGATCTTAACGGTAAGAATTCACCGCTCACGCCGCAAAGCCAAACGCACCGCATTATCACTCTTTGCACAAGGTAACATCGCGACCTCGCCTTCGGCGGCACTCGAATTACTGCGTCAAGCGGCGCTGTGCTACTACCCCAGAGAAACCATTGCATCGCTTAATGGAGACGCTTGGTATCAATTTCTTGATGAGCAAATTGGTGAAGCCCGCTTCATGCCGAAACTGGAACAATGGCAAGCCGCGCTCTACCAAACCGTATCTAATGAAGAGTGTGACAATCGCACACTGATCCAAGACTGTTACGATTGGGTGGCCAAAGCCTTGCCACCTAAGCGAGGTCGCCGTGGCTAGTGGGCTATCGTTTGTTTGGTGGTGGGCATGGCTACTATTACCGCTGCCTTGGGTAATTCGCCGATGGTTGCCCGCGATTGATACCGTCGAGGCACTGCGTTTGCCTTGGTTGCCTCAGTCGTCAACACAACGCAAGCATCGCGCCACACCGACCCTACTTGCGGCCGCATGCCTTTGGCTTGGGTTGGTTGCGGCTCTGGCGCGACCCGTTTGGTATGGTGAACCGATTGAATTTCAGCCCAAGCACCGCGACCTGATGCTGCTTGTCGACTTATCAGGTTCAATGGAGCAACGTGACATGATGCTTGATGGCGATTATGTCGACAGACTGACCGCCGTGAAACACGTTGTGAGTCAATTTGCCAGCGAACGCAATGGCGATAGGCTAGGTTTGGTGGTGTTTGCCGACCATGCCTATTTGCAAACCCCACTCACTTACGACCGCTCAAGCGTAGTACAACAACTGCAACAAATGGTTATTGGACTTGTTGGATCCAATACGGCGATTGGTGACGGCATTGGTCTTGCCACCAAAAGTTTTGTCGACAGTGAAGCGCCGCAACGCGTGATGATCCTATTGAGCGATGGGGCCAATACGGCAGGCACACTCAGTCCGGAAGACGCGGCACGCATCGCGGCAAAATACCAGGCCAAACTTTACACCATTGGGATTGGCGCAGGTGAAATGGAAGTGGATGGTTTTCTTTTCTCACGCACCGTCAACACAGCGCGTGATTTGGATGAAAGCACACTAAGCGCCATCGCCAAAGCCACTGGCGGCCAATATTTTCGAGCTAAAAATGCCACGGATCTGACTGATATCTATCAGGTCATTAATCAATTGGAGCCGATTAATCAGCAAGTTCAGATCTGGCGTCCACAAAGCGAATGGTTTTACTATCCACTGGCAATGAGCCTGGTGATTGGCGTTTTGCTTATTCTTTTGGGCCGAGTCTATGACTGATTTTATTTTTCTCTACCCTCAATGGCTCATCGCGCTACTGGCTCTGCCTCTATTCGCATGGCGCTTATCTCAGGGAGCGCGCTCCGCCTCCCCCATTGCGCCGCACCTTCGCGCAGCGTTAGGGATTAAGCACGCTAAACGCAGACACGGCGTGATTACGCTCATCACTACAACGCTGGCAATTGTTGCGCTGGCAGGCCCCAGTTGGCAAAGCCAGCCTCAGCCACTATTTCAAACTGAAACAGGTCGAGTTCTCGTGCTCGATATGTCACGCTCGATGTACGCTAAAGACATTGCACCCAGCCGCTTGGAGCAAACAAAATACAAGGCGCGGGATCTGCTCGCATTATGGCAAGAAGGGGCAACCGGACTGATTGCTTATGCAGGTGATGCTTATGCCTTAAGCCCACTCACCACTGACGCCAAAAATTTGCAGACATTGGTTGATAACCTCTCTCCCGACATCATGCCGATTTCTGGCGCAAATATGGCTGCCGCTATAACACTGGCGCGCCAACAGCTGGAACAAAACGGCAATCGCAGGGGCGATATTGTGGTGATCAGTGACGATCTTGACGATCTCGAATTACAACAAGCGCTCAATGCGTTAGAAGGGAGTCCATTTCGAATTAGCGTGTTAGCAATGGGGAGTGCGCAAGGCGGCCCGATCGAATTGCCAAACGGCTCATTACTGACAGATACGCAAGGCGCGACCGTAATTGCTCAGCCCCATTTTTCCAATTTACAACGCCTTACTAAGCAGACGGGTGGCCTGTTTATGCCATTGCAATACCGCAATGATGACATTGAGGCCTTGGCGAAATTTACCACGCCAACGGCACAAACCCGTTCACTGACAAAAGAGAATAACGCTTTGCAACATCGGGTTAATAACGGTTTTTGGTTACTGCCACTGATTGTGATACCGGCACTGGGTCTGTTTCGTCGTGGCGTACTTTGGTCAGTCGCGCTTTTAGTCGCATTATTACCACCGATAAGCGAAGCCAACCCTTATCTCAATCGCGACCAAATTGGCAAGCAGCTCTTCGATGCCAAAGAGTATGAAAATGCAGCGCAAACATTTGAATCAAATCAATGGCGCGGCGCGGCGCTCTACCAAGCCGGCAAATACCAAGAAGCTGCCGAGGCACTTTCTGACTACCAAACCACGGAAGAGCAATATAACTACGCCAATGCCTTGGCACAAAATGGCGATTTTGACCAAGCGCTTGCGAACTACGAGGCGGTATTGCAAGCATCTCCTGATTTCATCAGTGCACAAAAAGGCATTGAGGCAATAAAACAGTATCAGCAACAGCAACAGCAACAGCAACAGCAACAGCAACAGCAACAGCAACAGCAACAGCAACAGCAACAGCAACAGCAACAGCAACAGCAACAGCAACAGCCTGATCCTGCCCCTTCTCAAGGTCAAGCAAAAAGTGAGACAGACAGCGACCAAGCTAAATCAAATCCGCAGGCGCAGCCTAGCGACTCTGGTGACAAGGACCAAAATCCTACGCCGTCGCACAGTCAAACCGAAGAGCGCTCAGCTGAAAAAGCCAATTTGGGAGAAAAAAAGTCAGGCAATGACGCTCAAACGCAAGAAGCAGCGGATGATATCGCACGCCCATTCGACGAGCCAAATTCGGCAGACGCTAAACCGCCAACCCAAGGCAACTTACTGGAAAATGAGGCATCCAATGATCCCGATTTACGTCAGTTAGACGCCATCGAGGCGGCGCGCGATCCTGCTTATCTTCTAAAAGCACAGATGTTATTACAGTCACAACAACGTGATACCCCAACCACCACAGGCAAGGAGTGGTAATTGATGATTGTTCGTTTTATCACCACGTTGCTGGTGTCTATTTTGAGCGTTTTGTTGCCGATTTCTACGGTAACGGCGGCAGAGTTTACCGCGGCTGTCAGTAAGACTCGAGTCAGCAAAAATGAAGTGTTTGAGTTGGTGATCACGACAGATCAAGCGGTTAAGCAAAACAGCATTGATTTCTCGAGATTAAAAGATCACTTTTATTTGGGTCAGCCATCGCTCTACCAAAGCGAGCACATTATTAATGGCAAGCGACGCAAACAGACCCAATGGCGCCTCTCTCTTGCGGCTAATCAATTAGGTCAGCTAACCATTCCGTCCTTTACCATTGACGGCGTTAGCACTCAACCGATCACCATTTTTGTCGAAGCAAATCCATCAGAACCTAAAGCAGAAGATTTGGTTAAATTACACGCAAGTCTGGATCGCGACATTCTCTATCCGCAGCAAAATGCGCAGCTCACCAGTAAAATTATCATTACGGCTGATACTCGTCGCCTTGACAATGTGCGGTTAGTGCCCCCTTCGGTTAATGGTGCCACGTTAGAGCCTGCCGGAAATGCTGAGCAATACAGCGCCATCATAGATGGCTTGCAAGCCACGATTGTCGAACAAAACTTTATCATTCACAGTGACGAGCCAGGCCAATATGTTATTACGCCGCCTAGCTTTAGCGCCGTATTTCAATACGGCGATCCACGGCAAGGTGGTAACCGCATTTTACCGATAGAACTTGACGTCGCCCCGCTGACATTAACCATCAAACCCATACCGAAAGAGGCCGTCAAACCTTGGTTGCCCGCCACCGGACTGACCTTGGCTCAGCAATGGCTGGGAGACAATAGCCAGAGTGATATAGCCACAAATCAAAACAGTGTTCCAGAGCTGGCTCAGGGCGCTGCGATCACACGCGAAATCACGCTGACTACCACGGGCATTGATGCAAAATTAATCCCAGAGCCACAGGTAAATTATCCATCTTCGGTTCGGGTCTATCGCGAAAAACCGCAAATCACAATCCTTGCTGATGGACAAAGTCAGATTACCTACAAACACACCCTGATCCCAACCGAGTTAGGCCAACTCACGCTCCCTGCGATCACGGTGAATTGGTGGAACAGTCGCGAAGATCGCAATATTGCCACATCCATTCCCAGTAAAACCGTCAATATTATTGCGGCGAAAGACTCACTATTACCCACTTTGCGTCAAGAACCCGCTTCGACAGAAGCACCAACGACAACAACAGAGCCGCCAATCAAATGGATCGTCAGCACGATAATATTTGCCACCCTTTGGCTCATCACCTTGGTAGCGTGGTTACGCGCGCGACGCCGCACCAATACTGTGACGCCCCAACACACGGCAGCCAAAACCGAGCCAAGTCTTGAACAAATTCTCAACTCCGGCGACACCGTGCTCATTATTCAGGCCGTTGAGCGATGGCTGAATAGCCAAACTCTCGACACACAAAGCGAGCGCAATGTGCGGAATGAATTGCAAGCCATGCAACGGGCCAAATTTGCCAAAACACCCAATCAGTGGTCGGCAGATAAACTTAAGCAGGCTATCGCACATGCCAAACCTAGTGACAAGAATTCAGAATCGAATACACTCGCACCACTGTAAGATATAAAAAAGCCCCTCATCAAGAGGGGCAAGAACTTACCATCGCGTTATTGTTGTAATCCTAGCAACCGAGCGGTTATTTGACCTTGCCACCGAAAGCGGCAGTGGCAGTGGCAATAAAATAAAAACTCAAAGTAGTTATGCTTAAATAACTTTAACGAACTTACCCAAAGTCACCATTAACATACCCTTTGGTTCGATCATCGCGTGGCTGACTGAAAATTTGCGCTGTTGCATCGTGCTCAACCAGCTCTCCCATCAGGAAAAATGCCGTTCGATCAGAGATTCGGCGCGCTTGCTGCATTGAGTGCGTCACAATGACAATAGTGAACTTTTTCTTTAATTCTTCCATCAGCTCTTCGATTTTATGGGTCGCAATCGGATCGAGCGCTGACGTCGGTTCATCCATCAAGATGACATCAGGCTCCATCGCAATAGTTCGCGCAATGCATAAGCGCTGCTGCTGACCACCCGATAAGCCAAATGCGTGAGACTTCAAACGATCTTTAACCTCATCCCACAAAGCCGCGCCGCGAAGTGAGCGCTCAACAACGGTATCAATATGCTGTTTGTCTTTGATGCCCTGCGCGCGCAGCCCATACGCGACGTTTTCATAAATACTCATGGGAAACGGGTTGGGTTTTTGAAACACCATACCGACTTTAATGCGCAAATCAGCAACATCAATATTGCCGTAAATATTTTGCCCATCCATCGCTAAAGAGCCAGTAATCTTCACCCCTTCAATGAGGTCATTCATGCGATTGAGGCAACGCAATAATGTCGATTTCCCGCAACCCGACGGACCAATTAATGCCGTCACCTGGCGCTCTGGAATCGGTAAATTAATCGATTTCAGCGCTTGGTTTTCGCCGTAAAAAAGATCTAAGTTTTCGATGTTAAATTTATTCATGGTCGTGATCCCTAACGTATTGACGTGCATTAATAAGTTGCGGTGTTAAAACGGCGTGCGAGCAATTTGGTAAGCATATTGATCAGCAGCACCACCACAATTAGAACCGTTGCCGTTCCATAGGCCTGGTTCCATTCATCAACCGTAAACAGCTCGGTTGTTAGCTTATACAGATGAACGGTAAGTGTACGTCCCGAGTCCATAATGGATTCTGGAATACGCGCTACCATACCCGCAGTTAAAAACACTGGGGCGGATTCACCTATGACACGACCAATACTCAAAATGACCGAGGTTAAAATACCAGGCATCGCACTGGGCAAGATCAAACGCCAAATGGTATAAATTTTTGATGCGCCAAGACCATAGGAGCCTTCACGATAAGTTTGTGGCACAGCCATAAGTGCCTCTTCCGTGGTACGAATGATCACCGGAAGGATCAAAATGCTTAGGGTGAGTGCGCCAGATAAAATGGAAAAACCCAACCCCAAAATAGCGACGAAAAACGTCATACCAAAGAGGCCAAAAATAATTGAGGGGATCCCTGCCAGTGATTCGGTACAAAAACGAATCACTTTGACAAACCGGCTACCGACTTTAGCGTATTCGGTAAGATAGATAGCTGTCATAATCCCAAGGGGTGCAGCCACCGCAATCGATGCAATCACCATATAAATGGTCGAAATGATCATCGGGAAAATACCCTGCTCATCGCCGGTACGAGTGTAATTATCGGTGACGAAATCCCAATTTACGTGCTGTAACCCATTGGACAAAATGTACCAAA
Source organism: Vibrio agarilyticus (assembly GCF_012641465.1). Lineage (GTDB taxonomy): Bacteria > Pseudomonadota > Gammaproteobacteria > Enterobacterales > Vibrionaceae > Vibrio > Vibrio agarilyticus. The sequence goes on from NZ_JABAIK010000002.1 coordinate 112,189, forward strand.
TAATCCAAAAGAGAAAGCCAACTGTCAGGGCTGCTGCTGCCCAGACAAATGCAGTCAGAAGCGTGTCTTTACGCTGCCGCGCTTGTTTCAGTTTTACGCGATTCATAACATGAGCCTCCCTGATCATTTCGCTTTTTGACGGTTAAGGTAGAGCAACGCGGCATTGAGTAGCATGATAAACGCCAACAATACGACACCTGTAGCGTAAAGCGCGTTCGCATGAACCCCACTGGCATACGACATTTCGATGGCGATATTTGCTGTCAGCGTGCGCGCAGAATCTAAGATGCCTTGCGGCATAGCAGGGGCATTGCCCATCACCATGATGATTGCCATCGTTTCGCCAAGTGCTCGACCAATGCCCAAAATGACACCAGTCATAATGCCCGAGCGCGCAGCCGGAACCAACAGCTTGAATATCGTAAAAATATGCGAAGCACCCAGAGCAAGTGAGCCCTCTTTGTACGCACGAGGTACGGCGCGAATGGACGTTTCAGACACGGTGATCACAGTGGGAAGAATCATGACACCCAGCACGATGATCCCCGCTAAAATGGTATTTCCAGCAGGAACGTTAAACAGATCTTGGATTAGGGGAACAATAATGACTAAGCCAAAAAAACCGTAAACGACTGACGGAATACCCGCGAGCAATTCAACCGCAGGGCGAATGACATCAGCGACGCGTTTCGGGGCAATTTCAGCAATGAAAATCGCGGTTAACACGCCAACGGGAACGCCAACAACAACAGCGCCAAAAGTAGAAACAACAGACGCGACAATCATGGTAGCCACCCCATAAAGGGCAGGAGGCAGCCAATCTTGGCCCAGCACAATGCCAGTCACGCCTGCTTCTTGAAAAGCAGGAATGCTTTCACGAACAATAAAGTAGGCAATCACTGCCAAAGAGACGATACCGATAACTGCACTGGTCAGGAACAAACCGTGGAACAAACGCTCCTTCCAATCTGTCCGCCGTTTTTGACGCAAAGGTACAGCGTCAATAGTGGTGATATCACTAGCGCCTATAACGTTTTTTGATGCGATGGTCATAATAGAATCTCACAGTTCGATTTAAAGTCGATGTGGACAAAAAGCGCTCAGCCCAAAAGTGGGCTGAGCAAAAGAGAAATCAAGAATTAATTAACCGCGATATAACCTTTATCGCCAACTAACGCTTGAGCTTCATCGGTCAGCATCCACTCAAGAAACTTTTGCGTTTCTGCGCTTGGTTTGCCTTCTTTGTAGAGAACAAGGAATGGACGTGCGACTTTGTATGACCCATTTTTTACATTTGGTACAGTTGCGGCAGTTCCGTCAATCGCAAGTGCATTTACAGAATCATCCACTGTACCTAGCGAAATATAACCAATCGCGTAAGGGTTAGATGCCACCATAGTTTTTAACGAACCATTGCCGTTAGCAACTTGCGCTCGCTGTGAGATAGCAGAGACTTTCTTACCCGAAATTTTCTTTTTCAACTTCATAATGTCTTCAAACGCACCGCGAGTGCCTGACGCAGTGTCACGAGTGATAGCAACAATCGGCTTGTTCTCACCACCAACGTCTTTCCAGTTAGTGATTTCACCTTTGTAAATCTTAGTGACTTGCTCAGCAGTAAGACCTTTTAGTTTGTTTTTAGAGTTCACCACGATGGCGATGCCATCTTGAGCAACGACTTGCTCAACGAGCGTTGGCTCTTTTTCTGATGACTTTAAGTTACGTGAAGACATTCCCAAATCTGCCGAACCATTTTTCGCTGCTTTGACACCAGCAGAAGAACCTGGACCTTGCACTTCAATAAAAACGCTAGGTTGTTTTTTCATATACGTTTCAGAAAATACTTCCATCAGTGGAGTAACACTGCTTGAGCCAACTGCTGAAATGGTTTCTTTTGCAAGCGCTGGATTGATTGTCATTGCACCAATAAGAGCAATTGCACCGATTACTGTCTTTTTCATTACTATATCCTTTAGTGGCAACGTCGCCGTTGTGTGTCTTGAACGAGATTTACTTTAGAATCCATTTGTGACAGTTACGTTTCACTTAATTGAAGCCTCTGTTACATAGCGGTGAGTTGTGAGGTGCTGTTTCTTAACGATTTTTAGAGCGTTGTGGAATGCAGTGGTGTGGTCAAGGCAAAAAAAAACCGTCGACTGACGGTTTTTAAGCAACTAAGTGACATCAAGATAAATAACTCAAAACTTGGGCACTGCGTTGCAATCAAAGATAAGTACGTGCGCTACTCTTGGTTATCATCATTCGTAGCGGCTGGTTTCTTTTTCGGAATAAACACGTTATCGCCCACCGCAACATTTTGGTAGAAACCTTTGTCACGTTTTGCCGGTTTTTTCGCTGATTTCTTAATCGGCGCTGCTTTCACTTTGGTGGGTGCCGCCTTTTTGCGGAAGTCCGGTTTTTTCGGTTTAATACCAGTAAACTTCCCTTTTAAATCATCAAACTGTGAGAAATCGATGGTTTGCTGAAGGAACGTCTCAATTCGCTTAAAGCTGGCCCAATCTTTTGGCCCAACCAAAGAAATCGCATCGCCTTTATTGCCCGCACGCCCGGTACGACCGATACGATGAACGTACTCCTCGGTATGTTTTGGCATATCAAAGTTAATCACGTGCGTTACATTAGCAATATCAAGACCACGAGATGCAACATCCGTTGTCACAAGGATCTTAAACACCGCACGCTCAAATTGGCTCATGATCGTGCTGCGCTGCGCTTGATTCAGATTACCACTCAACGCGACCGCTTTCAGTTTCTGTTCATTTAGTTTGGCCGTTAAACGCTCTGTGTCGTCACGTGTTGCCGTAAAAATGATCACCTGACGATAATCCGCTTGCTCAAGCACGCGCTGCAATATCGCTTCTTTATGATCGAGATGATCGCACAAGTAAAATTTCTGAGTAATATCGCTGTGCTGCTCATTAGCCAGACCAATTGCGATACGCTTAGGGTTATTCAGCATCTCTGCCGCAATACCATTCACTTCGGCGTGATCAAGCGTGGCTGAAAACATCAACGTCTGACGTCGGCGATGTTTGGCGGCTTTATGAATGCGGCGCAGTTCCGGCGCAAAACCAAGGTCCAACATACGATCGGCTTCATCCAGGATCAAAGTGTCAAGGCCATCAAGAAATAGCGACCGATGCTCGAGATGGTCAGCCAATCGTCCCGGCGTTGCCACAATAAATTTCGGAAAACGACGCAACGCCTTCACTTGATCGTTAAAATTTTCACCGCCTAAAATGAGCGCGGCTTCGTAGCTTAAACCGCCCAGCATAGAGCGCAATTCGCCGTAAACCTGCTTCGCCAGCTCTCGCGTTGGAGCCAAAATAACCGCACGCGGATCTTTGGCAGAAAAAGCCTTACTTTTTAGAGATTTATGCAATAAAGGCAGCACAAATGCCAGCGTTTTCCCTGAACCGGTTTTGGATGACGCCAGCAGATCTTTGCCCGCCATGGCCACTGGAATTGCCAATGCTTGGATTTCCGTGGTTTTTTGGAAATCGTAATGCTTCAGGTTTTTAAGCAGGCGATTGTCGAGCCCTAAGTCTTTAAATTGCAAAAATATGCCTCCGATAAGCGTATGCGTTCGCCTCAAACGCGCTCTAAGAGCGACCATACCCACAAGCACAAAACGCTAAGTCAGTTCACTGGATTGAAGTAACTGGGGTATCTATTTAAGGCGGATTTCAAACCGACAATGATACCGCGAAACCTCAGTACAAAGATATAGCCAACTGATGGCAGCCAAGCAATTAGCGCAATCCTTTGTGTGTCTCTAGGTTAAGAAAAATCTCACCCTGTGGACGCCGTTGCTAAAAATAGGGACAGCATGAAATAAGCGGCCATTTCAATTGGGCCATATTACATAACCTCACTACACTGAGAAGGTCAAAAAGAGTTCAAATCGATTTTTGACTGTTACTATCACAACAAGGAGTAACCAATGAAAAAAGTTCTTATTGCTGCAGCAGCAACTTCTCTTTTCGCTCTAGCAGGCTGTTCCAACGGCTATGACACCACAGTGGGAGAGTTGCAAAACGAGGTAAATTCACTTTCCAAACAAGTTGCCCAACTGAAAAATATGACTGCGCAGTCAGAAATGACGTCAGATGTGGCAGCGGCCGCCGCTCTCTCTGCGCAAGAAGAGGCAGAACGTGCGAATCAACGTCTTGATGGTATGTCTGGTTCTTGGAATAAGTAATTTATTTCATTTAACTTGAATGGGTTTAACTAAGCTCTTTTATCATAGTGTTCTCCACTTTTATCGTTGGCTGTTGATGATTAAGCGCTTTGTCCCAATACCCAAACAATTTGAAGACGCTGATGCGGGTAGACGACTAGCGAACAAAACCTCTGAGCATAGATAGACTATGTAATGAGGGTTGTGAGTGCTAGGCATTACTACTGAACTTTCAAATGGGGCGGGTATAAACCTATTAATACTGAATAATAAAATTTGGCACTTAATCGTGCCAAATTTTTTGTCCAATACCCTCTTTAACGCCCATCAATTTTCACTGGCACACCATTTTGCGATGCAATGACCGCCTCCGCCATGGCTTCATCACGATTAGATTGATTGAGCATCGTTCTTAACTGGCGCGGCATTTTCAACGTCTGCTTTTTGCCATCTGCTTTGGTCAACGGTTCATGAACTTCGAGATAAATACGCTGATCCGGTTCACGCGCCATTTTTATCGGCTGATTGATAATGCGTACCTGCGTTTTTGTATCAACCTGATGATATAACCACTCGATATCGGCAGGCGCCATACGAATACAACCGGCACTGACTCTTGCACCAATACCATACTCTTTATTCGTGCCATGGATAAGATATTGGCCACTGCCATAGGCCAACCTCAATGCAAAGAGACCGAGTGGGTTATCCGGTCCGGGCGGAACAACACTGGGCAGCGTAATCCCTCTTTCAAGATAATCTTTACGCACGGATTTGGGAGGAACCCACGTTGGGTTTGCACGTTTTTGACTGATCCGTGTCACCATCTTGGGCGTCTCTCTACCAACACGACCAATGCCGACGGGAAAAATATGGACGATAGGCTCATCAGGGTCGAAATAATACAAACGCAATTCAGCCAAATTAATCACAATACCGGAACGTTGAACATTAGGCAGAATGAGCTGAGTGGGAATCGTGAGTGCATACCCGCGACTAGGAGCAAAGGGATCAATACCAGGATTGGCTGCAACCAACGCGAGGTATCCCACATCGTAGTCTTTGGCAATATTCGGCAGCGTTTCGCCTCGCTCGACGATGTGATAGGTTGTGCGGCCCAACAGCCTTGCGCCATCGGCGTGTAATGTATAAGGCTGGGACCAAGCCGGAACGGTACCGCCTAGCAGGGCGAGCAATAAAGCCGCAGCTCGGCAAAGTTTAAAGAGGGGCCGGCATCGCTGTGTCACTTTGATGCGGCCTGTTTTCGTCATCCTTGCGTTACGTTCTCCTTGGGTTAATTGACGTAATTGCATAGTCACCTACTTAATACCTGACTCTCGGTGATATTTAATTCTATACCCTTGCTACTTGAAACTGCTGCGTTGTTGACTGGCACCCACAAACCTCATCACACCGTCTGCCTATGTTCGCTAGGTGCGGCTGAGTTTGCTGGTCGCCCAACGGGCTCTAACGTTGTTTGGGTATAGCTTAAACTTTTTGCTAATTTAACCTTTCGCAAGTTTAAACGCGGCCAATGTAATTTCTCGCTCCCGTTTATGCTCAACCATAGGAGAAGGATAGTCGAGTTGTTCAAAATCGGCCCATAACCAAGGTTTGTGAATGTAACGATTTGGCACTTTGGTCAATTCCGGAACCCAGTGGCGCACAAATGCGCCATCAGGATCAAAGCGTTCCCCTTGGCTAATGGGATTGAAAATTCGAAAATACGGTTGACCATCACACCCAGTTGACGCGCACCACTGCCAGCCGCCGTTGTTTGAAGCAAAATCACCGTCGATTAATCGTGACATGAAATAGCGCTCACCACATCGCCAATCAAGGTGCAAATCTTTAGTAAGAAAACTCGCAACGATCATGCGAAGTCGATTATGCATCCATCCTGTCTGGTTTAGCTGGCGCATGGCGGCATCAACAATGGGATACCCAGTAGCCCCCTGCTGCCAAAGGCGTAATGAAGCATCATCGTAATACCATTCAATGTTCGACTCCCAAGGAACAAACCCCTCGCCCTTAGCTAATTTCGGCTCAAAGTACATCAGGTGCTGATAAAACTCGCGCCAAACAATTTCACTGAGCCAAACTTGCGTCCCCTCATTCCAGTTCTTTTGGCGATACTCAAATAACGCCGCGAGACACTGCCGTGACGATAGCGCGCCAATCGCTAAATACGCCGACAAGCCGCTAGTACCATCCCGTGCGGGGAAATCACGTTCACTATCATAATTCTCAACGCGATGCTGACAAAATCGCTGTAACTGAGCGTTGATCTGGCGATCATCGGCAAACCAATCCTTGCTGCACTGGCGCGGGTGATCCCACACAAAATGTTGTGGGTCAAAATAGGGCCAAGACGCCTTTGATGGCACCAACGATTGAGGTTCGGGAGCTATTATCACGGGTGGCATCATTTGTTTAAGCCAGCTGCGCTTAAACGGAGTGAACACCTTAAAATATTCACCTTGCTGATTGCGCACCGAGCCGGGAGGCAAAATACATTTATCATCAAGCCAGTGACTTTCAATACCAAGGCGATCTAAACGAGTTTCTACCTCTCTATCACGACGCTTTTCATTCACTTCATAATCTTGATTGGCATAAAGCGCCGACGCACCGATATGCTGCGCCAACTCAGCAACCGCTTCGGCTGCTTTCACGTAATCATCACACTGAAGGTACAATAGCGGAACATTAAGATCGGCCAAGTCTTTATTGAGTTCAACTAAACGTCGCACGATGAAATCCGACTGAATTGGCGCCAGATCGTGCTGTTGCCACTGTTTAGGTGTGGCAATAAATAGGGCGACTGTGGGCGCTCCTGTACGCATTGCCGCGTTCAACGCAGAGTTATCGGTGATGCGCAAGTCTCTCCGAAACCAAACTAAATTCATCATCAAGTATGCCTACTACAGTGCATAGCGCAGTTTCAATTCGGCAGGGTACGGCGCTAGGTAACGCTGATCCGCAAGATAAGGGTCAGGGTAAGTACTAAGATAGTGCTGAATCAAAGTTAACGGTGCGATAAGTGGCAAAATACCTTGGCGATACTGAAGGATTAAATTTGCCAACTCTTGTTTTTGCATCGCATTGAGTGAACGTTTGAAATAACCTTGAATATGCATTAGAACATTGGTGTTATTTTTGCGACTGGCGCGCCGTGTCAGAGCAATCAACAGAGCGGTACGGTAACGGTCAGCAAACTCTTGAATGTCATAATCGGCAATATTAGCCACTAAACGCCCCAATTCACGATACGCATCAGGCGCATGTGCCATGAGGGTTAATTTGTATCGTGAGTGAAAGCGCACCAGCTTATCTCGAGTTGCATCGCCTTGCATCGATTGATAAAAGTCATGCAAACAATAGATGCGCGCAATAAAATTTTCACGCAGCACCGGATCATTTAAGCGGCCATCTTCTTCAACAGGTAGCCAAGGCATGCGGTCCATCAAAATACGCGTGTAAATGCCAACGCCCTCTTTATCTGCGTTGTTTTGCTTATACACTTTGACCTTTTCCATTCCACAGGTTGGGGACTTAGCGCAAACAATGTAACCACATAAGGGTTGGTCCACTAAACCGTCCACCACTTTATGGGAATAGGTCATCATCGCGTCGGTATGATCATTGTCCGGCTTTTTGGTTTCGACCAAACGAACAGACTCACCGTCAGACATCAGTCGTATGGTTGGCCGAGGCACTGGCATTCCCATGCCGACTTCGGGACAAATGGCACGAAAGCGAAAATGGTCACTCAGTTCATCACACACAAAACGGCTCATTTTGTGTCCAGAGTCAAACCGCACTTGCTCTCCAAGAACACAAGCACTGATCCCAACCTGAATCTTATCCTTTGACATACCAACTCCTCTTTTCAGTGGCTTATTTGACTATATACCAAACACTCAAACTCAGTCGGCATGGCATAGTTTGTTTTCCACGAATGTGATGCAACCCGCTATGAGAACAGCCCAATAAATAACACGAACTTGCGCTATTGCTAGGCAAACTTGCAGTTTGCCATGTTGCTTTTTTTACGAAAAATGAGCAAGAAAGATAAAAAACATATGACTATCAGAGAGATGGCACGTTAAGACAAAGTAACATTTTGTGAAACAGTGCTCATAATTAACGTCACAAACGTAATGGCGCTCTTAGTTTAATCACTCGTTGATGCTTTTTTAATTAAGCTCAGGGTAATATAGGCTTTCGGTGTTTGAGTGTTTGGCGACATCGACGAGTCATTTTATACCCACACTGTGATAGGTATTGTTCATCAAGGATGTCGAATTTTAATCAAAATCAACAGCAGCTTGCAGCAGAGCTCCAACAGCTAAAAAGACGGTTGCCATTAGAGGCAAAGAGCGTCCTCAAAATCGCAGAACAATGCGTATCGCGAGCAGAGCGCCTTTTCTTTCCTCTCGGCGAACTGCACGCCAAACTTCTCATGTCACATGCCTGCTGGTGTTTAATGGATTACCGCCGCGGCCTCAAAATCATCAAAGAAGCACAGCAGTTACAAAGCAAGTTAGACTGCGACGATTTTTTGCCTGAAATTTTGCACATTCATGCGCTGCATTATTGGGGTCAGGGTAAATACTTTTCTGCGCAGCAATTTTGGATCAATGCGTTAGAGCAAGCTGCACTCGTTGAAGAAACTGAAATTCAAATTGAATCATTGCTCGGATTGGGCAATGTTTGGCGTATGACCCAAGAGTATGCGCTTGCCGCCTCAACGCATGAACTCGCCGTCAGTGTCGCAAACACGCTTCGAATTGAATGGTTAGAAGGTAAGGCGCGGATTTTGTTAGCGTGGGATTACTATTTATTGGGTAATTACGCTGAGATGTTAACCGTGCTAGATGGTGTGAGTGATTTGCTGCGCGAACATCCAGATCCGACCTGGGAAGCTGAAATTTGGGACTTTCGTGGCCTTGCCCTTTTAGGGCTCGAGCGACTGGATGCGGCAGAAGAAGCAACAAAAAAAGCCCATCAATTGGCTATTACTCATGATTTAGCTTGGATGCGCACACACTCTTACATCAGTCGCGCCAGACTCTACTTTCTACAAGGCGAAGCTCAAACCGCCATGCTGCTACTGGAAAACGCAGAACGCGCTGCACAAGCGTTTGACCATGGCGAATTATTGAGTCAAATCTGCTACCAACAAAGTGTCGTGGCCGAAACCTTAGACGACTACTCAACGGCTTATCACGCTTTTAGTAAATACCGCCTCTATTCACGCAATATTTTACGCGACCAAACGAACGCAGCCGGACTCGACAAAGCACGAAACTCTAAACGTCAACTCGAGCAACGCGCGCGCAAGTTAATCAACCGCATTCGCTCTCAATACGAATACAATCCAGAAAAACAGTTTTCCAATGTCGTTTCAGAAAACTATTGGTGGGAGCAACTTGTGCTAGCCAAGAGCCAAATGCAAAATGCGCCCCATGCAGTCATTACCATGCAAAGCCGCAGCTCAGAAAAGCTGGATGTCTGTCTAGAGCTTGCGCACAGCGTTTCGTCACCGACGGATCTTATCTCTCGTCTTAGCCATCGTACCGTTGCGATGCTGATAAAAGAAGAGCAAGACAGTGCCGAGCAATTGCACGATATTCTAAAAACGATGCTACACATTCATCCTTGGCACAGACGTGGGGCCACGCCACAATCACCCGTTATCGCGTTACACGACATTTTGACCTTTCCATTCACGATAGAGCAACTTGAGCAGATAACACCTCAAAGCCCATGCGCTTTTAGCCCCACTTCGGATAGGCAATCCCAGTATAAGAGTCAGGTAGTCACTCATGGAAAATTTGCTTAATAAACTGCACGCAGCCGGGCTTGACCACACTCGCGTCAGTGGTGAAGATGCAATAACGCTTTGGCGTCATGTGGGTGAGCATCTTGCTTCCACGCCAATGCAGCGTGCCTATTGCCTTATCATTAGTGCTGAATATCGTTTTGAGCTGAACCAAGTTCAACTCAGTATTGATGAGCTAAAACAGGCATTGGATATTCTCGAGTTACCACAACATGCCGCAGAAATCCTTGCGGTTAAAAACAGCCTATGTGAGCGTCTTGGTGAGCTCGGTGACTACCACAGCGCGCTTAACGAATATGTCTCTGCCACCACCATCGCCGTTGAACATAGTTATATCGACCAATACGTCACCGCGGTCATTGGGCTAGGTAACTTATGTGATACCTATGGTGACCATGCGCGTGCACTTCGTTATTACCAAAAAATTGATAGCATTGATCTTGCCATCACTAGCCGTACACTGCGTCTGCGTTATAAGCTCTATATGCTCGCCTGCTTCATCAAATTACAACGGCTGAACCCAGCACAAGATCTGCTTACTGAATGTGAAGAGTTAAGCATTCTTGTCAGTGATAAAAGCCTCACCGGCCAAATCCTGCTTTATCAAGCAAAGTTACACCGTTTAAGAGATGAGCATGACGCCGCGCTCAAGGCGTTAGCAAAAGCCCAATACAGTGCCAGTACAAACCACGCCTCATGGCTTGCACTCATGAATCGCATTGAAGTCGCTTACACCTTGTCTGCGATTGGCAAACAGCCATTAGCTGTATTGCTACTCATGAGTAAATTGAAAAAAGTTGAGTCGCACGGCTCTCCGGTGCTGTCAAAACAATTTTATGATGCGCTCAGTCATGTTCTAGCATCACAAGCGCACTTTAAGACCGCACTTGAGTTTGAGAAAAAAGCGTACGCCATCGAAAGCGAACTGATGAAACAAGTGCCGATAACCGAATTAGGCGCGGCGCAGTTACGTCGATTAACGCGCTTTGAATTGCAGTTAAAACTCATCATGTCTGAAATTGAAAATAAGGAACTCAAAGAAACCACCAAACAGCACAAAAGCACTGTGGCTCAACTTCAACAAGATGTGCTCACTGATCCTTTGACCTCATTGAAAAACCGTCGCTGGCTGGATGCAAAACTTAAAGAGTTATTACTTTCTAATACCCCTTTTGCGCTTTTAGTGATTGATATTGACCACTTTAAATCGATTAATGATGAACTGAGTCACTTAGTAGGCGATAAAGCCATCGTGAACGTATCTCACGAGCTTATCGAACAATTTCGTCGGCGTGATGCCTCTTGCGTGCGCTTTGGTGGTGAAGAGTTTTTAGTGATTGTCGAAAACGTCACACTGCAAGAAGCGCAGCAGCTTGCTGAAGATTATCGAAAACGAATCTACCAGTTTAATTGGCAACCCATCCTAGGTGAGCGTAGCCTTACTGTCTCAATTGGCGTGACACTGCATCATGCAGGTGAAAATACTCAGCGAACGTTTCATCGTGCTGACAAAGCTCTATATCGCGCAAAAGCCCTTGGGCGCAACCAAACCTGTTGCGAAGAATAAGATGATCCTCTCAAGATGCGTTATCTACCCCAAAAACTTGACGTTGCGGAGCGAGGATAAAACGCACCTTGAAGTCTCCTGTTATTGCCAGCGCAACACACGAACCTCTAGCCCTTCACATGGCTTGTTTGGAATGTTGAGTGATAATAATAAGCTGATAGCAGCCATTACCGCGCCGATGTAAAACACGAGCGCTGGCGACCAAAGCCAGATAGCACCAAAGGTAACGGGGATCACCACGGCAGCAATATGATTGATAGTGAAAGCAACCCCAGCGGTTGAGGCCATATCGGCAGGATCGGCAATTTTTTGGAAGTAGGTATTAATCGCCAACGCGAGCGCAAAAAACAGATGGTCAATCACATACAAAGCGGCGGCCCACTCTGCACTTTGAACCAAACCATAGCCAACAAACACACCAATCAAACCCACGTACTCAATTATTAATGCGTTACGCTCACCAAAACGGCCAATAAATCGGCCAATTTTTTTGGCAAACAAAAAGTTAAACAAGTAGTTGATTAGGAACAACAAGGTGATATCCGACACCGAAAAGCCAAACTTCTCGACCATCAAAAAGCCCGCGAACACCGTGAAAATTTGACGTCGCGCGCCACTCATAAAGGTCAACGCGTAGTAAAGCCAATAGCGCTTGCGAAGTACCAATTTCTTGTTTTGCACTACGGTTGACGAAAACGAGGGAAACGCCAACGCAATAAACAACGTCAAGAGTAAAGCGATACCACCACAAACCAAGTAGATAGTGACATAATCCCAATGGAGTATTCTGGTCATAAGCCAAATACCGCCATAAGTCACCAAAGAGGCTGCTGCGCCAACAGAAAGCAAACGTCCCAACATTTCTGGCGCTTCTTGTTTGCTCAACCACTGCAAAGAGAGCGACTGTTTCAAGGTTTCAAAATAGTGAAATCCCGTGGACATTAATAGCGTCGTCAGCAATAACCCAGTCATTGAAGGAAACAATCCGGTGATTGCAGTACCAACCGTTAGCATAATCAGCGATACAATCATAAACCGCTGCTCACGGATAAACAGCAGAACAAACACCACCGAAAAAGCAAGAAACCCAGGGATCTCACGGACACTTTGCAACAGACCAATATCAGCACCGTCAAACGCCGCTTTTTCCACGACGAAATTATTCAGCAAAGCAGACCATGCAGAAAAACTTAAAGGCACAATGACTGAAATCAGCATCAAAAAGTTTTGTGGCGTGCGCCAATTGCTTGTTTGCATGAGTAACAATATTCCTTATAAAGCCATAAAAGAGACTCAATCACGTCAATAGGGACGGGATAACACGTAAAAAAAGATTAATGACTTAGTACGATTAGGGTATTGAGCTCACTTAAATACCGAGTGGTATGATAAAGGATAACGACAAGCTCAAACAAGTCAGTTCAGAGAAAACAACATGTTATACCGAAATAACTTGGAGTTGCAGGTAGGCGGCAAACGAACAAAGCCTCTGAGCATAGGCAAACTGTGTGATGAGATTTGTGAGAGCCAGCCAACACCGCTGCAACTTAAGTTAGACGGGTATAAATGAATAGAGAGCCCAAAAACAACGTGATAGGATGATGCATCACACATAAGCAATTATGCCGCTCAATCGGTGCGACATACAAACAAGATAACATCGAGAAAGATCATGGATGTCACGATACGAGCCGCTCAACCCAGCGACGCCAAAGGCGTTACTGCGCTTTTTGATCAACCACTGGTACAGCGATTTACGCTACAATTGCCCTTTCCCAGTGAAACCACATGGCAACAGAGACTCAGTGAAACAGATCAGCATAGTTACAGCTATGTTGCTGAGCTTGACCATCGCATCGTCGGACAAATTGGTTTGCATCTCTCAGCAAACCCTAGAACTCGACACTGCGCCTCCATTGGAATAGCGGTACATGATGACTTTCATGGTCAAGGAATTGGTAGTCAATTATTAGCAAGCATCGTTGATTTAGCGGATAACTGGTTAAACCTAGACAGACTGCAGCTCGAAGTGAATAGCGATAACCAAGCGGCCATCGCTTTGTATAAAAAGTTTCACTTTGAAATTGAAGGCTGTGCAAAGGCCAGTTGCTTTCGCGCGGGTCGATATGTAGATACCTTCTTTATGGCACGACTTAGTCCCAGAATACGCTAGCACCACCAACTAGAATCAAGCAGAAAGCAGATGTTTCCATTGCGCATGGCGATTAAGGTAATGAGCCACATAACTGCACGCGGGAATAATACGATAGCCGTGCGCTTCAATGTCCGGAAGCACGGCTTCCATCATGACATTACCATACCCTTTACCGCGCAACTCTTCAGGCACTCGAGTGGAATGAATGGTCATCACATCACCATCCAAACTGTATTTTACTAAAGCAACAAACTCGCCCTCTAACGGCACTTGATACTCTTTATTTTCTTTGTCATGAACCAACATACTGCCACTCCTATACTTTGACCAACATAGGCCCAAACGACTTACACGCAAACAACGTGAAAGAGGCTCCTATTTCGCTGCGTTGTTTGCCTTGCTCTCAGCCCAGTGAGCCGGCTCTGAATCCTGCATCTTAAAGTCACTTGAGTATATCAACAAGCCATACATCTACAACAAATTCAACTCGACCTACACCACCCAAAAGCGCTAAACTACTGGTGCGTTTCATAAACAAAATGCACTTCGTATAACCCCAATAATATGGTTTGGGGGTTTCTACCAGTACCCGAACAGTGCTGATTACGAAGAGTTGTGATTTCACACGATCCGACTCTTTGTAACGGTAAATCGATGAGCAATACCTAAGACTAGGCCAATCGCCGATATACCACTCATTAAAGAGTCATCGTTTCCTATAGTTATGTTGTGATCAACACATTAAGGCGGACAGATGAATCCAAATATCACCACCCTTCCAAAAGTCGAACTGCACCTCCACATCGAAGGCACTCTTGAGCCTGAGTTGATGTTTGAACTGGCCACTCGCAATCACATTGCGCTACCTTACCATTCCCCAGAAGCGTTACGTAAGGCATACCAATTCGATGATCTACAATCGTTTTTAGATCTCTACTATCAAGGCGCAAATGCGCTTATCACAGAGCAAGATTTTTACGATTTAACCTGGGCTTATCTACTTCGCTGCGCCGAAGATAACGTCATCCACACAGAGATCTTTTTTGACCCGCAAACCCATACAGATAGAGGGATTGATTTCGATACCGTGATCAACGGCATCCATCGTGCGCTAATCGATGGTGAACGCCAATTGGGCATTAGCTTTGGTATTATTGCGTGTTTTTTACGTCATCTTTCCCAAGAGAGCGCCTTTGAAACGTTAACGTCGGTATTACAACATCAAGACAAAATCATTGGTGTCGGCCTCGACTCATCGGAAGTTGGCCATCCACCGCAAAAATTTCAGCAGGTTTTTGACCAAGCCAAAGCGTCAGGGTTATACACCGTCGCCCACGCAGGAGAAGAAGGTCCAGCGCAAAATATTAGCGATAGCATTGAATTACTTCACGTCAGCCGTATTGATCATGGTGTGCGTTGCACCGAAGATCCTGAGTTGGTCGACATGCTCATTCAAACCCAAATGCCACTGACCGTTTGCCCACTCTCCAATCTCAAACTAAAAGTGTTTGATGAGATGACGCAGCACAACTTAGTGACACTGCTCGATAAAGGGGTTGCCGTCACCATAAATTCGGACGACCCGGCTTATTTTGGTGGGTATATGAATGCGAATTTTGCAGCCGTTGATGAAGCGTTTAAGCTGACTAATCCACAATTGGCAAAACTATCACTCAACGCAATCAACGCGAGCTTTATCGATGAGCCAACCAAGCGGGTTTATCGCCAAAAAATACAACACTGGCTCGACAACACAAAATAATGAGTGATTGAGATTTAACTTTTACCACTTCGTTATATACCCAAACGACTTGGAGATGCAGGTAGGCGGCAAACTAACAAAGCCTCTGAGCACTTCGTGAACATAGATAAACGATGTGATGAGGTTTTTGAGAGCCAGCCCCTTAAAGAAAAACGCTGCAACTTCAAGTAGAAAGGGGGTAGTTTTTGTAACGAAGTGGTGCTATTTTGGTCAAGACTTCAACTGTACGGTGTTTGACCATGAAAATTCACAACGCCTTATACCGCCCTCATATCCAACAAGATCTAAAGCAAGCCGCGGCATTTATCGATAACTCGCTAAAATACAGCAATAATAAGCTGTCGGCATCGCTGAATTCGCATAATCAAATTCAGGTACGCAATAGCGATGGCGTGGTGGTCAAAACCTTTCAAGGCGATCGTGTGGCCGCCAAAATGTACCACATAGATGAGTACGTTTAATACCCAGCCTCTCGTAGAAGCATGATCAAACCTCAGTGATAAAATCACTGAGCCACGCTTTCACAGAGTCATTGATTGACACGTACTGCAACCACTCTTTGGCCGATTGATGATTCAACTTATATTGCGGTACGTTGCCTAACGAGTACGAATCTTGCGCTAACACAGCGTTTATCGTCATCACCAGTGCGTAGAGATCGTCATGCGGACTTGCGCATGCGCTGCGTTGCGGTGAGCTATAGCAGATACTTTGCAATTCAACACCGCGCTCTGACCATGGCATGCCAATACGGCGTGCATTAGCAAAATCAATCAGACAAACCGAATCGTCTGCGGTTAGTAAAATATTACTGGGCTTTATATCTCCATGCACAATGCCTAATTGATGCAGCCGTTTCACTTGCACGCATAAAGCGCCCAACACTTGATCTCGGTGCGAGGAAGAGAACGAGTGAGCCGCAATAAATGATGATAATGATTCTCCCTCGATGTACTTGGTGATCAGCGCTGAGTGTATACCCTGCTTGAGAAACTGAATGTTATCATCACAGCACTCCAGTTTTGCCAAACGCGTTAACCATAACGCTTCACGCTGTAAAACAGCGCTTTCAAGTGCCGTTTGCGCAAATTTAACCCGTTTCCCCCCCCATTGCAGTACGTTCGTTGCCAGCGGATTAACTTCAAAGCCACAAACATTTTTATCGCACTGACTCATGTTCAGCGTGTCAATAATCCACGTGGGGATGACGCACTTTAGTACCATAAATACACTTTCCCTGAGAGCGAATGATGAAATTTCACCACCACACTACAACCTTTCAGGTATCGCTAAGCGCGTAAACAAACGCGTATCAAACGGTTGATCTCGCCCTTCAAACTTAACCACTAAATTGACTTCGTTATCGTCATCTTGATAGCGCCACGCCGTTTCAAGCTGACCTATTGATCGCGCTTTTTCCATTTTTGATGCAACCTTAAACCAGCTCCAAGGCCCAGTCTGCTCTGCTCGACCCACTTCTCCGAGAGAGTCCTCTAATAAAATGACGATACTCTGTATTTGATTGGCTGGCATGGGCCATGACTGTGTCTGCCACAGCTTCGGCCCATTTTGGTATTCAAATAATGGCAGTTGCGTCATAAGCGCAAATCGAGTCAGCATAGGAGACATCTGATGAGCTCGTAATGAAAATTGAAAACCAAGTTCCTCTCCAGTAAACAACTGTCGCTGCAATGTCGTAACCGCCTGTTTAAACGGAACATATTCAGTCGACATTGGCAGATATTGATGAGGAATAAAACCGCGAATCACTAGCTCATCTCCCGACACATCAAAGCGCGCTGCGTATTTAGAGGCAAAGGTGTCAAAGGCTCCATTTGGCTTAAAAAAGTAAGCCACATCATCGAGTGCCGCATCGGTTTGTGCACGCTCAGAAAAGGGATAATGTTGCGAGAACTGAAGTTGATAAAACTGGTGCAATGGCAGCCAGTCTTGATTAATGATGTCCCGTACAGCTTCGAGCGCTAACTGGTTGACCAAAATTGCGTTTTGCTGCATCAATTGTGGCAGTAGTGGTACGCTATAATCACGGGAAAGCGCCGCCAGTTGAGCAACGGGATTACTCGTGTCTTGCGCTTGCAACTGCTCAATAAAATAATGACCTTTAAATTGACGTTCTTTTGATTTGGCAAGCCAATCATCCAAAGCAATGAAGTGAGCAATGGCAATATCAAACGCACTTTGTGTCGTTTGATTCGCATTTACCAAACTGTGAATATGGCGAAACGGCGCACTGATGGTTTCAGCCACCCTCGCCATACTCGCTCGATTCGCCAAAGGCTGTGTCGATTCAGACTCTAACGCACGACTATTCTCTGTCGCCTCATTTGGCAACCCCTTACTTGGCGCGGGCAAAAGACCCTTTTCTTGGTTCAACACGTTCAATAAATTGGTATTATTCTCAATCAGTCGATATAGCTGCTTAAGTGGTGAAAAATGCGCATTGGTTACTAATTGGATTTGCTGTTCACTTTCTCCCCAACTTGTCACAGGTGTGAGAGACACAGCATCAATAAACGCTCCCCAGTATTGAATATAATCAGCGATATAGCGCTCGCGGAGTTGTCGATTTATTCGGCTCATTTCAGCGTCACCACGAATTCGCCCCATCACGCCTTCATACGCTGTGATAGCATTTGACGCCAATTGAAAGCCAGTTTCATTGCTCAGCGCTTCGAAACCTTCTCGCGTATAAGCAAAAGGAATCAGATAGTCACTGCCTTGCTTAAATTGAAACACTTTGCGGTACATTGGACTCAGTTGGGAGCGTAAATCGATACGGCGTGAAAAATCATCATGCTGCAAAATATGTTGATACAGCAACTCACCAAGATCGTTTGATGAGAGGGTATTTCGAACTAAACCCAATAGTGCTTCGTCAAATGGTGGAGGTACCGCGTCTGTTGCTAGAACATCATTTGCCAACAGCTGGAAACGCGAGACTAAATTAGCCTCACCACTGCCTTCTTCTTTCAAAGCACCGACAAAATAATCGACTAAGGACTGAGTAGAGTGGCGTGTTTGATCATAGAGCAGTTGTTGATAGTTCAGTAACTCTAAGGTCTTCACTTTGTCATCAAGAGAGTTATAAACAAACATATCTTTCATGATGTAATCGCGCATTAAAACCAAAAGCTCAGATTCTAATTCACGGTAATAAGCTGAGTTGACCGCTTGATAAATACTTGAGCTTGGCAACACATTTTGAATATACCATGGTGGATTAGCATTGCGATATAACAGTGTAATTTCACGCAATTCAAATAAACTGTATACTGGCGATGCTAAGTCATCTGGTTGAATTGGATTTTCCGCTAAGTTAGCTTTATATTGTGATAACAGCGTTAAGGCTTGCGCATCAAGCCCTCTTTGGAATTGGTATTCGGCACGAATCAAGGCAACAAAACCACAAAGCATCAAAATCGCGCCCGTTGCAACACCCGTTCTTAAAGCGCGATATGAAAACTCTCGTTTCTTATTCACACCAACTAACGCAGACTCTTTAATGATGACTTGCGAAACAAGCCGTTTAGCAAATAAACTGAGACGCTTTTGCGGATCGCCGCGCACACTTAATGAATCAAAGCCCAGTTCACTGGCATGCATTGCCGAGATCAGATCGAGCGCTGACGACTCACCGCCACCATGAATTAAGAAATAACCACGAAAATTCAACGCAGTTAGGGCAAATTGATGTGGCGAGAAAGTCTGCGTCATGAAGTCTTCTAACTCATAACGTAACGCCGAAAGTTGGAAAACACCGGCCACACTGGCCTCTCGGTAATGAGCATTGAGCTGCTGTTTAAGCGAATAAGAGAGCAGATTGGCCAGTGACTTAACTAACCCATCAAAAGAGCTCACAAACCATTCGTTATCATACTCTGGGCTATCGGTTACTGCTCGCAAATCACCCAATGGTTGCTCCCGCTGCGTTTCATCCAGACCAGCAAAAGATTCATACAAATCTCGTATTGCTGCAAGATCGTTAAAAACACAATAGGTAGGTAGCGTGAGCCCCGTTTTCTGGTTACACAGTTCCAGCACCGCCCGATATTTTTGGCTCAATTCGCTGACTGATAATTCACTACTCTCAATTAAACTTGAAAGACTCACGCTGCAAATGGCACCATTAAACATCTGTCTCGCCCGTTTTTGGCTCATTTGCTTGAGCAGCAAATTCACCGTCTGCAGTAGCGACTCTTTACCTAGAGAAAGATCTAAGGTGACGATAATAGCAGTTTCAGACACCCAGCACTGAATGCCGCACACTGGCGTTTCACGGCTTGAATTTATGTCATGTTTGCCTGAGTTGTCAGGCTCAGTATTGAGATACATCGTGGGCTCAACCCACTCAAACCCCATTTGCTGCAACCATATGCCATTTTGGGGCGTCTTTTCGGTTAATTGCACATACCAAGGCACCGCGTAAATATTTTTCACACATCTGGGATGTTTATTAATGGTATCACTGAGGTATTGGCTTAATACTTGCCGAAATTGTTGCGCTTCTTCTTTTTCCCTAACTGTATTTTTCTTAACTCGAATCAGCTTAAAATAACAACCACACCCTATTGTTATAAAAAATAAACATAAGAATAGCGTTTCAAATACCACCCACGTGGGTGACAGTTGATACCATTCAAGAGCCACACAAATCGCTACCAAAATGGTCGTCAAAAATAATGCAATTGTGACGGCCAATAACGCCGCTTTTGTTTTTTTCATCACCGACCTACCGCTTCGCTTTGATAATAAAAGCGTCATTAATACCCGCGTTTTTTGCCATATTTATGACACCTCTCGCCTCTTCAACCGTCGCCAAATCGCTTGTCACAATATAAAAGTCCCCTTGACGGGACACTGTCGCGTTATCAAGCATTGCGCCATGAACAGAAAGAAAATTTTGCGCGGATGCTTTCGATGACAAGGTGGCTAACTGAACTCGCCACGGTAAAAATTGCTTGGGTGCATTGGTGACAACGTCTGAAAAATTTGTTTGCGCATTCAACACGGTAGAAGAATGCTCTGAAGCAAGGGGCTCTTGGAACACCGCACTAGGTTCAAAGGAAGGAGGACGCTCATTTGGGGTTGTCTTCACCATTTCTTCAGCCGTCGAAATGTAGATATATTCTTTGTCAGACACATTCGCTTGGCGATAATACTGCTCTGTAAAATCAGGCAATTGAGTAAAAGGCCGCGCTTTGGTTGGCAAAGTCATTCCGTACCAATACGCCACCCCAGCCCACCCCATCACAGAGATAACAACAGCCGCAAACAGACCGCGCCATAAACGGACAGGCGCTTGAGGCCGAGCATGATGACCGCTCTCGGTTACCGTAATGGTCGGCAAAGCGTAGGCTTGAGATTGCTCACTACCACTTAATACGACATCTTCGATACGCGCCATCAATACATCGAAAAGCGCTTTGCCATCAACACGATATTGACCGCGAAAACCAAGCTTAAGCATCATATATATCAGTTCAAGCAAATCGGCTAACAAGACAGGCTGTAATAGGGCGCGCTCTACCACCACGTAAAACTGTTCACCCCCATTTTTGATGCCAAACAATTCACTGACTAAGGTGTGATTTTCCCAACCTGCGTTTTCTCCCCAACTTGAGTGTAAAATTTGTTCATCTAGCATCACTGCAAATAAAAAACATGTTTTATCGGCAACCGAAGGCGGGTAATCCAGTTTGGCTACTTTGTACTTTAAGTCAGTCAGCATGCCTTTTATTGCCGAGCGAAAAACGTGTATATCTTGGGGGCACGCTAAACGCTTAATCGTTACAACTAAAGACAATAACTCCGCACTGACTTGTAAAATTTGATTGTCAAATAGGCGATTGTGTTGCTGAAACAACTGGTAGCGTGCTTGATTTTTCAGTGCATTCCATTGAGACAAGCACACCGTCTCGTTCGCAGAAGACGAGGCCTGATGGGTTTCTCGGTGAATCGCAATCGTCACATCATCAAGTAAGGGATCCATCATCTATTACCCCAAGGCATAAAGGGTTATCTGGACATCAGCGATACGAGCATCAATGTGAAGTGCGATTGGCTCACGATTGGCTTTCAGCAGCTGCCAATAATCATGCGCTGTATCCACTTCAAAATAGGCAAGATCAACGTGCGCTTTAAGCTCAGGCGGCGCCACCGGTAGTGGGGTTACCGTAATACCCGATTGACTATTGCGAACCAACTCAGCAATTAAGCTTATGCCACTCAAAGTACACACACTCGCAAATTGAGCGCTCACATTTGCGGCGCCAATAGGCGATTTTACTGCCAAGACCCAACGTTTTCCGTCCAGCTGCGCTAAATTAGGAATGGCAACACGCAGCAAACGGCGCTTATTGAAAAGAGTCGCATCCCATTCAAACTCAAGTACATTATCACTTTGAACCATAGACAATTTATCGCGCAATTGGTTAAATAGCGGACCAAACGCATCGTTAAGCTGTGCTTTATTCAGGGGGAGATAGTGCGCCGCCGCAATACTCGGGGTAAAGCTTGCTAACTCAGCATTGAACTCCAGCAATTTTTGATAAAAAACATCAATGTGCGTACTCGGCTCAGAGTTGAGCATCGCCAGTTGCGGCAGCCAACGATTCAACGTTTGTAACCATAAGAATTCTCGCATCAAACTCGTTTCACTTTTGGTACGCTCACCCAAACCAATTCGAGCCATCACTTCATTTGCTCGAACCTGTACCGCAATCAGCAACTCCTTTAATCGCTCTTGCAGCAAGGATGAAGCACCATAGTGCAAACACGCAGGGATAAAGCTTTTATCCAGAAGCACCTCTCCGTCTTCCGCTCGTTCGAGAATGCGTGCAACGGGTAATAAGACCAATCCATGTGTCTCTTCACCTTCAAGCACTAACCGAATATTAGGCTCAGCTAAAACCGCTTTAATGCCACTTTGCTGCGCATCACTTGAGTCAAATAGATGGTGTTCCGTTATTGCGTATCGTTTTAAGGCGCTGCGTTCACCAAATTCATTTTCCCCTTCAATGGCAAGGGGGAGCGCCAGATACAAGAGGGTATTTGAACACTGTTCCGGAATGTCGATGACCAACTCTTGAGCGCAATCAAACAAAGTCCCATCTTCAAAGACACCGCTGCATCGAGTCACACTCAATTTACCAAGCTTTAGATAACTGGATTCAAACTCTAATGCACTGATCCCGTAACAACGACCATTAAACGCAAGGTTGACATACTTCTGTACATATTGCGTAAGATAACGCTCATTTTGCTGAAAATGCTGAGGGGCAACAAACATGCCCTCTCGCCAAACAACGTTTCTCTGATGTTTCATTTGGGTCTCCTTACCACAACCATGAACTATCAACTGGCTGAGAAATCTCAATTTTTGCGTGAGAAATTTGAATTAATACGGGATTTTCATCCGGGTTCTCCACCAAAGGCACTACCGCTTTCGTACCAGCGCTTTGATAGGCCGCAAATTCAGCTAATACCGCAATAAATTTAGTTTCTTGATGAACCTCAAGAGTGAAATTGCGCAGCTCTCCCGGCACGACCGCGGGGATCACTTTTGAGTCAATCAATGAATCCGCAAGAACTTGTGTATCCCCCTGATAAAGCGTGACAAAATCACCATTTTCAAACGCGCCGCTTTCACGTAACTGATACAAGCGCACAATCAATGGCCTTGGCTTCTGATCAGCAAAGGTATTGATGTCCTTTGATGCTTGTATATGAACAGACACAGGGGTTGAGGGCGAAAAGACCACCTCTCGGTTTGAACTGCAACCGCTAAGCCCGGCTATCATCCATCCCATTAGCACGACGCCAAGCGTTTTGGACAACCAAATGAGCCACCCCATTATTTATCCCTCAATTCTTCGAGTAATAGCGCGGTAAACTGGCGCTTAAACTCACTGCGTTTCTGCTTTCGCAAAAATTGCTTTTTATACAACGCCCAATATTTTTTCTCTTTGTTCCCCCACGAAGAGACATAATCATTAAATTCCTCTTCCAGTGAATGCGGACTGAACTCTGCTAAAAATCGGTCCAGTGTGGTTTCCAGACAAGAAAACAATCGTTCACGATCAATCGATGCGATCAGTGCCGTTTGTTGATGCTCAACCAATTGAGTCAATCGCTCTATATGCGTATCTAAAACTTGCTGAGCACTGTTATCACTAACAGTGACCCCATTTTCAGAGTGATGGTGCGCAGGTGTTGCCGACGTCACAGCCCCCCCCTGATAAGGGGCCTCTTTTGATAGCGCTTGAGGCCCCATGACAATGTCATCATTGGTCAGCGACGTTTCAACTAGACTAAGTGACTCGTCGTCTTCAAAAGGGTCATAATCGTAACCGTCTTCAATTGCCACGTTTTCCGCAGAAAAGCTAGGAATGCAATTGGTGTCGTCATCAGGCAGGGTTTCCAACGTTAATATTGCCTCCGTTGGGTCATTTAAAACGTCACCTAAATCAAAAAGAGGATCTCGCGGTTCTTGACCAAGCTTCTCATCTTGCACTCTTACTTGCTCTTTATGAGGGCGGCTTTGCTCTTGCAATGTGGATGTGCCGGGCTCAGCGAAGGCTGACATGTTACTGGCCAGCATCAAATAACCACCCATACGAACATTATCACCATCGTGGAGACTCACTGACTGCCCCACAGCTAATGTCACCCCATTGATTTCACAGCCATTTACGCTCCGATCAATAAGATCAAAGCCCCCTGTGGCATTGGGACAGATTTCAACATGAACTCGAGATAGTGTTCGGCTAAAGTCTGGCAACTGAATCGTGCATTCATAAGAACGACCAATCGTACCGCCACTACTTGGCAACGTAATTTGGCGACTGATAACCTGCTCATTTTCAGGCAGTTCAAGTAATTGAAAGCTCATACTCATGGTGTTCCCTCACCTCTACTACAGTATCACTTCATGCAATACGATAATGCGTCATTAAAGCGATCTAGAAACCCTGGATGTTGGCGCAAAAAATGATGAGAAAAATGCACCATCAAATTTTGGGGTTTCACTCTAATGCGTTGAAAATACGCAAGTGGAATAGCGGCATTTTTCATTGCCTCTTCAAACACTAACTCATATTCGTAAGCGACATCCAAGTCACCCTGCCAAAGCATTTGCAATAATGAGTTGGCATCACGCGGCTTACGAATAACGTTATACCCCTCACGCTTGAGATATAACCATTTGTTTGTATTAAACTTAGCACCGTATCTAAGACTGTACTTCGCGCTTTCATTTTGCACATCGGTATAGAGATTTGGCGCAACAAACCACGCTAAATTGTCTGAAACAATCGGCATTGATGCCGTCGCATATTGCTTTCTGCGTTGGTTAGCGGAACCGGCAAAAAAACCGTCCATTTCACCCGTTTCGACAAGCAATTGCGCCTTATCCCACCGCATAACGTGAATCTCATACGGCTGCGACATCCCTTGTAACGCACATTTAACACGATTGACCGCAACGCCACCAATCACGCCGTCGCCATCAACCGTTTGATACGGCGTCCAAATTTGGGTTGCAAGTGTGACTCGCTCAGCGGCATGTACCCCATTGAGCAACGCAAAAATCCCTCCCCAGAGCGCAAGCGAAATTCGCATTCTGTTTGTTTTTCTCACGTTAAACCTCCCACGCCACTTCCTACGGTTATTCACCTATCTCAACCACTAGCTCCCCTGACGTTGGCTCAACTGATACCGATACCGTACCAATCGGCAACCCTTGGCTCAGCCGCTCAATACATTGAATGGCCAGAGTCGGCATCAGTGTTCGATTAATAATTTGTTCAATTGCACGTCCACCTGTGGTTGGGTCGGTATTTCGGCTGATCACAAAATCAACCAAGCTACTATCCCACACAAAGTCTGCACGGTATTTTTCCATCAACTTTTTACCAATGCGGTTCAGGCTAATTTGTGCAATCTGACTCAATTCTTCTCGATTTAGTGGGTAATACGGAATGACCGTCGTTCGACCAAGAAAGGCCGGTTTAAAATGAGCTTGCAGTGCTGGGCGAATTTGCTCTAACAATTCGCTATTTTCAAGGCGTGAGTCTTGTGCCGCGCACAAATCGACAATCGCTTGATCTGCAGCGTTTGATGTCATAATGATAATGGTATTTTTAAAATCAACCGTTCGACCTTCGCTGTCTTTTATATGGCCTTTATCAAAAATTTGATAAAACAGATCATGCACACCAACATGAGCTTTTTCCATCTCATCCAGCAACAATACCGAATACGGATTACGACGAATGGCTTCGGTTAATACACCACCCTCACCAAAACCGACGTAACCGGCGGGTGATCCTAAGAGCATCGAAATTTTGTGCTCTTCTTTAAATTCCGTCATATTGATAATCGTAAGATTATCCCCTCCGCCAAACACCTCATCTGCCAAAGCCATCGCCGTTTCAGTTTTGCCGACACCACTTGGCCCGCACATTAAAAATACGCCAACTGGCTTACGGCTATCGGTCAAGCCTGCACGGGATATCTGAATGCTCTTAACTAGCTCATTAATCGCGACATTTTGGCCGATAACTCGCTGGTGTAATGCTTGTTCCAATGACAACAATTGAGCAATCTCCTCTTGAACCATTTTCCCTGCGGGAATGCCGGTCCAATTCTCAATCACTGTCGCAATGACATTTTCATCAACCACCGGAAAAACCAATGGCGCATCGCCTTGAATCGCACGCAGTTGCTCCATCGCTTGTTGTAGGCTTTGTTGATCGATGTGATTTTCAATACGAGCGATTTCAATCTGTTCACACAACCGAATTATTGTCGTGACCAACTCCAATTCTTGACCCCATTGCGTGTTCAGTGCTTCCCATTGGCTCTGTTTTTCAGCAATCGCACTTTGCAAACTGTCTTTATCGTGATGACTCTCAATAAACACTGCCGACTCCGCTTCAACGGCGTCAAGTTCATTGTGTAAATAACGGATCTGCTGTTCCAATAATTCAATCGCTTCGGGCTTTGCACCTTGTGTCAGTGCAATTCGAGCGCATGCCGTATCAAGAAGACTAATCGCTTTGTCGGGCAATTGACGCGCTGGCAAATAACGAATCGACAGGCTCACTGCCGCTTCAAGCGCTTCCTCTAAAATAAATACCCCATGATGCGCTTTAAGAGCAGCCCCAACGCCACGAAGAATTTGTAATGCATCTGCGGCATTAGGCTCCTCAACGTGAATCACTTGAAAACGACGAGTCAGCGCTGGATCTTTCTCAAAATATTTTTTGTATTCAGCCCATGTCGTGGCCGCAATAGAGCGAAACTCACCACGTGCTAGAGCAGGCTTTAATAGATTGGCGGCATCATTTTGACCCGCAGTCCCCCCAGCCCCAATGAGTGTGTGCGCTTCATCAATAAAGACGATAATGGGCGTCGGTGAGTTTTTTACTTCATTAATGATATCTTTAAGCCGATTTTCAAATTCACCTTTAATGCTCGCACCGGCTTGCAAAAGCCCTAGATCGAGTGAGTGAATGGCAACGCCCTGCAACGCGGGGGGCACCTCTCCTGCCGCGATGCTAAGCGCTAATCCCTCAACCACAGCCGTTTTACCCACCCCGGGTTCCCCAACTAAAATCGGATTGTTCTGGCGCTTGCGGCATAAAATATCAATGGCCATGCGTACTTCACTGCTTCGCCCAAGCACAGGATCCAACTCCCCACTACGAGCTTGCTCGGTTAAATTAACGGTATATTTTGCTAAAGCTCCGTCACCTGTAAATGCGCTGTCGATTGCGCTATCACTATGAGCGGTTTTGGGTATGTTAATGGCTTTTATCTGAGCGCTTAACGCTTCACTTGAAACGCACTCAAGCCCTTTCCACGCCGTTTTTTTAAGCCCAAAACTGTCGGTTTTCATCACCGCTTGTAACAGATGTAAACTGGTCACGATTGCATGACCATAATTAATCGAGGCCAGCATCCAAGCTTGCTCAAGTAAGTCACTCATAGCACGACTTAACGTGGGTTGTTCGGCCCCCCCAGAGCGTAAACGGCGCGTATTTTCAGTTAACTCACCGATCAATCCGGTGATGTCACAGCCCTGCTGAGTCAAAAAACGACTTAGTGCTAGGTCATTGGCCGTTAACAGTTGAATAAACCAATGTTCAATCTCAACGGTTGGCGCGCCTTGCGCCATCGCACTAGCGACTGCTTCTTCAAGCTCGCTCTTTAGCGACACGTCAAGTTTCGAAACCAAATTTCCGAGTTGTATGTGCGACATCACACTTTCTCCTGTTGAATGAGTATTTTGCGAAATTCCGATTTTCGCCTCTTACTAGCAAGACAATTGGCTTCGCCAAGCCTAAACCCTTGTTCAGTTTGCACGAGCTGAGGCTCATTGATGTACTCCCGCCTCACATACATATAAACACGCAATGTCACGCTTTCACGCAAATAGGTTTGAGCAAGCGACTGAATGGATTGAGCAAATTGCCGGTTAGATAACAGTCCAATATATTCTGACTGTGTTTTAGGAATGACTTTTATCTCTAACGCTTGGTGCGTTTGGGTGCCCGTTGATCCGAGCCAAAAACCGCCACCAAGGTTTTGGTTCTGACCAAGCTTCTGGCCAATTTTTGTTCTTTCCGTGCTGACGATACGATGTTGCGATACCGCAATAACATTAATATCAATGTCCAAAGCAAAATAATCACAAAGCAGTTTACGCAAGCCAGACACACTGCGAGTTTTATTGGCTAGCGCTAAACCATGACGAATCATACTGTGGCTCGATGTGCCCTGTGGATGATTTGGCAATGAAAACAGACAAGCCAAGGCCGAGTGTTGCGATAACTTGCCGATCACCTGTTTTTGACGTGCTTCATACTCTTGCCTTAGTAGGAGATTGGCATGCATTTCCGCATGCACTTTAAGCTCGAAATAGCGCTGGTTAAATACATCAATAAATTGCTGCAACGCATCATCATCTTGATGCAGACAAGACAGTAACTCTGCATAGATATAATCAGGGATCAGCCCTTTCGCTCCCGATAAGGCTTCCATTCCAAGCGTTAGCCGTAACGCTTGGCTATCAACATGCAGTGAAGTCACCTGGTTTGGTGCCCCCTTCGGCATCGCTTCTGGCGCCATGAGCAACGCACGCTGACCTTGAGCCTCTAATGCGTTAAGCACACGAATAATTTGGATAAATTCAAATTGATTTGGCGCTTGAACTAGGGTTTCGCCAAGATGACTATCACATCGCATCGCTGAGTGGGATGCCACGGGAGCGAATGTCTGCTGATCTACCGTCGTCATAAACCCAATTGACTCCCGTGCTGTTTGGCAAACTGGATTGACGCGCCTTCTCGACCAAAGCGAATCACTTTTAGCTCGACAAAACGGTCATAGCTGCAATGCTGAACAAATAACGCATTAAGCAGTTGAGCAAACACGGCAATATCACTGCCCAAGACTGTATCGTCGACGGTGACTTCTATTTCAGTGCCCGAAGCAAACACATTACTGCCCAATAATCTCATCGGTGCAACGCGATGTTGATAACGCACTTTTTTTATCGCATTTGCGGCAAGACAATGGGCCGTAGGACAACATAAACGCAATACATCTTGCAGGGTTTCCGTTGGTGTATCGCTTTGAACTAAAGAGGCGAAATTAGCGTTCAATAAAGCGAGAAATCGCCAAATCAGCGAGTTATCCAAGGCGGGATATTGAGGCGCGCTCGGTGTTTTTAATGCGCAAAATACGCCGGGCAAATCAACGGCAACCTGCGCTTGAGCTTCGGTATTGGATGTGATTAAACAAGGCGCCCTACCATTACATACCCAAAGTTGCGTCGATAACACAACGGCACTTTGCGTACTAGTAAGCTGCGGATAACTCAAAGAGATATTGTGACAACGCCGGCCTTTATGATCCCAAATTTGACGGCTTTGCCATTGCGGGGCTTCCTCATCTCGCCAGTAGCCGCCCTCATAAATAGGCGCCAGAGGTACTTCCCCTGTGGGCTGCACTTCACTCACGGATTCAATCGCAACAACCTGATAATGATCTGGCTGCTGTGCATCTGCCACAATAGGCAAGGCAAGTTTTGTGAAATCATAACGTATCGGTTCACCACGCTGAGCAAAGATATTCAATGCTGGCACCGTATTGAGCAACAATACGTTAGGCGTAAAAAGACTCAAATATTCGGCGGGTAGCTGTTCAACAAAAAAAGTGAGTATCACTTCGTTGCAATCAAACAAAGAGAGTTGGTCTCCTAACGCGTCGATACGCATATACGCCGATTTATCTGGATACGCAAAATAATCACGCAGCAGATCAAACTCACTCAAATGACCGTTATAAACGGTAAGCCAATGAAAATCAGGATCAGTCACTCGACTGCGTAAATGGGAACAAGGCACATCACATTGCTGGTCGAAGGTGGACAGTGAGATCGCTTCAGTTTGTAATAACAGCAGTTCAATCAAGCCTCGTGAACGATTTTCAAATCCTTGAACATAGAAGTCAAAGTGCTCAAGCGAAAGCTGAGAAAAACGCACGTCAGGATCATTACAACGCAAAGTCAGTTGAATCGCAGATTCCGCGCGGCGCAACTGTTTGGGTATCGGAAAATCAAAAGGAGCTGTTGTGGCTGACAGAGCAGCGATGTGATATGGGTGAATAATCAAATCATCAGCAAGGGTGAAGGTCGATTCTAACTGCGCATGCTCAATCGTAAATTCATCGCCACGCGACAACTTAACTGGTGTGACACTTTCTTGTGTATCCATGGTAAGCGTCAGCGGTGTGTAGCTCGGGATCGTTTGCAAATATCCCGGATAAACCATATTCATCAAATCTTGAACCAGGTCTGGATACTGCTCATCTAATCTCTGTTCCGTTTTGGCGCTCAAAAGTGCGGCAGCTTCAATAAAGCGACGAATATTGGGATCTTCTTGCTCATCTTGATTCAACCGCATTGCACTGGCAGACTCTGGATACTTATGACCATAATCGCCTAATGCAGTACGAATGCTGGTTAACTCTCGCTCAAAATAGCTTAATAATGGCTCAGACAATTTCCTGCCCCTCCATTGTCGTTTGTTGCGTTGACAAATTTAAATTGGAATCAAACAAAAACAGATGAGGCCCGTTTGGCGTATCAACCTTAGCCATGATAGAAAACAAAATTGCGTTCGTTTCCCCATCACTTTCTTGCACGACCACACTGACATCCGACAATCGTGGTTCAAATGCGGTAATGAGGCGCTCTAACGCTCGCGAAAATTGGTCTTGATCAATCTGACTGCTGACACTTTGATTACTTTCAAGTCCAAAACAGAGTAACGATCCTTGTGCCTGAGGAAAGGCACTTGATACCTCTCGCATCGGCGCTTCCGCGTTGAGTAATTGGGTCAGTTGATAATGAACCGCGCCCAACAAGGCATCGGCGTCATTAGGTGATTGTCGTGACCGAATAAACGTGTTCCAAAATGCCATTACATCGACCTCTCAGAGAACAACGTCTCTTCGCGACCTAGATCCGTGGACAGCAAAACTTCACCACACACATTGTCATACTGATATTGTGGTTGGACGAGCACATTGCAGATATAACGATCTTTTTGCCCATTGACTGGTTTTACTTCAACCCGACTTTTACTCAATGGGTATTTGGCCATGGTCGCTTCATCAGCGTTAAATAAGTTACTGGTGTATTTCTGCAACCAGTCATTGAGATAACGTTCACACTCTTCGGCACTTTGAAAATTACCAATCATGCCGCGGATCTGCATTTTCAAAAAATGAGCAATACGGCAAATCATCAATGTCGTTTGCAATTGCCCAGACACAAGCTCAGCATCATTTTGGGCCAGTGCCCAAATCGAACGATTACCACGAAAAAAATATTTATCTGTGGTCACACTTCGGCACAATGGAATAAAACCCTGCTCCGCATAGAAATGTCCCATTTCCGAATAAATGGCGATATCTGGCTGCGGTGTATAACTGGCTGATGTGCCAATCCCAGTTTGCGGTACGTTAACTAAAGCGCCCATCGCCTTGTCCTGCCACCGTGATTTCATAAAACCAAACCAATTGATTCGATTAAATTCACGCATTGCAATCGAGGCAAATAACACACTTGCCTGCCCCCACAGTCCGGGTTGTTCTTGATGGGATTCTGTAAACCGTATTTTTCGACTCGCATCGATAGCATAAGCGTCTCGCAAACGAACCTGAGGCAGCGTGACCCCAACAAACCTTGCCTGATTTAAACGTCGTAATCGCTGCCACTCTGCAAAATCAGGACCTTGGAGAATCTTGTCCATACGCCCAAGATCAGACAACCAGTCAGCACCGGATTCGCCAAAAAATTCAGGCTCGAGCGACAAAACAAAAGGACATAGACAGAGTTCGCCCAAACTGGCCAATAGCTCAACGGTATAAAGATCGTCATAGTCATTATCCAGCGACATTGATAAACCATGATCCACCACAAGCATACCAAACGGTTGCCCGCCAGACGTGTTTAGTTCACGGTTCGCAATCAGGTTATAAAGCATGCTTCGCTTCAAAGAGGGCGCATTATTAAGCTCATGAGAAAGCTCAAACCAAGTTAAATCCAATAGCTTGACTCGTGTTTTTTGATAATTCACGGGCAATTGAACTAATGTTTCGACACTGCGCCATGCGGCTTCCAATTGACAAAAATCAGGATGATGAATGACTTCAGATAACTGCAAAGAGATGCGCCGGTCAATTTCGGCGATCAAGCGAACGATACCTGCCACAAGTAAGTCGCGGTCGTTTAGCAAGTTCGGGTCAAGTCGATATAACAGCGGTAATGCGCGAGATAAAAACGCGCCATTTTGACTGTCCAACTGACACAACTCTTTTTGCCATGTGCTATCTAACATTCATCATCCTTTAAAAGACAACGCTGTGGACTTATTGCCCATTCGACGCAAAGCGACAGCGTTGTTGTAGCACGCCATTAACCAGGAATTTTCGTCACCATACGCACCGAGGTCGTGAGCTCTTCCAATTGCAACCAAGGACGCAAATGAGCCACGGCAGAATAAGCGCCAGGTTTGCCCGGTTGTTCCACCACCTGAATTTGCGACTCACATAAAGGTGTTTTGGAACGCTCTGCATTGCCTACTGCGCCTGAGTTGGTGTATTGGTCAATCCACGTTTGTAACTGTTTTTGCACATCATTCGCTTCAAGATTTGAACCCAACATATCGCGCCCCATGACCTTGAGATAATGAGCGATACGGCTGCTGGCCATAATGTATGGAATGCGCGCGGATATGGCCGCATTACTGGTGGCATCAGGATCGGTGTAAGTCTTGGGTTTTTGCGCCGTTTGGCTGCCAATGAAAACACCGTAATTGGTGTTTTTGTAATGAATCAGAGGTAAGAAGCCTAAATCGCTCAACTCCTTTTCACGCTCGTCTGTCAAATTAACTTCTATCGGACATTGCTGCTGAATGTCGCCAGCATCCGACTTAAAAGTAAGATTTGGCAAGTTCTCTACTTTGCCGCCGTTGTCGAGACCACGAACGGCAGTACACCAACCAAAAGCGGTGTGGGCTTGAGTCATTTTTAGACCAAACTCAAACGCCGCATTTGACCAGACCAAATCGGAGTTTTTAGTCGGTTTCGGGTTGCCTTCCGCATCGGTACCCAACTCTTCATAGTTAAACGCATTGGTGGACAGTCCTTTATCACCATATGGCAAACGTGCGAGAGTTTTTGGCATCGTTAGTACCACGTAACGCGCGTCATCACTTTCTCGAAATGCATTCCAAGACGCGTACGCAGGTGAGTCAAACCCAGCAGCAACTGGCTTGCCTTCGTCAAAAGTTTCAAACGAATCAAACTCAAACATCTGCGGATTGGCTGCTGCGATAAATGGCGCGTGGCTTGCTGCTGCTGTCTCACCCATGTAGCGCAATAACGCGACGTCCTCATCTCGATGGGAAAAACTGTAGTCACCGATCAGCGCGCCATAAGCCTCACCACCCGCTGTGCCAAACTCCTTTTGATACAAGGCATCAAACAGCGGACTACGGTCGACCGCAGGCGCGTCTTCAAACTGCTCAATCAGTTCATCTTTGGTAAAATCCACCAGCTTAATTTTAAGTGATTGCCCAGTTTCACTCTCGCGTACCAGTTTATTCAGTCCACGCCATGAGCCTTCTAGACGCTGAAACTCATCATGTTGCATCACTTGCGCTAGCTGCTTCGACATTTGAACATCAATTTGCGCTATTGCATTTTCAATCGTTTTTGAAACATTCTTATCCCACGTTACCGTACCACTTAGCGCTTGCTCGGCCAGAACTGAAAACAGCTCTTTTGTGGTATCCGCTGGCGTTTGTGATGTCGCTGCAATCGCTCTATCAAGTACACTGATTGTCGCATCTTCTGCCTGTACGTCGGCTCGGGTTTCTAGTTCAGAACTCATGCCTCACCTCCCTGACTTTCGATTCCTAGCTCACTCGATAGCGCATTAATTTGATCCGCACTTTGCAATACTTCCTTGAGCAGTTTTTCAAGATCTCTTGAGCGGTCAGCCTTAGACAGCAAGGTCTTGAGCTGTTGACGAGTTTGCGCAAGTTGCTTAAGCGGTTCAATTTGTTCAATCAGCGCATCTGGCTCAAAATCCTTCATTGAAGAAAATGAGAGCGCGGCTTCAAATTGGCTGTCGTCATCTTGCAGTGTATTGTCTACTTTTAATTTCAACTCCGGTCCGACGCGATTAAGCACGGTATCGAAGTTATCTTTATCAATTTGATAAAAGGTGCGTTCTTCTAACTCTTCACGCTCTTCCTTATGTGCCGAAAAATCACCAATCACACCAACGACAAATGGCAGCTCTTTGGTTTCAACTGCGCCATTGGTTTCCACGTCGTAAGTGATGCTGACACGGTTTTTACTGACTCTTTTATGTTGTGAATTCAAAGCCACGTTACTTCTCCCTGTAATTCAGATTAGGCCGCCTTAGATTCAAGCTTGCCAGTCGTACAATCAAATTTAACCGTATCACCCTTTTCAATTTTGCCGCCGTCACCCTCTTGGTAATACACTTTGGTTAACGTGGTGTAAGTGAGCGAAAAGTCTTCTGCTGGTAATTGACCATCACTGCCTGAGATGTTGTAAGCCGCGATTCGTGCTTTCTCGAGTGTCAACACAAGGTAAGGATCCGCACCTGCGCCATCACGCGATGGTTTAGTTAGCAAAATCTCTACTGTTTTCCCCTCAGCGCCTGGTGCAAATAAGAAGGTGGTTAGATGTGGTGATGCACCGTCAGAAGTACGATTAATCGTAATCGCATCGAGCGATACCATGCCCTTGTCTGCGTTATTTGCGTTACCAACATCAACACTAACACCTCGGTTTGCACCCCAGCTCATGTTGTCGATAGCAAAAAATCCTTTTTTACCGCCAATTTCGCCTATGGTTGCTGCACCTTTAATGCTCGTTAATCCGTCAATTCGCATAAAAATAGAAGCCATGATGATTCCCTTTTGTCATTGTGAATGTTTGTGTGCGTCACTGGCTCTCTTAATCAGTGTTGCAACACAATGGTTACGGTTACCACTCCATGTTCGCAAGCCCGGAATCGGCGCTTTGAGTGGTGGTGATTTCTTTGGTATTACTCTCTTGTAAAGCGATTACTGCGCTTTGATGGTCATCGTTCTTATTGACCATTGGACTTGGTTTTAAAGATATTGGTGGTGGCGCAGCGCCATTCACACCCTCATCTTGAGCACTTTCCAATCCGGCCAATTGTTCGATACGCTGCTGAACCTCTCGATTGTCTCCAACCAGCTCCTCGAGTAACTCAGGCAGTGCCATCCCACCCCAACGAATCGCGCGTTTCAAAAGCAAATAAATTGGGCTGTGGGGCTCATACGTTAAAAAATAATTTGCAATTGTTTGTAGCTGCGCGAGCGCTTGCGCTCGAGTTTCAATCGCAGCGTGGTGATGAAAAGCCGATTGATTCGCTTGCTCAAGCGTTGCGATTGAAAGCCCCTTTGAATGCACAACCTGAGCATCTTGTGATGCCATAGCTTGTGTCGCAGCAAGGTTCATTTCTGTAGAGGGCGTGGCAAGCTCAGTAACAATCTCGGTCTCAACATTTTGCGCCTCGGCCATAACGGGTGGGTCAAGCGGCCAGTGTGAAAATTGATCGCCAATCAAGTATCGAAGCGCTGAAATGAGACGTTCAATCGTGTGTTTGACGAAGCGAAATGAGATGGGTGCGGTGTTCACATCTGCACACTTTTGTGCAACCAAAGCCTCGAGTTGAGTTAATGCCGTTAAAGAGTCGCCTAACGCGACGATTCGGGCTTCAACATCGGCTTTATCTTGCGTCAGCGCTTGAGTCGCCTCTTCTTTTAATGTGTTTAATGTGCCGTCTTTCTCGGCACGATAAAAACGGCCAAAATCGATGTCGCCAATCAGCGGTAACATTTGCAGTGGTCGATAAAGTAGGCCACTTTCAGCGCTATCGCCCACCAGCTGTAATAAGGGCTTAATGCGATGCTCAACAATCTCAAGCGCCTGCTCCTGCTCAGTGGTGCCTTTGCGTTTTTTTTCCGGTAGCGTCGGATGTAAATCATCCCAATAACGCGCACAAACCGCATGCATAGATTTAAGCGCCATCGCTAAATGAACCAGAGGCTCAGGAGTAAACAGCTGTGCAACGGTCAGCCAACACAAGATTTCGACATCTTTTGATTCTGTTTGTAAGCAAGAAAAACATGAGGTTGACAGCGTTGCCCAATGTGCCGCATTGGTATCGACGCACTCAGCATCGTCAAGTGCATCAGGCACATCAACCAACTGCCGAAAAGAAGACTGAGCGACATTAAATTCATTACGATAGCGCCGAAACAAGGTACGATTTTCTTTAAGATACATGCCTGTCGGGTTATCACCTGAAATGGGCTCCAGCAGAGTATCAAACTTATCCATATGGATTACCCTTGTGCGTGCCAGTTTGCTGCCGTTCCAGTCACACCCGGTTTAGCTTGCGATTTGGTAAAGTTGGCCCAGATAAAACTGGCCAGATGCGATATCGCCCAAGCCTGTGCGGGACCCGAGTCTTGATTGGCCTGTTTTTCAGGTGCATAAGGACCACACTGAATCACCAGCGGTCGCACGCCATTTTTGTAACTGTAATGTTTGGCTGCAGGTAAAGTTTCGCGCTCGCGAGCACTGGGTAATTTCAAGTTATTTGAAATCAATTTAGAGAGAATATTGGTGGCCAATAAAATATGTTGGTCACCACAAGCGATGCTACGGCAGTGCGTAATCGCGGTTCTAAGTTTATCACCTACTTTGCCTTTGATATTACCGGGTACCGTTATCACACACTGTGGGTCGTCCCAAACAAATTTCTCTTCGCCATCAATGCGAGCCAAACGTGACAAATTGTAAAAAGCATGCCCATAGGTTTTCCCCCACGCCATTTGGCACACATTGAGCTGCAGTTCGACAATATGAGGAATTTTTTGTTTCGGCATTTGGACGTTATTGACTTTGGTTGAAAAGTTAATTTCCACCTGGAGAAAAAATTTCACGTCCTTGTATTGATCCTGGATTCCGACTGCCCATAAGTCTTTCACCGCAGGCGTTTGTTTGTCTTTAAGTGCTTGATATTCAGGGGTGGTATAAATGTAATCGCGAAACGCTAACATTTGTGCAACCGTTCGAAACACTATGGTTGACCGTGCAATGTCTTTGACCTCAAGCGGTTTTTTGACCCCTGACGTTTTGTCTGTCGAAGGGTTGTCCCACTGAGTAATGCCACACTTTGCTGCAATGCGCTCACGGGTCTTTAGTGGCCCTCGAATATAAGAAATACGCTTACCACTTTCATTATTCACTTTGTTTGAAAGGGTTTGCATAAACCTGTTCAATTCGTCTTTGGCCAAGTCGGCTTGCTCAATCAGCTCTTCTATCTGATTGCGTTTATGGTCATGACTCCAAAACGTCGTTTGCGAAATCACTCTGTCTAAGGTGTAAGTTGGCATCGCTCCCTCTCATCCAATTCTTTGTGTTATCCACCAATTTGTACCGTTGGTGCTCCCAATACAATACTGCCACCATGCGCTGTGGTATCTCCCATTCGCGCAGCCGGCGTGCTGTTAATCAACACAGTCGCACTTCCTTTTGCTATCGTGTCTGGCGGCCCAACACAGGTCACCATATCGCCCATTTTTGCTGCAGGCAGACCACAGATAAGCACGGTAACCGCACCTGGCCCAATGATAGGACCGCCTACATGTGGAATTGGCGGAACGCCTGGTGTTTGCATAGGACAAGTATGCATATCGGTTATTCGAGCCGCGCTTGGCATGCTGCCTCCTTGACGGTGACTTTCGCAGGTTCGCCATGCGCTATAGAGAGTGCGGTTTGAACTACCGTTTGGTAATAACGCTCGTAACCTTGCCACTCTGGCAAAGCCGCGGCGGTATTTACCGCTCCAGCGACGGCTTTGGCGTGGAGAAAATCTGCGGGCATCACCACCGGATTATCAATCGGGGCAATACTGCCAAAGCCACTCCAAAACACCGAATAACCAAGCCATTTTGCCGCGCTTTCATTCGCCAGTGGCACTATCATTTGTTCAATCTTACGTCGCAGCGGTTCGTTAGGTTGCTGCACCCAGTCGGAACACAACGCTATGATTTGGCGCTCGAGTTGGCTGAGATCATCAAGACGCAAGCGCAGCGATTGAACGGCCC
The DNA here is from genome assembly GCF_012641465.1 of Vibrio agarilyticus. Taxonomy (GTDB): domain Bacteria; phylum Pseudomonadota; class Gammaproteobacteria; order Enterobacterales; family Vibrionaceae; genus Vibrio; species Vibrio agarilyticus. The sequence goes on from NZ_JABAIK010000002.1 coordinate 150,500, forward strand.
ACCAAAGTGCTTCGCGCATGGGCAGGGCATGAGCAAAAAACGCGGTTAAATCTAGATAAAGACGTTGTTTTTGCAGCTGGGTTATCACCTCAATCGGCGCCCAGTTGCCATCGATGACATCAGCCGCCTCTGGTGAAAGCTCAAAGTGAGTCAAAATGCTGTGAGATTGTGCGTATGGGATCTTTTTCATCAATTCACCATTAAAATTGTGCCTTTAATGGCGGTTTGTCCGGATGAGCTTACTTCCGCTTGAGCTGCCCCCGATACTTTGGCGGTGACATCACCTTTCACTTCTGCATTTAAGCCTTGTAATTTCGCTCCGGTACTGCCTTTGGCGGTAAAGCTGGTTGAGGCACTTAACGTCATTGCCGTGCCTGCTTTACCGGTAAACCCACCTTGCGAAGAGATACTGACCGAGGATCCCGATTGGCTCAACGATCCGCCATCTAAGGCAATTTTTGAACTACCACTTAACTGAACTGTGCCACTTACAAGCTCAATCTTGTCGCTGCTCATCACAATTTTACTGTTACCCACTTTTAACGTTAACGTGTCTTCAGCGGTCAGAGTGATGGTTTTTGCCTGCTGGGTGATGGCTTCTTTCGCAGCGAGGGAAAACGTCTTATCGGTTGAAAAATCAAATCCCGCTTTAGCGGTCACTATGCTTTTTTGCTCGATAGTTTGACTGCGATTTTTGGTGATCTTTTCGATCAGTTCGCCACCAACAGTATGCTGATGATCATTGATAACATCGCACGTCATATCTTTTGCAGCATGCAATGCAAACAGCTCATTCTCTTTTTTATCGTCGAAACGCCATTCGTTTTTTTGGCCCGCAAGTTGACTCCTGACACCCGATTGCGTTGTGTTGGCGGTAGGATAAGGCGGCTTATGTCCACTGTTGTAAACACTGGAGACCACAATCGGCTGATCCGGGTCGCCGTTAATGAAGCTCACCAGCACTTCTTGACCGGCTCTCGGCAGAAATTGGGCGCCATAACTCTTACCTGCTAATGTTTGCGCGACGCGCACCCAACAACTGGTTTTATCTCCGGTTTCATTATCCCAATGAAATTTTATGCGCACTCGACCAAGTGCATCATTCGCAGGCTCTCCCTCCGCACTGCCTGATACTGTGGCAGACTGCACGCCATGAAGTACCGGTTTGGCTTTCGTGACTGGATAAAAAACCGCATCCTCTGCTACGGCGATAATATCGGTGTGCAACCGGCCAGAAGTGTCATCGAATTGGTAACTCAATTCACAGACAAGGTATTGCCCGAGTTGTTTGCTGTCTGGGTGTGCGGCTAATTTCAACTTATGCCCGGCACACAATAATTCGGATTCTGTGGTCGCTTGAATTCGCTCGTGCTCAGAATCTGCTTGCCCGCGCACGGTTTCTATCATTTCGTTCGCCAAATCCGAGTAATTACCTAATCTGCTCGCGGTTGGATAACGATAATCAACCAACTTGGTGTGATTAGCATGGCTAATGCCGGTTTTTTTACTTTTACTGGTGACCAACTTTGACTGGTTATAGTCATATCCGGTAATTTCTGACGCGCTGCTGATAAAACATTGCTCGCGCTGCCATGTGAACAACACGTCACTTTGCCCTGTTGGGGCGGCAGCATAGTCCAACGTCACTAAATTCTGGTTAGGAAATGGCTTATTTGCTTGATGAAGATAAAGTGTATTGGCGTCGTCATTCCGCCCAAAGTAATAATGCACGCCTTCTTCAGCAAGTAAGCGCGTAATGAATTCAAAGTCAGTCTCATTAAACTGCACACAATACTCACGCTTACTCGAGGGCATAGCATTGACGCTATAGCATCCCTTAAAGCCTAATTCATCAAAAATGCTCGTGACTATAGTTTGGACTGACGCGGCCTGAAACACTCGGCAGCGACGAGAGTGCTGCAATAAATAAAGCCAAGGCTTTACTGTCAAACAGACACTGGCATAGGGCGAGTCTATTCGTGCCGATTGCGATTGTGCTTTGATAACATAGCCTCGAAACGAACGAAGTGCGTTTCTTCCACTGCCCGTTTCATCAAATAACTGACATTCAATCCGCTCTCCAACCCATAATGAAGGGTCGACGCTCGTCACCAAAGCATGCACTTGCCATTGATAATCACCACTAACGCCTTCTGAACCAGAAAAATTCGATGCAACATACTCCTTATTGTTCGCATCTCGTATCACTAACAAGCTGCCTTGAGGGTCGATTAATTCTCTCATTGCACCTTCCTGTTAACGTCATTCAACTCGCCGATGGTCGATGAAGATATCGACTTATTGCGATTAATTAACTCGGCAAATCGCAGCAGTTGAATGGGTGGGTATAACGCCATCTCACGCGCCACCGCCATATTGATGGTAATGGAATAACTGGCAAGTTCCGCAATCGGCATATCACCGGGGACAAGACCGTCCAAAACAATCCGCCCGGCCTGATTCGCGGCTAACTGCCCAACTCGAAAATACTTATTTGAGACAGAGATAAGCGCGTTAGAATCGGTCACCATAGAGTCGTATGCCGAGGCAACAGGAAGCTGGTTAGCCAGTGCTGCGCGAGTAAAGTCTTCTCGATGCAACAAATTATAAGAGCTAGACCCAACATAGATGACATCCACCCCCTGCTGAGCTAAACGCGCCATTTTATCGTGAAATTGATTCGGCAATGGCGTGCCGTTTTCGTCTAACTGATAGGTTTCTATCACTGTCTCAAACTGTAGCTCTCGCTCGAGTGATTGGAGTTTTTGTGTATTAAGGATGGAGTTCAACTCACTTTTTGCATAAAGCACACCAATCTTTTGCACAGGGAAATATTCGCGCATCACTCGAATTTGCACCGCCTCATCAATACGGTTGCGAATGCCAGTCACCATGGTTCGGCCCGAATATTCGCCACTGGATGTGATCCCAGCGCCCACTGGGTCAGCCACAATCATAAAGAGCGCTGGAATATCACCTAGTTTGGAGGTACTGCCCATCTGCGGTATACCGCCAATCAGAGCTTTACTGACGCTGGTTCCCCAAGTCACAACCAAATCGGGTTGCAGTTGTCGTGCCTCGTTAAGAAACATGTCCAACTTAGATTTATCACGTTCAGCATCTCGAACAATTACATCGACCGGCCACTGTTTCGCTTCAATGTGAGCGAGAAAACCTTGGCATGCTTGCTCGCAGCCCCGCCAAACCACCATATAAATTAGCTTGTTCGCATCCAGAGTCGATGCTGAGGTCTCCTTAATTTGATGCGGATTTTCGAATGAAAAACCCAATGCACTTGATGCGAGAAAAAGCCAAACCAGACTGAGAGCTTTCATAATGTGCCCTCTTCTGGTGTCAGTGTTTTGACTTGGTTTAATATGACACAAATCAACAAACCACAAATGAATATACCGACACCGACCACGCTCATTGCAAGGCCGAAAGAATATTTGGCAATCAAAGCGGCAACTAACAATGGACCAACCACGCTACCAATTCGCTCTGCCGTACGCAAAAAACCGAGCACTTCTGTGCGACCGACCTCAGGAGAATGCTCTGCGGCCTCCAGAGCGCAAGCAATCAGCGGCGCTTTTAATATCGCGTGTGCAACTCCCATTAATGCGACGGCTAATAGCACCTTATAGAGTGACGCTTCACCATAGAGCGAAATTAAAATCGCACCAGAAAGCAAGGTACCCAGCACGATCAATTGATTGGTTTTTTGTGTGCGATCTGCAATACCTGATGCCAGCGGACTAAGCGGAATAATCACCAAAGAATAGACCATCATGATGCGCCCAACTTCCGATTGACTCGCATCCAATGAAACCAAATAAAGCGGAACTAAGAAATACAGAAAACCGGTCAGTACAATCTTGGCGGGAATCGCGCAAAGCAAAACAATTGCCATGAAACGAACATTTTTGAGCAACAAAAATACGTTCGATTTGTGCTCGCCATGAACCGAGGCGACTGTCTTTTTGGGCTGAGACAAAAACATGCGCCAAGCTAAAACCCCTGCAAAGACGGCCAAAAGCGCCGAGAGTAAAAACACCGGTTGATAGCCAATTCGGTCGGCGATGATCGCGCCTAATGCGGTGCCACACATGGTCGCTGTCATTAGTACGCCAACAAAAACCGCCATTCCTTTAGCACGATTTTGAGAGGTAACAACTGCCGCGATATAACTTTGACAGCTAATGGTAATGACCGCGTAGCCCAATGCCGTCACACCTCTTGCTATTACGACCTCGAGACTGGTCGATGCAAAAGCGCAGCCTAAATAGCCAACGATTGCTGGGGCGAGTCCAATGAGAAACAGCTTTTTTTGACCCCAACGGTCCACCCAGCGAGCGGCAAATGGCGTCGATATCGCAATCACTAGCATAAATACCGAAATCGGTAATCCAAGCATGACATCTCTATCAATACCAAAACTGGGGTGGTAAAGCTCATTAACAAATAAGGGCATAAATGATTTGGAAAGCTCTTCAGCAAAGGAAAAAACAAAGAGCGGAATTCTTGCATCTACAATGCTGCCCTGATCTGAGCCAAACCGGCGCTGCAATTGAAAGCGATTCGAAAGTGACTCAACTTGCGCTTTAAGATCGACTTCACTGGCGTCTTTCGAGCGTGAAGGTGACGAGATAAGCTGAGCGAAAAGCGATTTAAATCGCGATTGCAAATCTTTTGAGTCTTGATTGAGTCGTTGTGAAAAACGACCTATCACTCCCTGCCGCGTCACATTTTCATTGACCGAAAAGTCCCCTTTGACTTGTCGTTTTAAAATCGACTCTGACTCCTCAAGCGGCCCGGAAACATAGAACATCACAACAACCATCACCACCTCAAAACACACCAGAAGCACGGCAATCAATACGATCGCGATATCGAAAAAGATATCGGTCAACTGTGATTGAACGTAAGAGGCATTTAAAGCCACAACGACAAAAGCGCGCTCATCATCAGTAAGGTGAATTGGCAATTGAAATAGATCGCTTGGCGGCGACTCTTGAGAAAACAACAAAGAGACCATTTGAGGCAGCTCAACCAGCATGACAGACAAACGTTCCAACAACGAAGACGCTAAATAGTCTGTTGCACTCTGGCGAGAAAGCGGGGGACTTGTTGGGTCAAAATCGGCGATAAGACCTGCGTGGTGAATAATGTCACCCTGATTTGTTAACGCAATAAAAGTCAGTTCTGGATATTGATTTAAAATGTCATTCAAATAGGTATCCATACCGCGGACCTGTCGAAACGGTACACCTGCGTCTATTGCCAGTTCGACATCGTCATGGATCAACTGGCCAATTGCATTTGCTTTCTTCAACAACTCAGGTTTAATCGCATGATTAAATTCAACTAAAGTGTATGCTGCACTAAGCAGTGATGCTAAAAAGGCACTGATCACCGTGATGTAGAGTAGCCGCTTATTGATTAGACTTGCTAATGTATGAAATTGATTCATTGAGCCTCCCGAGGGTTCCCACCCCTGTTTGCGGGTTTGACATTAGAATCAGAAGAAGCAAGCTGGTGTAACGAATCAAGCTCTGCGACAACTCGCGCTTTCATTTGCTCACTTTGTACCAATTGCTCTGCAAAATTTTGGCTGATGGTGCCTGATGCACGTTTCACGGAGAATGTTGACGCAGACGCCCCAGAGCGAAGTGCATGGCCTTGAATCAACCGGAGCACATTGGCAACATCACTAAAACCCATTCTTACCACAAGAAAAACGACAAGCGCGGCCAATAGAAAGAGAAGTATTGTGACTTCTAACAGATGCAAGCGCACTTGAGCGTAAACACCATGTAATGCGCTCTTATCGTATTCAATCACAAGGCTACCGGTAACTTGACCAAAATCACTGACTATCTTTAGCCCGCGAAACAATCGGTTGTCGCTATTCAAAAGCCATTTAGGCTCTTGAGTGGAAAACGCTCGGCGCACAACCTCGGTTGGAATAACGGGGTTGCTGATATCTGACACCTGAATAATCGTATTTCCGGCGATATCAATATAAGAAATGGTAATGACGTGGGCCTGACGACTTTTGGCTCGATCGAACTGAGCCTCTAAATTTTCAGCAGATTGATATGGAATACCTAATCGTTCAACCCGTTTCATCGATGTGCTAAGCGATTCGCTAATCACATCAAGCTTTGACGACACCACATTGGAGGAGAGGCTATCAAATTTGATGTAATTCATTAGATATAGAAGACCGAGCACAGCGATAAGTATCACCCAAATCGTGATCACTAACCGTAGATGTACTTCAAAAAAAACCTTCATCTTCCCTATCTCTAAACTTTAACTTGATGCTTCCTTACGCAAGTTCTGCACTTTGAATTAACTCCGTGATTGAGGTAACAAACATCTGACAAATTTACGATAGTGTGACAACTCAATAGAGATTTATTCAAAACGTTATTTATGCGCCCTTCAAATTTAATCGTTCTTTTTTTAAATTATCAATATTAGAAAAAATAACAACCATGCAATTAATGCGTATAATAGAGCATAGTCAATTTCTAAAAATGCATAAGTCAAAAATCATTAAATGTGATATGGGTGTAAAAATGACATGAATGCAAAGCGTGCCTTTCAATCGATTGTCATTTAAGTGACATAAAACCATGAAGTTAAATTAAATGACTATTATTCAATGCCTTAAATCAACATAAAAATAATGTGGTTAAATTTTCACTTAGAACGTTCAACTGATTAATATAACTCGACTCCCCTGTAGAAATCTCTCAGGCAAAAGCTAAGTATCGCTTGAGAGCGGGCAATAATCTAAGTAAATCACGAGGAGAGTCGTTACTATAATAAATGATACTTGGATATGCCATTTCAAACCGAGTAAAAGTCATACCACGGCCAGATGCCTTATAAACCCTACACTTGAAGAGATAGTATTTTTGATTAAATTCAATATTAATTAAATTATCCACTCGAACAATATAATTTAGAGTATATACTCACATTTTTAACCCATGGCATGATGCTTGATGTGCAGTATTCCAAAAACTATTAATCCTATTTAATCACCGTTTTTTGATATAACTGCTTTCTATATTGTATGAAGTATTGATCTATATCCAAACAAGTGATTGTAGCTATTGCATAAAATACAACTCACCCGAAAGCTACCACCAGATTAGCCCCAAACAACCTGACGATGCAATTTGACGACAAACGAGAAGCCCTTGAGCATAGATGAGGTTTGCGAGGGGCAGGCAACAACGTCAAGTGGGGTGGGTATCACTGTTTAACACATAAAAATACGAGACCGTCGAATTGCTATTTTAGCGAGATATTTATGGACAAATTTGCACCACTTCCTTTTCACATTATGGCGAAACCAACAAGTTATGTTTGTAACTTACATTGTGATTATTGTTTCTATCTTGAAAAGGAAGGGATTTACGGCCCCCCAACGCAACGAAGCAATTTGGCAATGACCGATGACGTGTTGAGACGATTTATCAAACAATACATTCAATCTCAACCGACAGAGACAGTTGATTTTGCATGGCAAGGAGGTGAACCAACATTAGCGGGTATTGCTTTCTTTGAAAAAGTGGTTGCATACCAGAAGCAATATAGCGATGGACGCCTAATCACTAACGCCTTCCAGACAAATGGCGTGCTTATCAATGATAAATGGTCTGAGTTCTTAGCCAAACACAACTTTTTAATTGGACTTTCCGTTGATGGTACAAAAGAGCTGCATGACAGATATCGCGTCACAAAAAGTGGCAAAGGGACTTTCCATCGCATCGTAAACGCTATCGAAAGTTTCAAAAAATATGGGGTTGAATTCAACACATTAACGGTCGTCAATAGCCTAAATGCTGAGCACCCACTTGAGGTTTATAATACGCTGAAAGATCTCGGTTCAACCTATCTCCAGTTCATTCCGATTGTCGAATCACGAGTGAATGTGTTTTCAAATCCGAACCTGATTTCCCAATTTACGCCCGCAGGTGACAATATTTTTCCCTGGACAGTCACAGGCGAGCAATATGGCAAGTTTATGACCGCTATTTTTGATGAGTGGGTACGTAATGACGTTGGAAAAACTTTCGTGCAACTGTTTGATACCACACTCGCGAGTTTTGCAGGTTATCCTGCAAGCGTATGTCTTTTTGCGAAAGAGTGCGGCCAAGCGATGGTGATAGAAAAAAATGGTGACATCTATTCGTGCGATCACTTTGTGTATCCAGAATTTAAATTAGGCAATATTAATGACCAATCACTATCAAAATTGGCTATAACCAAGCAACAAACTGAATTTGGAAAATTAAAATCAAATTTATCTGATGCATGCAAAAAATGTGAATTTCTTTTCGCATGTAACGGTGGTTGCACAAAACATCGCATTGTCAACACACCTGAAAGCGTGCCTCATAATTTTCTATGCGATGGATATAAACACTATTTCAAACACGTCGCACCTTATATGCAATTTATGGTGAACGAATTAAGGCATCGTCGCCCACCAGCTAACGTAATGCGTTACGCCAAGAGTTCTATGCTCAAGCAATAGAGAATTGACCCGAAACAGAGTGAACCGAACTTACAAGCCGCTCCGGTTCACTCATCTCTTTTGGTCTACTCCCAATCAAGAATAACTTTGCCAGACGCGCCACCACGCATCACATCAAAGCCTTCTTGGAAATCATCAATCTTGTAGTGGTGTGTAATAACCGGTGAAATATCTAGGCCTGACTGGATCAATGAGGCCATCTTATACCAGGTTTCGAACATTTCTCGGCCATAAATCCCTTTGATCACCAAGCCTTTAAAAATCACTTGGTTCCAGTCAATCGCCATATCAGATGGCGGAATGCCAAGCAGTGCAATACGACCGCCATGGTTCATGGTTTGAAGCATTGAGTTAAACGCCGCTGGGTTTCCTGACATTTCTAAACCGACATCAAAGCCTTCTTTCATGCCAAGCTCTTCCATCACGGTTTCAAGCGTTTCATTAGCGACGTTCACCGCTCGCGTTACACCCATTTTACGAGCCAAATCAAGACGGTATTCATTGACATCCGTGATCACAACATGACGCGCGCCAACATGCTTTGCTACCGCTGCCGCCATAATGCCTATCGGGCCTGCGCCTGTGATCAGCACATCTTCTCCCACTAAATCAAACGACAGTGCAGTATGCACAGCGTTACCAAACGGGTCGAAAATCGCTGCAAGATCATCGGAAATGTCCGCAGGGATCTTAAAGGCGTTAAATGCAGGGATGACCAAATATTCCGAAAAGGAACCGGTACGATTCACACCAACACCTATGGTATTGCGGCATAAATGTGTGCGTCCACCACGGCAGTTTCGGCAATATCCGCAAGTGATATGTCCCTCACCAGACACGCGGTCACCAATTTCATACCCACGAACTTCTTGGCCAATACCAACCACTTCACCGACGTATTCGTGACCCACAACCATAGGAACTGGAATGGTTTTTTGTGACCACTCATCCCAGTTATAAATGTGAACATCGGTGCCACAAATCGCTGTTTTCTTAATTTTAATCAGCAGGTCGTTTGGGCCCATCTCAGGCATATCAACCTGAGTCATCCAGATGCCTTCTTCCGGTTTTAGCTTAGAAAGTGCTTTGATTTTCATAAGATTTACCACTAATGACAACGACACTCGCTGTCATCCTTTTATCTCTATTTGATCAATGAAAAAACCGCCATAACATCCCTCTACAGCGCAAACCCTATTAACGCAGCCGCGCTCAACTCGAACGCGGGTATAAGTCGCGGAAAAACCGCCTTAAATAATGCCCATTTCTTGGCCGACCTCGATAAAGGCATCAATGGCTTTATCAAGCTGTTCACGGCTGTGCGCCGCCGACATTTGCGTACGAATACGTGCTTGGCCTTTTGGTACTACAGGGAAAGAGAAACCGACGACGTAAATGCCTTTGTCGAGCGAGCGTTCAGCAAATTCAGCCGCCACTTTTGCATCACCCAGCATGATTGGAATGATCGCGTGATCTGCGCCACCCATAGTGAAACCCGCGCCTTCCATACGCGCACGGAAATGCGCCGCATTTTGCCACAATTGGTCACGCAGCGAGCCACTCTCGGCAAGCAAGTCCAATACACGCAATGATGCCGTCACGATTGCGGGAGCAACCGAGTTTGAGAATAGGTAGGGGCGCGAACGCTGACGCAGCCATTCGATAACTTCTTTTTTGCCCGATGTGTAACCGCCCGAAGCGCCACCCATCGCTTTGCCTAACGTACCTGTAATGATGTCAATACGGTCGACAACATTGTGATATTCGTGCGTGCCCGCACCTGTTGGCCCCATAAAACCCACTGCGTGAGAATCATCGACCATCACAAGCGCATCGTATTTATCGGCTAAGTCACAAATGGCCGGTAAATTGGCCACGACGCCATCCATAGAGAAAACGCCATCGGTGACAATCAGTTTATGTCTTGCGCCAGCTTCAGTTGCCGCGATCAACTGCTGTTCTAACTCTTGCATGTTATTGTTGGCATAGCGATAACGCATTGCTTTACAAAGACGCACACCATCAATGATTGATGCATGGTTTAGCGCATCGGAAATGATCGCGTCTTCCGCGCCAAGAATCGTCTCAAAGAGCCCCGTATTCGCATCAAAACATGACGTATAAAGAATGGTGTCTTCCATGCCCAAAAACGTTGAAAGTTTTTGTTCGAGCTGCTTATGAATATCTTGAGTGCCGCAAATAAAACGTACTGACGCCATACCAAAGCCGTGCTCTTCAAGGCCCACTTGCGCCGCTTCGATCAACGCGGGATGGTTTGCCAAACCAAGGTAGTTGTTGGCACAAAAATTAAGCACCTCTTGACCGGTCGAAATCGAGACGGCGGCTTGCTGTTGAGAGGTGATAATGCGCTCTGATTTGTATAAGCCTTCGGCTTTCACTTCATCAATTTGCTGCTGAATTTGGGTATAAAACGCTGACGACATACGACTTCCTTAAATTAATCTGCCACGCCTTGCTGGCTTACCTCTTGTCACTTGAAATCATCGCAGAGCTTCAAAGCGCGTCTGCATGGAATTCAACGTCAACTGAGGATCTCTTTTTAGTCTAATCTAAGGCACCCAAAACCATTAGTCCTTGGTATGGAAAATCATTTGTGAACCGAAGGCACAAATCGTTTTTAATTGTGATATACCCAAACAATCCTGCAGCTTCAAGTGGAAAGGGTATAACCTGGCAATAGAAATTGCTGACGATAACGCCCGCTCTGATTCTGCGTTTCAAGTTGACTGTGATGCAGTAATAGAATCGACTGCACCACGCGCAAACCAATCCCAAGGTCGCCGTGAGGCGCGGCATCGGTAACGCCATTTTCGATGATAAAACGCCAGCGCTGCGTTGGCTGCTGCGCCAAAGAAATGTCAATCGTGCTGCCTTCAGGGGCGTGGCGCATCGCATTTTCAAGTAAGTTTGCTATCAAACGTTCAAGAAGCTGAGGATCGCCCCAAACCAGTGCTTGCAACATCGGTAGTGCCGAATTTTGAGCATCACGCCACTCAAGAGAACACTGCAGATGGCGTTTGGCTAACGTATGTCTTTGCCCTTCGACCACCTCTTCAATAAGCGCGGCGAAGTCCACTTTCTGCCACACAAATGATGGCATTCCGGTTTGCTGTTTAGCGCTATTGAGTAGCTCATGAAGGTGCGTCGAGATTTTTTGACAATTACGATAAGCCACATCAATTAAGGGATCGCCTTGCGGATGTTGAATTAACCAGGTTTCCAGATACCCCAACACGCTAGAGAGTGGGGTTTTTAGATCATGACTGAGGGCGAGCAAATTGGCTCGCTGCTGCTCTGATTGATATTGTAAATGCAAAAATTGTTGTTGAATGTGGGTGGCCATTAACTGGTACTGCGCCGCGATGGGTGCCAGTTCTGGTGCGCGCAACGTTTGCTCGGGAACCAAGCGAAAATCATTTTCAGCTTGCTGCTGCAGATCGGAAGTGACCCGCTCAATGGGGATTAAAAGAGAATGACGGACCAACCAATAGACCCCTAAGGCAAAACCGAGCACGGAAAGCAGTACCACCAGCGCGCTGATGAGATAAGGACTTTCGACCTCAGTTTGTGCAATCGCTTGATGCTTACGGCTGCCAATTACGACATAGAGATAGCCCATTGGCTCGCCATTCTCTTCAATTGCTGCCACAGAAAAGACTTTACCGCCGTCGCCCCGTGGATCTTGCCCTAAAATAGGAAATGGCTCGCCTTGCAGATAACGTTCTATCGGTGTCAGATCGACGTGGGTCGCCATAACAGCATCAGGCGGCGCGGCATGGGTGGTGATTTTTCCACTGCGGTCGAGAAAATAAATTTCGAAATCGGGCCCCATCAACATCAGCGTATGAAAAATCGATTTCAATGCGACTGGGTTGTAGTCTGTCCCTAACATCAGTGGGTTATCATCACGCATATGCTGAGCAAGATCGCGATGAAGACTTTGTGTCGTGCGCTGCTCTATGATCTGACTTTGTTGATGATAACAAAACACGACAACCGCGGTGGTAGCAAGGAACCACAAAGCGGTGAACAGTGTTAAACGCAACTTAAAACTCATGCATCCCTTCCTAGCTCCGTTACTGCTCAATCGAGCCACTCAATGGCGTGTGGTCAGCGGGTCAAATTTATACCCCACTCCCCAAACAGTTTGAATACAGTTTTGACCACGTTGACGCAATTTGCTGCGTAATCGATTTATCGTACTGCACACGGTGTGTTGATACCCTTCGTAAGGGGTTTGCCACACATGCTCAAGCAGCTCGGTTTTGCTGTAGACTCGCCCAGGTCGCTGAGCGAGAAAGTGCAACAGTGAAAATTCCGTCGCGGTCAGTGAGATCGACTCGCGATCAATGGCCACATCGTGCTGCTGAGGTGATATGGTTAAAGCACCAAATTGCAACGGCGTCTCAAGTGCGCCATTGAGCTCGTTGTTTGAGGGGCCTTCGCGATGCTGGTGACGACGAAGCACGTTACGCACTCGCGCTTGAAACTCAAGCACGCTAAAAGGCTTAGTGATGTAATCATCAACCCCAGCTTCGAGACCGTCCACTCGCTCTAGTTCACTATCTCGTGCGGTTAGCATGAGCACGGGTGTCCAATCATCGTTTTTTCGCAGCATTTGGCACAGCGACAGACCGTCACCATCGGGTAGACCGCGATCAAGCACCCAGAGGTCAATCTTATGCTGAGCCGCTAACGTCGTCGCGTCAGCGCAGCTTTGGCCACGCACAACATGATGGTTTAAAATCTTAAGGTGCAATTCAATCAGCGCAGCCAAGTCATTATCATCTTCAACCAATAAAATCGTTTTACCTGTGGGCAGAGTGTCCATTAATGTCGCCTTTTGCTCGCTCCTGATGCCCACAAGACCTAACCCAAGACAAAAAACTTTCACCCTTGTGTCCCCAAGTAACCTCGGCATGTGGAAGTTACTTGGGTATCTCATTGGTTTCACTAAAGATGCAAATCGCTTTAATGATATGAGAGGATCAACAAACTTAATCCAGTCTCGTAATTGTGACGACCGCCGCCGGATTCACAAACCGATGTTGTGGCCCAAGCACAGAGCTTGGTAACCCATCTGCCGCGCTCACCACACCAGGATGCGTACTCACGACATCAGTATCATCTCGCTCAGGATTAAACCCTTCTGCATCGCCTAAGTTTGCAGCCGCAGGCCCAGGAATCGTATCGGCAGATTCATCATTTGCTTCGGTACCTGCATCCCATACCACCATGTTCATTTCAAAACTCTCACCGACGGCAAGTGAGGAAAGTGGCAGCGCATTTTCACCAACGAAGGCATCATTGGTATTGACTAACATAGCGGCAACTGCGGCAGTCTGATTGGCGTAATACTCCACTGTCAAGGTCACCGTTTGTGTGGTGCCTGGGGCAATCACACCGCTACCGGATGCGGTTTGATAGACGTTTGGATCGGTACGACTTAGCGCGAGCAGATCCGCGTTATCCCCCGCTTCCGCTAATTGCTCAAGCGGCACGGACGCTGGCTGGCCCACCGTAAACAACTGAAATTGATCATTGTGGGTTAAGATCGTCATCGGTGATAGTGGCTGACTTGACGTTACATTTTCGATACTCACCATATAGCGCGCTGTGTTGTCATGATCATCTCCATCATGACACGCGGTCAGTATTCCTGCGACACTCAGAGCCGCAATGACTCGATAATTCATATTCGCCTCCTATTTCACCGTCACAGTCATAGTTGCCACTGGGTTCAGCCAGCGATGCTGCGTGTTGCGTAAATCACTCAACCCGCCAGTAGGATCAGCGTCACCGAGATTACCCGGGTGAATATGCACCATTGGGTTGGTAATCGAGGTTTCAACGCCAGTACCGCCGGTATCAAAGGTCAAGAAAGGTGGGTTGGGAATACTGGCTTGTAATTCATCATTGGCTTCGGTACCTGCATCGTAACCGTACAAATTCACTTTATACGTGCCTGCGGTCGTTGGAATTTTCCAGCTATCCAAGCCAACAAAACCATCGTTGGTCGGCAATAACATTGCTGTCACGGTAAGGTATTGATTATCACCAGTGTCAAAGCTGAATGCGATAGAAGTGGACGGGTTTAATGGCCCATTGGCGGGATTTTCGTATACCGCCCCACCGATATTGCCAACAATGGTCGAAAGTTCAGAGATATCGCCCCCTTCCGCCATCAGTTCTAATGCGGCGGAAGCCTCTTTGCCTGTGCGGAACAGGTACGCATCTCCATCGTGAGCGGCAAACAGTAAGGGGGTAAAGTAGATGCCCTTAGTAACATTATTGAACGTGATATCAAGCTCTGCGGCCTGCGCGGTTGCACCAAGGGTCAAAGAACTGGCAAGCAGTCCGAGAGTGAGTCGTGTATTCATTAGGTTGCTTCCTCTTGTTTGCTAATATATCCCCAAACAACTTAGCGATGCAGTTAGGCGACAAGCGAACACAGCCTCTAAGCACAGCGGCGCTATGTGATGAGGTTTGTGAGTGCCAGTGCCTTAATTTCTTAAAGAAACGCGCTGCACCTTCAAGTAGAACGGATATGATTGGGCATATTGGTTTGACTTGCTAATAAGCATGCCAAGCAAAAATGACAAAGCGCTCCGCAAACTCTCACAATTTTCTCACAAATATTGCGTGCTTTTCTCCGCCTCGTGAAATGCGGGATTTGTGCCTTGAAAACAACTGAGCGACAATACGTTTCTCACTGGACGCAAGTTCAGACTTTAAAATCGTGTTGTGACGGAATCTCTCTCATGGTCAACCCCAAGTTGCTGGCGCTCTTGCCGGACTTAGCCACTTTCATCTTAATCGTCAATGAGGGCAGCTTTACCGCAGCCGCCAAACGTCTTGGTGTGACCCCATCGGCTCTGAGTAAGCTCATCACGCGCTTGGAAAAGGCGCTCGAAGTGAAACTGTTTGAGCGAACCACCCGCCAACTGGTGATCACTCAAGTTGGCTCACGCATTTATGACCAAAGCCTTGCGATGGTGACGGCAGCGCAGCAGGCTATTGAAATTTCAGCGCAAGATCACGCAGAGCCTCAAGGCTCACTCACCGTTGCCGCGCCAGAAGCGTTTTTAAACAGTGTGCTGCAACCTTTTGTGCTGCCATTTTTAGCCCAATACCCCAACATTGAATTAAAATTGCGCGCCGCAGACGGCGCGATTGATCTGTTCCATCAAGGCATTGATGTTGCTTTTATGCTCACCGATAAGCCCGATGAAAATTTAGTGCTGAAAGAGATCCGCCCAACCAACTTAGTTCTGTGTGCATCACCGAGTTATGTGGCTGCGCGAAGCATGCCACAGCACCCACAACAGCTCAGCGAACATGATTGTTTGTATTTGGCCGAAAACGACAAAGATAATCTCTGGTCTTTTTTTCGTGAAGATGCCTTCTGCACTGTCGCAGTGAAAGGGCGTTATTCGGTGAACCAATCCCAGCTTAGACTCAATGGCGTCAAAGCTGGATTGGGAATTGGTATTTTTCACGATTTTGTCATTCAGCAAGCGCTAAACGATGGTGATGTGATAGAGGTATTGCCCGATTGGACGCTGAAAAGTAACTATCATGGCGTTATTGCTATGCAATATCCACGCATGACTTATATGCCTGCACGATTACGCGCGTTTATTGATTTTATTGAAGAACAAGTGATACCGAAATTGGAGCAGCACAACCTGTGAAGCCTCCCAAAAGACTCTAAAATCAATTGAAAACCTTAATTGAATAACGTGCTCCAAATGCTGGGGTTACGCTTTTCGTGATAGGTCTCTCTCAAGTCATCAATATCACGCAGACGCGCTTGAGCTTGCTTGAAATTTCCCGCCGCAAGCTCGGCATCAATTATGGTTAGCGTGTGCGACAAGCGCTCAAATCCCTCTTGATACATCGCGTTTTTTTCAGCAGGATACTCACCACGCTTGGCTTCTTCCACCAATGCACGAAACGCGGTGATCGCTTGTGTCATTTCCTCGGCTGTTTGCGCCTGAGCGGCCTGACGAAACTCCCACTTGAGTGATTTCATATTCTGTTTTAAGTCAAAGTCGCCAGCCATCGCCACTGAACCTAGCACCATACTCAAACTGAGAAAAAGGGTGACATACCGCATTTGCACTCCTTGCGCGCGAAATAAATCAAGTCATCAGACTAACAGATTACCTTTTGCCGCGCATCTTTCATTCCTGACTCTCACAAAGCTGTTTAATCAGGGGCAAAGCTTGCTGCCAACCCGAGTCAAACAAAGCAGAAAACGCATTGTGTGTCGTAACTGTAATGGTCAAAAGGACACTGTTTTCTAGCACCACCAACTGATAGCGCTCTCGCGACCCGATCCATTGCTCAACGATAGTGCGATTGACGATGGCATCACCGTTCGACATGGAGAGTGGCATGATCATTTCAACATGGTGAAATTCAACGCTCTGATTAGGAATATACTCATCAATAATGACTTTTGAGCCGCCAAGTTCAGCATCCGAAAAAACCAACTCACCACCAACCCGCCATTGACCTTTAAATGTCGAATGTGGTGATATGACCTGCGCCCATTTTTCATAACAATCCACTTCCGTCAACATACGCCAAATACACTGTGGCGTTGCCGAAATTTCAATTTGATAACATAAGGTTTCTTGCACTTTACCCCCATAAAGTACGGTTACTACGCTCTGTTTAACTGGGTATAGTCAAGGAGGCTCACTTTACCAAACCCAACGCGGCAAAATGCGTCCCAACTCAAACCCCAAAACCAAACCACGTGACATTTACATGAAAATCCTGCGGTTAAAGTGTAAAAATCTGGTATGACAAGTGATGCAGGCTCAATGGTGGTAAATTTTTAGTGAGAACAGAGAAATCATCTTTACAAAAGCAGTGACAATTCGTTACAGTGGCGTTGACAGAACGCCTCGCTTGCGCGTCTGGAACGAGGCCGAGTTTCGGGGGGGAGTCGGCCTCACTGTTTGTCGAAGTGGCTATCACGTCACACGTTTTGTGGCGTGATAAACCCTTCGTTGAATCAAGAGCCTTTCCTTAGCCCTATTGCGTTAAAATTTCTTTTTCTTTTAACAGATATACCTAAAATACACGAAAATGCGAGTAGCAGACCAAAGAGCAAAGCCTTTTAACGAAGCTATGTGATGAGGTTTGTCAGAGCTAACCAGCAACGGCGCAACTTCAAATAGTAAGAGTATAAGCACAGCAAAATTTAGTGGTAGTAAAACAAACTTTATCTTTACACTAGGGTCGATTCTGATTCAAGAAAAATACCTTATCTTGATGGTCGTCAATATCATCTAATACACGCTCAATGAGTGTAGAAATAAACATAATACTGCTACACGTCTTTGATATATGAGATGTCATCATATCAAAATCTTTACTCATATCTTCTTCATTTAACAACCTGAATTTTATATAATCCAACTCGTTACCAATGTTGATGATGTCTTGTTTAATCCCTTCGTTAAAATGGATGATAGAGTTTAACTGAGACTGCTCATTAGCATGAAACTTCAATTCATTTAAATAAAAACTAACATCAATAATACCATTCTTAACTTCATCATTAATAGTATTCATAGATTTAATTTTAGTGATAACATCTGAATTGTATTCTAATGAAAAACGAGAATCATCGTTATCGATAATTTTTTCATTATCACCATAATTAATATCATCCTCAATAATTACACTAAATATAAAAATCGAGCTCACAAATAAATAAATAAAATTTGAAGCGATTAATATCAATGTAAAATCATAGTTAGGCATGGGACTGCTATAGCATTCAATCCCAATAAAAATAATAAGGCTAACATATAATACAGATATAATGCCAAATGTTATTTTAAAATATCTTATCATTCTTGTTCTACACGAATTACTTTTTCTTTTAATATCACGTCATAAATTTTATCAACATTCGCTTTTTTTAGAATTTTCGATTTATATGCGGCTATCGTTCCTTGACTAACCCCAAGATGATCAGCAACATCAACATTTTTATTAAACATAGAAAAAGCAGAAATCACTGCACGCTCTCTAGGGGTAAATAAATTTATAGTACGTCGTCTTATTGTATCCATTATTTTATAAACATTAGAAATCTCATGAACTGTATCATTTAGCCCCATAGAGGAACGGATAACATAATGGCCATCCGTATTTAATAAGTCTATTTCAAATGGCATTAAATCATAAGCTACTAAAATTAATTTTTTTGAATTGCTCTTAAATTTAGATTCAAGGAAAACTCTATTACTATAGTAAAAATTTATCTCTATTATATGTAACTCATCCAATTGCCTTGGTTCGAACTTTAACTTACTACATTCTTCAACAGAAAAGAACAAGTTCCGAGCCAAAAGTCGCAATATTAATGCATTTGACCGATCTATGTCATTATCATATACGATAGCTTTACAATTATATGTATAATCAGATTTAAGCAATGATTTACTGACATTTTTTTTGATAAATGACTTTATCTTCTCTAGCGGTAATGGTTCTGATATATGGTACCCTTGACAGAAATCAACGCCTAGCCTTTCTAATTTAGTATAGGTTCGCTCATCTTCAACGCCTTCTACGACGCAGCTGACACCTAAAGAATGTGCAAAATTGATGCAGGTTTTTATGAAATTATAGTGCTCATAATTAGAAATGATATCTTTAACATATTCGCGATCAATTTTAATCTTGTCTATCCCTAGTTTAAAAATCAAATCAAAATCACTGCAACCACTACCAAAATCATCGAGTGCTATTTTTACGCCGATATTTTTTATTTTCAAAATATTATCAATAGAGACATCACTAGAGAAGCAACCCGATTCATTAATCTCCAGAATTAATCTATTAGGTGTAAATTTGTAGCGTTCGCAAAAAGATTGAATAATACCTAAAAGATCAAAGTCAAAATCAGACTTGAATACATTAATAAAAATAATCGAATCATCACTTATAGAAGAAACATCGATTATTGCTCTTTCCAAACAACGCTCAAATAATTTAATCGTAAGATTATTTTTAATAACAACTGGTAAAAAATCTTGCGGATAAACAATTTCATCGCTAGGCATTCTAAGCCTAGACAAAACTTCATAACCAATTATTTCATTTGCCACAAAAGAGGTAATTGGCTGATAATAATTGATAAAACTACCATTATTGATACTGCTCGATATTAGAAAATCAACAATGTTATCATTTTCCTTGCTTATCATAACGTTAGACAACTCATTTACTATAACGCTATCTAATAAAATTGCTTCAGACATTTAACACCACTTGATATTTAATTTTTAACATTTATACACCTAAGAAACTCCACAACATCAAATGTAAAGAGTAATAAAAATGCGGAATTAAAAAAGCCAATTATCAACAATAACTGCTTGATTAATCCCCGCCAAAAATAATATTTTTATGAGATTAATTAACTAGTTAATTAGTTAGAAACTTTAGATTGATACTCAAACGCAGGGATCACCAGTTCAACGCGGCGATTTTTTTCACGACCCGAAGCGGTATCATTTGAATCAATCGGAGTTGTTTCTCCCATACCTTGAGTGGTAATGCGTTCGCTCTCTACACCGCGACTTAAAAGCACCTCTGCAATAGATGTTGCGCGCTTTTCCGACAACTCTTGGTTGAAATTGGCACTTCCCATTGAATCTGTATGACCATTCACTTCCACTGTAGCATTGGGGTGCGCTTTTAATACAGATACGGTCTTATCAATATTTGCTGTAGCCGCGGTTTCACCAAAACCGAACGTGACCCGCTCTACTTGTGCCGGATGCACGTGAGTGACAATACGTGGTTGAGGAGCTGGTTTTGGCGCAGGCTCAATATAGATAGGTTCTTCAACAACGACTGATTCATTACGCCCAAAATGATAAGTCAGGCCAATTCCAAAGAAATTAACATCCATATCATCGATACGATTGTCGTTCATATTTTCAAAACGCTGATACTCAGCTCGAATCGTTAAGTTATCGCTAAACTCTCTTTCTAGTCCCAGAGAGCCTGTAGGTACGAAATCGCGTTCATCACCAGCGGCCATATAAGCAGCGCCGGCTTTAACAAAAACAGACCAATTCGGTGTTAAATCGAGATTAATTTTTGGTGCTAACGAAAGAGCAATAAGTTGACTCTCAACTGCCGAGTTGTTTTTGAAGCGCGTTTCAAAATCACCAAGATAGTCAACATTGTATTCTAGTGCTAGGTTATCTGTGAATTGATATCCCATATATAATCCACCAGCTGCACTCTCTGTGTCACACGAGTAATCAAGTGCGCATGCGTCGTTTAAGTGGCTATATCCTAATTTTGCTCCAATATAGCTATCTGCCATTGCATTAATTGATAATAAAGCAAATGATAGAGCGATCGCTGTCTTTTTAATTTTCATTATTAACCTTTTTATTTGTATAATTTAGCACGATAAAAATAGTCGTTATTCGTATTGTCGTTACGTAACAAATTTTTGTTATAGTAAATTCATCATAATTAATGAGATAAATTTAACGCTGTTCAATGCAGTGAAAACACCATTCACGTTGGCTTGAAATAACTAGTTGTTCTAATATTTAATGCTCAATCATTTTAAAAATGAATGTTATATTACCACTGTGCATGATTATTTTATAAAATCAGAAATTGAGTCGATCAAGTTATGTACTCAAAGTAGTGCGATGGTCACACTTTAACCATGCCATGCACAATTTCCGCCTTTTTTTGCGCACTCCCTGGTCTGTCCAGTGTTACAGTCATTTCATAACGTAGCGATAACTAAGGGGAAGTCATGACTATTTCTATTCGTAAAGAGTATTTACTAGCCGTCCTATTACTCTTACCAACTACGGCAATCTGTAATGACCAATCAGCTAAAGTCCACTGGAAAGGCACAGTACCAAAGCACCAAACACATGCTTATCTTCATAATCTTGACATTCAAAATTTCACTAAAGAAAAACAGATGTCTTGGTCACCGGTATTGAAAATAAACACCTTTAACAAAATAAATTTAGTCACACTTAAACATATCTAGTTGAGTGTAAGATTTAATTTATATACCAATATTAAGCTACACGCAGCTTCGAGATTAAAGCTTACCGAAGCTGCATGATTATATAAACACCCGTTATTTACGTTTTATCAATTCACTAATAAACAAATGTTCTTCATCGGTTAAAAGTGTCTTAGACGCATTTTTTATATCCGTCAGAGATTTCAAAAGAATGTTCCTTTGAGTAAGATTAAGTCTTATCAATGCGGATAGGATATTTTCAAACTCTTCATTTTGCATGCTTTAATCAACTGCTATATTTCAGCTTCAAATAAAATTCTAAAATGACCACTATAGGTTCCGGGAACCAACTCTGAATACAATTTTTCTCTGAAACCGACTTCAAGCACGATGTTTGCCTCACTCGTATTCGAGTTATCTAGCTGTACCGAGTCTGCTAGCCCATCACCTTTGTCAATAAAATTAACGTTTCCTGCCAAACAACCCACCGTACAAGATACTGAGTATGGGATTTCCGAGGTTTCATCCACAGGATTTTTTAACGTGTAAGGTGTGGCCGTTGTGTCTAATACCGCTTTCAATCCTGTAGCAAAGTCACCAGTAACCCTCACACCATAATGGCCTACACCACTTACAACCAAATCAGGGTGACCATGATAATGTGGCGTTAATTTTCCATCATGACCAGATGTGATAACCACATCAAAGATAACAGCGGGTGCATATTCAAGATTGATGTCAAGATACGTTATCAATTGCTGCCGTATTCTGACACTATTTCGATAGTATTCGTATTGAAATGGAATCGCCACTCTGCCTGAATATGTACCTTGAGCTTTACCTGATAATAAAGTGACAAGACGACCAGCATCAAGATCTTCGATGATTGGTCGGTACGAATTAATCATCGAATTGTTGTTGCCAAAATGAATGCGCTTATTGCCAATACCATTACCAATTACCGTCGCAATTTCTCCGGAAACCGTCGTAGAGATTCCGCTTGCGTCATCTGTTACTGACGCTGCACCATCAAAACGATATTGTATTCCTTTCACTGTAATTGGCAGTGTGACGACATCACCTGAGGCATTTATCAACTTCACATCCACTTGCCCACTTGGAAGCGCATGACCACCAGGAATGAGTTGGTTTCCAGTAGGCAAACCAAATGGCAGATCCCAAAGTGCTGGCGTAACACCGCCGCTTATATGGATTGCAGACTGCCATTTAACTTGAGTTGCATCTAATTCACCAGTTAAATCTGCCGCACTCACCATTTTAGCAAGTAACATATAAACTATTATAGTTAGTGAGAATAATTTCACTGCTGACTTCATTAGAATCACCTACTTTATTTTATTTTGCGACGGTAAAATAGTAAATTGCTCTTTATATTTATTGTTATTCGTTTTCAAACTTAATTTAAGCTTTTCTTCCAAATGAGGCTCAATTGGAACTTCTAACAATCGATCACTTAGGGCATAAGATGTTTTTACGCACGCATTTCTTTCTTTACCGATTAATGTGTCAGGGCATGCATCAATCGTTAAATGAAGATAACTATCACCCTTATTGTGGACTTTCAAGCGTCCTTTTTCATAGCTAATATCATACTGAATCGGTTGATCTTCTAGCGCTGGAACAATCACGTAAGGTGCGAAGCCAACAGCTAACTGTACTGACTGTAATGGTTTTTCACCTTCTTCGTAATAAGGTGACGGTGCAACGGTCAACTGATAAATTTTATCATGACTTTTATTCGGTGTGCCTGTATAGCGGACAGAGAATTTTTTATGTTGACCATCATTTACAATAAGTCTTGCAGGACGAACTTCAAGTGTCCAATCTGCAATATTTTCCTTGGTATAAGGTGTTGATTCTAATTGACCTTTAACAATATTAATATCTGATATACCTACGGTGATAAACTGTCTGTAGCCATCATTGTTCGATACTGTAAATGTACCCTTGCCATTTTCAGCAACAGTAATAATTGAATCAATGCCAATAGCATGTGAATTAAAGATGCTTGCACTAAGCGCAAACGTCATAAGTTTCGTTAATTTTACGTTCATAATTTCGTTACACTAAACATATTTTCTGGTTTGAAATGAGCATGAGTCACATGATCATTAAGCTCTTCCAATACCGCTACCTGAGCAATTGAGTGGGTATCATGTTGCTCAACATAAACATATAGCTGGTCATCAATTTGTACATATCTAGAAGCGATTCCTAACTCTTTCAAGCGCTCTAGTATTTTTAGCGTAACTTCCGTCGATTGATAGACACCCATGTATTTTAAGCCATCATAGACTGTTTTTTCCTCATGGCTTGTATTTAAAGATAAATCTTGACTTGTTTGAGTTAGGCCTTCTAAGCAATATGATTGTACATACTTATTACCAAATTTTTCTGGGTTGAAAACACATGTAGAGTCCCCGGATGCTAAATGAAAACTGTCGTTTTCTCGGTAAACTACGCGGTAGATTCCTCCCTCGGTAACTGGTTCAACAGATTTACAACCGTCACCAACGCAACTCACATTCTCAACATACTGACCATCAATATCATTAAGAATAAAGACTTGGCTACGTAGTGGCGTTACTCGACTGTTCACTTTTAAATATGTGCCAGGCATCGTAAAGTGCTCAATTGATGAAACATCAACCTCCACATCAGTATATTCAGTATCAAGATCAACTGTTACATCAGAATATACTGGTAGTGATGTAATAAATGCTGATTTCGCACCAACCTCGCCAGTATGTCTTGCTTCACCATCTTTATAGATTGAGTAAGCAATCGCCGCATCCTCGGTTGGGATGGATGACCATTGTGGTGTTACCTTAATAAAAGCTTTACCATCATTCTTGGTTGCAACAAATTCATCATTTGTGACGATTTGGGTCCCACGCAACGTACCTGATACAGAATATTGCTCTCCAGTACTCACATAACCGAATCCGTTATACTGTAGATAATCATTGCTACCACTGGCAGAGACAAGCAACTCGTTGGTCCACGGATCTGCACCGTAACTTTCCATCTTGGTTGCCACAGTCGTCGTCACACTGTAATCATCTGCGACTTTTCTTGCTGTCAGCTCTTGTTGAGCAAATGAAAATCCGTCTTGGTCCATAGCCACAGCAGTGCGTGCAGAGTAAGTGTCATCAAATTCATATCGCCAGGAAAAGTTAGTTGTAAAACTATCACTTTCGCCAGAATTTAAATTATACGTCGCATTGATGCCAAAAATTCCGCCAAACATCGTCCTATCCCAAGACAATGATAAGTTATTACTTTTCATTACATCATCATCGAGTTGAACTTCAGCATGATATAAATTGGCGTATCCTCGACCTTCAAATATTTTTGTTGAATACCCGATGCTATATTCTTTTTTATCGTATATCCCATATAAGGCATCACTGTAATCCATTTCATATGTACTCGCACTAGGGAGTTGGAATGGAACATAGCGATAAGTATAATCTACGCCCGAGGCCTTATAATCTGATGCACTAAAGACTATAGGACCGTAAATTAAGTTCCCCTGATAGTACTTTGCACCTGCGCTAGATTGACTTGTTAAATAATCAAGCGTCACATCTTCATTTAAATAATATTGCCCACCGAAAGCGAGTCTCAATGAGTTAAAGTCAGAGCCCAGTACCCCGCCAATAACGGATTTTTCACTAGCACGGTATGTTACAGCCGCTTCCGTGAACCACTTATTATCCGTATTGTATTCAATAGTGTCACGATATAATGGGTCCAGTTCTAACAGACCACCTTTCAAGACAAAATCATAGTCATCAATAGCTAATGAGACGTTATTTTTATTAACAACCTGAATGGTTTCTTCTAGGATAACATTATCTGCCTGCTTTACTTTAAGGGTAACAGCATAGACTCCCTGAGGAAGTTCACTGTAACTGATCCTGTTATGGCCCTGTCTAGCAATATCAGTAAATAATAACTTACCATTTCGCAATACCTCGAGCTGTCCTTCTTGAGGCGAATAAAAATTGACAAATTGTTGCGAGTAGCCATCTTTTACCAGAAGTTTATCACTTGAAGAAAATAAAGCTGAATAACCTCGAGCCTGCGTGCCATAAAATAAAAAGTCAGTTGAATTTATACGTTGGTCGGCTAGTTCGTCACTATATCCTACACTAAAATTATAGTTCGACCATGCGTAATTGTACCGAGCATTACTTGCATCCAGTTCATTATCACCATGATGATACTGTGTATCAAGTTGTACATGTCCCCTAGTTAATCCAAGGGTTGTATCATTTGACCAGATAAAACTGCTATTATCGTCATTTGCATAAATATATAGATTGGTGTTGTTCACCAATGCATTACGCTCTTGATATGAAGAATGATACTCTTTTAAGGTTCTTGTGAAATCAAACGCTTCAGACGAAGCATACATTATTAAATTTTTATTATCATGATCATAGTAGTAGCTAACTAGATCTGAAGAATTTTGGGGGATACAGGCATCGTCCGTACTTACACAGTCAGAATCTGATTCAACACCACTCAGTAATTGATTTACTACAATATCGATATATTGCTCTTTGATATTTTTCTTTTTTAAATATGTTCTGAAGTCAGATTTTATCGCATCGACATCTAGTAATTTAAAGGTGTCATAGGTTACGATAGCATCGACTGTATGGCCTTTTTTATCACCAGCAATAGTGATTTCGACTTGATGCTCACTTTCCACAAACAAATCAGCAAATTCTTCAGGAATTTCATTTGATGTTGCCGCGGCCATATAGCCTAAAGATAACGAAGCTAATATTTTAGTTATTTTTTTCATATTTTACCTTCATTAAGCTCCGCCGATATACCGATTACTCCATAACACATTTGTCGTTCCTCTGTCATCTCAACCAGAGGTGACTCCATCGTCATGCTGTGAGTGTATTTATCATCAGTTGAATAAGAAATTTCTTTAGATTCTCCTTCAATAGAAAATTCATATCCATCAAGTTTTAATTCCACGCCTAATAACTCTTTTTCTGACGTCTCATCTCCATCGTTTTTACAATAATGCGATGATAATTTTAATTTCAGTGCGTAATCAATTTTTGTGCTATTTTTTGAAATAACATCAAATTTTATTTTTAATGGGTCAAATCGACCAAATACTTGATCGTAGTTGGCTTCGTAATGTTTTTTTTCTAGTCTAATTTCTAAAGCATCTAACGATGTCGGACTAAATATTTCAACATTTGGATAAAAATCTAAGCTATCAAATCGCCCCTCTGCATATGCAACCTGAGACAGCAAAGATAAAATTGAACATAATACATAGCTATTTATATTTTTCATTTTCTAACCTCACGCTCAGAAAAATAAAGTCCACATACGTGGACTTTATTAATTGCGCACTATCTATTATTTCGATTTAATAACTTAACGTTAGCTAGCAAACTAAATTAGATAGCAGCTGCGTCTGCTTCAACAGTAAGGATTGCTTTAACAGCCATCTCTTCACCACCAACAAGGCCAGTGATGTTTTCAACTGCTACTACGTCAAGAACAGTCAGCTTGTCTGCACCAGAAGCAGTAGGAGTACCATTAAGCTCCATTGGTGCCTCAGTACCACCGTTGCGGCTAACAAGGCTAAATTGTGATTTGATTGTCTCAGTTGCAAGAGCGCCATCAACCATTACTTCAAAGCTCTTTAGAGTAGCTGTATGCGCAAGTTGAGATTCATCAGCTGTTTTAATTACTTCAAAAGTAAGGTTAGTTGCGTCAGTTAGGTTCACACCGGTCGCATCTGCAGTGAACGTCAATTCACCGTTTAGTAGATCGGCACCAACTGCACGCACTTCCCAGTTATCAGTTGACGCAGTGTAAGTTGGAACTGCACCGCTCCACTGAAGAGTTTGGTCAGCAGTTTCAACGGCTGCGAAAGAAGAAGCTGCAAAACCTAGAGTTGCAAGAGCGATGATAGTTTTTTTCATGTGGTTTCTCCATTTATTGACTTATAAATCGCATAATGACGTTTCGTCATATTATTTGCGCTTATAGTCCTAAATTTCTAAAAGATTAAATTAAATAGATAACTAAGCTAAAAGGTGAAAGCTATCTTTTGTCATTCTTTATATAATAGATATAAAGAAAAGATTGTCGATACAGATAATTTGCTAGTTCGCTATTTACCTTAAGCGATTATTGATATTAACAAGAATATTAATAAGAAGTTCCGTTTAATATCTAGCGGGCTTTCTGCTCTGGGGTGTAATTTAGATAAGAAATTTAATTTGACAAAACAGACAAATTTATCGAATCGACAAATTATCGATATCATCGACTTCAACCCCACAGCTATCAGGATCTTACGCCTCAATTATTGATAATTAATTAAAATTAAATAAGGAATCTAATTTTTCGTTCAAGCCGATGGGTTTGATTGGAAGGAAATAAACTGACTTAAGCCTCGTTTAAACCGGTTAAATACAGCAAACCAAAACTTTAAAATGTATGTTTCTAGCTCTTTTTAGTGATAAGAGTAGACCCTAGTTTGGTCTGTCTTTCAAAATGCACCGAGATAAAAGTGCCAATGACTAACCATTTGGCAGGAAAAGCCACAAACTTAATGCAAGATCGTGAGATAGGGCTCACCCAAACAGCTAACGTGTGTGGCTTTATACTTACTTTACCTATATCGTGCGATCAATGTGTGCAAAAAACCAAGCAAATTGCGCAAGACTTTCCAGAGGATCTAGATAAACACCATTCAATTGATATGATGTCGTCCGTTAGTCGGCTTGCTTTACACACAAAAGTTGGACGCCCCCCTTACGATACGTCGAGATTTATTACTTTCTGCGTTAGGTCATGGAAATATTACAAAAGTGCGATGCAGTAAAACATGACATTTTCATGTGGATTAATACTCAATCAAGTTAATATTTAGGGACAAATGGCCTGTGATTGCTTTTCAATAAAATGCCTATTCAAAGCGCATTCTCCTTTAATCGATTAGTCGACTTGAAGCATATTATCTTTATTTTGAGCCTCTGCTTCAGCTCTAGTCCAGGCTTGTAAAAACAAGAGTTTCGCCTCCACACCTCAGCCATAGACTGATGTTAATTTTCGTTAATTAACACTCATACCATTGATTTATAAACGTTTTGTTTCTTGCTTTGTTAATGTTTCTTAAAATCTGACAATACTGTTTTTCCAATACGTTATATCTGTTAGCATGCAAAAAACTGACTGAATTTTTTAATCGGCAAGAGGTAATTCGTTTGCCGATTTTCCTATTCCACAAATTAAAACACATGAATTTCAATGCGGTTTTACAAACAATGTTTATTGAAATTTCGCGCATATAGATATGCATAGCAGTGTTTATATTTATGATGTTAGTGATTTATTCCACTTGGTTTTTATTGCATTAACAATGATATATGATTATGAATTATAACTTTTATTTCCGTCATTCAATCATAGCTACTTCCCTTGCATTATTGCTAGGTTGCGGCGGTGGTAGTGATGGCAATTCAGCGCCAAGCACATCAGAACCTCAGCCTAATGCTGCAATTCTTGCAATTGATGGCTTTAATGTCGTGCGCCCTAATATTGCAACGACTGTCGACCTGCAGCCATATGTTCGAGGCGAAAACCTACGCTTAACGGACATATACGCAAAAAACGATGTGGCCAACTGCGGAACGCCTGTCATTAAAGACTTGGCGCTTGAGATTAATACCTTCGGCGCGGCTTATTGCACATACGCCTATACCATCACTGATGGCCATAGCGAACATTCTGCTAATCTGAGTGTACTTGCTAGCGAAGCAGATTCACCTCTATTGACTCCACTTTCAGAGCAGGCGGTCATTGGCGATGGTGTGATGACCTTTGACCTTCCATCATTATTGTCTGGAGAGTGGAAAAGCACATACTCTGTTAATGTCGACTCAGTTGTCGTCCAAGGTATGGATGATAATCTCGGTAGCGTGACTGCGACCGGGAATACTTTGACATTCACACCTCCTGAATATTCTGGATGGAATCGCATTGTTTACACATTGACTGATTCTGCGGCGCCAGGTGCAGATTTGATGGGTGTGATTTATGTTACCGTATCGGATGATACCAATTTACCACCGTCAATACGTGCGCCATTTTATGAATACAACACTGACACCACAATCATCGATGTTTCGACTACTCCAAATGAATTAAAATGTTCAAGTGGTACCGGCGGGCTGTGTGATTTTAAACCACTTCTGAATACAAGTAACTTTATCCAGATGACCACTTATAATGGCAACTGGGTCAAGGATATCGCACTGCCTGAAGACCCAGCCTACGATGGTAAATTGTTCCAACTTGTCCATAAAGCGGCCTATAACTCACATGTTTACAGTGGTGATGATACGACGGGCCGCTATCTTGCGCTAAGTTACAATGGTTTGTCTCAAACCTTTACTAACATCGCAGGTAAGTGGTATCTCAAACCCTCACCAACGATTGAAGCGGCTACAGAAGTCACTGTTGATTTAGCCACATTGAATGGATTAGACATCATCGACCCAGAGGGCCAAACTTGGCAACTGGTTGACGTACAAAGTTACACCAGTACAGTGACGCCAACTGAACCAGATGATATCAATAACACTCGCTTCAACTTTAGTGCGACTAACGCGGGTGTGCATATTGTTCAATACATTGTTGCTGACCACTATGGCGGCTATGCGTCTGGTTTTATCAAAATGAACGTAAGCGCGAGGGGTGGAGAAGCGACTTGGGTTGATGTTGATGGATTTACAGCCCCTTTAACATTCGATGAAGCCGGAGCATTAGGTCTTGCAACGAAAGACATCTGGGATGAACCTGTCAATAATACCATTGCGGGCTTCAATGATGCCGCTGCCGATAACTACTGTAGCTCAGTCGGTATCATACCCACGCTGACCGATATTCAGTTATTGCGTGACGGAAACTTAGCAGGCGGCGTGTTAACGGGTGATCTGGCTGATTGGCCATTGCAGCAGCCTTATCTTGTCAAAGATGGCTCACGTTACAAAGGATTCCGTTTAGACTCTGCAATTGTCACGGATTATGAACCATACGCACCCTACTATGCCACGTGTATTGAGGCGCGCATCATGAAAGCCGAGTTTCCCACTTACACAGCGGTCGCTAACGGTGAACCGCACGAAGTGGCCATCGTGTCTATGCCTTATGCCAATACATTTAGCACAGAGACCGTTGCAGGTACACTTATTGCCGGTGAGGTCACTCTGGATAAAGGCACGACCGATGGTGGCGTCACACCGCTATACGGCTCAACCACGGTGGTTGGGACGCATCGCTTTGCCTTAATCAACAACTCGGATGAATTTTCTCGTTTAATTAGCCCAACGATTGAATATGTTGGTGATGTGACAACCGCAGACTTTGATTCGGTCTCGATAGTTGCAAACTATGAGCACCATGACGGCGTCGCGCAGAATAAAATTTCTCTCGTCGTTAAGGACTTTTTTGGTAACGTGGTTAAAAACGCGCTCGTCGACGTCGAAGTCGTTGAAGCTGATCCTGATCGTAGTGTCACTGTTGAATTCATTCCTGCAAACAGGCGCACCGATGCAGAGGGTAAATTACAGCTCAATGTCACCAACACCGCACGTGAAATTGTGACATTTAAGGTTCAATATAATCACCGTGCAGATGGTGTGCAAAAAGAGCAGAGTCGCGATTTACTCTTCGGACCTGACAGATTTCCATGCGGTATCTCGGGTGGCGGCTTTAACTGTTTACCAACGCTTGACTCTAAAAGCATGCCAGGGTTTCTTTACCTAGCACCACCAGAGCGAGCTTTTATGAACAGAATCTATTATGGATCAACGGCTAACGGTTATCATTATTCCTCAACCTCTAGCCCTTCAAGTCCATATTATGACTCTCTGCCGGGCTTTTATTCGCCACGATTTACCAAAGATGAAGCTCATGCTTGGTGCGCGCGGAATAACTCAATGCAAACACTGCAAAGAACGAACTGGCGCATGGCAACCGTTGCAGAGTACGACAAACTTTATGGTGAATTTGGCAAAATGACTAACGCTCGAGGCTGGTTTACTGCGATGACATTCTGGGCTAATGACCTTACAGGTACGATAAACCTTCGTACGGGTGAACATGGCAGTGCTGCACCCAAGTATGGTTCTGTAAGCTGCGTGTCTGAGGCGGAATAATGTGCATGATGGCCAACCCCGTTGGCAAATGGGACTGTTATCCGCATCCCCGTTTGGCATATGCGGCCATCATTTTATCGTATAATTCTTACTGTGTTACCCCATTAACAATCCGTTTTTCCGATTGTTAGTGGGAACCTTGCGAAGTTAACCACTTTTTCCAAAACCTGATACAACCAATAACTCACTTAAATTAAAACCTCTATACATCCATCTACTATAATAAATTTGTTTTAATTTTAAGCAGATACATACTAATCGAATGAAAAATAGAATATTTTATGTCTAAAAACTACTTAATTAATGGCTGCGTGCTAAACTTTAGTGAGAGTTTAGTCATTAAGAGCCTTGGGCAAAGAGAAAACCTTAAAAAAAATCAAATACTTTTGCTCAAAACACTCATTAATGCTTATCCGGAAATTGTCTCGGTTGACGATATCAAGGAGCAGGTCTGGGGTCATACCTTTATCAGCAACGAGTCCGTGACTCAGCTGATAAAAAAAACTCGGACATCAATTGATGATCAAGAAAAAACGGTGATTATCAATCATAAAGGTGAGGGTTACTCGATTTCTTCCGTTACAGAGCAAGATGAAACAAATCAGCAAGAGAGTGCGGCGCTATTAAACCAATCGGTTACCAAAGGAGATCGTGGCGAGAACAATAATCTATCAAAATCGAGCCACTGGTCTTGGCTAACTGCCTTATACTTTACGGTTAGCATTATCGGATGGGTAGTAATTGCAATGTATCTATATAAGTCGCAAGCCACCTTTGATATCCAAAAGTTACCTGACTTGACTCAATCCCATTATACAGTTGTGAGTAATAACGAAGCCGGAATAACACTAAGATATGAAGATTTAACGTGTCGTTTAAATTTTGAAAGTTTCGAGGCCTGGTGTGAAAAAAATAACCATTAAAAATATCAGTGTCATAAACGTTCTTATTTCACTTCTTTTTTTGTTCGTTTTCATTTTTGGCAAACCGGAAACTCTATATTACCGTGGCACAACAAAATTTGATTACGATGCTCCTTTCAAAAAGGTTGTGAGTCAACTCTATAGTAAGGGTAGTGACATTAACATTATATCGACTCGGTATAAAAACAGAGATAGCTACTCTATAGTAGAAGGAAATTATTCATTAAACAAATTAAGAAAAATAAATAGGATTTATCTTAGAAATGTTGACATTAACCAAAAATCACTGGCCAGCTTCCATATTTATAGGGTTAGTCGCCACTGCCTAATGATTACTCCGGTAGGTCAAAAATCACTTAATAACATTCGATTCTTTTGCGAGGCTTAAAATCTCGCCAAGAAATTAGTGCTAAAATATACTCCTATCACTTGAAGATGTAGGTTTGTTAGCTGGCTCTCACAGACCTCATCACATTATTTATCTATATTGACATTTATCTATATTAACAAAGTTCTCAGAGATTTCTTTCGTTTGCCGCCTACTGCAACTTTAATGTTGTTTATACGTAGACAGCAACGTTAAAATTCTTTGAAGTTGATTAGTGTTTTCACCCTTCTATCAACAATTCTACAACCTCAAGCACAATAATTGCAGATTAAATCAGGATTGATAATAGTTATTAAAAATTAATCCAACCCTAACTCCACCACCTCCCATTGCAATGATAAAAAAAAAATCAATAATAGCACGACGTACCAATAAAAATCAGTTTCAATCATGAATAAGAATATATTAATCGCATCAATAATAAGCGGATTTTCATTTAACGGCTATGCTTCTGATTCTTACTATGTAGGAACAGGTCTTGGTTACGGCTTTTTAAGCGATGTTTGTGACATATCAGAATCCTGTCAAGACAAAGGCTGGTCGGGAAACTTGCATACTGGTTATGAAATAAACCCATATTTGGCCACCGAGCTTAACTTAGATTATCTTAGTAATTTCACTATAACTGAAAAAAACATTAACAATGTTGATAACATAATGAAAACGGATCTGTTGGCACTGACAATCGCACCTAAGTTTACTTTACCACTCACACCATCAATATCTATTTATGGCAAATTTGGTGGCGCATATATCACTGCATCAGGTGAATCAGACATTGTCACAACAGCATCAATTGGATATCAATACAAAATTAATTCATCTATGTCTTTTGGACTGGAATACCAAACATTCCAAGAAATGACATCCAAAAAAATTGAAAGCATGGATGTCAACATTGCTAGCCTTAGATTCAGTTACAATTTAGGTAAAAATGAAACGTTACAATCAAACATAGCGGATGAGGACATTATTCGACCAACAATTGAATTAAACAACGCTATCCATCCAAGCTATATCACAAATGTATACTTTGATTTCGATCAATCAACAAGTTCCCTTAGTGATAGTTTAAATAAGGTTATCGACATTCTTAAAACCTATCGTAACGCCAGTGTTGAAATAATCGGACATTCTGACAGCACAGGACAAGAAAAATATAATTTATTGCTTTCTGAAAAACGCGCAAAATTCATTTTTGACAATCTCGCCAAACAGGGAATACCGGTGGATAGAATGTCTATAAGTGCACAAGGTGAACATTCACCGAGCGCATCAAATGATACTTTAAGTGGTCAACAAAAAAACCGCCGTGTTGAAATTATTATTTCCTCTTTCAAATATTAATAATGATTTTATTTAATGCTTACTGTATTGGTAATTTTTAAACAAGGAATTTATGAAAATACTTAATACGACCAATATAACAGAATGGAAAGATGTGCTTAATTCTAAGCACTCTTTACCTCTTGATATTATAGAGTACAATAAGGACAACTTTTTCTCTTCGGTTGACACTCTAGTTAATATAACTTATCCAGAAGTTACTTTTACAGAAGTAAAAACGACTAGTTATAAAGCACAATTCAACCCTACTCAGCTAAAGCAAGGAAACGAGTTTTTTTTGCTAACTTATAGCTATAACCAATTTATTGGAAATCAAAAAAATAATAACTATAATTTTTCTCATTCTTCATTTATTTTAGACCTCACACAACCCTTTGTCGGCCATTATATAAAAGATGGTCATTCAAAGGCATTAGTCATTCCATTCGATGTACTTCCTTCTTTGTCAGTCGACTTCTTGCGAAATCGAAATCTCACATATCATCCCTTATGTATCGCAATAACAACACTATTGAAGAGCACCAACACCGATGAATTAGACACTGAGAATAACTATAAAATAAACGCTATTATGGACTTGCTTTCTATTACCAAAATTGAAGACAAGTCAAACATCATTACCGATATAAGACTATTTTTAGAAAAAAACGTCATCCAAAATAAAAAAATAGATTTGGATATATTGGCTGCTGCTTTTTACATGTCTAGGAGAAAAATGCAATATGTATTAAGTGAACATGGCTGGACATATAGAAAATTAGTTGAAGATATAAAAATGCGCTATCGATAATGATTCAATTGACCTAAACCTTATTTAATCGCTGATTTTCAGGATCAAAATAACGGTTAAGATCGAGCAGCAGTGCATGAAATTCTTGAACATGTTCCCACAGTTGCGCTTTATCCAGCGTATTAGGATCATTCGCGATGAGCTGGCTCACACGATGAATTTGACGCTGCCAATAAGGTTCAATGTTACTCACTCGACTCAGCACCTCTAATGCGTCATAAGCAAGTTTGTGCGCCTGCTCGTAAGCACTGAATTCGAGACACTCACTTGGTGATGCTTTGTCGCTCAATCGAGTGCCCCCACTATCAAGCTTTAAGACACCCTGGCAGAGCCCTTCAAGATAAACTCGATATGGTGTTAAGGCTTCAATTGCTTGAAAGCACCGAGCTGCAGGGCCAGTATAGGGATAAGGCGCCACAATATGCTGAGAAACGTCCAGTGGTAATTGAATTGATACATTTGCCTGTTCACACCGATGCAGCAGACGACTAAGTAATCCTTGCTGCGGCATCCAGTGCTGAATTTGAAAAATGCGTTCGAGGTGATAATCCGTTGAGACCAACATCAACTGAAATTGTGTATTTGACGCATGGCATGGCGCAATATCTTTTATCAGCATACGCGCAACAAACTCGATATTTTCAACCGTGGTCGTCGATTGATTTTCACGCCAGATCCCGCCTAATGGATGGGCTATTGAGTCATCAGTAAGTTGCGCTAAATAAGCATCGCAAAGAACATCAGCTTCGGCACGATTTTGTCCTTGAGTCACTCCGCCACAAAAAAGAATGGTTGCGCTCGTCAACTCAGCATAACGTCGCTGAGCCTCTATCAAAGTGCAGATACGCCCGTGCCCCTCTGGTGTTAGCTCATTATTAACCAGTCGCTTACCCAGCACGACCACAACCAAATGTGTGTCGGGATAAAATTCCATTTCACTCACCCTGCGTCTTACCGATGGAATTATTCGTTTTTAACGCTTTCAGGTACGATTTCCCAACTGTGCGTCATCGTCACGCCCGCACCCAGCATTAGACACACCGAGCAATATTTGGTCAGCGAATCCGCGGTAACTTGAGCCACAGTATTCGGCGTCAAATCATCGCCACTCACGATGAAGTGAATATTCACCTGCGTAAACAGGCGCGGCGCGCTTTCACGTCGCTCTGCTGTTACAGTCGCAATGCACCCAGTAACAGGCTCACCCGCAGCTTTTAATCCATCAACCACATCAACCGAGCTGCATCCACCCGCCGCCATGAGCACCATCTCCATGGGACTTGGCGCTTTTGCTCCGCCCTGCCCATCCATTACCACTGAATGCCCTGAATTTGATTGACCTAAAAAGGTCAAATTATCGACCCATTTCACTTCTGCTTTCATATTGTGTTGTTACCTTATCGAAATACTCGACCACTTTACTCACTTCGTCTTCGGGCGCAATAAAATTTCTGGGTTTGGAAATTTTTGTCATAGAAAACCGTTCTTTTTAATTATGTTTTTACGCCTAAGCGCCCTTAAGTTGCAAAGGTGTATAGGGAACAAATGAGGAGAATCGGATGAAAAAGCGAGGATTTATTTTGCTCAGTACACTGAGTCTTGCACTGAGTTTGCTCACACTAGTGCTCATGCCTACGCCTCATGCGACGGCAAACACACAAACTCGTGCAAACAATATCGAAACAGCCACCTTAGCTGGCGGATGTTTTTGGTGTACGGAGGCTGATCTCGAACAGCTACCTGGTGTGATTGACGTTATTTCTGGCTACGCAGGTGGCAGTGAAGAGGATGCCCAATACCGCAAGGTCGCCAGTGGCAATACCGATCATATCGAGGTGATACAGGTGACTTATGATGCCAATCAGCTCAGTTATACCGATGTGCTTGATTACTTTTTAAGGCATATTGATCCAACCGACGCCAAAGGCTCTTTCGTTGACCGAGGCGCTCAATATCGCCCTGCCATTTTTTATCATAATAAGGCGCAATTTGACGCAGCAACGTCGCTGCTTAGCGCGGTGGATGCCGCAGGCATTTACCCAAAACCACTGCAAACCGAACTTATCGAGTATCAGGCTTTCTACCCAGCAGAAAGCTACCACCAAGATTATTACAAAAAAAGTCGCCTGAAATATAAGTACTACCGCCAAGCATCTGGCCGTGATGCCTACCTCGATTCCGTTTTTGGCGATGACCGCAAAAGTAATCCGGTTTCACTGCGCAGCCGCCTAGGCGAACAAACGCAAACGCTCAAGCCCTATACAAAGCCCTCACAAGCTGAGATTAAGGCCATGCTGACAGAGCTGCAATACTACGTCACACAAGAAGAAGGGACCGAACGGGCGTTTGACAACCCCTATTGGGATAATAAAGAAGAAGGTATCTATGTCGATATTGTGTCAGGCGAACCCTTATTTTCCTCAACAGATAAATACCGCTCTGGCACGGGTTGGCCAAGTTTTACCAAGCCAATTGACTCAGGTTATATCGTGACTAAAAAGGACTTTCACCTGTTTTATCCTCGTATGGAGGTACGAAGCCGCTATGGCGATTCGCATCTTGGTCATGTTTTTGAAGATGGCCCAGAGCCAACAGGATTGCGATATTGCATGAATTCAGCAGCAATGCGCTTTGTTCCTAAACAGCAAATGCAAGCGCAAGGCTATGCGAAGTACCTTTACCTCTTTGAGTGAATCGGTATAGCGCGCAGATCGCCAAGCGACTTAAAGAGGACGAATAAGAGCGGGCACAATCGATTTAATCACGCACAGGGGTAAACCCACGCACGAAAAATAGCACGATTTGCTCCAGTCGCATACGCTGCTGTTCAACGGGTAAAATAGGGGCATTGGCAATGAGCTGCGGCCATAAAAAGCTGCCATGATAGAGCGCTAACAGCATTGCGCTCATCTGCTCTGCATCTGCCCCTCCAAGGCGACCATCGGTAATCGCATTTTCAAGCCAAGCCTGCAAATCATTATCTCTGTCTTGAACAAATTGCACGTATTGCTGTGCTAAACTTGGCTGGCGAATAAATTCGCCAATAATCATGCGCACCGGTGGCAACCCCACATCCTCATACAGTGCCGCACTTTTGGCCAAGAAATAGCCGCATAATTGAGACTCTAGCGAGGCTGCGGCCTCGTAATTCAAAACCACCTGTTGACGTAATCCGTCAAAAATATGGTTAATCGCCTCAATAAACAGGGTCTCTTTGGCAGCAAAATGACGATATAGCGTGCGCTTTGAGGTGCCAGCGATTTCACACACCCTATCCATATTCGCGGCATGATAGCCATGAGTAATAAACTCTTGTTTCGCCGCGGCCAGTAGATCCAACCGTTTCTTTTCGCTCACTTTCATCATTTGATTACCTACGATGTTACCCACTTGATGATAAGGGAGAGAATTAAATAAGTAAACTAATGAGTTTACATAGTATAACTGAATAACTAGCACTAAGCACAGATGGAAAACGAAGTCTCTGAGCACTTGGTAAACGTCTCTGAACACTTGGTAAAAATAGATGAGCTATATGATGAGGCTTACGAGTCGCTTAATTTATCAAATAAAAATGTTGCGACTTCAAGCAGGACAGGTATGGACAAACTTACGATCACTGCCAGACTAACAGCATGGCTCTATACCCAAACAACTTGAAGATACAGCCAGGCGGCAAACGAGCCAAGCCTCTGAGCACTTCGTGAACATAGACGAACTATGTGATGAGGTTTGTGAGAGTCAGCCCCTTAATTTTTCAAAGAAAAGCGCTGCAACTTCAAGTGGGACGGGTAGATACGGATTCGAGGACATTATGTCATTTTACACTGGGTTAGGTATCGTATTACTTTTGTGGTTAGCATGGGATATGTACACAGGGCGTGTTTGGCTGCATCGAGAGTTGCATCGTGATAAGGAGCCTACGAGCTACTGGCTCACTATGCTACTGTGGTTAATCTTAGCTCTAAGCTGTTTTGTCGCATTTTAAAATCAATGCTGCCAGAGTGAGTTCGAAATATACTGCGACTTGAGCATCAATTCATCAGCGCCGTCTCCACATACATTGATAAAAAAAGCGCCACAATGGCGCTTTTTTTATCACCTGACGCGAATTAACGCTTCAGTTTGTAGTACAAGGTCGATAGTGGTGGCAGGGTCAAACTCAGCGATTGATCCAGCCCTTCACTCTCAACAGCCTCTGCTTTGAGCACAGAAGCCACCTCGTAATCACTACCACCATACGCTTTTGCATCGGTATTAAGCAGAAGTTCATAATCACCAAGGTTTGGCACGCCAAGGCGGAACTCATCACGTGGCACTGGCGTGAAGTTCGTTACAACCAAAATACGCTCACCCGCTTCACTAATACGCTCATGAGCCAGCACACTGCTGTCTGCACAATCGTGAAGACGCCACTCAAAACCGGCCGGCACACAATCTTGATCATGCAATGCCGTTTGATCTCGATACAAATGGTTCAAATCACGCATCAGACTATGAACCCCTTGATGACGTTCAAAATCCAATAAGAACCACTGCAGTTGATCGTCATGGTTCCATTCCCCAGTTTGACCTAACTCTGCGCCCATAAAATTAAGCTTTTTACCCGGCTGACCATACATGTAACCGTAGAACGCTCTTAAATTTGCCGTCTGTTGCCATTCATCACCCGGCATCTTGTTATGTATCGAGCCTTTGCCATACACCACTTCATCGTGCGAAAGCGATAGCACGTAGTTTTCACTGTGTGCATACACCAACGGGAAAGTGATGGTGTTGTGGTGATATTTACGATGCACTGGCTCCTCGCGCATATACGAAAGACTGTCATGCATCCATCCCATATTCCACTTAAAGCCAAAGCCCAATCCACCCAAGAACGTTGGCGCAGAAACACCTGGGAACGCGGTTGACTCTTCCGCAATCGTCATTGCGTTCGGGAAGTGCTTGTAAACTTCTTCGTTCATCCATTTAAGGGTTGCGATAGCGTCGTAGTTTTCATTGCCGCCATCGATATTAGGTACCCATTGATCGTGACTGCGCGAATAATCAAGGTAGAGCATCGAGGCAACAGCATCGACACGAATGCCATCGATGTGGAATTGCTCAAACCAGTACAGTGCGTTCGATACAAGGAAACGACGAACGTGTTCACGGCCCAAATCATAGATAAACGATTTCCAGTCTTGATGCCAGCCACGACGAGGATCAGGGTCATGGTATAACGGAGTACCATCAAAGGTATTCAGACCATGGTCGTCAGAGGGGTAATGGGCTGGTACCCAATCGAGCACCACGCCGATTCCCGCTTTATGGCAGACATCAACAAAATATTTGAAGTCATCGGGAGAGCCATAGCGGCTCGTCGGTGCAAACAATCCTACTGGCTGATAACCCCAAGAGCCGTAAAATGGGTGCTCTGCAATCGGCATTAGCTCGACATGGCTGTAGCCCATATCAACCAGATACGGCACTAGCGCATCCGCTAGTTCGCGATAATTAAGGTAAGAACCATCGTCATTGCGCTTCCACGAGCCAGCATGCAGTTCATAAAATGATAACGCTTCTTTGCGTTTTTCCGTTACAGGGCGATTCTGCCATGCCTGATCTTGCCAGTCATAACGGTCATGGTCATAAGTGACAGACGCAAAAGAAGGGTATTGCTCAGATTGGAAGCCCCACGGGTCAGCTTTATGAGGCAAGCTTTCGCCATTTGGCCCTTTAATTTCAAATTTATACTGCACCCCTTCCTTCAGATCTGGAATAAACAATCCCCAGATACCGTAGTCAAGACGCTGCATCGGATGACGGCGCCCGTCCCAATGGTTAAAGCTACCAATCAAGCTCACGGCCGACGCATGTGGGGCATACACTAGAAAACGCACCCCTTCAATCACCTGACCACCACGTTCAAGCGTAATGAATTGGGCACCCATGTGATGGTACATCTGCTTGGGTGTGTGAAGCTCTTCGTATTCTGCGTACAAACTGTGGTACTGATACGGATCGTCGATAATTTGCTCGACGCCATTCCAATCCACAGCAAGACGATAATGAGTAAGGTGTAAGTCTAGTGGCTGGGTAAGCACAAACGTGTCTGTCGCCTGCTCCGTCAACGGAATACGTTGCTCATCATCAAGTACAGCACTGACAGCAGTTGCACCTGGCATCCAAACACGAAGTGAGCCCGATTTCTCACTAATAAATGGGCCAAGAATTGAAAATGGATCGGCGCATCGTGCGACAGCCAACTGAGCTAATTTGTCAGTAAATTTATTGCGTTTTTGTTTGGTTTTCACACCTATCTCCCTAGCCATAATGACTTATGCGCCAAGCGGTCCTGTTGAATGCCCCTTCATCTCAAGGCCACCGACAGCAAAACGTTCCACTCTCG
Source organism: Vibrio agarilyticus (assembly GCF_012641465.1). Lineage (GTDB taxonomy): Bacteria > Pseudomonadota > Gammaproteobacteria > Enterobacterales > Vibrionaceae > Vibrio > Vibrio agarilyticus. Next base: position 192,203 of record NZ_JABAIK010000002.1, read on the forward strand.
GAACAAATTGCATCTGATTGATAAACATTTTGGTTCGAAATTGGAAATATTCTCACCCCAGACTACCCCATGCCCTTTCGCCTTTAAGATAGCCTCAACCAAATGCGTTAATTCATCGATTTTCTTTGAAATCGACACCTATACCTAAATGGCACCCACTTGAAGAACAACTCTTGATACATACCCTTCCCACTTTAAGGTGCAGCGTTGTTGGCTGACTCTCACAAACCTCATCACATAGATTATCCATGTTCAGAGACTTTGCTCGTGTGCCGCTTACCTGCATCTTCAAATGGTTTGGGTATAGTTGTTGTCCCACATTTGGGACAGCCCTTCAAAGGGTAGTTTATTACTCAAGTAGTTGCATTATATTGAAAGGATTTTACAACACCTATTGTTAAGGTCTGTTACCACTACAATCAACCTACAAATGCGACGTCAGATCACAAAAGCCAAGAATAAAATCTTCGTTTGGACAAAGAACAAGCAGGTGATGGGACCATTACCTATGTGTGAATATCACAGGGGGCCAATACAGCCAAAACAAGAAATGAAACGTCTCATATCACGGCTATTTAGCTCAAACCCAAACGCGACTCTTTACCTTTAAGTGACAACTTGAGTATCAGCATTCCATTAGGCAAGGAAAGTACGATTTACAATGTAAATAGCTTTCATTTTTTAACGCAAGAACGATAATTAATCATTACAAAACAAAAAGTTAAATTGATTAACTTTCAAAAACCCATACACAAACAACTTGAAGATGCAGGTAGGCGACCCGCGAACAAAGCCTCTGAGCATAGAGATACTATGTGATGAGGTTTGTGAGTGCCCGTCAACACCCCTGCAACTTCAAGTAGAACGAGTATAATGCGGAATAAAAACGCCCCACCAAAGTGGGGCGAAGGCATTATTTCTGGCTTGCGTTTGCACGAGCTCGTGTTAATTGGCCCGCTAAGTGATTCACTTTTTCTTGGTAGAAAATATCTTCTAGATTGACACTCAATTTACGACGCCAGTTGGGGTACTCATCCACCGTACCTGGAATATTGACCGGATTATCCATCTCAAGCCAATCTTCCAATTGCACACTAAACAGCGCCGACGATCCCGCACCAAGATGCAATTGCAGTGCTTCGCTGAGGTGCCAGTCCATCGGAACATACTGCGCATCATGGCCGATACCTTCTGGCAACAAACCGTGCCAACGCACACTGTCCAAAATGGCTTGCTTGCTCTTTAGACGATCATTAAACAGGCCTTGCAACTGAGCCGCGTCTGGATAAAGACCAAGCTGTTCACCCATTTTTAAGTCATCACAATGCCAGAACCCGCGTAGTGTTGGCATATCGTGAGTACAGAGCGCAGCCATCGATTGCGCCGCATAATGACTTGGCGAAATGTAGCCACCGTCCGTTTCTGAGGTCTCAAAGAAGAAGACCTTGTATGAATGCACGCCCGCATCGCGAAGCAAGTCAACAATTTCGTCTGGCACTGTACCTAAATCTTCACCAATCACACTGCATTGATGACGATGTGATTCCAAAGCCAAAATCGCTAACATATCTTGCACTGGGTAGTACAAATACGCGCCTTCGGTCGCTTTTTCACCTTTTGGAATCCACCACAAACGTAGCAGACCCAGCACATGGTCAATACGCAATGCGCCACAATGATTCATATTCGCGCGAAGCAGTTGGACATACGCATCGTAACCCGTTTTCATCAATGCATTTGGGTTTAATGGTGGCAAGCCCCAGTTTTGACCCAGTGGACCAAGCACATCTGGTGGCGCGCCAATACTTGCATCCAACACCAAGTTGCCTTCGTCAGCCCACGTTTCGCTGCCTGCGTCCGATACACCCACCGCAAGGTCGCGATACAAACCAATCGACATGCCTTTCTCTTCAGCCAGCGCTTGCGCTTCATGAATTTGGCAATCAGCAATCCATTGTAGGTACATAAATAGCTGTACTTCAGCTTGGTGCTCTGCAATGAACGCTTGAGTCTGCTCTGTGGTGTAATGGCGATAACCTTCTGGGAAGGCAGGCCAGCCCCAAGAGTTCTCGTCATCTTCACGCAGATGTTGATGCAAAGCATCAAATGCCGCTTGATGACGCAAGCTATCACCACCAAGCTCAACGAAGTTCAAGAAGGCTTGAGCGCGCGCGGTGTTTTGATCAAGATGACGTGACTTAAATTCAGCAAAGAGCAGCGGCAATACACTCATTTTGAGCGCGCGCACTTCGCTATAGTTAACCCAGTGCGCATCACGTGCATGTTGCAGACGCGCTTGGAATTCATCGCTGCCGACTTGTTGCTGCGCTTCAGCACTGAGTGAAAATTCTGGCACTGAACCCACATCAATATAAAGAATGTTGAGCCAGCGACGTGACGACGGGCTGTATGGGCTCGCCGATTCAGGGTTTGCAGGGAATAACGCATGGATAGGGTTCAAACCAACAAATTGACCGCCACGTGACGCAATGTCACTGACCAATTGTTTGAGATCACCAAAATCACCCATACCCCAGTTATGATTTGAGCGTAAGGTGTAAAGCTGAATACTTGGGCCCCACACTTTTTGTCCTTGTTCAAGCACAGGCTGCTTGAAACACGCGCGAGGCGTGCGGATAAGTGTCATAACATAAGGGGCTTTACGACGTTTACGAGTGACTTCGAGGTGGTGGTAACCCCATGGTAATGTTTGCGGTAAAGAAAAATAGACCGCGCCATCATTATCACGCTCGTCACGCTGCACTTGTTCAGCCACAGAACCCGATAGGGTTTCGCCACTTTCTAAACGCAGGGTCCAAGAAAAATCACCAATTCGTGCAGTGTTGGCTAAGTTGAGCATCACTTCAGCAGCGTCACCATCACGCCATACAGCCACATTCGGCAACAATTCAGGCTGATGGATTTTTTCTGCTGATGCTAACAGTGCTTCATCGCTACTCACGTCATAACCGAGTGAGGCAAGTAAACGGCGCAAGGTTTCATCAGAGACTTTCGCTTCATCACCCCAAGCACTTTTATATGAATCGGCCAGATTTGCTTGTTTGGCCACTTTGTGTAATACGCTTGACGTTTGCATATTGACTCCGAAAAGTAGATAAGCCCGCAAGCTTGAAACTTGCGGGCATGGTTTAGATTAACGATTGATAGCTTTTAGCTGCCAAATGTTATCGACGTAATCGCGAATCGAGCGGTCTGATGTGAACTTACCCACCAGCGCGGTGTTCAAGATGGCCTTCTGAGCCCAGCCCGCTTTATCACGGTACTGCTTGTCCATCGCTTCATGTGCTTTGACATAAGACGCGAAGTCTGCCAAACACAAGTATGGGTCACCGCCATCCAGTAGGCTGTCGTAAGTCGCACGAAGCAGACCTGGTTGACCTGGAGTGAACTCTTCACCTAACAACAAATCCATTGATGCTTTTAGCAGCGGATCGGCGTGGTAGTATTCAAATGGGTTGTAGCCCTGTGCTTTCAGCGCTTCAACTTCATCGACTTCAAGACCAAAGATGTAGATGTTGTCGTCGCCCACTTCTTCACGGATCTCAACGTTAGCACCGTCCATTGTACCTATGGTCAATGCACCGTTTAGCGCCATCTTCATGTTGCCCGTACCTGATGCTTCTTTACCTGCTGTCGAGATTTGCTCAGAAACATCCGCCGCAGGAATGATCATCTCAGCCATGCTCACGCGGTAGTCAGGAATGAAGACCACTTTCAACTTGCCACCGATACGTGGATCGTTGTTCACTTTTTCTGCCACTTTATTGATGGCAAAAATGATTTCTTTTGCTAGGTGGTAACCAGGTGCCGCTTTTGCAGCAAAGAACACAACGCGTGGTGCCATATCAAAGCCAGGCTCGTTGAGCAGGCGATGGTACAGAGACAAGATGTGCAATAGGTTCAAGTGTTGACGCTTATACTCGTGCAAACGCTTGATTTGTACATCGAAAATAGCATCAGCGCTGATTTCGATATCCAAGTTTGTTTTCACCCAATCCGCAAGACGCTGTTTGTTCTCACGTTTTACAGCCATGTAGCGTTTTTGGAACGCTGCATCTTTTGCATACTGAGAAACGGCTTCAAGCTGCTCTAGGTGTTTTGGCCAATCGTTGCCCACGATTTCTGATACAAGCTCAGAAAGACCTGGGTTACAGAACTTCAACCAACGACGTGGTGTCACACCGTTAGTCACGTTATGAAGACGTGTTGGGTATAGCGCATCGAACTCAGGGAATAGGTCACGTTTTACCAATTCTGAGTGAAGTGCCGCTACGCCGTTAACCGCATAAGAGCCGATAACACATAGGTTTGCCATGCGAACTACACGGTTGAAACCTTCTTGAATGATGGATAGTTTTTGCTGTTTAGCAACATCACCAGGCCATTTTGCACGCACTTCTTGTAGGAAGCGGTGGTTGATTTCATAGATGATCTCCATGTGACGTGGCAATAGGTGTTGAATCAGTGACTCACTCCAAGTTTCCAACGCTTCAGGTAGCAAGGTGTGGTTTGTGTAAGCAAATGTCTTGCTTGAAATCGCCCACGCAGCGTCCCAATCTAGGTGGTACTCATCCATCAAAATACGCATCAATTCTGGAATCGCGATCGTTGGGTGCGTGTCGTTAAGCTGAATCGTTTCTTGCTTAGACAGATCCGCAAGCGCTAAACCAGCGTCAAGATGACGACGTAGAATATCGCGTACTGATGCTGAGCTGTGGAAGAACTGCTGCATCAAACGCAGTGTTTTACCTTTTTCGTGGTTATCGTTCGGGTAAAGCACTTTAGTAATATTGCCCGCGTCAATCAGAGCGTGCTGCGCTTCGAAGTAGTTACCATTGTTGAAGCTTTCTAGTGAGAATGGTGCAATTGCTTGACACTCCCACAAACGCAATGGGTAAACCGTGTTGCTTTGATAACCCACAACAGGCACATCCCAAGGCATTGCTTTCACATACATTGAAGGCACCCAACGACGACGTTGCACGCCGTTGTCATCGTAACTTTCAACGTGACCATAGAAGCCAATTTCTTGCGCTAATTCAGGGCGAGCAACTTCCCATGGGTAACCTTCCACACCACGCCACGCGTCAGGTGCTTCTTGTTGACGACCTTCCGCAAAAGATTGCTTAAATAGGCCGTATTCATAGTGTAAGCCGTAGCCTACTGATGGGAATTCTTGCGCAGCCAGTGAGTCCATGAAACACGCAGCTAGACGACCAAGACCGCCGTTACCCAGTGAAGGATCGCGCTCTTCTTCAAGCAGATCAGTCAGGTTTTGACCCATCTCTGCCATTGCTTCAGTCACAGACTCATAAAGGCCCATGTTAATCAGGTTGTTGCCCGTCAAACGGCCAATCAAAAATTCTAGAGACAGGTAGTTAACACTTTTCGCATTAACCACGCGCTCATCTGCTTCAGTTTCAAGCAGATTGATGGTGGTAATTTCAGCTAGAGCGCGGCCCATTGCAAGGTACCAAGCGCGGCTATCAGCGTTTTCCACTGTGTGGGCATAAGTCGCTGACAAGTGCTTTTGAACACTTAGTTGAAAAGCGTTTTTGTCAAACGCATGAGGTTGTTTTGTCATCACATAACTCTCGTCGTTGATTTTACTCAGTTGCAGCAAGTTTGCGTTGCACGGAGCAAGTTCGCCTCCTCCCTATTGAAAGGCGATTAGGAGGAGGAGGAGGGGCGTAGAGAGTCTGAGCAACGCCAAAAGCAAGAGCGTCGTCACAAGATGATAGAGAAACCCCAACAAACCGTGATTGAGATCACGAAAAGTGATGCGATTTTAATCAAGATTTTCCACTCTATTCAGATCACATTTTTGGATTTTCACGCTATCGAGATGGTATTTATTGCGCATAATGAAACCGCACCTGACACTCAAGCGACCTCTCACGGTGATTAAGATCACAAATTTAGGGAGGAGAACAATTTAGGGATGAGAAAATGAGAAGAATAATCCCTATGTTTTATAATTTCTTTGCGAATGAGAGTGAGTTCACATCATTATCGCGAGATCGAATTTGAAGAGTCAGCAGCGCTGCAGTGATCATGAGAGTCATATTACGCAGCGGCCTTACACAAGATAAAGTGATATAGCCGGGTGACTTCAAAACGCAGGGTTCAGTGCATCTTGACATTACTTGGGTATAAGATTAGGACGATCATCATGGCCAAACGTCATGTTTACACTTACCCCACCCCTGATAAAGAAGCATTTTATCGAACTCGACTGATTGAGCCCTTGAATCGAGCCCCTCATTTCGATCTTCTTCTTTGTAGTGGCGCGGCTGGTATTGGCAAAACAACGCTAATCGCTCAGTGGGTTAACGCGTATTCAAACTGCGTATGGCTTAATCTCACCCAAGATAACGCTCTCGATTATGCACAACAGCTTATTGATGCACTGGCATTATTAGCCGATAAGACGCCCGCAGCCACTTCACCGCGTCATCGTCATCACAAGCAGCAACAGCAACAGCAACAGCAACAGCAACAGCAAATTTATCAAGCCATCATCCATAGCTGTTACCAAATCCGTACGCTTGCCATTCTGGTGATTGATAATTACCACTGGCTTACCGAGACCTCAGGTGATGAGATTACGCGCACGTTACTTGAAAACGCACCGGCGCATCTCACCATTGTCCTCATCAGTCGCCAAACCCCTGTACTTGCACTGGGTCATTTACGTCTGAAAAAAACCGTTCACACACTGAATATTCACTCACTGCTATTTACGCAAGATGAGTGCCGGCAATGGCTTATTCCACAAGGACTCAATCCGTCACGCTGTGAACGTTTGTTTCAATTGACTCAAGGACACCCTGCGCTTTTGCAATTACTACGCTTTGCAATCCAACCGCCGAGTTGGATCACCGAAGACGATAACACCACACTGGCATTAACCCAGTGTTCACTCTGGCACTATTGCGAAGAAGAGTTTTGGCAACCACTCAGTACGAGCCAGCGTGACGTAGCGATGGCGCTCAGCATGGTTGATGAGGTGCATTCCAGTGTCTTAACTCAGCTTGGCCAACAACTGCAAAAAAACAATCACTGGTTCGAAGAATTGCAGCAACTACCTGTGGCGTCGCCGTTAACCGAAAATGGCATCGAATGTTGGTCACTCTCGGCCATACTTCAGCGATTTTATCAGATCAAATACCAACAATTACGTCCATTTTCCCTTGCGCAGTTACACCAAATTGCCACACAGGGCTGGGCAAGCCTTTCCCCTAAACGCGCGCTAGCTCATGCGATTAAAAGCGAATGCCCTCAAACGCTTGAAACTTTGTTAACCCATCACGGTACGACCTTACTTGCCATGATACCGAACCATCAAATGGCGCAAGCGTTCGCTTTATTGCCACCCATTGGCTTAAATAGCAATCTGCTTCTACTGATGTTTTGGTGGCGCAGCCAAAGTGAATCAGCCCATCAGCTCAGTCATCAACTCGAACAATCGCTGGTATCACTTCCACCTCAGCAACGTGAGACCATCGCCAGTGACGTACAAGCCATCAAAGCCGATTTAGCCTGGCGAAATAAACAAATCGCGCCAGCAGAGCGACTGGCCCAAATGGCACTATTTAATAGCCCGCAGCTGCATAAACGTAGCCAGCTTTTAGCCACGCTCACATTAGCACGAGTCTATCAATATCAAGGAAAGCTTGAGCGCAGCCACGCACTCGCCCAACAAGGTGAGAAACACTGCCGTCAACAGCAGTGGCATGATCTCAGCATTGCTTTTTTATTGTTGCAAATCGACTGTCAGTTGAGCAGCGCCCAGATGGTTAACGTCGATTATCTTATAACGCGCACAGAGCAATTAATCTCGAAGACATCAGGACTGCCCAGCGCAACCCAAGAAAATTGGTATCAAATCAAGCATCATCATTTTGCCACTACCGGGCAATGGAATCGACTTGCGGACTCACTTCTCACCAAGGAGCGCTCGCAGCCAAACAACGCCAACGTACCCTCACAAATAGAACACGATTATTACTGCGCGCTGCTTACATTTTCACTTGAACAGTCTGAGTCGTTTGCACAATGCATGGCCCATCTATTATCTCAAACCGCCGAGTTAAAACGATCACTGACGCTCAACGTAGCAATATCTCGATTATTGATTGAATATTGGCGTGATCAGCCAGTAAAACTAAAACACTGGCTCGAAGGCGCAGAGCGAGAAACTGAGCGAAACGATGCTACCGCCCACGCCCAATGGCGAAATGTTGCACTGGCCTATCACTATCTCGGCCGTAGTAAAGAAGCGCTCACATTATTAGATCAGCAGCAGCAAAGAGCCCAGCGCAATCAATTATGGCTCGAAGTTCAGCGCCATTTGTGGCTCAGTGCCTCGCTTTATTCTGAATTAGCGAACGTTGATGCCGTGTTGGACCGCTTACACCACTTGATCTCACTGAACCTTGATACAGTCAGTTATGGCGAATTTTATCTCGAGAAATACTCAAGAATTTGTGCCATCGCTGAAGCACTTTCTCAAGCCAAGTCACCGCACTTATCAGCATCGGCCTTAGCGCATCACTTGGCTGCTGCTCGTCAACATAGCGCAAAGAGTTCGGCAACCTCAGCCTCAAATCAAACAAAACAGGATAAAAACGCACCGGTAAGCGTTGCAACGCAGAAGACAGAATCCTCTTATTACCAAATGCAGCAATCTTTGCAGCGCATTGCATTACGTCATCCTGCGGCGCATTCGATCTCTTGCCCGCCCCCTTTTGTGCCATTATTTCATCATGACACCGTGGCTAAATTGCTCCACCAAGGCATATTGGCCCGTTATGGCATTCATGAAGCGCTGACCGAGAGAGAATGGCAAGTGTTTGATTTAATAAGAGCGAAATGGAAAAATGATCAAATTGCCCGTCATTTTAATGTGGCACCATCAACGGTCAAAACCCACATTCGCCATTTGTATCAAAAGCTTCAATTATCAGGCCGCCCTGCGGCTTTGAGCTTAGCGAAACAGCTTGCTTGTGATATTGAAACAGTAACAAATTTCAGCTCGACCTCTGATGAGACTGAAAATTGAGTAGGATATAAGGCAAAAAAAAAGCCACCCGCAATATTCGCGTTTGGCTCATGTATGATGTGAACAATGACTATTCACTAACAACGTCAGTTGGCTAGGTGACCCTCGGCTTAAGAAGGGTCAAACGTCTCTTTGCAGAATTTGTGCCACATCTAAATGCACTATTTTTGTGATCCCTGCGAGGGATGCACCATCGTCAAGTCAGGTTTTGCGCATTATGCAATTGCAATTTGCACTTATTTGCACAATGCGAATTTTCATTCTTTCATATTATCTCACTCAATATTCAAAACGAAAGCTCAGCCTAACTTCAAGCAACTCGGAGTGACAGCCAGGTGACAAATCAACAAAGCTTCTGAGTATATACCCAAGTCACCTCAAGGTGAGCGGTTCAGTGAGAATGACTTATCTCATCAGCTTTGTTCGCAATGAAAAGCCCTACAGCGTCAAGTAAACATGGGATAAACGATTTGAACTTGCCATAACATAGTGTTTTCATAAATCACAGTGTATACTTGCTAGCATTAATCAAAATTTAATTTAAAAATGAATTACTTAACGACTTTTTTTAAAGGTATCGCCATGGGCGCTGCCGATGTTGTTCCCGGCGTATCCGGTGGCACGATTGCCTTTATTACGGGTATATATGACACCTTGCTAGAAAGTATTCGTCGTATTAACCCTTCATTAATCAAAAGATTAAAAAATGAGGGCATTAAATCCTCACTCGCACACATTAATGCCGGATTTTTAGCCGCGTTATTTAGTGGTATTTTTATTAGCATTGCCACGTTAGCCAAACTCATTACCTGGTTATTGGAATTTCACCCCATCCCAGTTTGGGCTTTCTTTTTTGGTCTTATCTTAGTCTCGGTTTATCATATTGTGCGTCAAGTGGAGCGTAAAAATGGTGTCGCGTTTCTGCTAATGTGCGGCGGTATCGCGTTTGCCTATGGTATTACGGTACTCAATCCGTTACATCTCGAACCTACCTATCTCAACATCCTACTCTCTGGTGCAATCGCGATTTGCGCCATGATTTTACCGGGTATTTCCGGTAGCTTCATTTTATTACTGATTGGCATGTATGGGCCGGTACTTGCCGCTGTTAAAGGATTCCAAATTGATATCCTTGCGCTCTTCTTATTTGGTTGTGTCGTGGGCATTTTATCCTTCTCCCACCTACTCTCTTGGCTATTATCGCGTTTTCGTGACGCTACCTTGATGTTTCTCACCGGCCTTATGATAGGCACCTTACCAAAAATTTGGCCTTGGAAAGAGACCTTAACATGGCGCACCAATTCCAGCGGAGAGCAAGTGCCGTTATTGGAGCGCAATCTCTCACCATTTGAATTCGAAGCCATTACGGCGCAACCTGCTCAACTTGGTATTGCGATTGTCATGATGTTGGTCGCCATCACTCTCGTTCTGTCCTTGGAAAAAATTGCGCAAAGATAACAAACCGCTCAATACCCACACAACTTTGCGTTGTAGGCGGCGGTAAATGAGCCAAACCCTCGAGCATCAATGTGCTGCAGAATCATTCGTGATCTGCAGCACGAATTTAGTGTAATAGATGCAAGTACGCTGTTCCATTCGTCGATTCACGACGTAGATTTAGTCAACTGTTAACAAAACAAAGTTCGGTTCAAAACCATTCTAATTCGTCTCTAGGTCAGATTTTTCTGATAAACAGCGCACTAAATCTCACCAAATCCTCCCTCAGTTAATGATCAACCTCTCAGTTTTTACCTTCATGATGTGTGGTATGGCATTAGATCCCGGATAATCGGTTCGAAAACCACGCTATTTGACAGGTTAATCAAAAGTAGCGGGGAAATAACAATATCGATGTAAGCCTTGCTTTTTTCTATGGGGGATCTGGCTGCATGTGTGACCTGCAAGGGTGACAAATAGGTTCGCAATGACAACGGATAATTGTCCTAAAACAATAGGATTGTCATCGCCACCTAGCATCCAGAAAAAATAGTCCAGCAAGAGCATACACAAACTGCGATTTAGGTGTTCTATTATGTGGATTCCATCAAAGCTTACTGCTCCCAGTGCATTACACAATGCGATTTTACGACCACGCTTGCTCAATCAACTGGCGCAAGCGAAACAGCATAAACTTGTGTTATTTCACTCACCGGCTGGATTTGGTAAAACGACTATGGCCGCGCAATGGCTAGACGATAAGCCGAATATGGGCTGGTTTAGCATTGACGAGGGAGATAATGATGCCTTTTCGTTCGCCAACTATTTTGTCAAGGCTCTTAATTTAGCCACAAATGACTGCTGCGCGAAAACAGCAACCATGGCTGAGAAAGGCCAATTTAACAATTTAACCAGTTTGTTTAATCAATTACTTGGTGAACTAACGAGCTGGAAAGCACACGCATACTTAGCGCTGGATGATTACCATTTCATCACTGAAGATGAAATTCATAAAGCACTGACCCACTTTCTCAAACACGCGCCAGAAAACCTTACGCTCGTCATCACCTCACGAACTCAACCACCTCTAGGGGTTGCTGCGCTTCGTGTTCATTGCAAAATGCTGGAAATTGATAACCCATCATTGGCGTTTGATGAAGAAGAAACGGATCGTTTTCTTCGCCAATTTGATGCGCGTCTCGCTGAACACGGAAAATCTCTACGCGAGCAAGTTGAAGGCTGGCCTTCGGCTATGCAATTAATCGCAATGAATAGTGCACACCGAGAAACGGTACCCACATTTGACCGCGCCAATACACTGCCTCACTTATGGGATTACCTTGCCGAAGAGGTGTTTGACCAACTCGATGAGTCGAGCCGCACTTTTCTTATGCAATGCTCGGTATTGGACCGCTTCAACGCAGAGCTGGCACAAATGCTGACAGGTCGTGAGGATGCCCTCGCTACTTTGTTGGATTTACACCGTCAGGGACTGTTTATCGTTAATATTGGCGTGGAAGGCAATTGGTATCGCTTCCACAACCTCTTTGGTAACTTTTTGTCGCACCAACGACAAAAATTACTTCCAGGGATGGAAAACACACTACGCGAAAAAGCGGTGCAGGCTTGGCTAAGCGTTAATAACCCAACATTGGCATTAACCACCGCGCTGGATGCTCGCGAAAGTCGTATTCGTGTCGACGTGCTACGCAGTCACGGTTGGCATCTGTTTAATAATGGGCATATTCGCCTATTAAGCCGCGCTCTAGAAACCCTGACCGATGATGAACTCTATACTCAGCCACGCTTAGTGCTCTTAAAAGCTTGGCTGGTTCAATCACAACACCGTTACAACCACGTCGGTGAATTGATTGAGATCGGTATGCGGGAAATGAAAGCTCGCGCTATCGAGCTTGCCGAAAGTGAACAAGGAGAGTTCAATGCGTTGATGGCGCAGGTCGCGATTAACCAAGGCCGCCCTGAACAAGCGTTGGAACTCAGCGAAAAAGCGTTTGCTCAGTTGCCAACCGATGTTTATCGCAGCCGCATTGTCGCCACATCCGTCATTGGAGAAGTTTATCATTGTCTTGGCACGCTCAACCGCGCGCTGACTCTGATGCAACAATCAGAGAAACTGGCGCGCCAGCACCATGTTTACCAACAAGCCTTATGGGCTCTACTGCAGCAATGTGAAATTTACATGGCACGTGGCTCAATGCAGTTGGCGCTCGATAGCTTAGACAAAGCCGAGGAATTGATTGAGATCCACCATCTTGAACAAGTGCCTCTACACGAATTCATGCTTCGACTACGAGCGCAAATTTGTTGGAGTCTGCATCGTTTAGACGAAGCTGAGCAGCTCGCGCAACGCAGCATGGATGTGCTCTCTTACTATGAAGCGCACCGCTCGATTCCCGCGTATACCATGCTCGCGAATGTCGCGTTGGCGCGTGGCGAGCTAGATAAAGCAGAACGCCACCTTGAACAGTGCCAACATTTACTCGGTCTGACCGAGTGTCATCTTGATTGGCGCGCTAAAGTGTACAACGCTCAATTGGTGTTATGGCAATTGAAAGACCAGCCACACCTAGCAAAACAGTGGCTTGAGGATGCAGAAGTCCCTGAAAAAGCCAACAACCATTTCCAACAATTGCAGTACCGCAACCTCGCGCGAGCGCATGCATTGTGTGGCGACATTGATATGGCTTACACCATTTTGCATCAAGCACTTGAGCAGAGCCAAGCGCTGCAATTGAGCGCAGATGTGCAACGTGTGCTCTCCTTGCTTGCGGCAATTCAAGAACAAGATGGCCAAACGTTAGCTGCGCAAGAGACGTTGATTCAAGCCATGAGCTTATCAAGCCATTCAAATATTCTGATCTGCTTTTACCTCGACAGAAACCATCTGCAAGGCGTTTTAACCCGCATTGCAAAAATGAGTGATGTTGATGTGATTGTACGCCACCAAGCCCGCACGGTTTTGGAGTCGTTTAATCGCAGTTCAATGTCACGCGCGGTGCATTTCGATGAAGCGTTAGTCGAGAAATTACTGGCAAGCGATAACCTCCCTGCCGCGGTCAGAGTAAGTCACCTAACCATTCGTGAATGGCAAGTACTGGGGCTGATTTACTCGGGATACAGCAACGATCAAATTTCTGCCGAACTTGACGTAGCTCTTACCACCATCAAAACCCACATTCGTAATTTGTATCAAAAACTGCAAATTACCAATCGTGATCAAGCCATTGCGATTGCTGACAAGATGATAAAATCGATTCAATTTTAGTCAGTTAATGTCATTTCAAAGCAGAGAGCCACCTTCGGGTGGTTTTCTTTTTTTTATCCACAAACAACGCTTGGCTTTATAGCCACAAACCGCGACAATAAAGAATTCATCACAACATGACAAACCACAATGAAATTACTTGTTCGAAACCTTGCTCGCACCACATCAGAACATGAACTGCGTACCCTATTTCAAGATTTTGGTACCGTCAAAGAGTGCACCCTAGTTCTTGACGCCGAAACAGGTGAATCAAAAGGGTTTGGCTTTGTCGAAATGCCCGATGAAGCAGAGGCAAAACAAGCGATGAATGCGCTAAACCTCTCAACATTTGCCAAAAACAAAATTCGCGTCAAGCCAGCACAAAGCTAAGCTAGCGAGAGTTAACTCACAGGCAAAAATAAATCATTTTCGCTGAACCACGCATCTTGGAAGGGCTTAAGCCGATTACCCAAACAACGTGGCGCTGTAGCTTCAAGTGGTTTGGGTATCGGCCTAAAAAGTGGGTAAAAATGATCCCCAGTGACGCTCAAGGGCAGTAGAGCGCCACTGGTTCTCATTGGGGGATTGGGTCTAATTAGCAGCTCTTGTCACTTCTGACAAAGCCAAACTCACATCAAATACACTTGCTGCAAAAGCTGGTGCGGGCACGAACAAGGTTGCTGCCTGCTTTGTAACACTTAGCCGAGCGCAGTTTGCTGAACTATTTTCGACCGCAAGCCTATCTCTCAACCAGTATTCTCCCGGTTGCAATTGCCACTTATCAACCCACATCTGATTGATATGCAGTGTCACCATAGGTTTGTCTTTGTCACTGAAATGACTGAATATCAGCAAGTGTTGAGAATCGTCACTTCGAGCAAACGCAAACATGCGCTCATCGTAGTTCCCACCTCGCTGGCGATTTTCAACGTGCAAATCGACATAGTCGCCGTCAAAGGCGGATTCCGTTAACGTCAAATTAAGCAATCGCTGATAAAAGGCGCGCAATTGGCGTTCATTGTCACTCGACTGTCCACCATCAAATTGTCCACCATTCATCCATCTTTGGTGCGCAGGAACACCGCAATAGTCATAGATCGAGGTTCGAGATTGGCGGCCAAAACCCATATCCCCCTCGCCCGGCTCACCAACTTCTTGGCCAAAATAGACCAAGGCGGGGCCACGACCCAGTGCGGTACACAACAGCATGGCAGGCTTGCCAAAATTGGCATCCCCTGCAAATTGTGGACTGGCAAGACGCTGTTCATCATGGTTATCCAAAAATCGCAGCATAGAAGCGTCAATATCTGCCAATTGCGCTTGTACGTTCGCAATCGCATCACTGCTTTGCTTACCTTGAATCACCCCTTTCAGAGTGTCGTAAAGATCCACTTTGTCGTACAGACAATCCATACCGCCAAGTTGGATATAATCCCGATACAGCGCAGGCTGATAAACCTCAGCCATCAAAAACGCTTCATTATCGAGATGTTTAATTGCTGTGTTTAAATAACTCCAAAATTCAACTGGCACAAGCTCAGCCATATCGTAACGAAAACCATCGACGCCTAGCATCAACCAATATTCGGCAATATGGCGAAATTTACGCCATGAATCGGGAACCGAGTTCTCTTGCCAAAATCGATAACGTGCCATTTGATCCCATTGCTCGAAATCATTTGGTAGTGAAGGAAAATCTTTTGTGCCATCAGGGCGCACGCCGTAATTAATCTTGACGGTTTCATACCAATCATCAAATTCCGGTTTTGCCTTGCGAGCACCGTTACCGCTCCAGCGCGCCGGTTTTTCAACGTATGGCACATCACTCATACTTGATGGACGACCACCCAGTGGCAAACTGTGCTCTGGATATGTCGGCAGTTCAAAAGCCTGATCAACTAAGTAGTAAAAATTATTATCTTTGTGATACGTCAGTGACGTATCGTCTGATGCACCAAAATCCTCAACACCCAACGGGTTCGTTAAGCCGTGATAGTTACGTGCAACATGATTGGGCACGATATCAATCACAACTTTAAGCCCCGCTTTGTGGCTTCTATCAATCAGCGCTTTAAATTCTTCCAAACGCTCTGCAGGCGATTGGGCTAAATCTGGATTGACGTTGTAGTAATCTTTCACCGCGTAGGGTGAGCCAGCGCGCCCTTTGACCACAGCAGGGTGATCGCAAGTAATGCCAACGTCTTGATAGTCGCCAACTAACGCATGATGTGGCACTCCGGTGTACCATATATGGGTGATACCCAGAGCTTTAATGGAGTTAAGGGCGGTATCGGTAAAATCGCTGAATTTCCCCACGCCATTCTCTTCAATGGTGCCCCAAGCAACATTGTGCGTGTTGGTATTGCCAAATAGGCGTGTAAATACCTGATAAACGATTTTCTTATTATTCATGGTCGGCCCCCCGATCTGAATTCGCCGTAAACGCTCGGTCATTACATTCTCGAGCGAGTCATTGTGGTTAATCTTGGAATAGAATGGGAAGCGGCACCTCATCCATTAACAATATCGCACGAGGCGTAGGCAAGGGGCGTAGATAGTCCTGCCACCCACTCCAACTGAATCAAGATCACAAAAACGGGGCGTAGTCAGCCCCAAAACGTGAACCAAATCACCAATAATGTACGTATCATTCCGCAGTAGAGACAAAACTTACGCAAAAATGATGAGGTACTATTGTGCCTGTTTGCAATCGAGATCACGCCCTTGTGTCGTAAGCTGCCGTTGATACATCAGCAAAAATTGTTAAAACGTCTCACCTGTGGCGCGATTTCTTAGCTCGATATTGACTATACCTATACCCAGACAACTTGGAGTTTCAGGTAGGTGACAAACGAACAAAGCCTCTGAGCACTTCGTGAACATAGATAAACTATGTAGAGTCGGTCCCTTAATTTTTTATAGAAAAGCCCTGCAGCTTCAAGTGAAAAGGGTTTAAGAAGGCTGTTGGCAGGATATCAGCCTTAAGTTGCACAAGATAACGAGGAATGTCATGACACATTTAGCCGCTTTAGCTCAGCCTGGGGTTTTAAGTGACCCAAGTACTCACGCCGACTTTCTCACCTTTGTTTTGAGAGATCAGTGGTTCAACGTCGAAGAAATTGGCGATGCATTGGGCCAACTTGGCGGCATCGAAAAATCTTTGCGTCACAAAGATGATGATGCGCATTTAACTGTCACAATCGGCTTTTCCAAAAAAGCGTGGGAAATGGCATTTCCCGACACGCCTCTGCCACCAGAGCTGGCGGATTTTGTTGAAATGACGGATGGGGACCGCCACTTCCCCTCAACCGCTGGCGACATCTTCATTATGGTGAAATCGTCGCGCATGGATCTTAATTTTCAAGTGGCCAAATACTGTGCGACGGCGCTTTCCCCTATCGCCGAACTGATTGAAGATACTCAGGGATATCGTTACCTCGATAACCGCGACATGATTGATTTTGTTGATGGCACAGAAAACCCTGAGTACGAACAGCGTGCCTCTTGGGTCTTAGTCGGTGATGGCGATGACGCGCACGTTGGTGGCAGCTATCTAACCGTACAGCGGTATATTGACCGCCAGGGTCTATGGGACGCGCAAAGCACCGAATATCAAGAGCAGGTGGTTGGCCGAACCAAACTCGATGACATTGAGTTGAGCGACGATGACAAACCCGCTTGGGCGCATAACGCTAAAAGTAAAGTGATTGTCGATGATGAAGAGATCAAAATGTTTCGCCAAAACCGGCCTTACGGCAACGCGATTGAACACGGCACCATGTTTGTTGGCTTCGTCGCCAGTGCCAGCACACTCACGATTTCTCTCACTCAGATGATAACGGCAGATGAGGAAGGTCACTACGACCGGTTACTTGATTTCGTCGAAGCAAAGACAGGCAACAATTTTTTTGTTCCTCCACGCGCTTTTCTTGAGGCCCAATTTGACGATTAACCAGATGCCGCAATGAGTATTCACAACGCTTTGGTAAAGCGACTGTCAATGCTGTGCCAGAGTTTGGCTAGAACCCGCACCTTTGCTAGTGGCCTTTACCAAGGCGATGTAGGATACGCCTCTCATTCAACTCAACCCACCAACATAGTGGGTTGATTATTTTTGAAAGCGATACCCTGATGAAACCAATAGCCTTATTTTCCACCACAGTGCTTAGTCTGCTGCTAACCATCCCTTCTGCCAATGCTGACGAAAAATTCACGTTAGGCCGGACCATTTTACTCGAGCACAGTCGGAGTGCAGCCAAAATACCGCTTTTGGTTTGTCGTTATACCAACGCATTCCAAATCAAGGCCGAAAAAGATCTTAAGCTGCGCAAAGTGGTGGTCAAATTTCAAAATGGCGACGATAAAACGTATCAATTTTACAGCAAACTCAATGAAGATGAGCATAGTCGCTGGCGCTACTTTGGCCGCCAGCGCTGTGTAAAAAGCATTGATGTCTATGGTAATTCAGAAGGTTCAACGGCCGGTGTGAGGGTTTACGGTAAAGAGCGCGATTAATCGCATGAGCACATTGAGCAAAATGTCTTCAATCTATCAGCTGTGAGACGGCTGAGCTATAGCACTCGCCTATACTCAAGGATATCACCGCGATGGCATATAGTGAGATGGGCAAGGTCTATACCCAAGCCACTCTAACGCGCTCACTCACTTTTCTTTGCTCAAGGAGGCATCATGTTTTCCGGATTAAGTGCTTACACTTTGACGCCCATGGACCACCAGCAGATCGACGAAATGCATTATCGGCAAGTATTACAACGCCTAGTTGGTGCACAGGTTGACTCAATCAGCGTGCTCGGATTCACCGGGAGCTACGCGTATCTTAGTGAAAATGAACGTCGTAGAGTCACCGACATTGCCGTAGAAGAAGCCCAAAGCCTGCCCGTTATCGTGGGCATCAGTGCACAAGAGACTCAAACTACCCTCAATCTAGCGGCACACGCCAAACACGTTGGCGCTGCGGGGCTTATGCTCACGCCAATGTCATACCAGCATCTTAACGATGAAGAAGTGTTTGGCTTGTATCAAGCGATTGCAAACGCCGTTGAGCTGCCTTTGATTGTCTACGGTAATCCAGCGGCGACGCAATATGAATTTAGTGACAATCTTTATGCGAAGATTGCCTCACTGCCTCATGTGTGTTGTATCAAAATTCCTGGTATGCCACTTAGCGATGAAGAAAACCACGCTCGTATCACCCAACTCAAAGCGCTGTTGCCAAGTCACGTCACATTAGGGATCAGTGGCGATCCGTACGGCGCAGCGGGGTTAAATGCCGGGTGTTCCACGTGGTTTTCACAATTTGGTGGCGTCTTTCCCGCTCAAGCACTGGCAATAACCCGAGCTGCGCAACAAGGATATGCGGTGGAAGCGGTCCAACATTCGCAAACACTTGAACCGATTTGGAGCTTGTATAAACAATTTGGCAGCGGCCTTCGTGTTATGGCAACCGCCGCTGAAATATTGGAATTGGTCAAAGCCCCTTCTCTGCCGGAGCCGCTACAAGCCCTTTCAGGTAGAGACAAACAAGCTTTGGCGCAACTCTTAAGCGAGCTCAAACTGCGCTAGCTGATATTTTTACCACTTGACGTTGCAGGGCTTTATACCCTTCGCAGTCAAACAACTGCGAAGGAATCTAGGCTCTAATTATGCTTCAGAACGTCGTGACGGTTTACGTCCCGAACGATTGGAAGGTGCGCGCTGGGTCTGTGATTGATCTGACTTACGGCCCGACGATTGACGCTGGTTTGGCTGCGGCGAAGAGTTAGAAGGCTTTCGGCTCGGGTTTTTGGCCTTGTTCGAGTGGCTTTGGGGCTTTTTGCTATTGCCCTGAACCGCCTCATCACCAGAGCGATTACCTGAATTTGGCTTACCTTCCTGTGCCTTGCCTCTCTGTGCCTTGCCTCTCTGTGCCTTGCCACCCTTTGCGTTGCCACGATGGCGCTTTCCAGCGTGTGAGTGACCACTGCGTTTCGCAGCCCCCGCGTTGCCTTGCTTTACCGATGACTCGCCGCGCTCGTTTGCCGTCTCGTTTTGCGCATTACCTTCGCGCGGTTTTTTGGGCTTTTTCGGTTTTTTAGGCTTAATTGGGCGTGTATCCAGTTTCGATTCAGGCACGCTATTACTCACTACAAAACCATCAAGAGACAAACGCGGCAATACTTGCTGCGTTAAACGTTCAATCGCAAACAGTTCCGGCGCTTCTAGCGCGCAAACCAATGAAATCGCATGGCCCGTTTCGCCAGCGCGTCCGGTACGGCCAATTCGGTGAACATAGTCTTCTGCCACTTTAGGCAATTCAAAATTCACCACCTGTGGTAATTGTGGAATATCAATACCACGCGCGGCAATGTCGGTTGCCACCAACACACGAATCTCATTCGATTTAAAATCCGCGAGCGCTTTGGTACGAGCGCCTTGGCTTTTATTGCCATGAATGGCTGCGGAGCTAATGCCTTGCTCGTTTAGAAACGCCGCCAGTTTATTTGCGCCATGCTTGGTGCGGGTAAACACTAAGGTTTGCTGCCAATTACCCTGTTCAATCATTTTCGCCAACATCATTGGCTTTTTCTTCACATCCGCAGGATACACCGCCTGCTCGACCGTGCGCGCGGTTGAGTTCGGTGCACTGACCGAAATCTCCACTGGCTGGTTGAGTAACCCCGTGGCTAACGTGCGGATCTCATCTGAAAAAGTGGCTGAAAACAGCAAAGTTTGACGGCGCTTTGGTAACAGCGCGAGGATTTTTTCGATATCGCGAATAAATCCCATATCCAGCATGCGGTCCGCCTCATCTAGCACCAAAACCTCAAGCTGAGAAAATTTCAGCGCATTTTGCTGATACAAATCTAACAAGCGGCCCGGTGTCGCGACAAGAACGTCTGCACCTTTACGCAATCGCATCATTTGTGGATTGATTTTGACGCCGCCAAACACAACCGCGCTGGTGAGTGGTAAGTTGATGCTGTAGGTAAACACATTTTCTTGGACTTGCGCGGCCAACTCACGAGTCGGCGTCAAAACCAACGCGCGAATATGATTGGACTTAACTTTAGGCCCATTGGTCAGGCGCTCTAAAATCGGTAAAGTGAACCCTGCGGTTTTACCGGTTCCCGTCTGCGCCGCCGCCATCAAATCGTGCCCCGCTAAAACTGCAGGAATCGCTTGTTCCTGAATCGGTGATGGCGTGAGATACCCTTTGCTTTCAACAGCTTTAACAATGGGTAAAGAAAGACCTAACGACGCAAAACTCATAGTGATATCTCAGTAATCAATAAGTAGTTCGGTCAATAATACGATTGACCGAACAAAAGTCCGGCATTCTCGAGCTTTTGTGGCAACTAAGCAACCGCTATTTTACTTGTGTCTCTTGTTAAGTCGATTTTGTTCTCACAACCCGTTATTTCATCCTCAATCTCAGTCACAATAATATCGAAAACTACTTTTATACCGAAACAACTTGAAGATGCAGGCAGGCGACTAGCGAACAAAGCCTCTGAGCATAGATGAGCTATGTGATGAGGTTTGTGAGTGTCAGTCAACACCGCTGCAACTTCAAGTGGGACGGGTATACCGCCAAATCAGTCGGCTAATACCAACTCCACCGGCCCATGATCATCATAATGGTCGCCATGAGGGTGGTGAAGGCGCCCATCAACAATATAGTCAATATGATCGCCATGTTTGATCGCTTCGTGACCACAGCCCGGGCCATGAATATGCTCGTCGGCTTTACCAACAGGCGAGCATTGCTCCGGATTTTTTGCATCGATAGCGATAACATGTTCATCGCAATGATCACCATGCGGATGGTGTAATACACCATCAACCAGATAATCGACGTGATCGCCGTGTTGAATTGCAGTGTGGCCACAATTTGGCCCATGAACATGAGATTGGTGGGAAAACGTCTTGTCGCCGTGTGAATGAGAGCAGGACATGATGACACTCCTTGAAATCAAATAACCTTCTAAAAGGTTAGTCGTCTAAAGCTTGCCATTTTACTCCAATCGTAAAATTGTGAAGTTCAACAAAAAGAAAGCGCCAAATAGTAATAGATGACACAGTAAACCACCCAACTCATCCCAAGTTACTTAGCTATACCCAAACAACTTGAAGATGCAGCTAGGCGACAAGCGAACAAAGCCTCTGAGCATAGATAAGCTATGTGATGAGGTTTGTGAGTGCCAGTCAACACCGCTGCCACTTCAAGTGGGACGGGTATAAACTTTGGAAACCGTCAGGACAGTAGCTCTTTTAATTCCGTCGTCAACCAGCGCATTGCAGGGCCATGATTTGCCCCTTTTTGCGTGATCAGATCAACGGGCAAGTTCCACGTTTTGTGATCAAAAGAGACGTCAATTGCCTGTAATCGTCTTTGCGTAAGGGCGTCTGTTGTGAGCGTCACAGGTAAATAAGCCCAACCGAGTTTTTTTTCAACTAACGTCAACATGGACTCAAAATTATTACACCACCATGTGCGTGATGACAGCGAAGTGAAATGCGCAAGTTCCTCACCGTACCCACCATAGTTGCCATACTCACCTCGCAATACCATCTGTCTATAGGGCAACAGATCGCTGTCACTGATTTGTGTCATCGACGCAAGGGGATAGTCAGGATGACACACGGCGTGAAAATCAAGGCTGCCAATGTAGCAAAGAGCCACATCACGACAAAAACTGAGATCAGCAAACATCACTCCAAGATCGAGCCGATGTGCAATCAGCTGTTTCACTATATCGGTACTCGCCAGAGTTAAAAGCTCAATTTGTGTGTGTGGAAACTCATGGGCAAAGCGAGCCAAAACGTCATAAAACCGTGGCACCTGAATCGCTTTATCCACGGCAATGCGTATTAACGCTTCTTCTTTAGCGTGGATCGCTGCGGCGGTTTTTTCCAGCTCGGTTGTTTGTTGCAAAATCGCCTTTGCACACTGGTAAATGCGTTCGCCGTCTCTGGTGAGAGTCGGTTTGCGAGTGCTGCGATCAAACAGCGTCATCGCCAGATCCGCTTCCAAATGCGCAATACCTTGACTAATCGCCGATTGAACTTTGCCCAATCGACGCGCACAAGCAGAAAACGATCCTAATTCCGCCGCCAAAACCAGCATTTGTAATTGGTCCAAATTACACATATCAGATTTTCTAATAGTAACTAACTTTTGAGCATCATAATAACTGATAGAATTTCTCATAAGCAAATTAAGGAGCGCAGAAATGACTCGCAAAGAACGTATTTTTCACATGGTGCTATTTGAAGTGATTGCACTGGCCATTTTGACCATCGCAGCGATGATTATCACAGGTAAAGACCCTCTCTCTATGAGCGGTCTCGCGATCACCTTGTCACTGATTGCTATGGTTTGGAACTATGCGTACAACCTATTATTTGATCGCTGGCATCCTGGTGATCGGCTTAAACGAACCAAACGCATCCGCTTGCTCCACGGCATTGGATTTGAATTGGGCATGATCGCGTTATCTTTTCCGGTGATCATGTGGATGACTGGTTTTGGCTTTTTCCATGTGCTGATAATGGATATGGGGTTTGTCGCGTTCTTCTTTACCTACGCGATCATTTATAACTGGGTCTACGACATCGTGCGTCAGCGATTTGTACCATCAAAATGATTTAACAAACACACACCGTATCGAGAACGTGCGTAAACAACGAAAATGAGGCATTTCGTGCGGCTCAAAGAGGCCGCACGCTGATTTAGAAGGCTCTATACCCAAGATGCAGGCAGGTAACAAACGAGCAAAACCTCAGAGCACGTCGTCAACATAGAGAAACGATGTGATGAGGTTTGTGAGAGCCCGTCAATAACGCTTTAGCATCAAGTAGCAAGGGGTTAACTGAGCAAAAATATCTCGCAGTGCTGCGCTGGGATACTCAGCGTCATTTCACCATCACGGCAACACCACTGCTCATGAGACAAAATCCCCTTCGCGCTCTGAACTGGTACCGTCAATTGCCAAAGCGGCAGAGTCACTGTTTGAGCCTCGAAGCTTCGATTAAGCACACACAGATAACTTTGCTCGCCATAAGTACGAGCAAAAGCTAAAACATCCCCTTGATGATGCAACCACTGCACACTACCTTGCTGCAATGCCACACTATGAGTTCGCAAATGGGCCAGCGTTTGAACCAATTCAATCATATCTTTGCGCGTTGCAAGGCGCTCCCACGGAAAGCAGCGACGATTATCGGGATCATGACCACCTTCTAACGCCACTTCGGTGCCATAGTACAAACAAGGCACGCCAACCCAAGCGAACAAAAAGGTTAACGCCATTTTAAGCCGCGCTTCATCGCCATTGACCATAGTCAAAAAACGCATTGTATCGTGACTGTCTAACTGGTTAAGCTGGGCCAACTGATTGCGCCATGGCACTTTTGCCGTCGCCTCATTAAGCCATGCGGCAAATTCGCTCGCATCCAAGGCTATCGGATCAAAAGCAATGTCCAGCCCAGCAAGAAACGCTCTAAGCGGATGAGCAAAACCATAGTAATTCATCGCGCCATCTTCTTGATCGCCTTGCAGCCACTGAGTCGCCTCAAAAAAATGTTCGCCCAAAACATAGCTTTCCGGATTTGCCGCCTTAGCAGCGGCGCGAAAGGCCTTAACATAGTGAGCGTTATTGGCAGCTCCTTCTCCCTCGCCCAGCATGTGAATCACATCAAAGCGCCAACCATCAATGTCGTAAGGCTTACCAAGCCAATGCGCAATCACGTTCTGATCACCGGCGTAGAAATAATCTCGAACTTCGGAGTTTAAGAAATTTAATTTAGGCAGAGTATCGATGCCATTCCAACCGATGTAATTGTCATTACCTTGCTCCCGGCCACCTGTCGGCTGACCCAGAAATTGATAATAATCGCGATACGGCGAGTCGCTATTGTGCCACGCGCCAAGCCCGTCCTCACGCTGTGAGAATCGGTCAAACCACGGGTGATTGTGCGATGTATGGTTAAACACCGCATCCAGCACGATCTTCATTCCGCGCTGGTGAACGTCGCGGCTTAATTGCGCAAACTCGGCATTGGTGCCCAAATGAGGGTCTACGGTAAAATAATCGGTAGTATCGTATTTATGGTTGCTGGGTGAGGTAAAAATGGGATTTAAATACAAGGTCGTCACGCCCAGCGCTTGCAAGTAATCCAACTTATTCGTAATGCCTTGAAGATCACCACCATAAAACTCACTTGCGCCAGTACCGTTGTGCGTAGAGACTGGCGCGCCCCACGTTTTAGCAACCGTTGGCATCTCGCGCCCATTCAAACAGTATTCATCACTTTTGACACTGATGCTTGGATTGCCGTTCGCAAAACGGTCAGGGAAAATCTGATAAAACACTTGGGATTGTACCCACTGCGGCGGCTGCGCTTGAGCGTTATAGCGAAACTGTTGCTCAAGTCCAGGCATGCGATGAGAAATCCCCACCCCAGACAACCAAAACTGCTCGGTCTCGGTGACCCATTTAAAACAGTAAACGGTCGTGGCTTTATCGCGATTTAATGGAATGGTGGCGTGCCAATAGCGTAAATACGCCGTTTGTTTACCCGCTTCCATGGGGATCAACCGCTGCTCATTATCCGGCTCACAGCGCACATAGATCTGACGCGGCGTCGCATTACTCTGACTCACCAGCGTCAATTCAAGCGTCTCATCACGTGTCACTACCCAGTGCACGTCTTGTCCATGATACAAAAAAGGGGTCGCCATACATTTCCCTCAAGTTCAAATCTTATATTTTAGATAAAAAAAATCCGGTAGCGGGGCTACCGGAGGGATTCCTAAGACAGGAAAACAACGAATTACAATGCGTGCTGTCAGCGTTAGCC
Organism: Vibrio agarilyticus; assembly: GCF_012641465.1. Taxonomy (GTDB): domain Bacteria; phylum Pseudomonadota; class Gammaproteobacteria; order Enterobacterales; family Vibrionaceae; genus Vibrio; species Vibrio agarilyticus. Next base: position 217,852 of record NZ_JABAIK010000002.1, read on the forward strand.
TTTAACACCACCTGCAGTTAAGCCACCCACAAGGAAGCGCTGGGCTGCAAGGAACACAATAGTGATGGGGAGTGCAGAGAGTACCGCTGCGGCCGCAAAATCACCCCATAGGTAGTTTTGTGGGTAGAGGTATTGTTGCATGCCCACCGCCAAGGTGTAGCTTTCAACATCAGTAAGAAGTAGCGATGCAACCGGCACTTCTGTAACTGCTGCGATAAATGACAGAATGAATACAACCGCGAGAATTGGCACTGACAGAGGCAGTAGAACCAAACGGAACGCTTGCCATGGTGTTGCGCCGTCCAACGCAGCCGCTTCTTCGAGAGAGCGGTCGATGGTTTCAAAGTAGCCTTTAATGGTCCATACGTGCATCGCGATACCACCGATGTAAGCAAAGATAAGACCGCCGTGTGTATTCAAACCTAAGAACGGAATGTACTGACCTAAACGGTCAAACAACGCATAAAGAGCAACCAATGACAGCACCGCTGGGAACATTTGGAAAATCATCATGCCCTTCAAAATGGTGCTCTTGCCACGAAAACGCATACGAGCGAAAGCGTAAGCACTGGTCGTCGACATCGCTACGATAATGATCGATGTGATGCCCGCAATTTTAACCGTGTTCCAAAGCCATAGCAGTACTGGGAACGGTGGTGGCGTTACTGTGCCGTCACCATTATCCACTGCGATACCCAACGCCAAGCGCCAGTGATCAAGCGTTGGATTGGTTGGAATGATTTCCCCACCCGCAAAGTTACCTTCGCGGAGTGAGATTGCAATAATCATTAGCAGAGGGAATAAGATCATCGCGAGGAAAATCCACAAACCCGCGTGCGCCGCCCATACACGATATTTCAGTGATTTAGCTTGTACCATTGCCATAAGAGAGGCTCCTTAATCTTGTTCCAACTTGGTAAATCTGAGGTTCAATAGTGCCATACCGCCCACCATCAAGAAGATCATTGTTGCGATAGCACCTGCAAGACCAAAGTCTTGACCGCCGCCGCCCTCAAAGGCGATACGATAGGTATAGCTCACAAGTAGGTCGGTATAACCTGCAGGTACCGAAGTATCTACCATGTTTGGACCACCTGTTGTTAGAAGCTGAATCATTACAAAGTTGTTGAAGTTAAAGGCAAAACTTGCAATTAGTAGGGGTGCCATTGGCTTCATCATCATCGGTAACGTGATCTTGAAGAAGTTATGCACCGGGCCTGCGCCGTCAATCGCGGAGGCTTCGTATAAATCGTCAGGAATGGATTTGAGCAAGCCCATGCAAAGAATCATCATGTATGGGAAGCCAAGCCAGGTGTTAACGATAACCACCATCATTCGTGCCATCAGCGGATCTGAGAACCAGCTTGGACTAATGCCAAACATCGCTTCAAGCATCATGTTGATCTCACCAAAGCTTTGGTTAAACAAACCTTTGAAGATCAAAATCGAGATAAAGGACGGTACAGCGTAAGGAAGAATCAACAATACGCGGTAAATGCCACTGCCTTTTAACGGTTCCCACTGAACGATACACGCTAGTACCAAACCCACCGCCAATGTCAGAGCCACAGCTAGGAATGCAAAGACAATTGTCCAAATAAAGATTTCAACAAACGGCTCTTTGATACCATCGTCAACCAGAACGCGGGTGAAGTTTTTCCAACCCACATCGACCACGAAACCAGGTGATACCGCTTTACCAACAAACTCACCTTGCTCATCAACAGGTTGATAGTAGCCTGTGGTGTAATTTGGCTTATAAGTGACGCCTTGTTGATTATTAAATAACGTTTCGCCATCCGCTTGCATTGTGTATTGCGGGCCTTCTGCCGCAAATTTACGCAAGCTACTCATGCGAATTTCTTCGCCATTAGGCGTCTCTAGTAATAGAGTGCGTAACGCATGGCGATTTTGCGCAATCACTTTAATCGGGGCTTTTTCGCCCTGTAGTGAATTGCTTTCGTTAATATCGAGCGTTTCTGTTGGCATGTTGCCAAATGAAAACGGCTCACTTGCCATCATACGGCCATCATCATTGATCACAACTTGGGCTAAGCCGTTGTGTTCATAAATATCAAATGCGTACGATTTCCCCGACTGATACGTGCGGTCAAGCAACACTTGCTGAGCACGTTCTAGCGTCAATTGGTTATTTGCGCTGTAGTTAGTAAAAGCCAAGCCGACGGTATAAAGCAGCGGGAAGATGATGAAAATGATCATCCCTGCAATACCAGGATAGATATAACGATGAGCGTAGGTTTTATTACTACCAAAAATCCCCACGGCGAGCGCCGTTAGTACGACAGTCAACAAAGCGAATGCGGTTTCACCTTGAGCGTACATCAAGATGGTGGCGTATCCGTTGATCGCGGTGATCAATGAGAGAATGGACCATTTCAAGTATGAGTGATGCTTCACCTTGGTGGTCTTTGCTTGAGGCTCTAAGAAACCTGCGTCTTGCACTGGCTGCATACCAGCTCCTTAAACTACTAAATAACAAAATTGGAACGGCAGATGGCGGAAGGGGAAGGCGGGGAAGCGAACTTCCCCGCTTATTACTACACAGTTCTTAATGCTTACTTAAGCATTTGTTTCTCTGCTGTTGCTAGCGCTTCTTCCACAGTTTGGCGGCCATCTACAACATTACGAATCGCTGCACCTTCTGCATACCAGAATGCAGACATGTTAGCGATGTTAGGCATGATTTCGCCGTTTTGTGCGTTCGCCATTGTTGCCGCGATACGTGAATCTTTCGCCAAACGGTCTTGGAATGATTTCAGAGCAACTGCGCCAAGTGGCTTGTCGTTGTCAATCATCTCTAGACCTTCGTCGGTCAATAGGTAGTTCTCGATGAACTCAACCGCAAGATCTTGGTTTGGTGACGCAGTGCTGATACCCGCAGTCAAAATACCCACGAATGGTTTTGAAGGGTTGCCGTTGAACGTTGGTAGCTCAGCTACGCCGTAGTTCAGACCAGACTTCTCGATGTTGCTCCAAGCCCAAGGACCATTGATGGTCATTGCTAGGTTGCCTTTGTTGAACTCAGATTCAGCAACCGCGTAGTCCATGTCTGGCGAGATCACTTTCTTATCAACCAAAGAGCGAAGGAATGTCATCGCGCGTTTTGCGCCTTCGTTCGCAACACCAACATCTTTCGCGTCGTATTTACCGCCGTCAAATTTGAATGCGTAACCACCGTCAGACGCCAATAGAGGCCATGTGAAGTACGGTTCGCCTAGGTTCCACATCATGGCGCGTTTGCCGTCTTTTTGAAGCTGCTTGTCTAGTGCTTCAATTTCTTCCCATGTTTTTGGTGGGTTAGGGATCAAGTCTTTGTTATAGATAAGAGACAAAGATTCAACCGCTACTGGGTAACCAACAAACTTGCCGTCGTAACGCATTGCGTCCCAAACGAAGTCGATCATCTTGTCTTGAAGTTCTTGAGAAGGCTTAACTTCCGCTAGAAGACCCGCTTGTGCGTAGCCACCGAAACGGTCGTGCGCCCAAAATACGATATCTGGGCCGTCACCAGCTGCTGCAGTTTGAGGGAATTTGTTAGATAGGTCGTCAGGGAATGCAACAGTCACTGGAACGCCCATTTCTTCTTCAAATTTTTTGCCGAGTTCAGCTAGACCGTTATAACCTTTGTCACCATTAATCCAAATGGTCAATTGGCCTTCTTGAATCGCAGCAGCCACATTAGCAGAAGCAAGCGCAGCAAGGGTACAAAGCGCTACACGTGATACAACGTTTTTCATCTTTTCATCCTTTCTATTTTTTATCATTGTTACCCTAAAGGCCAAAATGGTGTTCTTAGCGACTCTCTTTTGACCTGTTGGATGGTTCTGGCTAACGTCTGTCAACCGGAGTTACCTTCAACGCTTACTATCTTCCCGTAGTTAGAAAAGAAAGTATTCCTCCCTTCTACTACGCCCCCGGGGCTGATGGTAAAAAACATGATCTGTATCCACCCCCATACGTGATCGAATTCACAATATGGTCAAACCATGTGATGCGAAGCACATGGTAAACCCGATAAAATTCCCCTTCATCCTGCTGAGCTAAAAAATGTGATGAAGGCACTCATCCCCCTTCATCCCCCACTAATCCTTGTTAAAAGGAGGATGTGGCACCAGTTCAATGCAGTGAGAATACATTTAAACGCAGGGGCTATGCCCTTTCCAATTACGCTCGAACCGCAGTAATCGCGGATGTGAGCAAAGCAACACAAGAAACAGAAGGAATATCGCAATGGCCAGCGTCACTTTACGCAACGTTTGCAAAGCCTACGGAGATAATCTGATTTCCAAAAATGTCGATTTGGATATCGCTGAAGGCGAATTCGTGGTTTTTGTCGGCCCATCAGGTTGTGGTAAATCCACGCTCCTACGCTGTATCGCCGGTTTGGAAGACATTACTTCTGGCGATCTGTATATCGGTGGCGAGCGCATGAATGAGATCCCACCATCGCAACGTGGCGTTGGTATGGTATTCCAATCTTACGCGCTGTACCCACACCTTAACCTTTATGACAACATGTCATTTGGTTTGAAGCTGGCTAAAGCAGACAACGCTGAAATCAAGCGCCGCGTAGAAAACGCCGCGAACATTCTTCAGCTTGGTCACCTGCTAGAGCGTCGTCCTAAAGCCCTATCGGGTGGACAGCGTCAGCGCGTTGCTATCGGTCGTACTTTGGTGTCACAACCAAAAGTGTTCTTGCTCGATGAGCCTCTATCAAACCTTGATGCGGCGCTTCGTGTTCAGATGCGTATTGAGATTGCCAAACTGCACAAGCAACTTGGCAGCACTATGATTTATGTTACCCATGACCAAGTCGAAGCGATGACAATGGCACAAAAAATCGTTGTGCTGGATGGCGGTTATGTATCTCAAGTTGGTAAGCCACTTGAACTGTACCACTATCCAAAAAATCGCTTCGTTGCCGGTTTTATCGGCTCACCGAAGATGAACTTCATGAGCGTTCACATTGAAGCGGCTGAATCTGACCGCGTATTGGTTCAACTAGCCAACGGTCAAACCATGTGGATTCCAGTCTCTGGTCAAACCGTTGAAGCCGGAAGCCGTATGTCACTTGGTATTCGCCCAGAGCATTTGGTTGGCCAAGAAAGCGGCGATGCGACCATTGAAGGTCACGTACAAGTGGTTGAAAAATTGGGTTATGAGACGCAAGTTTATCTCAAAATGCCAAACCTTGACGCAGATTTCATTTACCGCCGTCCAGACACGCTTGAAGTTGAAGCTGGCGATACCTTCACTGTTGGTATTCCAGCGCATCGTTGCCACCTATTCCACAGCAATGGCGAAGCATGTCAACGCCTATATAAAGAGGTCGGCGCATAACAGTTCCCTAATCGCAGCGCTAATTTAGCACTGGTTTGTTCTCCACTTTAAACAGCGTTTTTGTTTACCCACCGTGCATGGTGGGTTTTTTCTTTTTCGCTTTTCACTATACCCAAACGTCTTGAAGCCACTTGGGTATATCACTTTGTGACCACCTCGCAATTTGCTCTTGTTGTGATTCTGTTACAATGCAGTCACAACAATCTATCGAGCCGATTAATGACCCGTACTCTCACCTCAGGACTCAAACTTTTCAGCCTGCTGCTTGCGGTTGTTGGTGGAGTCGCGTTGCAGAGCGAGCTGAGCCGCGCGCCCCAAGTTTCATTAAACGATTACTGCGCCTTGTCAGCCATTCCATGCACCCAAAATGGTGTCTCACTGCGCCTTGATAGCGACGCCATCACCGCCATGACGCCGATTCAATTAACCGTAACATGGCCAAACAGCGCCGCGCAGACGCTAGCCGTAACGTTAAAAGGCTATGAAATGGAGATGGGCGAGCCCAGATACAAACTCACTAAAGTGGCTGATGGTCAATATCAAGGTGAGCTGCTGTTGCCCATTTGCCAAACTGGCGCAATGACCTGGCTTGGTACCATTAATGATGGTGAGAAAACCATCTATGCGTCACTAAACATGCAATAACCATCATCTGCCTGCGATGTTGATCCTATTATCAAAAGAGCTTCTCACTGCCAAAAACAATGAGCTCAAAAACTAGCAAAAAGGAAACACTATGACTCGACAATGGATGTTTGTTCTTATTTTGGCTTTTTTGCTTGGCTTTGGCGTCAAAGCATTATGGCCAACTGACGCGTCTCAACCTGCTTCGACCTCAAATATGAGTAATGAACCTGTCGTACTCTTTGGCGCAAGTGAAACGCCCGTCGCCCTTTTTGACCCAATCGATCCCCGCATTCGTGTGCTCTATTTTGGGTTTACTCGCTGCCCCGACGTTTGCCCAACCTCTTTAGCCATGCTCGCCGGCGCGCTTAACCAGCTATCTGATGACAAACGAGAGCAATTGCGTCCGATTTTCATCTCTATTGATCCAGAACGCGATGATGCAAAAACCGCAGCCACCTACGCGCAATACTTTCATCAAAGTATCGAAGGACTATCCGCCCCTCTTAACATCACCACCCCTTTAGCTGAACGCTATGGCGTCATTTTCCGCAAAACGGAGCTCAATGACTCAAAATTGGACTACACCGTTGACCACAACTCTTACTTCTATTTTGTGCGACCAGATGGCAGTTTACTCACCAAAGTGCCTCATACGCTCAACCCCGCACCCATTATTGCTGCTGTAGACCAAGTCCTCACCAGCGCCAATCATGAATAAGGAACGATCATGAAATCACTCATCACCCTACTCTTTGTCGTCTGTTTTGCGCCCACGCTTTACGCCAATACGCTCACCATTAATGACGCCTATGCGCGTGCGATGGCGCCAGGCGCTATCACCAGTGCAGTCTTTGGGGTCATTGATAACCCAAGCGATAAAACCGTAGAAATTATTCGCGCCACCACCCCTGCGGCAGGGCATGTCGAGCTTCATACGGTGGAAATGGAAGGTGATGTGATGAAAATGCGTCAAGTGGACAAATTTACTGTCCCTGCACATGGTGCATTGATCCTAAAACCAGGGGGCTTTCATATTATGCTGTTTGATCTTGTCTCGCCACTTGCGACAGGGCAAACCATTGAGGTCACGATTACATTCAAGTCAGGCAAGACCCAAACGTTTCGTGCGCCAGTGAAAAAAGTCATGCATGGCATGAAACACGGCTAATCGTCTATACGAGTTAAATGGTGATTGAATGTCGGCAAAATGCCACACAAATCACCATTTTTATTAACTATTGCAAAGTGTTGAGCTTGGCACAAAACAAAAACTAGACACAAATTTTTCCGAAGCTAATATAGCGATATACCCTCACTAATTTTAAGACTTTAAGTTAATTAGTGAGGGTTCGAGCATCATTATGCTCATTAACCACCCTCGCTTTGCGCTGAATATTAACAAGCCACGTGCTTTTTCCGTTAGAGAAAATCACAGCGTTAAGTCATGGGTTAACATCGTTTATTCGTATTTACATCGGGATGGGTTCACCCACAACTGTTCATAGTAATATACCCAAACAACTTGGAGTTGCAGGTAGGTGGCAAACGAGCAAAACCTCTGAGCACTTCGTGAACATAGACGAACTATGTGATGAGGTTTGTGAGAGCCAGCCCCTTAGTTTTTCAAAGAAAAGCGCTGCAACTTCAAGTGGAAAGGGTATAGAACGGTTGTGAATGAACTAAGCAAGGACCGCACCGTGTGATACCAACATAGCGCCGCAATAGGCAGAATTGCATCGTTGTGTTCGGAAAGCACTCACTCTTTTTCTTCGCGGATTCTTCGCCTAAATCCTGATAATAATTCGACCGTTATGCAGGAAAAGTGGTATGCAAACCAACTCTCTCGTAGCCCGTGTTACTCAAGGTAACCTAGTGCTGCAAATTGTCGTCGGTATCGTCGCCGGTGTCCTTTTAGCTTCTCTTTCACCTTCAAGCGCAGAAAGTGCTGGCATGCTTGGCTCTCTATTTGTTGGCGCCTTAAAAGCCATCGCACCGATTTTGGTGTTCATTTTGGTTGCAGCGTCCATCGCTAACCAAAAGAAAAACCAACACACCCACATGCGCCCTATTATTTCACTTTATCTCGCGGGTACCTTTTTTGCGGCGCTTACCGCGGTAACACTGAGCTTCTTGTTCCCAACCGAACTCATTTTGGTGACTGGCGCATCAGGCACAAACCCGCCACAAGGCATCACGGAAGTGATCAAAACCTTGCTATTCCAATTAGTTGATAACCCAGTTCATGCTCTGATGAACGGCAACTATATCGGTATTTTGGCATGGGGTATTGGCCTTGGTTTAGCGCTACACCACGCTTCTGACACCACCAAAGCGGTATTTGACGACCTAAGCCAAAGCGTGTCGCATATCGTGCGCTTTATCATTCGTCTTGCGCCATTGGGTATTTTTGGTCTTGTTGCTGCCACGTTTGCCAGCACAGGGTTTGCGGCGTTAGTCGGCTATGCACACCTACTTGCAGTTTTGCTTGGTGCGATGGCAATCATTGCGCTAATCATCAACCCTGCGATGGTCTTTTTCAAAACACGCCAAAACCCTTACCCATTGATTTTCCAATGCTTGCGTGAAAGCGGCGTAACCGCGTTCTTTACTCGCTCAAGCGCGGCCAATATTCCAGTTAACATCGCTTTGTGTGAAAAGCTGAAACTCGACGAAGACACTTACTCTGTGTCTATCCCACTGGGCGCGACGATTAACATGGCAGGCGCGGCAATCACTATCACCACGTTAACGCTTGCAGCAGTGCACACCATGGGCATTGAAATTGACTTGATGACGGCGCTGCTTCTCAGCATTGTTGCGTCTGTCTCTGCGTGTGGCGCTTCTGGCGTGGCTGGTGGTTCACTGCTGCTGATCCCACTAGCGTGTGGCTTGTTTGGCATTTCAAACGACATCGCGATGCAAGTGGTTGCGGTTGGCTTCATCATCGGTGTGATTCAAGACTCTGCTGAAACGGCGTTAAACAGCTCAACCGACGTCGTCTTCACGGCAGCAGCGTGCCAAGCTGAACAGATGAAACAGAAATAAACTCTTTTCTACTTCGAGTAGAGAATCTGAAAACCAAGCCTCTTTATCCCGATAATAAGGTAAAGAGGCTTTTGTCATTATGCCCTCTTTGCTTTGCTCCCCATCAAACCAAGCTCTGCCTAAAACCAAGCTCCGACCAAAACACACGACACTCAGATTTGCTCTGCGCTGACAACGCCCCTACAACTTAAGTTAATATGCAGGGTCTCATTTCGCGCGCAGGAAAATCCAATGAACAAACAGCATATTTTTTTCTTTGATCTTCTACGCTGCGTGGCGGCACTTGCCGTACTGGTTATTCACGCATTAGCCCCCTATCGGCATGAGTTAGGGGTCATTCCCTTTGACGATTGGGCCACAGCAATCACGTTAAATGGTTTTAGTCGCTGGGCAGTACCCGTGTTTATTATGATAACCGGGGCGCTAATGCTCAGTGATACGCGGCCGTTTGATCTCAAATACTACCTTTCGCGGCGACTTGGCAAAGTCCTGATCCCCTTTCTTATCTGGTCACTTTTTTACGCGTATCTATCAGGCTGGAACGCTCAGGGATTCAATGGCAATGTGGTCGAGGAAAAACTCGCCGAAAGCTGGCAACACGCCACTTACTACCACTTAGGGTTTTTCTACTACTTTATTCCCTTATACGCGGTGATCCCGCTATGGCAATGGTTAGTACGCCATAATGACAACAACGTAATATACGCACTCATTGGTGTTTGGCTGCTCTCCACCTTACTGTTTTTATTACGATTGGATGGGCTTTGGAGTCACCAGTTCTGGCTCTATATGGGACTACTGCCACTTGGGTACGTTCTCTATCAAAAATGGCCACTCAACCCGATGCTAACGCGAGCCGTTATTTTTATTGGCATTGCCGCTATGGCGCTGAGTAGTTATATGGTCATTCAAAACAGCCTGAGTGAAGCGCGCTATGTGGTTGGGCGCTGGTTTTCATACAAAACACTCAATACCGTACTGGCCGCAAGTATGGTGTTTATCGTCTGCCGATATTACGCCGACCATCTCAATAATGGCTTCAAAAAATGTGTGAGCTTTATCAGCCGTTACAGCTTAGGTGTTTATCTGCTGCACCCGCTCTTTCTATGGCCAATGCACGCCTTTGAATGGTATCGCGGGCCAGTCGCGCTCATGATCCCTCTTTGGGTGTTCATCAGCGGCAGTTTGGCACTCGCAGCAAGCTATATCGTGGCGCAAAGCCGTTTCACTCGTTGGCTACTGCCCTAGGAGATCAGCTAGCAAAGTGCAGCGAGCCTCAGCCTATAGCAAATCAGTGTTGCACAACTGGCTGGTTCATAATAAACCTTTAGCTGGCGCGTATTCGCACTCATTTTCGAATAATAAATTGATAAAACTGCCATTTACCGCCAATCTATACTCAATCAACTTGGAGTTGCAGGTAGGCAGCAAACGAGCAAAGCCTCTGAGCATAAGTAAACTATGTGATAAGGGGTGAGTCAGCCACCAACGCTGCAACTTCAAGTGGAAAGGCTATAAATCATGCGGTTATGGAAAGGGGTATTTCATGTCTAAATCCAAGCAACAAGCCAGTGAATTATTGACTGCATGGGGCGCGAGCTCTCATCAGATAGACTCCATCCTCGGCAATATAACCGATGACAATGAGCTTCAAACGCGAATCAACTTGTTGTTCTCGATTAGTGACTGCTTACAGTTGCTTTTACGTGATGAAACGAAGCGAAATGGTTATATGACAACCAAAAATTCAGGGCCATATTTTGATGGAAGAAAACCGCTCGATATTATAGCGAGTGGCCAGCTTGCAGACCTTTCGGATGTCCACCTGCGGATAAGAAATATGGTTTGTATCTAAGATGCCATGACGGCTGCAGTCAAAGATTCACCAAAGAGGCATATGGGGCTTTTTGATGCTCACAACCAACGTACTAGACCTGATACAAATATGCCTGCTAGCCCAATTGCACTTATCACAAACGATACACTACGCATCAATTGAAAATTAGCGTAATAAAAAATCATGTGTCCAATGCGACCAACCAAATACATTAGTGATAAGCCGTTTACCCAAAATTGATTCGCTGACGAAAAAATCGCGAACAGCATAAATAACACGAAAATACCGACCGTTTCATTGCTATTTGCAAAAGCGCGACTAGAGCGAAATAAAAAGCTCTCATGCCCAGCATTAACTGAAATACCCAGCGTGTGTCCCTGCTTTATGCCCGTAACATCAGCCACTAACAGCTGAATAAAAAATAATATTCCTGATAAACCAAGCACCAAAACACTTGTGCTATATTGAGTAACCAACTCCATTCGATAAACTCCAATATTCATTATTATCTGTAGATTACGGCCCACCTCATGATTTCTATATAAATAATGAGCCGGTGCGCATTGCTCACTCAGAGCTAATGAATTCCATCCCTTTTCTCAAACGAAAGTGCACCTAATTAAATAGATTTATTAGGGAACCCTTACGATGCGTGTTATTCAAATTCTACAGAAAACACCCCAGAATCAATGCGCTGACATTCCAAAAAGCGACTGAGATCTCTGATGGTTGCAACCAAACGGTACGCATGTACTGATGTTGCCAGAATGAAATGGCGTGTATAGGCATCACCCGACCGAGATAGCCGAAAGGCAAACAGAATAAGGAGAATGGCATCAAACTAATGTGGGAGAGTAAAGCGACAAAAAAACGATACGAATATGGTTAACCTATTGACAAAAAATCACTCGACACCTTAGCACACTGGCGCTTGCCTTGAGAAAAGTCTCAAGGCGTCACGACCACCAAACCCACTGCACAATTTACTTATAAAGAAGCTTCGGGTTTGTTCAACACTCGGAATTTAACGCTGGCTGCGCAACGCTTGATCCTCATTTGTTACGCATTTTTCACAGCATCAGCCACTTTCCCAGCTATTTCTCTAATCGTGAACATAGCTGAGTTTAATGCTACCTTATCGACTAACGATGGGCTTAGTCTCATAATCTCGTCTTTGGTAATGTTATGCCAGATAGGTAATATGACCTTATCTCCTTCCATTTCTCTTACTACTAATCCATTCAGCTCGTACTGAGTCCAGTTTTTCTCAAAAAATGCTTTAGACAAGATAATTAGACCATACTTTGATTCAGCAAGACCTTGGTCAATTGAACGGCGCAAGCTGTCTCCAATACGCAATGTATATTCGTCATACCACACTGATACACCCAACTTTATTAACTCGTCAGCTAGTGGTTTAACAAAATCGGCTTTATCTTCCGAAGCGTGGGAAATGAATAACTCTGTCCCTGACTTTGATTCTTCTATATCAGAGGGAAACTCAATTGCTATGTTTTTTAGCTGGGACAAAATATTCTCCTGATTATTCATTTCTTCATTAATCGCTCGATTTAAAGCCAATCGTTCTTTTTTCTTAGCTTGACCACCAAGCTTGGTTCTCTGTTTCTCATTAACCTTACGAGACTTTTGATCCTTTTTTGCCTTTACTTGTTTTCGAGCCTTTATCACTTGTTTCTCTTTAGCTCGAAGCTGCTGTCTAAGCTTATTGATATTATCTAGTGACGGGTCTGCAGACTTTAGCTTCTGAACAATCCAGTTGAACTCGATTTCTTTGTTCAACAAATTTTTTTCGCATTTTTTGATTTCAGCATCTAATGTGCCAACACCTTTAAACTTTGGATGTTTCATGCAAATCTCCTGATGCCTAGCAGCGTATCAAGCAGACATCTATTTAACACACCGTCATCCCTGTAATATTTTTACACATTATACGAAAAAATATCTCTTTTATTCATTGCCTTACGTCACAGTGTAAGTGCAAATCATCCTGTTCTATACTGAGAACAGTAAGCATTGTGTTAAACAGATCATTTATGAACACATACCATATCAATAATTACTTATATTTTTACTGAGTTTAATCAAAGACCTGAATTCTACTTGAAGTTGCAGCGTTGTTGGCTGGCGCTTGCAAACCTTCATCTGCTCATTTATTTATATAAAAAAAGGCCGCGCAGTATTACTGGGCGGCCTCTTAATTTATTTTCGCTATGCGATTGCGGTTTGCAACTGCGAGCGCACTCGGCGACGTTGCAGCGCTATGACTAGCACAAACAGCATGGCGGCTGGGATCCACATCCACTCTTTACGGTAGCGTTCAACCGGGATGCGTATATCCACAATTTGCTGATCAAACGTTAAACCTGCCGCTTCTGCTGGGCTGGCAAACGTCACCATATCAATTAATGTTTTGCCATCTTGCTCGTAGGTCATAATGCCCAGCGCATCAAGCTTATCTTGGCCCGTTTCGCCCTCAGGCACTTCAAGCAGAACCGAAAATTCACGCCATTTACCGACCGCATCTTCTCCGGCAATTCGCATGCGCAGCACACCGCCTTCTTCTAGTGGTTCTAACGTTTGCGCAAGCTCGGCAGGGTTAGACGATTGGTATGGGTCCACCACTTGGTCAATCCAAAAGCCTGGACGGAACAGAGTAAAGGCCACTAATAGCAACAGCACGGTTTCATACCAACGGTTACGGGTTAAGAACCAACCTTGTGTTGCGGCAGCAAAAATCAGCATAGCAATGGTCGACACAACAAAAATGGCAATGCCGTGCGCCCAATCCACATCTATCAGCAATAAATCGGTATTGAAGATAAACAAGAAAGGCAGCGCTGCCGTGCGCAAGCTGTAGTAAAACGCAGTCAAACCGGTTTTGATTGGGTCGCCTTTTGATACCGCAGCGGCCGCAAACGACGCCAAACCAACAGGCGGAGTCACGTCTGCCATAATGCCGAAGTAAAACACAAATAGGTGCACCGCAATCAAAGGCACAATCAGGCCGTGCTGCTGGCCTAGCGTCACAATCACTGGCGCAAGAAGGCTTGATACGACAATGTAGTTTGCGGTAGTTGGCAAGCCCATGCCCAAAATCAAGCTAAGCAGCGCAGTGAGCATCAGCATGAGCAGCAAATTGCCCATTGAAAGCATTTCAACCAAATCGGCCAAAACCAGACCGACACCCGTTTGCGATACCGCGCCTACAATAACACCAGCGGTGGCCGTTGCGATGCCGATACCAATCATGTTACGCGCACCAGCAATTAAGCCTTCACGCAAGTCCACCACGCCATCTTTAAATGTGCCGTGATGGTGCGAATCGTCGCCACGCATCCACGTGAGCAATGGGCGCTGAGTCAATACGATGACAATCAAAATCACCGAGCCCCAGAACGCCGAAAGTCCAGGTGATAAACGCTCCACCATCAAACACCACACCAACACCACAACTGGTAGCAAATAATGCAAACCAGAAAGTAACACTGCGCGCGTATTAGGTAGGCTCTCTAGCGGCGCGTTAGGGTCTTCTTCGGGTAAAGGCTCATTTGACGCAGCCACTTTCAGCAAGCCAAGGTAGGTTAGTGCAAGCAGTATCGCCATACCCGGCAGCACAAAGTCCCCCAGCAGCGGTTTTAACCAGCCAAGGCCCCAGTAAACGGCCAGCGATAAACCACTGACCAACGCCGCGCCAAACGCAAAACCGGTTAATCGCGCCAACCAAGGTTTGGCCCGCGCCGTTTCAAGTGGCTGCATGCCCAATTTGAGCGCTTCTAAATGAACAATATACAGCAGCGCAATATAGGAAATGGCCGCAGGTAAAAATGCGTGTTTAATGATTTCAACGTACGGAATACCAACGTATTCCACCATCAAAAACGCGGCTGCGCCCATAACTGGCGGCATGATCTGACCATTAACCGAAGAGGCGACTTCCACCGCGCCCGCTTTTTCCGCAGAAAAGCCCACTTTGCGCATCATTGGGATGGTAAAGGTGCCAGTGGTCACAACGTTAGCAATCGAGGAGCCAGAGATGAGTCCGGTCAGGCCTGATGCCACAACCGCCGCTTTTGCTGGGCCGCCACGCAAATGCCCTAACATCGAAAATGCCAGTTGAATGAAGTAATGGCCAGCCCCCGCTCGTTCGAGCAGCGCGCCAAATAGAACGAACAAAAAGACAAAGCTGGTTGAAACGCCAAGCGCAATACCAAACACACCTTCGGTGGTGATCCACTGATGGTTGGCTAGCGCATCGAGCTGCACGCCACGGTGTGAGAGCAGCCCAGGCATGTATGGACCAGCAAGGCTATAAACAATGAAAACCAGCGCAATCACTGGCAAAGCTGGGCCAAGCACGCGACGCGCGGCTTCAAGCAGCAAGGGCAAACCAATCATGGCGGTCACAAAATCGCCTGTGGTTAAACTGCCGGGGCGCTGAGCTAAGGCTTCATAAAGCACAAACAGGTATAAAGACGCGGCGCAGGCAATCAAACCAAACGCAATATCGGTCACTGGAACATGGTCGCGAGGCGAGCGTTTAAACGCCGGAAACACCAAAAACGCGAGCAAAAGGGCAAAACCTAAGTGAATCGCACGAGTTTCAGTATCATTCATTACCCCAAACCCAATAATAAAGGGCAATGGGGAGGCAATCCATAATTGAAATAGCGACCAGAGTAGGGCTAAACCGGCGATGGATTTTTCCATCACGCCACCGGGAAGTCGCGCGCCCACGTCTTGGGCAATCATCTCTTCCGCTGAAGGCGCATCTGTCTGCGTCATCGCTTTGTCCATGAGGAATCTCTCTCTTATTCGATAAGTTTATGCGCGCAAAAATGGCGAAACTTAATGCTCAATGTGTTTGCGGCTTCAAATTTGAAGCAAATAAAATCGGCCAATTACGACAGCCAAAGGGTGGATTAATGAGAAATACCAAAGCAACCTGTCGACTAAGCGGCCTGTGTCCAAGTCGCATTAGTTAAGATGCTCTACGCTCAAGATGCTTTTCTTTCAAGATGCTTAGGTATCATGCCACCGTTTTGCTCCCAAGCGGGCTTGAGCAAGCCATAATTGGCAGCGAAAACAGTGGAAAAAATAAGAAAGGAGCTCTACTGCAAGCCATTTAGAGCTCCTGTGCACCGCTGGTGTGTTTACATCCAGCCGCGTTCTTTGTAGTAACGCACCGCACCGTCATGAAGTTGAGCGGTCAAACCAACTTTGATCATCTCTTCTTCTTTCAGATCTTTAAATGCAGGGTGAAGGCGCTTGAAACGATCTAGGTTATCAAAAACGGATTTAACCAATTGGTAAACCAACTCAGGATCGGTTTGCGCTGTGGTTGAAAGCACGGCTTTGCCACCAATCGAAACGGTATCGTTCGGGTTGCCGCGGTACATGCCACCAGGAATGATCGCTTTGGTGAAGTAGGTTTTCTCAGCCAGCAACTTGTCAATTTCAGGACCAGTGACAGGAACCAAAACCGCATCCGTTGTAGTAGACGCTTCTTGAATCGCACCATTTGGGTGACCAACGAAGTAGCTCATCGCATCGATGTTGTTGTCGCTCATCGCAGACGCTTGTTCTGCAGGCTTAAGATCGGAAACCAAGCTGAATACATCGTTGTTCCACTGCTTCGCCGCCATGATTTGCTCAAACGTGTCGCGCTGACCAGAGCCTGGGTTGCCGATATTGACACGCTTGCCTTTCAACGCTTCAAAATCAGAGATGTTGGCATCTTTGCGCGCCAAAATGGTGAACACTTCACTTTGCAAAGAGAATACAGCGCGAATGTCACTCATAGGCTCCGCGTTTTGGAATGGAGAAACCCCGTTCATGGCTTTGTATTGGTGATCCGACTGCATGATACCGAAGTTGTATTCACCACTACGCAAGCCGTTCACGTTAGCCACACCGCCACCACTGGCTGGGGCATTACATTTGATGCTGTGGCTATCGTTGCCGCGGTTTACAAAACGACAAATCGACTGTCCTGCCACATAGTAGACACCAGTTTGGCCACCGGTACCTATGGTGACAAACTGCTCGCTAGCGTGCGCACTCTCACCGTATGAGAATCCTGTCAATGCGACAGTCAGTGCAGCTGCAACAGATAATCCTTTCATCTTCCCTTTCCTTCTACGTGTTATTGATTTCTGCTCTTAATTAATAACTCGATTTATAGCCAAATTATTATGTTTATTGGTGATGAATTGTTCACTCGAGCACTTCGCTCGAAAAACACCCTCAATAAATCAACATAAAAACATCATTCAGTTAATATCGGGCCATCAAAATATTCGCATTTGCCAATGAATTCAAGAAACCCGACCTAAAAGAATTTATCAGAACATTGCCTATTAGGACGAGTCAATTAATCGCCTTTTCTCAAAAAACAAGAATTAGATAAAAATTGAGCAATGGTGCTAAATCTCGCACAGATCACGAAATAGCAGTCAATAAAACCAACCAAATAGCAATTAACGAGAAAAAACCACCAATAAAGGGGGTGAGGCAGACATTAATATCAATATTTCGATAATTGATTTACTCATCATTTTAAGAAAATCAATATGCCTTTTTCTCGAATTTCATCATTGAGATAAAATGAATTCATAAGTTAATTGGATGTCATTTTATTGCACTATATCACAACGCTATTAATTAACTTTTATTGCATCATATTATTTAACAAAATGACATTCATCACATTGTTCAATAATTAGGCTACCTTCACAAAACCGGTCTTTCGCCAATATTCCAAATAGAAATAAAAACGAAAAATAAATAATAATTTCAATCTATAAAAAGCCACCCTGAAACAAATAATCAACATATCGCCCGGTTGATACTGGCAATTATTCAGGTTCAACTCCACACTTATACCCAAACAACTTGGAGTTGCAGCTAGGTGGCAAACGAGCAAAGCCTCAGAGCACTTCGTGAACATAGACGAACTATGTGATGGTGTTTGTGAGAGCCAGCCCTTTAATTTTTTGAAGAAAAGCGCTGCAACTTCAAGTAGGACGGGTATATCGCTAATAAGCGCGCATCAGGTAAAAGGAGAGCTTATTATGCTGAGGTTTTTCACCATTGAAGCGGGCTTGCTACTTGAGATGGCTCACGATGAATCTCGAGACCGCGTTCAACTGGCCAAACAGGCAGTATGGATTGATGCGCTCGACCCAACAGATGATGAACGCCAAGCAATCAGCGAGCTATTGCAGATCGAACTGCCAGAAACCGAAGCGGTAGAAGAGATAGAAACCTCGGCGCGATTTTTCGTCGACAAAAGCGGCGTTCATGTTCACTCTCTGTTTCTTCAGCGCAGTGATGGGCGTTATCTCAATACCTCGGTAGCGTGTATTTTGCAACACCAGCGACTAGTCACCATTCGCGACGAAGATATTGCCGATTTTCGCTTGCTGCGCTTTCGCGCTCGGCGGCAACAAATACGCTGCCAAAATGTGGAAAGTCTGATCATCACCATTTTAGAGCAGAAGATAGAAAACCACGCCGATATGCTTGAAGACATTCATCGAGCGCTAGAAAAAATCAGCCATCAAGTGCTTGAAGAGCAAGATGCGGATCTTGAAGAGTGCATCAACCAACTCGCTGCTCTTGAAGACAGCAATGGGAAAGTTCGGCTCTGCTTAATGGATACTCAGCGAGCGCTCTCCTTTTTACTGCGCAATTTAAAATCCCGTGAGAGCCACAAAGAGCGCATTCAAGATGTGGCGCGCGATGTGGAGTCCTTGATGTCTCACACCACCTTTTTGTTCGATAAGATAAATTTTTTGATGGATTCCACCCAAGGTTTCATTAGCATACAGCAAAATCAAATCATCAAAATTTTCTCCATCGCTGCCGTGGTGTTTCTACCGCCAACAGTGATTGCCAGTATCTTTGGGATGAATTTCAAGTTTATGCCCTCGCTGGATTGGAGCTGGGGTTACCCTGCGGCGCTGCTATTGATGCTCGCTTCTGGTTTTGCGCCCTATCTGTATTTCAAACGTAAAGGTTGGCTTTAATAAGGAAAGGCAATGACCACACAACAAATTTGGGGCTATCAGCCCAAGAACGCCTCGGTCGAGTTTCAAACATCGGCACGGCCCCATCCTCAAGCCGGCGAGCTGCTCATCGCGAATGCCGCAATTGGGATTAACCCTGTCGATTGGAAATTGATCGAGACCAATCCACTGAATTGGCCTGTCGGTCATGTGCCAGGCGTTGACGGGGCAGGCATTGTGGTGGAAATCGGCCAGAATGTGGATAAAAGCTGGCTTGGTAAACGGGTGGCTTACCACGCCGCACTGGCGTTAAATGGCAGTTTTGCCGAATTTACGTTAATGAAGGCCGAGCGCGTTCTCACACTGCCCGATGCGATGGCATTCACCACAGCGGCGGCATTGCCCTGCCCAATGCTGACCGCGTGGCAAGCGTTTGAAAAAATTCCATTGCGCGCCAACGCCTCGGTGTTGGTTGCCGGATTTGGCGCGGTTAATCGCTTACTCACTCAATATCTGGTTCAACACGGTTTTCAGGTAGATGTTTTGTCGCAAAGCCTTAGCGCAGAGCAGGCACAATCATTGGGTGTACGTCATGTGCTGCGTGATTTGGCCGAGGTGCCATCACACTACTTTGCCATTTATGACGCGGTTGGCAGTGAACATGCCGCGAGTCTCGTGCCAAAACTGAAAGCCAATGGCCATATCATCTGTATTCAAGACCGCATACCAGCGCCACTTGACCCAGCATTTACGAAAACCATCTCTTATCATGAAATCGCGCTTGGCGCGCTTCACACCTACGGTGATGAAGAAGATTGGCAGGTGTTAATGCACGCAGGTGAGCAATTACTAGAGCAGATCGAGGCAGGCAATATCGCTATCGCGCCAATCGCCTGTTACCCCTTTGAACAAATGCCAGAGGCGCTTGCTCATAGTAAAGTGCATAAACAGAAAACGGTATTGACGCTATAAAAATGGCGGTAAAAAAAAAGAGCGACTATCGCTCTTTTTTGAAGACTCTCAATTTATACCTGCCACTTAAGCACGGCCCAATCCGTATTATTTTTTGCATGCGCGCTTAAACGCGGGCAAGGGTTAACCAAATAAATTCGGTCAGCGTATTCACACAGTGGCAAATCGTTTATTGAGTCGGTGTAAAAGTGAATCTCACTGAAATTTTCACCTTGGCTTTCAAGCCACTGCTGTAATCGAATCACTTTACCTTGGCGAAAACTTGGCGTGCCTTTGATCTCACTGGTATAGCAGCCATTTTTTTCAACCAAATCGATACCAAGCGCGGTGGGGATCCCAAAGCGGCGCGCCACCGCTTCGACGATAAACGTCGCACTGGCCGAAATGATCATCATATCGATGCCATCATTGAGCAGCTCAGCAATTAAGCTTTTCGCTTGGGAAAATTGCGTGGCTAAAATGCGCGTTTCAACGCATTCATCCATTAAGGCATTCACTTGCTCAATCGGCATTTTGGCCAGCGGCGCCATCGCAAAAGCCAGATATTGCGCCATATCCAGCTCGCCTTTGGCGTAGAGCGCCATTAAGCGGCGATCTTCAGCGATAAAATCAGGCGCGCTTGCGATGCTCTTTTCCACCATAAATTCATTCCATATCATAGCGCTATCGCCGAATATCAAGGTTTCGTCTAAGTCAAAGACATACAAAGGCTTAGTCATCCTTATGCCCTCACGGGTTGAATTTCATTGAGATTAAACAGCAGCTCAAGCTGGCTGCCACGCGCAAGCAAACGCTCCGATGAGCGGTTAAGCAAATCAACCGTCAATTCACACTCCCCAACATCGACTTGATAGCGAATCACATTACCCAATAGCTGATGGTTGATGATGGTGCCGGTTTGCGGCGCAGAAATGTGTTTATCGTAGTGGCGGCCGTGCTCTTTCACATAAATCGACTCTGGACGAATTGCCACTTTCCAAGGCGTTTCAATATTAAACAGCTGCTTGGCTTTGTTCGCGGCGACCAGGTTGTAGTGGCCCATAAAACTGGCGACAAACTCATTTGCCGGATGGGTGTATATCTCTTCTGGCGTTCCAGCTTGAACAATCTCGCCTTTGTTCATCAAAAAAATGCGATCTGACATGATCATCGCCTCTTCTTGATCGTGCGTAACAAAAATCGTGGTGAGGTTCAGCTCAGTTTGAATGTCACGAATTTGCTGACGCAGATGTTTGCGAATTTTGGCATCCAGCGCCGACAATGGCTCATCGAGCAGTAAAATGCGCGGCTTAACCACCAATGCCCGCGCTAGTGCCACGCGTTGGCGTTGGCCACCGGACAGTTCATGCGGGTAGTGCTTTTCTCGGCCTTTGAGATCGACCAATGCTATGATTTTCGCCACCTCGCGCTGAATGTCCTTTGGTGCGCGCTTTTGCATCTTTAACCCAAATGCGATATTGCCTTCCACTGTCATATTTGGAAACAGCGCGTAAGATTGAAAGACCATGCCAATACCGCGTTCTTGAGGTATTTGATGAGTAATGTCTTCGCCATTGACCCAAATTTGCCCACCATCAACCGGATTGAGCCCGGCTAAGCTGCGCAGCAATGTCGACTTTCCACAGCCACTTGGGCCGAGCAGAGTGACAAACTCGCCCTGCTCAATGGTGAAGTTAACCCTCTCAAACACAGTATTCTCACCAAAACGTTTGGTCAGGTGGGTTGCAGTAACATAGCTCATGATTTGACTCCTTGGCTAAAACGACTTGCCAGCCAAGTCAGAATAAAAATAAACAGAAAGTAGGCCATAACAAGCGCGGAGGTAAAATGTCCGCTGGTTTGACGCATGTTGTATAAGTAAATTTGCAAGGTTTCGTAGCGAGTGCCGACCAATATATTGGCAAAGACAAACTCCCCCAGCAGAAACGAAAAAGACAAGAACAGCGAAGCCATTAACCCTTTTTTAAGGTTCGGCAGCACAATCAACAAAAACGCTTTGCTGGTGCTCGCGCCAAGCAAGTGCGCCGCGTCCATTAAATCGCGCAGTTGAATTGCCGCAAAACTGTTGCCAATCGCTCGGTACATAAAAGGCAAAGCAATGGTGAAATAGGTGCCAATCAAAATCCACGGCGTGCCAATCAGAGCAATGTCACTATCGGCATAAAGCTTTAATAACCCGACTGAAGAGACCACAGGCGGTACCGCAAACGGGAGCAAGATCAGAATGTTCATCAGCTTATCGAGCTTGGGAAAATAGTAAAACACGACAAAAATCGCTGGCAAAATCAAGGCGACACTGAGCGCCAATGCGGTGATGCAGATAAACAGCGAGCGCCCAAATGCGTGTAAAAAACGCGGGTCGGTCAGCAGCTCTGCGTACCAGCGCAAGGTAAACCCATCGGGTAAAATTGTCGCACCCCAACGTGATGACAATGAGTAAATCAAAGTTGCGGCAATCGGGATCAACATCAATCCCATGAGCGAATACACCACGCCTTTGTGGTATCTGTGATTCACGGTGTACATTACGACGTCCTACCGGCATAGCTTTTAGACACAAGCCATTGATTAATTAAAGTAATAAAAGCAAGCAAAGCCATCAACGTAACTGAAATTGCCGCCGCCAAGTTAGGTTCAAGAAACAGATCTCCTGAGACTAAACTGGCGATCCGCACCGTGATGACGTTGTAATTACCTGCAGTCAATGCATAGACACTGGCATACGCACCAATGGCGTTAGCGATTAATATGATGAAGGTGCCCAAAAGCGCAGGCGAAAGCACTGGCAGAGCCACCTTAGCCCAATATTGCGAGGAGCGAGCGCCAAGCAGCGCGGCCGCCGAGCGCCAATCATCGCTCAAAGCATCAAATGCGGGATAGAGCAGCAAGACCGCCAATGGGATCTGGAAATAGACATAAATCACCAAAAGCCCCCATTTGCCGTAGAGATCAAAATCACCCAGCAAACCATACTGTTTTAGCAATAAGGTGATCGCGCCATTGGTGCCCAAAATAATGATGAAGGCAAACGCAAGCGGCACGCCGGAAAAATTACTGCTCATGTTGGTAAAGGCAATCACGCCATCGCGAATTGTCGAATTGACTCGGCGCAATGAAGAGACAAACAGTGTTGCAATCCCTAACCCCAGCAAACTTGAGATAACGGCAAGCCACAGGCTATTGGTAAATCCCTGCATAATAAATGCAGAATCAAACACCTCTTGGAAGTTATCCAAAGAGAACTCGCCCTCATAAATAAAACTATTGAGCAGCACCCAACCCATTGGAGCGAGCTGAAATAAATAAAAGAACAGTGCAAACGGCGCAAACCACAGCAGCGGTTTGAGTCGATTCAACTGAGCGTAGTGTCGTGCGCGCGTTGCTTGCGCATCACGCGGTACAGAGATTGAAACCGAGCGACTCATAATGCGAAGAGTTCCTGAGTGTAAGGCTTTGTGTGCGCCAGACCGAGCAGTTGGCATACGTTGCCACACAGTTCAGTTTGTTTGACGGAGCAGGCTTGGTGACTAAATGAATGGCCGATGACAAACAGCGGCACATCGCGCTCTTCTGGCAAGGTGCCGCCATGAGAGCGATCGTCATTCATGCCATGATCACTGGTAACCAATATTTGGTAGCCATCTTGAATCCAAGACTCAATATAGTGAGACAAAATGATATCGACTCGACGCGCGCTGTTGCGATATTGAGGCGAGTTCAAACCATGCTTATGCCCCATGTCGTCAATATTCATCGGGTGGATCAGCAAAAAATCAGGCTGATGGGTCCGTCTTAAATGTTCGGCATCCAAAAACAACGCCTCGTCTGGATAATGATCCCATTGGTAGAAACAGCCGTGTTGAATGTTAAGCGATTCATCACAGGTAAAGCGGTCGCGTGTGGCATCATACGGCGCGCGATTGTACAGCTCACTCACCCAATGATAAGCCGCCGCTGCGGTGATTTTGCCCTGCGCTTTGGCTAGGCTAAAAATCGAGTCGTGCTTTGACAGGCGAACGATATCATTACTCACTATGCCACTTTCAACCGGACGAACCCCGGTCAAAATGCATTCGTACAGCGGCCGCGACAGAGATGGCAGCTCGCTTTGCAGACAATACAGTGACGCTCGCGCATCAGATAACGGTAAATGGTGTTCTAAAAGACCATTCAAGTAGCCCATGCAATCACGGGCGACTTGATAATTCAGGCCATCTAGCACAACAAGGATAACCTTATTGCTCATTGTTATTGCCTGTTACTGTTGGTGAATTAGAACGTTTTCTTGCCATTGACGCGGCAATTTGCGCGCAGATTTTTCCCATGCGGAAAAATCACTCACTGGATGAACATTGCGGTATTGCTCATTAGCAATCAATTTGTCTTGAATCGATTTTGGTAGCGTGATGTTAGTGCGAATTGGACGCGCGTAGCCTTGCGCCAGATTGATCTGCCCCTTATCGCTGAAAATGTATTCTCGGGCCAGTTTTGCCGCATTGGGGTTTTTGGCGTATTTGTTGATGATGGTGGTGTAACCGGAAATGACTGAGCCATCTTGAGGAATATTGACACTAAAGCGTTCGCGGTCAATCTTGTCACGATAATTCAGTGCGTTGAAATCCCACATGATCGCCACTTCAACTTCACCCTTTTCCAGTGTGGCAAGGTTCGGATCGGTAAAGGAGAGGCGACCTTGTTTCGCAAGTTTAGCGAAAAACTCGATTGCCGGTTTTAAGTTTGACTCGTCACCACCATTCGCAAACGCTGCGGCTAAAATCGCGTTATTCGCTTGCGCGGCAATGCCCACATCACCAACCGTCACTTTGTAATCGCCTGTCAGTAGATCAGCCCAAGAAGTTGGCGCGTCTTTTACTAGGTTGTTGTTCGCGATAAACGCAATCGTTCCGGTATACGCTAATGCCCAGTGGCCCTCACTGTCTTTTGCCCAATCGGGAATATCGTCCCAAGTGCTCGGTTTATATGGCTGAGTCACTCCTTTTTTCACTGCGACACGCGCAAAGGCGACACCAATATCGCCGATATCCGCGGTGGCGTTTTTCTTTTCCGCTTCAAACTTAGCGATCTCTTGCGCCGAGCTCATGTCGGTGTCTTGGTGTTTTAGACCATAATGGGCGTGCAGATCGTCCCATGTGCCCTTCCAGTTAGCCCAGCTGTCTGGCATGCCGACGCTATATACCGCGCCTTCTTGCTGCGCCGCTTTAATCAGCGATTGCAAATCGCTCTCTTGGGCTAGGGTTGGCATAGACAGTGCGGCGGTGACTAACATGGCACGCGCGATGAATTTTTTCGGCATTCTTGTTGAACAGCAAAACAGTGATTTCATTCTCTTAATCCCTTTGGACTAGGTCAGTAAATTACTGTTATGTTAAGAAGCGAATATGACGATTTCGCGCAACGATCTTGACACTTTAACTAATATTCTGTGGCACTTAGGTTTCATTTGACGAGAAATTGGGCAAATTAATCTCGTATTGCTGTTTCTATTTTGCCTAATCGCTCGATCAAAAGCCCATTTGGACTAGTCCATATATGGTGAACGCGGTTATGACAAAACACTTGTCGATGTGAATGGGAATATAAGCGATGGGATACGGTGAAGGTTTGTGGGGATAGCACGATCTAACCCCAAATAACGTGACGTTATTTGGGGTTCATTACTCAATTACTGAGCCTGATAACTTGGATAGTCCAATAAGCCTTTCTCAGCACCGCCGAACAGCGTTGCAGGATCGTGCGCGGCGATTGGGTAATTGTGCTTGATGCGTTCTGGCAAGTCTGGATTTGCGATAAACGGACGGCCAAACCCCACCATATCTGCAAGACCGGCTGTCAACAGATGCTCAGCACTTTGCGCTTGATAACGGCCAGCGTAAATCAGCGTGTTACGAAACGCATGGCGCAGA
The DNA here is from genome assembly GCF_012641465.1 of Vibrio agarilyticus. Taxonomy (GTDB): domain Bacteria; phylum Pseudomonadota; class Gammaproteobacteria; order Enterobacterales; family Vibrionaceae; genus Vibrio; species Vibrio agarilyticus. The sequence continues at coordinate 243,645 of NZ_JABAIK010000002.1, forward strand.
CGCACTTTAAATTCTGCTGGCGTTTCTGGCGCATCGTCCCAATCCACTTCCGCAATATGCAAATAGACAATATTCAAACGGTTAAGCAACTCACCCGCAGCCAAATAGGTCTCTACAGGCGTGTCGTCCACCGTGCCATTGAGTGAGGTAAATGGCGCTAAGCGCACACCCACGCGATCTGCACCAATGGCGTCACACATAGCTTCCACCACTTCACCCAAAAAGCGCAGACGATTTTCAATCGAACCACCGTACTCATCACTGCGATTGTTGGCTTGTGAATCAATAAACTGATTCACGAGATAGCCGTTTGCCGCGTGAAGTTCGATACCATCAAAGCCTGCTTCAATTGCATTGAGCGCCGCTTGTCGATATTGACCGATCACCTCGGTAATATCGGCTTTGGTCATCGCCCGAGGCTCAACCACGTCAACAAAACCCGGCTCGTCAGTACCATTATCAATAAACACTTTCACGCCTTCGGCTTTTAACGCCGAGGACGATATAGGCTGCGCGCCGCCAATGTTGTCTGGGTGAGTCACGCGCCCCACATGCCAGAGCTGAGCAAAAATAACACCGCCTTTTGCGTGCACCGCGTCGGTCACTTTACGCCACCCTGCAATTTGCTCTTGAGTGTAAATGCCGGGAGTCCACGCATAGCCTTGTCCCTCTGGAGAGATCTGCGTGCCTTCAGCAACAATCAAGCCTGCACTCGCGCGCTGAGCGTAATATTGCGCCATCATATCATTGGCAATGTTGCCCGGCTGAGTGGCGCGCGAACGGGTCATTGGCGGCATCACAATGCGGTTTGCCAATGTCAATTGACCCAAAGTGTGTGATTCAAATAATTTCACTGTCATTGCCAACCTCACTTCTCTTCAAGTTGAATAAGTTCAATCGAATAACCGTCTGGGTCACGAATAAAGGCAATATGAGTGCTACCGCCTTTCATTGGACCTGGAGCGCGAGTGATCACGCCACCTTGCGCCTGAATTTCAGCGCACGCCGCGTAGATGTCAGTGGTTCCTAGGGCAAGATGACCAAACGCATTACCAACTTCGTAGGCGTTGGTATCCCAGTTGTGGGTCAGTTCAATCGTGGCGTTGTTCGGATCGTTAGCGTCACCAACGAACACCAAGGTGTAACGATACTCTGGGTTCTCAAAGCGATCCAACACGCTCATACCCAACACTTTGGTATAAAATTCGATAGATTTGTCGAGATCCGTTACTCGAATCATGGTGTGCAATAATTTCATCAGCCTTTCCTCATGGCAAGGTTGCCTCGCAGCCTGATACCGCATGGCAATCAGTGGTTGAGGAACAGCATACTCAGCCGAAGCAACAATATGAAATTATCATTATTTATGTTTTTAATAATCTAAAATTATGATCTTCTTCTCGCGTAGCGTCGCTCTGAGGCTAATCACACTGAAACGCCCAGTTTAAGGCGGATCTTCATGACCAAACCAGTTACGCAGTTTATCGTGAGTGATGGTGAGGATCACGCCAAACGCAATCACCGCTGTGGTGACCACCAGCTTCGCCGCCGCTTTCTGCGGCGTTATCACTACTTGTATGATTTCCGCCCATACCCCATAGGTAATGTCGAGCCCCATCGCTTTTGTTGCGCCAATTCGACGAATGGAGACGTAATACATCCAAGTTGAAATGGCGCCTATGGTTGCCGCGCCAAACGCAATTTGGCCTGATTGGGACACCATCACAGGCTCGATAAGATGCATCGCATCGACCGCAGGTAACAAGACCGTCAAATCAATCAGCAGCGCCGAGCTGACATTAATAAGCAGTGCCACATGAGAAGGAACGTCGCTGTCGCGCATGCACCAAGCTAAAAAGACCGCTTGTACTGCCCAACCGAGCGCAGCGCAGAAGGCGTACATCACTCCCAAAGTGAGATGATCGGCAGGATGACTCAAGGTTTGATACGACAAATAACTCACGGAAATGACGATAACAACCACGCCGAGATAGTTTTTGCCACTGAGTTTTTCTTTGAGTAAAAAAGCGGAGAGAACCGCGCCGATGACCGGATAAATCGACGATATTACCGAGGTATAGCCAACGCCCGCGTATTTTACTCCTAATACAAAAAACAGCATGCCAAGCGGGCCACCCAAAATACCCGAAATCACCAGCAAACCGCCACGGCGGCTGAACAAGGTGCGAAACGCCACACCCAGTTTTCGCGTAAAAATGACCGCAAGTAAAATCCAGAGAGTGACAAAAATATCATTCAGAAAATTACTTAGAAAAGGGACTTTGTGGCCTAGCGCAGGGTCGGCAAGGATGTCGCTATGAATACTCACGCCAATCAAGGTGGTATTGAGCGCCCAAGTCAAACCGGAGAGCAAGCCTGCAACCACACCAATAAAATAGTGATTCTTCATATTCGCCAGTCTCCCTAAGCGACTTCGCTGCGTCTTTGACTAAGGGTAGACAGTAAGTGACCGATGGGTCGTCACTCTAACGCGACGGACGGCAAAATTGCGGGTGCAGCGATTTATTTGAAGTATCAAAACGCCGTCATCAACCGCATGATGAGCTGATGACAGCGCTTCTCCCCTAGCAGCGCGATCGCGCCGCTTAGAGTGGAAGGGGGTATATAAATTAATCTTGTGCCAGTACGGTTTGCTCAATGACCGTCATCACACCATTGTCACGATTACTTGGCGCGGAGAATTGGGCAAATTTTTTCACCTCTTCATGAGCGTTAGCCATAGCGTAGGAATAATCACTTACTTTCAGCATTTCAACATCGTTAAAATAGTCACCAAATGTCATGGTTTGCGCGCGAGTAAAGCCCATCGTCTGCTGCAAATGCTCAATGGCTGCGCCCTTTGACGCGTCTGCATGCATCAAATCAAGCCAGATTTTGGCACTGACCACCACTTGATGTGTTGCTGCAAACTGGTCGCGCATCGTTGGGTAGACCAGTGCTTCTGTTCCACCAAAATGACACAGCGCCACTTTAATGAAATCGTCCTCAACCGCCAGCAAATCGTCAACGTATTCGCAGCGAGCATAGTATTTACTGATTTCTGCTAATGCTTGAGGATCTTGCGTTTCAATGTACGCCGATTTTTTACCACACAGCACGGTATACGTTCCTTCAATGGCACGCGCTGTGGTGACAATGGCGTCGGTGTCCGCTTTGTCCATGGTGCTGCTGTACAACAACTTATCTTGATACATCACCATGGTGCCGTTATCCGCCACGTAGACCAAACGGTCTTTGATTGGCGCAAACGTCTCACACAAGCTGTAATACTGACGGCCCGATGCAGCGCAAAAGTAGATGCCTTTGGCATCAAGCTGCGCAAACACATCATAAAAATTAGCGGGCAACTGGCCATGCTCGTTAAGCAAAGTGCCGTCCATATCGGCGGCGATAAATTTGATGTTGGCGTAAGTCATAGTCACTCTCAAAGATCCAAAACAGCTTATTCCTTCCCCATGACGGTGCACCACTGTTGGCGCCTTCATGAACCTAGGAATGCAGTGGGTGGTTTATACCTTATTCTCACGCTTACGCCAACGACGATAACGCATCGCTCTACCCGTTATAAGCCGTTTAATGGGTATAGAACGCATAAAAAAGCGGCTCAACAAAATTGAGCCGCTGATATCCCAATAACTTGGCGTTACAGATATTCGCAAAGGTACGCTGTGGTTGCAGCCACTTTGACGTTAAACGAAGAATCGCCATCAACTTCAAATGATTGACCGGCTGAAAATGTTTGCCAATCGACGTGGCCGGGCAGCTTCACGGTCAATTCACCTTTGATCACGCTCATGCGCTCAGGTGCTGCGGTGCCAAAGGTATATTCGCCCGCCAACATAACGCCAACGCTGATGTTATCCACCTGCTCTTGGTAACCAAGCGATTTTACATTACCTTCAAAATAGCTGCTTTCTTTGATAGCCATCGTCATATCCTTATTTCAATTCATTCCTTAAAGAAGAATTGTTTTACCTGTAATTACGTTGCTACTCAAGCTTTTTGTCGCTTTAAGAAAGTGAAGTCGATTGGGTATATCCTTACTTTCGCAGCTTTGCCACAATGAATGTCATGACACCTAAAATGAAAAAGCCCCAAGCAAAAGGCTCAAGTGCATTAGGGCCATCAGACTCCAGCGGGTTGCTCGGTTCTGCATCCATCCAGATCCATCCCACCACACTAAGCAAAGCTAAAATAAAACACAGCGCCGTTAACCAATATTTTTTCATTGTTGAGCTAACTCCTTCTTTGATCGCGTAAACCCGCTCGCCCATACCCATACCATTACACCTTAGGAGAGAGTTGACGAAACGTCAGGCGCAAGAACGCGACCCTTAAGGTGAAAAAAAACCGCACTCCTTGAAGTGCGGCTCTATTCAAAGGCCTTTTTTGCTCAAAATACGATTACGCAGCAAACAGCAAAGCTTGTAGCTGCTCAAGTGATGAAACCGTAAAGGTCGGCTGAATGTCAGGATCGCTCGGTGCATCATGTCGGTTTAGCCAACAAGTATCAAACCCTGCGCGCGCACCGCCAAGAATGTCAGATTGCAACGTATCGCCTACCATAAGCACTTTTTTAGGGTCGGGATGTGCCATCAATGCGCTAGTGTAAGCGAAGATTTTGGCGTCAGGTTTTGCGACACCGACCTCTTCTGAAACCACGACATGCTCAAAGGTGTCACTCATCTCATTGCGTGAAAGTCGTACTGCCTGCAACTCAGTAAAACCATTGGTAATAATGCCAAGTTTCGCTCGCCCTTGTAACGCATTTAATAGCTCACGCGCTCCGGGCAGTGGCGTTGATATATCTGCCATCGCCTGCAAAAAGGCGGTATTAAGCGCCTGTGTTGTCGTATCGAGCTTTTGCGCCCAACTTTGAAATCGGGTTTGTTTAAGTTCATCTGCGGTGATCGTACCGTTTTGGTATTCCACCCAAAGCGGTTTATTGATCTGCTGATATTGAGCAAAAGCTTGCTCATCAAAATCGACACCATAACGAGAAAACATCAAACGCAATCCTTGATAGCCGTCAAAATGAAACAAGGTTTCATCGGCATCAAATAAAATCCACTCGTATTGCACTTTTTCTCCCATGATTTTCTACCAAGTCCAACCTAACGTTGGAAAATAACGATTGTATACTCAAACCACATCAGAGTGCAGCAGAGCTGGATCAATACGACGCCCACGAGCAAAGTACTGCTTATCGTATTCACCAATCTCTCGAATCACCTTGCATGGGTTACCAAATGCCACCACGTTGGCGGGAATGTCTTTGGTCACAACGCTGCCAGCGCCAATCACGCTGTTTTCACCAATCGTCACCCCAGGTAACACCACAGAATGTGCGCCAATCCAAACTCCCGCTTCAATGCGTACCGGTAAATTAAACTGACCAAACTTTCGCCGCAGCTCAGGCAGCACGGGATGGCCGCCAGTGGCAATGGTCACATTCGGGCCAATCATAACATAGTCCCCAATGTGCACTTCGGTATCGTCCACCAAGGTTAAGTTGAAATTAACGTAGACATAATCACCCAAGTGGGTATTTTTACCCCAATTGGCTCGCAGCGGCGGCTCGATATAACACTCTTTGCCCACTGAAGCGAAGATACGTTTCATCAACGCCTGACGGCCTTCCATGTCAGAAGGTCGCGTATGGTTAAAATCATACTGAATTTCCATACACTGCTGCTGCGCTTTCACCAGCGTTTCATCATTGCAAAAGTAAACCTCTTGCCCATGCATTTTGGCTTCCGTTTCGGCCAGTGAAGGACCGCTGTGGTGAGCGTCAATAACCTGTGCTGTGGTGGTTGAATTTTGGTTCATCGCGTATTTCCTAAATGCGTGCATATCCGCGCCAGCATTGTCATCGATGCTCTCAAAAAACCAAGAGAAATCGAATAAAATCGCACGGCAAATCACAGTTTCATTTCAGTCGACTTGCCACATATTTTAGACTCACGCGCTTTCGCGTCGTTTTGCTCTCCACCTCGAATCCTCTCTGTTACGCTAGGTGTAGAATGTTTTATTTATCACAACTCTTTGTTTTATTTGGAGCTTACTTCCATGTTCGGTTTTCGCCATCGTTACTCTAAACTTATGCTTCTTGGCGCTTTGCTTGGCCCACTTAGCGGTTGCTCACTGCTCGACATTAGCTTAGACAGCCAATCCACTCCGCTGACAACCGAAGAGTTGAACACTCGATTGCAAACCCGTGAATACGCAGTGCAGTTCTTTGCTCAAATCGAGCAGGCGGCGGATCACTTACACGACTATTACCCAAAAGAAGATAAGGTTCATCAGTCGTACATTTTGCTGTGGAAGATCAATGCCGAAGAGGGAATGCAACACGCCGCTTATCAGCTCTCTCCAATCGCGTCTTTGATTGACTCTTGGGTTTTTGCCCATCAAATGGCGGCATTTTTTAATACCGGGGCGGGCAATACCTTATTTAGCCCAATCGACACCGGTGATCATCAAGGCCTGACCGTCGCGCAAGTGACGGCAAATCATCTTCAACAAGCCGCAGATGAGATGGCTAGGAGCGTCTTAACCAAAAGTGAATTTGACAAAAACCTGTCGTTTGTCGAACAGTTTGCGAAGCGCTATCCGTTTGCCGATCTCAGCTTTATTCGCACGCCCGCCTACCATGAGTGGTTAAAAGCAAATGGCATTTCGGCGCGCGATGCCGTCACCACCTTGGGCACCATTCCGGAAGCCATTGGTGATGTGTCTAACCGCTTGGCTCTAGCCGCCAATCAAGGCCCTAAATTACTGTCGTGGAAAGCCGAACTGATCGCATTAAATAGCACCATCAGTACTGATGAAATCTCCGCTGCACTAAATAGTGTGCAAGCCACCTCACAAGCGTTTCAAGATTTCGTCAACAACAACCCAGAATATATGGAAGACTTAGCGAAACAGATGGCGATTCAATTACAGCCTTTGGTGACAGAGATTGATAGCAAAACCAGCGCGCAACTGGCCAAACTCAGTCAAGAGCGCATGGCACTCGATACCATGGTTGCGCGAGAACGAAGCGAGTTAGTTCAATTAATTGAACGTGAGCGCAAAGCGCTGGCAGAAATTGTCGATAATGAACGACAAAAAATCGCTCAGGATCTTGATACGCTGGCTCAAGATGCGATTACTCAAATCATGCAGCAATTAACCACTTTGATTAAGCAAACGGCGGTCTATCTCATTTTAGTGGTTTTGGTCATATTCTTTGCACCACTGGGGCTTGGCTATGCGCTCGGGCGACGCAGTAACGGACGTCGCAACGAACCGCGCCAGTAACTGGTTTGTTGCGATTTTACCTCAACAGCTTGACAAGCCTTATCAATTTCACCGCTTGTGACTTGCAAACCTTATGAAACCAGAGTAATAGTATTTATATTCACGTGCTCTCATTATGCGGCGAACTTAGCACCACAATCAGGCATCACAGTTCGCTCGCATCCCTTGGGTTCATGGTGATATTTTCGAGGAGAGGAAGGACACACTCATGCTAAAAAAACGCTTTTTCAAAACAAAAGATGAAGTCGAAGTCACTTTTGAGGTGGCACAACAAGATTGGGCGACTGTCGCTGTTGCGGGGGATTTCAACAATTGGCAACCAGAGCCAATGAAACTGAACAAAAAAGAGGGCCAATTTCGCTTTAAAACACGCCTGCCAAAAGCGCAGCAAGTTCAGTTTCGCTACCTATTTGATGACACACATTGGGACAATGATCCTCAAGCCGACACGTATGTCGCCAATGATTTTGGCACAGACAACAGTGTGGTACTGACCGAAGAGTTGGCATAATTAAACACCAAGGTTTCGTCACCATGCATCCGCCCACACTTTGTGTGGGCGGATTTTATACCCAAGTAACCTCAAGATACATGGTTCAGCGAGAATGACTTGGTTTGTCAGTGAGGCGAGGATTTGAAGATTGAGTGGTTCTCAATCGAAAATCGTCAACAAAGCTGATGAGCCAAGACAGCTCGCCCCTTGGGAGCCAATCACTGAACCGATAGCGGCGTTAAACAACTTGAAAATAGACTCGCTATTTCGCTGCGTTGTTTGCCTTGCTCTCAGCTCAGTGAGCCGGCTCTGAATCCAGCATCTTGGGGTCACTTGGGTATATTTCGTTTTAGACCACCATCAGCGAGTCTAAAATACCTTGCCCGCTGTGAATCCCGCCTTCGTTTTCGGACGCTGGTTTACTGCGGATCAAATACCCTGCATACCCAGCATAGTCTGTCATCGGCTCACCCTGATAAAACGCGGTAAATAGCCCTATCTCACTCACTAAATCATCCACTTGCGTCGCCGCTGCCTGACGAATGGCCAGTGCTGGTGTATCTCGTTCGTGCGGATATAAGCGCTGCATTAATAGCCAAGCGTTGTACTCATTCTCATGCAATGACGCCAATTTTTCGCCAATCGCCGAGCCAAACACACAGTGACCACCACCTTCACCTTGGTTTTTTAGTACCCAATCCTTCTGCTGAGCGTGGTCAAAAAACCAAGCGATGGTCTCTGGATTGAGCGGCTTCATCTCCGCTAAAACAGTTTTGACCGCATTGGCTTCTTCTATGGTTAAGCCCCATTGCAAATACGCCTGCGCTGGCATCATAGTCAGTACCATTTGCATGGTTTTACTGGTCGCCAACTGTTGACCCAAAGTGGCATTCAACGCCACACGATGCTGTTCAATCATACGTCGCGTTTGCCCTAGAGTGTGACAGCACTCTTTTTCATCATCCAACCAATAATCTTGGCACTGGTAACCGGCGCGCAAATAGACCACATCGACTGCGCCTATCCCGTCAAGCAACAAGCGACCATTCTCACCACTGAGCAACGTGTGATGCAACTGTGCAAAGGTTCGGCGCACAGTGCGAACGCCTCGCGCTTGCAGGGCTAACTCAAGCAGATGCTGATCGTAAACATTGTCTTCGTTGGCTTGTACCACCATCACAAAGGTGGGTGCGCCTTGCTGAGGCTCTTGAAAAGCGAAATCCGCTTGAATGCGCCGCGCCGCCTGTTCAATCGCTTTGGCTAACTGGTCAATCCCCGCATTATTGACCAACTCACCCTGACTGGCCGCGCTCCACCGCGTAAATTCCACTGGCCATTGGCGTTGTAAAAATCGATGCAATTCACTAGCGCGCTGACCAAACGGAGCCATGCCCGCCGCAATACCGTTAAACTCAATCACCTTGGCGCCTTGCTGGCGGTCATCCATATAATCAGTGCGCATCAGCAGCAGCGGTTGACGCAGTGGTTGGATGACCTCCCCGCGAGCACGCTGAGCCGCTGAGCCGTGTATCTGCAGGTGCAGCCCCATTAAACGACCAAAAAACGCGTCTGCTTGTGCCATAGGAGCGAGCTGTTGCTGCAAAAAATCAGCGTCTTCGGACACCGCGTCAACCAACTTAGCAATCAATGGGGTAACGAATTGAAGATGAGCAAACGCCTTTTTCTCCATCACCATAGGTGCAAAGCTAAACGGGCAATGACGCGCGCTGTTATCCCCTTGGCGAAAGGCGACACCATGCATAATGGCCCACTCACACGCCTCTTCTATCACTTGCGGTGGCAAAAGCTGGGTTGCCATTAAAGGGGTCGAGTTCGTTGAATTTAAGGCCGTTCCATCAAGTGCGATACTTAAATCTGTGGCTATTGTCATTCTGTTCACCATTACATTGTTATTTCTTGTGGCGGGCATATCGGCAATACCTCGCTTATCTCTTGTGACTGGGCTTGTAACGCCTCTTGCTGCTGCGCAAGATAAAGCTGGCGATAAGGCCCTTCGTGTTCAATGAGCGTTTCATGAGTTCCGCTTTGCGCCAATTCACCTCGTTCAAATACCAAAATCTGATCGGCATGCCGCACTGTCGACAGACGATGCGCCACGCTTATTACGGTGCGGCCTTTTGGTAACTGGTCTAATGCCGCTTTCACACACAACTCAGTATCGCTATCGATGTTGGCGGTTGCCTCATCCAGCAAATATATCTGAGGATCATGGGCGAGCACGCGCGCGAGCGCAATAAGCTGCTTTTCACCGACGGAAAAGGTGTGATCACTGGCAGTGTGATGAAACCCGTCAGGCAGCTGCGTAATAAAGGCATCCGCTTTCACCTGCCGCGCCACTTGCTCGGCTCGGTCAAGGCTGATCGATTCATTACCAAGCGCAATATTGTCATAAACGCTGCCGCGAAGTAGCAGCGGATCTTGAGACACCAAACCAAACAGCGCGCGACGTTCGGTTTCATCGAGCTGCGACAGTGGTGCCCCCCCGATGTAAATCTCCCCTTGTTGTGGCTGATAAAAGCGCATCAACAAATTAATCAGCGAGCTTTTTCCGCTGCCTGTATGCCCGACAATGGCGGTAAAACTGCCTTGCTTTACCGTGAGATTGACGTTTTTCAACGTGGGGTTGGTGCCGTCATAGGAAAAATCCACATCGCGAAACTCAATATCCAGTGTGTCACGCGCGTTTAAGCGCGGCGAAAGTGGTGCGTCAGACGCCCGCTCCAAGGCCAAATATGCTGGTGCATCCAACAACTCAAACACCCGCTTAGCGGCCACACTGGCAACTTGTAATTTTCGCAGCTCCATCGACAACTGACGAAACGGGTCAAAAAAGCGTTCAATGTAATTCAAAAATGCGTATACCGTGCCAATCGCAACAAACGTATGCAGCGACGCTCCTGCAAACCAGGTGATGATCGCCGCAGCGGTCAAGGTGCCAATCAAACGCGTTAGCGGAACCAATAGCCAACTGTCCATCGCCACAGATTGATTACGATAGTCTTGCCACTGCTGATTTTCATCGGCAAATTGTGCGCCGATGCGCGCTTGCTGATTAAACGCTTGAATTAGCGTCATGCCTTGCAGCGACTCGTTAATTTCGCCATTGATAAGGCTCACTTGGCGCCGCACACCATCAAAGGCGGCCATCGACACTCGTCGATAAAGCTGCATCACACCAAGTAACAGAGGGATCAACGCAAGACTTAGTAGCATTAAACGCCAATCGAGCAGTGCCATCGCGGTAAAAATCGCCACAATTCGAACACTGCCTTGCAAAATGGTTGGCAGGGTCGAGACAAACAGTTCACGCATCGATTCGGTATCGTGGGTAATGTGTGAAACCAGTTGGCCTGTCGGCGTATTATCAAAGCGCGCCATCGGCAATTTCAGTAAACGCGCAAACAGCGACCGCCGCACATCACGCACCACCAGCAAAGCACCGTGACGAAATCGCAACGATTGCTGATAACTCAGCAGCGCGCCGATGATGTAACTTATGGCGATAGCCATCAAATAGGGCGCAACCTCTCGCCACGTCCAATCAGCTTGGCTCACCACATCATCCAGCACCACTTTCATTAGCCAAGGAATCGCCATTTCGGCGGCAACTGACAACGCAAGCAAAATCAGTGCGAACGTAAACTGACGCCAGTAGGGGCGTGCCAAGGCCGTCATGCGCCCAAATAAAGCGTTATGCGTGTGAGTAATCAAAGACCACCTCCAAAGCGTGTGTCGATGTTATCGATGCACTTAGCGCCACATCGTCTTTTGACTTTGCCGCCAGCATCTGTTGTTGATAGACACTGGCATACCAGTCTGAGCGGGCGATAAGCTGTTCATGAGTGCCTTGCTCACGGATCTCGCCGCACTCTAACACCACAATGTGGTCGGCATAACGCAAATTGCTCAATCGCTGACTCACCAAAAGCCACGTTTTGTGACGGTAATGCTGAGTGAGATTGGCAAACACCAGTGCTGCGGTTTTTTGGTCAAGCGCACTAAAGGGATCATCGAGCAACAGCACATCGGCACTCGACATTAACGCACGCGCGAGGGTTAGGCGCTGACGTTGCCCTCCCGACAAATTGGCGCCCCCTTCTTGCAGCTCGGTATCATAGCCTTGAGGCATAGCCGCAATCTCATCGGCCAAACCGACATGACGTGCAACAATTTCAATCTCACTTTGCGACACACTTGGGTTAGCAAATGCGATATTTTGCGCAATCGTGCCACGAAACAAAAACGGCTTTTGTGGTACCCACGCCATGCGCTGGCGCAGCGAAGCCAAGGTCAATGTTTCACCAGACGCGCCCCCAATTGAGATGGTCGATGCTAAGGGCAACTCATGCAGGCGCAGCGCCAAACGCAATAGCGTACTCTTGCCGCCGCCGGTTGGCCCTGTCACGCCAACAAACCCGCCTTTGGGCAGTGTAAACCGCACATTGCGTAGTGCCGGACGGCTCTTGTCGGTATAACGAAACTCACCAATATCAAACGCGATGTCGCTAGGCACGTGCTTTTCGAGCACCGTCGTGCCTTGCGTTATCTCATCGTCATCATCAAACAAGTTGGCCAAACGCTGCCATGCAGTACGCCCGCGTTGAAACACATTAAATTGCCAGCCAAATTGCATAAAAGGTCCCAGCAATTGCGATAAATAAAGGGTAAAGGTGGTCAATAAACCAATGGTTAATTCCCCTTTTGCTATCAGCCATACGCCCAAGCCAAGTGATACCACCAATGAAGCGCCATAAATGAGCTGTATCGTCGGGGCAAAGGCGGCGTCCAACTTAGCAACGGTCAAATTGGCCGCCATGGTGTCATCCAGCGCGGTATCAAAGCGCTGAGTTTGCCGAGTATTGAGCCCATGCGCTCTTACCGCACGCATACTCGCAACGGTTTCGCGCGCCTCTTCGGTAAGATGACCGTATTGCGCTTGAGAATGAGCAAAGCCGCGATGCAATTGAGTACCATAGCGATGCGTGGCCCAAACCAAGAGTGGAAATGGCAACAAAGCGGCGGCAGTCAAACTGCCGCTCACCACCCAAATCATGCCAACAATTACCGTGACGCCTGCAATAAACGCATCTACCAGTGTCATCACGCCAATGCCGACCGCTTGCTCCACGGCATCGAGATCGCTTGTCGCGTGCGCCATCAGCTCTCCAGTGCGACGACGCGCATAAAAGCGAGGTGAGAGCGCGCTGAATTTCGCAAACAGCGCCAAACGCAGATCTTTTGTAATCGCAATGGACGCGCCATAAAGCTGGCTTTGCCAAACGTAACGCAACCCATACATTGCCAACGCAGCCAGTAACATTGCGCCGACATGGCTAATGATTTTCTCGCTAGTGAGCGTTTGCTGACTCATGCGGTCAATCAGTTCACCAATCAACCAAGATGGCAATAAATTTAATATCGCCACCAATTGCAGTGCCAAAAACGCCCACACATAGCGACGCCAATACGGCATGATGTAGTGCCGCAATGCCCAAAGTATCGACATAGTGCCTCTTATGCGCCAAGCGCCAGTGGTAAGTCAGAACGTTCACGCGCGGTTAGCGCCAAGCTCGTGCAATCGCAATCGAGCTGGTTTTTTTGCGCCAAATACACATCAAACGGCATTTGTGGTTGCGCTTCGAGCGCCGCTTGCGCGCGATGCGATTGAGTGACCGCTTGAGTTAAACGAGCCCTCCACACCTCATCAACGCTTTGGTTGCGAAACTGCGCTCGGTGCGCTGCGGCTTTTTCGCCCGCCCATACCGCAAAGCTCTGTGAGCGAGTCTGCATTTCATGCAACATCTGCGCAGATGGAGTTAAACCGCTGTCGTGCAATTTGGCACGCTGAGCTGCCAACGCGCTTTGATGAATCGACGTGCCCAGCGCGCGATCAAACAGCGTCGCCAGCGCCTCTAACGGCTCAAGCAGCGCTAAGCCAAGTGCTTTAACACTCATTGCGCCCTCGCCACTTGGCAGGCGCAGATTTGGATCGCGACCGTACAGTGCCACTTGATTTTGTCGCTCAGCCACGCTTTGCCGCTCAGCCAAACTCAATGCGTCACTTGGCGCAAGCGCGCAGTAGAGTAAAAACAGATCCAAAAAAGCGCTTTGGTGTTCATCAATGCCAAAAGGCAAAAACGGATTGGTGTCCAAACTGCGCAGTTCAACGTATTGCAGCCCTTTGTGGCACAGCGCGTTGAGCGGTCTTAAATTGGCGTCAACAATTTTGGGTCGAATGGCGCCATACAGCTCATTTTCCAGCTGGATCACCGCGCTATTAAGTTGCCCTTCTGCGGGCAGAGCTTGATAGCGGTGACTGGGCTGGCGCAACACTTGACACAAACCGTCTAAATATTGCGCCTTGCTGTCGTAACTCAGTGGGTAGCGCGCTTGCTCTGCGCTGCTGTAACCTATCGAACTTAACCGTAATGATGTGGCATACGGCAAATACAAACTCGTCTCATCAAACGCCAGCAGCGCATGATCCTCTGTCGCAATATAACTGCGATCAACCACGGGTGAAGCGCCAAACAGGTAGGCCAAGATCCAGCCGTGACGCATGACGTTGCGAATCAAAGCAAAATACCGTTCCGAGATAAAGCTTTCCAGCGGCTGACCGTGTCCTTGAACATGGTGCAAGTCGCGCCAAAATTGATCTGGCAATGAGAAGTTATAGTGAATGCCCGAAATGAGCTGCATACGTTTACCGTAGCGATGAGCCAGCCCTTGACGATAGCGCTCTTTCAGCTTGGCTTGATTCGAAGCGCCGTAGCGCGCAATCTCGATGGCATCATCGTTTGGCAAATAAGGCGGCATGCTCGTCGGCCACATCCACTCGCCCTCGGCCAAATTGGCATCAACAAACTGATGTAACGACGCGAGCGCTGCAAACGTATCGGCGCGCGAGGTGAGCGCTGGTGTCACTAACTCAAGCTGCGCTTCAGCAAAATCGGTGGTGATGTAAGGATGCGTCAGCGGCGCGCCAAGTGCCGCTGGGTGCGCGGTATTTGCCAACTGATTTGTGTGGCTACGTGCCGATTCACGTTCGATACCACGGGTTATCATTGCTAAAGAGGCTTGGCTCTTTGGTGTGTTCAATAGCGCGATGATATCGCGCCCAAGAGGAGAAACTGCTGTCATTTACACAATTCACGTCGTTAAGATAGTGATAAGACGACGCTCAATCGTAAAAGACGCAATTTATTTTTGACTTTAACAGCGCGAACAGCCGCCCTTTTTCTTAGGCGTCATATCTGGAAAGCCATCATGACCGATTTCAACATCGCAGCACGCCATCAGTTTTTCGCGAAATTTGACTCGGCTGCGCTGAACCCGACTTTTGGCGCCCGACAAAGATAGCCCCAGTTTGTCGGCAATCACTTGTTGTGGCACTCCCTCCAATTCAGCAAGACGCAGCGGCAGACTGTATTTTTCTGGCATATCATCGATAAGCGGCAGTAAACACTGCGCCAACTCTTCGCGTGCTTCCAAACCGTCATCGGCCTCTTCTGCTACCAAATCGGCGGGTAATTCATCATAAGGCTGGTGCTTGCGATAAAAGTCCATAATCGTGTTGTGCGCAATCCGATACAACCAACCTTTGAGGCTGCCTTGCGATTTTAGCTGATGCAGATTGGTACTGGCTTTGATGTACACATCTTGCAAAATGTCATCGACCGCATCGATATCTTTGACACGCTTACTCACATACTGACGTAACTGCGCCTTATGCGCTTGCCATTCCGACAACATAATTCAAACCCAATAATGAAAATCAGCCAAATGTACCTCAAGACGAAGTGATCACCAAAAAATGCAAGGTGACACCGAAAAGCGCTCTTAAACAAAAAAACACACCGCAAGCGGTGTGCTCAATCAATCTTAGGAGTGACGTCTGTTAACCTAATTAGTCATCTCTTTCTTCACAACATCGCTCACTTTACTTTTTGGCGCTTGCTGACACGCTTCAACAATGTCATCCACCTCAACCGGATCAAGCTGAGCAATCTCAGTGATGCTGTTTGCTGAGACAATGTAACCAATGGCCACAGGCACCAAGCTATAGTCCTGGCCTAACAGCACCTCACAATCCATGTCCACGGTCATAGTGGCAGGCTTGGCGGCATGACCGTCTGCTAGCGAGAAAAAAGAGGCTGATGCGAGCATCGCGCCGACGGCTAAAGCTTTGATCTTCATAAGTTACCCCATTCAATCTTCGATGATGAAATTCAAATTAGGCGACGCTTGACACTACCCATTCGCTTGCACACGGTTCACAACGTCAAAATGTTTGAGCGGGTAGCGCCACGTCGAAATTAGCTTAGGTGAGCTACCAAGCGCGATAAGCATGAATTTCCACTCAGCCGATGAATTTCCCTCTCACCCTTTTGGGTGACGTTTCCACGGCTCACGCCATGCGCAAGACCAGTAAACTCGGGCAATGCCGCTATTAAGAAGAGGTTTTCATCTTATTTATCAAATTCTCGCACATGAGACAGCAAGCAAAGACGGAAAAGGGTTTTCTCATTCAATAGCGACTTACGACCACGGATACAAGAAGCGTCAATTCTCAACTAAACTTTTGCCATCGCTTATGCCCTTCTTCTAAAAGGAGCGTTGACAATGAAATCTCTCGTTGCCATTACTGGTGCCAGCTCTGGAATTGGCGCCGCCATTGCCAAACGGCTCAGCGCCGCGGGTCACCCTTTGTTACTGATGGCGCGTCGCATGGATAAAATGCAAGCGTTAGGGCTGCCTAACACCTTGTGTGAAGCCGTTGATGTGCTGGATCGCGCTTCACTCACCGCGGCCATCGACAAAGCGCAAACGCAGTATGGTGATGTAGATTGCTTAATCAACAACGCAGGGGTAATGCTATTGGGACAAATCGATACGCAAGATCCTGCCGAATGGCAACAAATGTTTGATCTTAATGTGGTGGCACTGCTCAATGGCATGCAGACCGTGTTAACCTCAATGATGACGCGAAATCACGGCACCATTATTAACATCAGCTCCATTTCCGGTCGAAAAACATACCCCAACCGAGCGGCGTATTGTGGATCAAAATTTGCGGTTCATGCGATCTCAGAAAACGTACGTGAAGAGGTTGCAGACCATAACGTCCGTGTCATTACCATTGCGCCTGGGGCGGTCGAAACCGAGCTACTGTCACACACCACCTCGGAAGAGATAAAGAAAAATTACAGTGCATGGAAGGTCGATATTGGCGGTGTTTTAATGGCCGACGATGTGGCTCGTGCGGTCGAGTTTGCCTATCAGCAGCCACAAAATGTCTGTATTCGTGAAATCGATTTAGCGCCGACAAAGCAGCAGCGATAAGCCGAGACGATGTCAGTTAATTCGTTGTAATATAATCGAGTAACCTCGATATATACGGTTAACAAACATTCGGCACTCAAGGCGTGCCACCTTAATCGACGAAACAGAGCATACAGATCCCATGTACCAACACCTCGAGCAAGCTGCTGAAAAACCGCCACTGTGGTCGGCTTACACCGCCGAGCTATTATGGGCAGACCCATACATCGCCACGCAGATGCTGCAATACCATTTAAACCCAAACATTCCGGCGGCATCGCGACATTTTGATTTTATTGATGAGTCTGTGGGTTGGTTAATCAAGCAAGGGCAGCTGAGCGAAACATCACGTACCATTGATTTTGGGTGTGGCCCAGGCCTCTACACGCAGCGCTTAAAAGCGCGCGGTATCGGCACCGTTGTCGGGCTGGATTTCTCACGTAACTCACTAAATTATGCAGCCGAACAAGCCCAACATGCCGACCTCGCTATCGAATACCACTACGGCAATTACTTGGACTATCAAGATGAGCGAAAATTTGATCTGATCTCGCTTGTGATGTGCGATTTTTGCGCCCTCAATCCAACACAACGCGCGCAATTATTGGCCAAATTTAAAACCCTACTCGCTCCCAATGGCATCATTGCGCTTGATGTGTACACCCAGCGCCGATTTGCTGCACAACCAGCGTCATTGCAGCTTGGCAAAAACACCATGAATCATTTTTGGAGCGCCGACGATTATTGGTGTATTCAAGCCTCGTTCACCTATGATGCTGACTTAGTGACTTTAGATAAATACACGGTTATCGAAGCGGCGCGTCAGCAAATCGTCTATAACTGGCTGCAGCACTTCACACGGGCAATGCTTGAACAAGAATTGCAACTACACGAACTAGAAATTGATTCGGTATACGATGATTTATGCGGCAAGCCCCACAGCGACGCTGATGAGATGGCACTGATCATTCGTCATCGAACACAACCATAAAAATTTAGGAGAATCGCCATGACTCAGCCCATAGGATACGCCGTTGCTAACTGGCAAGCCCCGCCGTTTCCCACGCATGAGATATTAACTGGCCATTTTTGCCGCTTGGAGCCGCTGAATGTCGCCAAACACAGCCAAACGCTCTTTGCCGCGAATGCGCTGAACCAAGATGACACACTTTGGACTTATTTACCTTACGGTCCATTTGCCACTTTGAGCGATTATCAGAGCTGGCTTGCGCTCTCAGAGCAGAGCCAAGATCCTCAATTTTATGCGGTGGTGGACAACGCCTCGGGTGAGGCTATTGGCGTCATCAGTTACCTGCGCATCACCCCTGAAGCAGGCACCATCGAAATTGGTCATCTGTGCTTTTCGCCACGCTTGCAAAAAACACCCGCGGCAACCGAAACCGTCTATTTACTGATGGCCAAAGCCTTTGAGTTAGGTTATCGCCGCTGTGAATGGAAATGTGATGCGCTTAACCAACCTTCGCGCCATGCTGCGCTACGCTATGGTTTTACTTTTGAAGGCATTTTTCGCCAAGCTGGCGTGTACAAAGGTCGCAATCGAGACACCGCTTGGTTTGCGGTGTTAGACAATGAATGGCCAATATTGCAACCGGGTTTTCAGATGTGGTTAGCCAGCAGTAACTTTGATTCTCATGGCCAGCAGAAACAGCGCTTGAACCAATGCTTTGCTGTGCAGTCACACCCTTAGGTTCTGTTAACTCGATATACCCAAGTGACTTCAACTAAGGAACACTATGAGAACAATTGGTAATTTAATTTGGCTCCTCTGCGGCGGCTTTTTTATGGGACTCGCGTGGTGGTTTTTTGGCCTGCTAGCGTTTATCAGCATTATTTTTATCCCATGGGGACGCGCCTGTTTTGTTTTGGGGAATTTTTCGTTTTGGCCCTTTGGCTATGAGGCGATTTCTCGCGATGAGTTAACCAACCAAACCGACATTGGCACCAGTCCACTGGGTGTTATTGGTAATATTATTTGGTTCATTTTTGCCGGAATTTGGCTCGCTATCGGTCACATTTTGTCGGCGGTGGCCTGTTTTGTCACCATCATCGGCATTCCATTCGCTCTGCAGCACCTTAAACTGGCGGCAATTTCGCTCGCACCAATAGGGAAAACAGTGGTGACCAAGGAGGAAGCGGCGGCGGCACGTTATTCACGCTAACGCTCAGCTCAGTTTAATGGCAAGGAGGCCATTATGACATCAAGCATAGAGATTCATGACACACTCAGCTCTGCCAGCGTAAAGCGGGTGCTGATCCTATTTGCCCACCCGTCACAGCAACGTTCTGAAGTCAATGTGCCAATGTTTCATGCAGCGCAGCGCATTGATGGCGTGACGTGTGTTGATCTCTATGGCGAATACCCAACCTACAACATCGATATTGATAAAGAGCAGCGTCGGTTGCTCGACCACGATGTGATCCTATTTCATTTTCCACTTTACTGGTATTCAACCCCTGCCATTTTAAAAGAGTGGCAAGATTTGGTTCTTGAATATGGCTTTGCTTACGGCACGAAAGGCAACGCGCTAAAAGGAAAAACCTTTTTATGCGCCATTAGCGCCGGTGGGCGAGAGACGGCTTATCGTCATGATGGTATCAATCACTTCACGGTCCGTGAGCTGTTGGCTCCCCTTGAACAGATGGCCAACCTGACTCAAATGGACTACCTGCCCCCCTTTATGCTTTATGGCGCACGCAGCGCTCAAGAAGAGCAGACCATTGACGGCCATATTGCGCTATGGCAAACCCTGCTGCAGCAATTGCAAACAGACACCCTGCCCTTTGATACTGTGCGCGAAGCAGCAACCCTCAACGCGCACATTTTACCGGCTAAATTGGGAGGCTCGTTATGACCTCACTGTTTCTTCAAGCGTTCATCTACCTTGCCGCCGCCGTGATTGCGGTGCCACTTGCCAAACGGTTTGGACTTGGCTCGGTGCTCGGCTATCTGCTGGCCGGTGTCATCATTGGGCCTGTCGTGGGCTTGGTGGGTAGTGAAACCATCACTATTCAACACTTTGCCGAATTTGGCGTCGTAATGATGCTGTTTTTAGTCGGGTTAGAGCTTGAGCCGAAAATGCTCTGGTCGATGCGGCATAAACTCCTCGGGTTGGGTGGATTGCAAGTCAGCCTCACTGCGGGTTTGGTTTTTGCGTTGGCACTGTGGCTTGGGGAATCTTGGCGCGTAGCCTTAACCATAGGACTTATCTTCTCACTCTCTTCGACCGCTATCGTATTACAAACCTTCAACGAAAAAGGATTAGGTCGCACCGAAGGAGGTCGCAGCGCCTTTTCCGTTCTGTTATTTCAAGACATTGCGGTGATTCCTATGCTGGCTTTCATTCCTCTTCTGGCGCTGCCAGAGGCGGTGACGGCGGCCAAAGAGATTGCGCAAAACGCCGCGGAGCATCACGACACTTTAAGCTTGGTGGCAGGACTCCCAAGTTGGGCGTATGGACTAGCGATTATCGCAGCGATTGTGGTGGTAGTCGTCGGCGGTCATACGCTTAGCCGGCCGTTATTTCGCTTTGTCGCCAGCTCAGGCCTGCGCGAAATTTTCACCGCCACCGCGCTCATGTTAGTGATAGGCATTGCCGCGCTAATGAGTTTGGTTGGTTTATCACCCGCGCTTGGCACCTTTTTGGCTGGGGTCGTGCTAGCAAACAGTGAATTTCGCCACGAACTTGAGTCGAGCATTGAGCCTTTCAAAGGGTTGCTGTTAGGGCTGTTTTTCATCACCGTTGGCGCAGGAATTAACTTTGCCTATTTAAGCGCTAACCTTGGTGATGTCATTGGCCTCACGGTGGGCATCATTGTTCTCAAAGCCTTGGTGTTACTGGTTCTCGCGCTACTATTTCGCATTCGGCGCAGCGATGGCTGGCTGTTTACATTGAGTCTTGCTCAAGCGGGTGAGTTTGGCTTTGTTTTGTTAAGTTTTTCACTTCAGCAGCATGTGCTCTCCGCCGAATTAACCCAAACGTTGGCGTTAGTCGTCGCGCTGTCCATGTTCCTAACGCCCGGGCTTTTTATCATCTTTGAAAAACTGATCATGCCTCGGTATCAAAAACAGAGTAATCAACGCGAGCAAGACAATATTAGTGACAATGGCAGTGTCATTATTGCCGGTATGGGGCGCTACGGGCAGATCGTGAATCGTTTACTGAGCACCAATGGCATCAAGACTGTGATGCTAGATCAGCAGCCCGAACAGGTGGACCTATTAAGACAATTTGGTACGAAAGCGTTTTTCGGTGACGCGACACGGCCAGATCTGCTGCACAGCGCCGGCATCGAACACGCCAAAGCGCTTGTTGTGGCGATGGATACTCAAGAGAGCGCAACTGAATTAGTTAAATACGTCAAACACGCTTACCCGCATGTCCTCATTATTGCTCGTGCGTTTGATCGTGGTCACGGCTACCTTTTGCGGCAAGCAGGCGCAGACTGGATTGAATCAGAGACGTACCATTCTGCTTTAGAGTCGGCAGGAGAGGCGATGCGCGCACTCGGACTGCACCCCTTCTTTATCGAACAGCAAAAAATGACGTTTAAACGGGTTGAGGCTCGAAAATCAGAATCGCTCTATCAAGCTTGGGCTGATGAAAGCCAAGGAGAACGTTTTGATAATAATTATCGCCGCCTCTTTCGCCACTTAGAAGATAAAATGGCCGAAGAAATGCAGCGCGATCGTAATGACAGCCAAGCAGGTGCGGCGCGTGGTTGGACACCACCGCCTAAGGGTTATTCCGACCACCTCAAAGACGAGGAGCGTTAGGTCTTACGTTTCAAGTAAAAAGGGGGGATAGAACTGCTAAAGTTAAATAACCTTACCTAAGACAAAAACACGTGGAATAGCCCATGAAAACGCCATTACCTTCAGGGGAATTTCATCCCCCGCTACTTGGGCTTGACCATATTGTGCTGCGCACAGACGACATCACCGCAATGCGCCACTTCTACCAAACCGTATTGGGCTGCGTGTTTGAACGCGCCCTACCTCATCTTGGGTTAACCCAATTGCGCGCAGGTAGCGCGTTAATTGATCTGGTCGAAGTCAATAGTGAGCTCGGTCGCCAAGGGGGTAAATCACCCTCGCAAAACGGCCGCAATATGGACCATTTCTGCCTCACGTTAGCCCCCTGCGACGAAGCCGCTTTACTCGCCCACTTGCGCCATCATCACATCCCGATTGAACCGACGAATAATCCTTTCATTGAGCGTTATGGTGCTTACGGGTTTGGCCGTTCCATCTACATTCGCGACCCACAAGGCAATGTGGTTGAGCTCAAGCCACTTGCCGATTCCTCATCAAGAGATACCCACCCTATCTAAGGTTGTCTATACCCAAGTGACCTCAAGATGCTGGATTCAGAGCCAGCTCACTGGGCTGAGAGCAAGGCAAACAACGCAGCGAAATAGCCAGTCTATTTTCAAGTTGTTTAACACAGCTATCGGTTCAGTGACTGGCTCCCAAAGGGCGAGCTGTCTTGGCTCATCAGCTTTGTTGACGATTTTCGATTGAGAACCACTCAATCTTCAAATCCTCGCCTCACTGATAAACCAAGTCATTCTCGCTGAACCATGCATCTTGAGGTTACTTGGGTATATACCAACACATTTTGCGACTCACTCTACAAATGTACTTTTAAGACAATGAGTTAAATTGAGTAATGGCTCGAAAATCCAGTACATCGCGTGCGGACTCTCTCGTATTTATGGCCAGCCAATCTGACACTATTTCACCCAAGCGTCATGCTGAAAAATGAAATACACCCAAACCACTTGAAGTGACGGACAACAAATTGGCCACTTCAAGTTGGACACTAATACGAATAATGAAGAGAGAACATCCCATGAAAAAAGCACTCGCTTTTGCTATCGCCATGAGCTTACCAATGGCATCAGCTCTGGCCAAAGAACCGGTGGTTGCAGGCTATTTTGCCGATTGGCAGTATGAAAATGAAGCCAACCCTTACACAGTACAAGACATTCCAGCTGACAAACTGACGCACATTATCTATGCATTTTTAAGTATGTGTGGCCCTCATACTGCCGCCAGCGAGCGTGTGCAGGGACAAATTGCCGCCGCTTGTGAAGGCAAGCGCCCTTATACTGCGGTTGTTGTCGATCAAGAGGCCGCATTGAACATCGACTTTGGCCCGGTTTCGGTGGATGTCCCCTATCAAGGCCACTTTGCTCAATTGGCCCAACTCAAAAGCGAGCACCCCAACCTCAGCATTCTGCCTTCTTTTGGCGGCTGGACCATGTCTGAACCATTTCACGCGATGGCGAAAAACCCAGAAGACATTAAATGGTTTGCCAAAACTGCGGTTGACCTTATCGCCCAGTACGACTTTTTTGGCGGCATTGACCTCGACTGGGAATACCCCGGTGGTGGTGGCCTGACAACCTCACCTTGGGATAAAAAAACCGCGCTAACGGATGCGCAAAAAGCACAAGAAAAAGCGGCATTCACCCTACTCGTCACTGAACTGCGCAAACATCTCGATGCGCTCAGTGACACCACGGGAAAAACTTATGAACTTGGCACCGCCGTTGGTGTTGGTTTCAAAGCCACCAGCATGGATTGGCCCGTCGTCTCGCCACATCTAGATCTGATGTTTGCTATGACATACGACTATCTTGGCGCTTGGGGCCCACAAACAGGCCATTTAACCAACTTATTTGCCACAGAAGAAGGCTGGTGGGGCATGGGCACCGATGCCTTTGTTCAGCAGATGATCGATCTCGGTATGCCGAAAAATAAAATTGTGATTGGCGCGACCTATTTTGGCCGTGGCTGGGAAGGGACAAAAGACTTCGATGGTCAAAACATGCCCAAAGAACTCGCCTCAGAACGAGGCGCTCAATTTGGCACACACCCTGACGAACCGGGGGCCTTTATGTTCTGGGACTTAATGCGTAACTACACGGCTAAAGAAGGTTATGTACAGGGCTACGACGCCAAAGCCGAAGCACCTTATTTGTGGAATGCGGAGAAAAAAGTATTTATCTCCTACGATAATGAGCGCTCAATTAAAGCAAAAGCGGACTGGGTGAAACA
The DNA here is from genome assembly GCF_012641465.1 of Vibrio agarilyticus. Taxonomy (GTDB): domain Bacteria; phylum Pseudomonadota; class Gammaproteobacteria; order Enterobacterales; family Vibrionaceae; genus Vibrio; species Vibrio agarilyticus. The sequence goes on from NZ_JABAIK010000002.1 coordinate 267,887, forward strand.
GCAAAACCATGCCGGTTTATTTGTGTGGGATTTGGCTGGTGATGACAATGAACGCCTGACCAATGCGATGGCCGAGGCGATGAAGTCGAAATAATAACTTAATCGGCGGAGAAAATACGACAAAGGCAACAGCCACACTGTGGCTGTTGCCATTAGAAATCAGACAAATTACTCGTCATCTGCTTTGCTATCCGTTGAAAGCACTCTAAATCTTGCTCAGAAATGCCTTGCTGTATCTCGCGCAGCATAGCGGCATCAATTTGCGCTAACTTTGCCACAATCATTTGCCCGTTTTGAGTAAGGCCCAAACACTGACTCCGTTTATCTTCAGGGTTAGGCTCTTTGACGATCAGCGCTTGTTCAAACAAATTATTAAGTAGTCGAGTCACCTGCGCCTTGTCTCGATCGAGTAAGTGCGCGATATCCATCGCCGTGCAATTCGGCTTCTTGCTAATGATTTTAAGCACGCGCACGTGCATGGGCGCAATCGCCAACTCTAACGCGTTAATCCTATCTTGCAGATTTCTTTTCAGGCTATGCACCAGTTTGAAAATCGTATCCAGTGATGTTTTTTCAGACACACTCACTCCTTTACGCATGTGGTTGACATTGTCAACCTTTTAAACTATGGTTGATATTATCAACTTTATTAATGGCTAATTCAAGATAACAGCCCCAATTCCCAAACGAAATAAGGTAGCTCATATGGCCCTAAACATTCGCAAAGACAAACATTACACGATCACGATTGAAGAAATGGGCGTCGATGAGCCCAAAACTCTTCAGTTTGAATATCAAGATCGCGAAGACTTATTCAAGGCCGTTGAAAAAATTCAGCAAGGCAGTGGGCTAGAGCCTAACGTCGCCACTAAGGTGGCGGTGGCAGTGCGCTTACTAGGCCCTGTGATGATGGCCGATCGCAAACACCCGCTGTTTGTCGATTTTATGCCACACTTTAGAGCCTTCATGCAGAATCTGAAAAGCACAGTCAAACTTGCGCTTAAAGGTGAATAAACGGAATACTCATCGTGTGGTGCTCACCACACGCTTTTTTGTTTTCTCGTGATAAGCTCGTGTCTATACCCAAGTAACCTCAAATGCTTAAGACACTCAAAGAGAACACCACCATGCGCACGTCCCTTTTTCTGATCCTCGCTTCGTTTGTCATCAGTTTTCCCTCATCAGCCAGCGTTCGAGCCGACCAAGCTTGGACCTGGGTAGAACAAGGCGCGCTATTGCTTGACGTGCGGACACCAGCTGAATTTGACGCCGGTCACCTAACTCACGCGATAAATACCCCGCTTGCAGAACTTGAGCAACAGGTCAAACTGATCCCAAGAACTCAGCCTATTGTGGTCTATTGTCGCAGTGGCCAACGCTCTGCACATGCGGAAAAATTACTGCATCAATTCGGTTTTACACGAGTTCACAATGGCGGTGGCTATCTTGAGATGCAGCGTTAACTGTCAAGAGTCGGGCGATTTTCCGCGCGAATTTTACTTTCGCTTGCGCGCAAAATCGGCATAATACTCAGCCCTTTTATAAGAGACTTCACTCATGACCACAGCCTCCTTTTCCACTTTGCCGCTGCGCCGCGAGCTACTAGAGACACTCAACTCACTTGAGTATCACCAAATGACGCCGATTCAGCAGCAAGCGCTACCTGAGTTACTCAGTGGTCATGACATCATTGGCCAAGGCAAAACTGGCTCAGGCAAAACAGCGACCTTTGCGCTTGGCGTATTAAGTAATCTTAATGTGCAGCGTTTTCGCGTTCAGTCTCTAGTGCTTTGCCCTACTCGAGAGCTTGCCGACCAAGTTGCGCAAGAAATCCGCACCTTAGCGCGCGGCATTCACAACATCAAAGTGCTGACGCTCTGTGGTGGCATGCCGATGGGGCCACAAATTGGCTCGCTCGAGCATGGCGCGCATATTTTGGTTGGGACACCGGGCCGAATTCTTGATCATTTGACCAAAGGTCGAATTCAGCTCAATGAACTCAACACGCTGGTACTTGACGAAGCGGATCGCATGCTGGAAATGGGATTTCAAGAAGCCCTTGATGCCATCATTGCGGCCACACCGCCATCACGCCAAACCTTGTTGTTTAGTGCAACATTCCCCGATCAAATCGAAGCGATTGCGGCGCGAATTACGCGCGATGCCCGCTGGATCAAAGTCGAAAGCCAGCATAGCACCAGCACCATCGAGCAATTTTTCTACCAATTGGACGATGATAAAGCGCGTGATAATGCATTAGAAAGCTTGCTGCACCACTATCGTCCCGAATCCTCAGTGGTGTTTTGCAATACCAAAAAACAGGTGCTGGATGTGACCGATGAGCTGGCTCATCGCGGCTTTAGTGTTGTTGAGTTGCATGGCGATATGGAACAACGTGAACGCGACCAAGCACTGGTGATGTTTGCCAACAAAAGTGTCTCGGTATTGGTTGCAACCGACGTTGCCGCGCGCGGTTTGGACGTCGATAACTTAGATGCCGTGTTTAACTTTGAGCTATCACGAGATCCTGAAGTGCACGTTCACCGTATTGGCCGCACTGGGCGCGCAGGCGCTGAAGGCAAAGCCTTTAGTTTCTTTGCCGATAAAGAGCGCTACCGTTTGGAACGCATTGCCGATTATATGACCCTTAGCATTAATGAATCGACCGTGCCAGAAAAGCATCAATGGCGCCCTCTTATTGCGCCCATGCGCACCATTCAGATTTTGGGTGGCAAAAAAGCCAAAGTGCGAGCAGGTGACATTTTGGGCTCTCTAACCAAAGAAGCCGGAATCGATGGAAAACGGATTGGCAAAATTAATATTATGGCGATGGTCTCTTATGTTGCTGTCGCTCATGATGTTGCCGATAAAGCGCTCAAACAGTTACAAAATGGTCGAATGAAAGGTCGCCAGTTCAAAGCTCGGTTAATGCGCAGCAATTAATCAAGACACGACTTGAGTATTCCCAAACATAGAACGCATAAAGTTCGCGCAAAAAACCATACAATATGTCATGATTTAACCTCAAAGATAGGATGTCACGGAGTCGTGGTGCCCACTGAGTCTATAAAAGACCTATTCCCAACCACTTGAAGAGGCAGGTGCACTGCAACTTCAAGTGGAAAGAGTATCAGTGCGGCTGACTCATTTGAGGCGTTAATGAACCGCAGTATTAACTTTAAATTTATTCTTATAGCTTGCCTTATCATCAGCATCGGGCAACTCTCGATGGGCTTGGTGTTTCCCTCGCTGCCATGGATAGCCAAAGATTTTGGGATCTCACTTGAACACGCGCAATTACTTGTCAGCGCCTACCTGCTCGGTTTTGGCCCATCACAATTTCTTTACGGTCCTATCTCCGATTCGCTCGGGCGCAAAAAGGTGTTGTTATTTGGCTTAACCATTGCGCTGCTTGGTTTAGCTGCGATCATTTTGTGGCGTGATTCGTTTAGCGGCATGGTAGCAGGGCGATTTTTACAAGGTTTGGGCACCGGTTGCTGCGCCGTATTGGCCCGCGCATCGGTACGAGACAAATTTAATGGTAATGACTTGCCTTTGGCGCTCTCCTACGTTGCTATGGTGGCCTCAATCACACCTGTGATAGCGCCAGTGCTGGGCGGCTTTATTAATTATCACTATGGCTGGTTGCAAGTGTTTACCTCTCTTTTTGGCTACGTGCTATTTGCCGCTCTGGTAATAAGCTTCAAGTTCAAAGAGAGCCTTCACCAACCGTCGCCTTTGCCAAGCGTACCTAAAATGGCGCGCACATATCTTGACCTGCTTCGTTCGCGCTACTTTCTCAGCTTTGCCAGCATCAGTTGGCTCAACTTTAGCTTGATGATCACGACGGTATCGGTGATGCCCTTTATTATGCAAAATCGCATCGGCATGACGTCGGATGAATACGCGATGTGGGCGGTGATCCCCGCGATTGGTATGCTGATGGGCAGTGCTTTTTGCAATCGGGTTCGGCCCATTATCGGCACCAAAGCCATGCTTTTTTGGACTCCGGCACTGCATGTGACCGCGGCGATCTGGTGGTATTTTTGCCCGTTAGAGCCGCTGTATTTGATGATAGGTCAATGGATCATGATTTTTGGTAACGCCATTGCATTGCCGTGTTCACAGACTATGGTGATGTTGCCGTATCAAAGACAAGCGGGCGCGGCGGCCGCTATGTCTGGAGGCGGGCAGATGATCGCCTCGTCGTTAGTCAGTATGGCATTGGTGCGTTTGGGGCTCGACAGCGTTGATGATTTGTCCCTCGTCTTGGTACTGTTTGCCCTCATCACGACCACCAATATCGTGCGCGGGTTCAATGCGGAGGCACCACAAGAGAGTCATATCAAGCCTGATTAAGCTGCTCAAGTTGCGATAAGGTCAAACTGGCCAGTTGACGAAATTCACCACACGACTGAGATTTAGGCGCTTTGGCCAAAATATTGCTCAGCGCAGCAACCGACTCTTGTAACGCCAAATCAAAACAGACGTAGGACGAAAGCAATTTGCTGCCCAGCATATCTTCCAAAATTAAGGTTAATTCACGGGCAATACGCGCGTTGTAGCGGCACATATTGAGCACATAACGGGTGCGAGTGGCATACTGCTGCTCCACCAATTGACGCGCCAGCAACGTCACCGTGCCCGGTGATGGGTTGACCACCACTAATGGCAAATCGACCAAATGCGCCAATTGCTTGCCATCAAACTGATTTGGTAACAAAACAATGGTGTGTTCAAAACGTTCTCGAGCAGTCACAAGCATCGATTGCAACGCATTAAGCAGTTCAAGTGAAGAAAGTGCGGCGGTACCAAAGGGGAGAAAATAGGTGCCAAGCGGGCTTTTATACAAGCCCTCTTGCCAACGTTGGTTCACCGCGTAATGCGGCGCCCAACCGATATCAGGATGTTCATGTCGACCAAACCACATGCCCATTAAGTTGCGGCTGTCTGCTTCAATGATTAATACACGCTGATGCAGATCGGTGTGCGCAGCGGCAAGATTGGCGGCAATCGTACTACTTCCAACGCCCCAATTTGCTCCTTGAACTGAAATGATGCCCATAGCCTTTATCCTTTATCGTCACCGCGCCCAGCTACAAGTATTTTCGATCTCCCTCGCTTTTGCTATTTTTTCGGTGATTTCAGCGTTTTTGTATTAGGCTCAAAGAAATCGTTTGTGACCACAAAGGAGCCCTTCGCGCATGATCCAACAAATCATCGGCATTCAAGATTGGCACGTGTTGCAATCGCTGATCCTTCGTCATTGGCAACTGCCGCTGATTCACCATCAATTTGATCAATTTGCTTCCCAGCTCAGCATTGAGACCATTAGCCAACAGTTGCGCGCATTAGATCAAGGCGAAGCAGCAATTGGTATTTTAGAACACGATTTTTCCGCCTGTTACTGTCCCGACCATGACATTGAAATGGCGCAATTTTTCCACGACTTTGCTCAGCTCAATTTGCCTCAAGGGCACACCCTGCTGTTACTGGCGCCAAATATGATCACAAGCGAGGAGTTCAATCGCCTATTAAGTCACTTGCGCCAACTCGAGCACCATTACACGCTGCTTTGCCTGAATGACTCACTCAACCCCATACTTGGTGGGGATTACGAGGCGTTTCGCTTTGAAAACCATTGCGTTGCCACATTTCATGTCAGTGACGAGAGACAATGGCTTAAGGTTGTGACCTACCAAGTGAGTGACCACCAACTTGCCGACAAAGTCATTTCGTTAACTGGCGAGGCGCCAAAAACCAATATTGCCAATCCACTGCCAACCTTTATTGCCACTGAAGCCGCGTCATTAGCGTTTATTGATGAACACCGTTATCAGCCGATTGAAAGCGTTGCCGCACTTCGCGGTCGTCTTATGGTTTGCCAACAAGCGGTTGCGGTACTGAGTGCCGCCAATCACAACGATCTTATTACCCTGGCAGAGCAGGTAAACGATCTCAAACACCGTTTTGGCGCCGAGTTACGCATCATTATCAAAGAGATCAAGCCTTGCATTCGCTACCCTGATTTCCATTTACTGATCAATTCTGGCGTGCAGGCGATTGTCGATCATCGTAAATCTGAAGGGCAGTTATACGACCAAATTCAGCTGGCTTATCGTTGCGAAATGGCTCATTTTGCCTCGCAAGTCTCAGAGTTGGTTGCACAATATCATGTGCCGTTTAGTCAAACCGGACGACTGGAATTTGGCGCCTTTAAAGCTTTAATTGCCGATGCGATAGACACTCTCGATAGCACCCAATTGGAATACGCTTTGGTCGAGTTGATCCCTTTTTCCTCAATCGACATTGCTCATGCAGCGCACTACTGTCACATGCGCCGGCAGGGTGATGTTTATACGCAAGCCGATGGCCGTTTATTGCTGTTTTTCCCTTCATTGCGCCGCGCCGATTTGCATCAAGCGCTGGCGCATGCGTTTGATGTAAAAATCGCTGATCTCTTTGCTAACCAGCATTTTTATCTTAATAAAAACGCAATTCTTGAGCAGCTTGCCACGATCAATCACGTCGACAAGCGTTGGTATCAAGAAACCCAAAACGACAACTCAAGTGCCGAGCCTCAAGTCACTCGTTACGCAAAAAAAATAGCGTGGGATGAAGTATGACAACCGATGATCTTTTTTGGATAGCGATCATTTTCACCTTAATAGGCATTACGATTGCGATGGTCACGCCGCCTTTGCTGCATGGTATTTATTGGCTGTATCGCCGATTATTCCACCGACCACGGCACTTAAAGAAGACCCGTTTTTCCACCAGTAAAAGGACGTCGCTATGAGCCACCATAAGCACCATGATCCAACGACAGCTCAAAACAATGCAGACTCCGTAGATTGGGGCCTGATCAAACTCAGTGAAAATCGTGCGTTCAACGGTTGGCATCAACGTTTTAGTCATCGCTCTCAATGCAATCGCAGCGAAATGTGTTTCTCGGTGTTTCTGCCGCCCAAAGTTGAGGACAACCATCAAGTGCCTGTGGTGTACTGGCTTTCCGGTCTCACTTGTACTGATGAAAATTTTATGCAAAAAGCAGGAGCGTTTCGTATTGCCGCCGATTTAGGCTTGGCGATTGTGGTGCCAGACACAAGCCCACGCGGAGAATCGGTCGCCGATGATCCCAGTTATGATCTTGGCCAAGGGGCTGGGTTTTACGTCAATGCCATTCAGCAGCCTTGGGCTGAACACTACCAAATGTACGATTATGTTACCCAAGAGTTACCGCAAATCATTGAGGCAAATTTTCCCGTAACGTCACGACGTTCGATTGCCGGGCACAGTATGGGTGGGCACGGCGCGTTAGTCATTGGTCTGCGCAACGCTCATCGTTACCGCTCGATATCTGCGCTCAGTCCTATTTGCAACCCGATGGAGTGCCATTGGGGACAAAAGGCCTTTAGCACTTACCTTGGCCCTTTAAAAGCCAGTTGGTTTGAATACGATGCCAGTGAGTTGCTCAAGCAGCATGGCACCGCCCTGCCCATCTTGATCGACCAAGGAGAGCAAGATGAGTTTCTCAACGACCAACTACGCCCAAACACATTGCTTGACGCGTTGCCTGTAGAAAATGATCGCCTCACTTTAACGCTGCACCCATTTTACGATCACAGCTACTATTTCGTGGCGTCTTTTATCGAACAACATTTGCGCTTTCATGCGCGATTTTTGCTGTAATGTCTAGTCAGACGGGTACATACCCAAGTAACCTCAAGATGCACGGTTCAACGAGAGTGATTTGGGTATAACACCTCCACATGCAACTCAATTATACTCAGCTCTTGATCTGTAACGGTAAAGCTTCATGAAAAAACTGACACTGACATTGGCGCTTGTTGGCATCACCATTGCGGTCGCCGCCGCACTGCTGTTTCTCCCGACACACACCACGCTAGGCAAAGAAGTGCTCTCTAAACCGATCGCTGAAGAGTTTAAACTGGTCGGCTATCGCTCCCTCAGCACCGATCCGGCGACCACAGGTCAGATCCACTACTTTGTGGTTGGTCTTGATGCCAATGTTGATGAACTGACACCCTTTTTGATCACGACCGATCGCTTTGTGCGAGTATCCGCAGTGGAAGAAAACAGCTTTCATCTGACCATTAACGGGAAAATCAGCGCCTATCACAACGATCTTTGGGTGAAACGCAGCAACGGAACCGTCAAACACTGGCGCGTTAGCGCTGATGCTAACTACCAGCGTTAACAAAAACGCATTACTGGTGTTTCAAGAGCAAACGGGTACAATCGCGCTTCGATCCTTATCCAAGCCACTCGTGTTACGGTTGCTCATGCACACTTTGCCTAATAGTCACTCACCCGAACGTCTCTTTACCCGTTTTGAAACGTCGGTTGAAGCCGTTGAGCGCCCACAGGCGTTCACTTTCCCATTTTATTACCAGCCGCACCCGCTCAGCCAAATCGCAGCGCAAGAGCTGCAACGCAGGCTGTTACAGCCTACGCAGTGGCAACATAATTTTGGGTCAGTGGCCATGGCGCGCAATCACAGTGATGATGCGCTTCAAGCATTAAACCAGCCATCCAACGGCGCAAGCGACACCCTTGCCGAGCTTGAGCCCATCGGCAAAATGTTTGGCGTGCTTGTGGTCGAAAATATTCATGGTGAGCTTGGTTATCTCTGCGCATTTTCGGGCAAGTTAGCAGAGCAAAATTGGTTACCTGGTTTTGTGCCGCCTGTGTATGACATGCTGGATCCTAATGGTTTTTTCGCTCAAGAAAGCACTGAAATTAACGCTATCACTGAGACATTGATGCGACTTGAGCAAGACCCAACACTTGCCACCGTTCAGAGCACGCTTGAGCGAGAGCGCGCCGATTATCACCTTGCCGAGCAAGCGCTGCGACAAAGAATCATTACTCAGCGAGCGGCACGCAAAAAAATCAGAGCCGATGCCGATCCGCACGATAAAGTGGCTTTTGATGCCCTGATGGCACGCCTTGGCAAGGAGAGTGTCGCCGAGAAAAATAGCCTCAAGCATCTTAAAGCCGCATGGGACGAAAAAATTCACGCCACAGAGCAGGCCCTTGCGATAGAGCAGCAAAAACTATCAGCGCTACGCTCAGAGCGTAAACACCGTTCTAACGCATTGCAGCATCGCCTTTTTGCTCACTATCAATTTCACAATGCGCAAGGGGAAATACGCGATCTCAATACTCTCTTCGCGAGCACGGCCACTCCAACGCCACCAGCGGGATCAGGCGAGTGCGCTGCACCTAAATTGCTCAATTACGCTTATCAGCACGGCTTGAAACCGATCGCGATGGCTGAATTTTGGTGGGGTGCATCCCCCAAATCAGAGATTCGCCAACACGGCCATTTCTACCCCTCATGTCAAAGTAAATGCCACCCGATCCTCACATTTATGCTGAAGGGACTCACGGTCGAACCTAACCCATTAGAGCAAGCTTGGGCCACCGATTTACCACTTGAGATTGTCTATCAAGATGAGGCTATGGTGGTGGTGAATAAACCGTCAGGTCTGCTTTCGGTTCCAGGAAAAACGATTCAAGACAGTGCTTATCAACGTTTGGTCGACCAATTTCCTGAGGCCGAAGGAGTGTTTGTTGTGCATCGGCTCGATATGGCAACCTCCGGTCTTTTGGTCTTTGCGCTCACTCGTCGCGCCAACAAGCAGTTACAAAAACAATTTATTACTCGGCAAGCTCAAAAGCGCTACGTCGCCGTAATTGAAGGGGAATTGCACCAACAACACGGCCAAATTGATCTGCCAATGCGAGGAGATTTGTATGACAGGCCAAGGCAGTTGATCTGTTTTGAACACGGCAAGCCAGCGCTCACCACATGGGAGCGAATTGACTGCCAAAACGGGCGCACGGCGGTGTATCTCTACCCTCACACAGGCCGAACGCATCAACTTCGTGTTCACTGCGCTCATCAACTAGGGCTCAATATGCCGATTGTCGGCGATGGCCTCTACGGCCAACGCGATACTCGCTTGCATTTGCATGCGGAGCAGCTGTCCCTTACCCACCCGTATCACCATACACCGATGACCTTTGAGGCGAGTGCCGATTTTATGAGTGCGTTTGCAACTCACAACAAACAAGACGACATGCGATAAAAATGCGATGGCGCTAGCTTTCTTAACAACTTTATTACCATCAATGACGTATTTAGTGTTTAATGGAACGACATTTTCGCAACATGTCGAACGTTATGAGCTACCCGCCTCGCCAAAGAAGGCTCAATACAACCTCCGCAACGGTGCAAAAATTTCAGCGTCGCGAACGGGCACTACGCCGTTTGCGCCTGATGCTATTAATTATTATGTCAATTGTGACAACCTTAACCGCCTACTATGGTTACATCGTCTACCGAGCGCAATTTGAGCCTAGCTATGTCTATGGTGAGTGGATCGAAATTGGCACGCCACATTATGACACTGAGCGATTGATGTTTGACCAATATGGCGTTAAGCGTGATAACAAACGCATTGCCACTGGCTACGACTTTGATGGTAAAGAGATCATCGTTAACACAGGCCGTGGTCGACAAATTTACCGCCTTACTGGGAACAGCGACTCCCCACAATTGCAGCGTATTCACCCGCGTACCCCAGTGCAGCAATTTGTCAAAGCTGGATTTGAGCACACGGTTGAGCGCAGCGCAGATGCAGTATCTACGAGACGAGAAGCGGTTAGTAGCCACTTTCGCAATCAGAAATAGTGCGTTCTTTATAGATATTGAGATTGATATACCCAAGTGACCTCAAGATGCTGGATTCAGAGCCGACTCACAGGGCTGAGAGCAAGGCAAACAACGCAGCGAAATAGCGAGTCTATTTTCAAGTTGTTTAACGCACTTTCTTACAACAAAAAGCGGTTCAGTGATTGGCTCCCAAAGGGCGAGCTGTCTTGGCTCATCAGCTTTGTTGACGCTTTTCGATTGAGAGCCACTCAATCTTCAAATCCTCGCCTTACCGACAAACCAAGTCATTCTCGCTGAACCATGCATCTTGAGGTTACTTGGGTATACAGCGCATCAAAGGCCGCAAATACCGCAGGCGATGACATGACGCGGCCATGCCCTAACCCTTGAGTGCTGATGAGTTTCACATTTTCCATCTCTGAGGCCGCTTTTGCTGACACGGCATGGCTGGTGAAACGGTCCTGCTCATCATGCACAATGATCGATTGTGCGGCGCGAGCGGCCAATTTACGATAGGGATCAATCGACTCAAGTGGGTAGTTAAACTGCTGCTCGATGTCGGTGATCACCGCATGAAACAAGCGCATTGAATAGCCTGAGCGCTCGATACTGCCAAACAAATTATCAATGTAATCTAACGCTGGCGCGATAAGCAGCAGAGGCTTATCGTGCAATTTAGCATCGCTCGACTCTATCGCAGAGACGGTTCCCATACTATGAGCCACCACACCTGCAATGCTTGACTCTTGCGCTAGCACCGCCTCAAGCCCGGCAACAAACGCAGGTATGTGGCCAAACTTTCCTTCACTTTGCCCGTGACCTGGATGATCGTAAGCCAATGCCGTAAATCCGGCCTGTGCGATATGTTCCATCAGTGGAAAAAACTGATTCGCATTCCCTGACCAGCCGTGAGTCAATACCCAGACAGGTCCGGTTCCTAAACGGTAAGTTTGCAAGCTGCCTTCGCGCCCGACCACCGAATCTACGACCATCTCTTTAGGCATAGTATGGCGCAATTGGGTTTTCATCGGTGTTAGCAACAGCTTTTGCGCGGTACGTTTCGCATGACGCGGCGCAAGACGATGATGCAATCGCGTTGAAAGATTAATCAAGCGACGTTTGAGCCGGCGTCCCTGATTGGGATTAAAATAAATTTTTTCGCTCATGAGGCATCCTTTCCATTTAGCACGACCGTGCTTTTTTACATTAAAAATTTTTACTTTATAGCCAAACAAGTTGGCGTTGTAGGTATACCCAAGTAACCTCAAGATGCATGGTTCAGCGAGCATGACTTGGTTTATCAGTGAGGCGAGGATTTGAAGATTGAGTGGTTCTCAATCGAAAATCGTCAACAAAGCTGATGAGCCAAGACAGCTCGCCCTTTGGGAGCCAGTCACTGAACCGATAGCTGTGTTAAACAACTTGAAAATAGACTGGCTATTTCGCTGCGTTGTTTGCCTTGCTCTCAGCCCAGTGAGCTGGCTCTGAATCCAGCATCTTGAGGTCACTTGGGTATAGAGAATAATCACGCCGACGCCAACGGCACAATAACCCGTCCACACCTTGCCAAAAGTGCGCCTGACTCGACTTTGCGTTCTCAAGAGAATAAAAGACGTGCGCTGCGAGGTAGAGGCCATAAAGTTCAAAAGTGGCTTGCTTGGCATTGAGTTGCGAACAAAATTCCCCATTTCGCTGTCCTTTTTCGATTTGAATCTGCAAATAGTCAAGCCATTGGTGTACCGCAGCATGCAGCGCCTGTTGCAAAGGATCATCGCCAACTTGCCCATCCTGCCACGCGTCGAGAAACATACAGCGGCCATGAAACGCGTAATTCCAATCCAGCCATAGAGCAAGCAATTGACGCAATTTGCGCTCGATAGGGTCATCGCCTAACGCCCTTGCCGGACTTATCACACGCTCTGCAAAGGTTTGATTGGCGAATTCTAAAACCGCCAATTGCAAATTCTGCTTTGATTGAAAATGCGCAAATAGACCACTTTTCGAGAGCGAGCAACGTTTTGCAAGTGCGCCAATGGTTAAGCTATCTAAACCACTCTCACTCGCCATGGCAAAGCCTTGGGTCAAAATATGATCTTTCGTCAGAGTTCCTTTTTTCATTCGCCCTTTATAGCACGGTCGTGCTTTTATTCAACTCAGACCAGATCTCACACTTAACTGCTTGCTATTGTAGAGCCTTTTATAGACCACCTCTAGCATGCACAATTTTCGTGCATCACTTCCCCAGATTGAATCAAACGGCCGTGATCAACTGAATACCATTAATTCAATGGCCCTCCAGTTATTCTCTTAATATCAGGTTCACTCTAGCGCGTAATGAAATCTTTACATTTTTGGCATGCAAATTGCGTTAGTGAACTTCACATAGTAAACCCTATGAAATTCAGACGATAAGAAAAACTAACATGTAACGTCATTACCAAGAGTAGAAGCGTTTATCCAACCAAATCGACGGATAGAGACATTGCTCATTAACATCGAAAAGGATCTCGTATGCTTAAAACGCTCAGCTCAATATCACTTCTCGCCACGCTTAGTTTGTCTGCCTTTGCTGCCGATAAAGTTACGTTTCAACTCGACTGGCTACCTGCTGGTGAGAAGGCTCCTGTTTATGTCGGCATTGATAAAGGGATCTTTGCCAAACACGATCTAGAAGTCAGTATCAATTCAGGCAGAGGCTATCACAAAACTCGCCGCGGGTATTTCGGACGTGGGTTCCGCTGATATCTCAGCCCTGCTTGTTGCTAAAGCGAACAACGATGTACCTGTATCAGCTGTCTATTCGGTGTTTAGTCAGGCACCCCATGCATTTTTTGTTGTAGATGATGGAACGATCAACTCGATAAAGGACATCAAAGGAAAACGGGTCGCAACGTCCCCCTTCACTTCATCGAACCTTTATCTTCCAATAGTATTAAATCACAGCGGCTTGTCTAAAGATGACATTAAACTCACCAAAGCTGATCCTGGCGCATTAGGGCCAATGCTCGCAACGGGCAACACTGATGTCGTAATAGCGTGGATAACAAATACAGAAGCACTTAAAAGTCAGGCCAAACAAGCTGGTAAAACACTTAAGGTTTTACCGTGGCACCAAGCTGGTTTAGAACAATACGCAACCACACTACTTGCCAGTGACCGCTTTCTATCAGAACGTTCCGATGTCGCGAAACGCTTTATCAAGGCCTTTGAAGAAGCGGTAGCATATACCTGGGAGAACCCAGTTGAAAGCGCAAAATCAATTCACAAAATTGTGCCTGAAGTAGATGTGAAAGTCGCGACGAATACGATCACTTCTATTTATAGTTTGGTTTACAACCCAATCAGTGAGACTTCTAAGTTAGGCCAATTTGATTCCAAGCACTTGGCATTAACATGGAAATGGGCATCAGCAGCACAAGGGATCGATGAGGCGAGTTTTGATCCAGAGGAAGCAATAAACCGTGCATTTTTAACGGAGGTCAAATAATGGCTGCGTTTGTTGAATTTAAGGCGGTGTCACATACCTACGTGACGGACAATGGAAAAATGGTACCGGCTCTAAAAGATGTCAATTTCACTATTGAAAGAAATCAGTTTATTGCAGTAGTTGGACCGTCCGGCTGCGGTAAATCGACACTTCTTCGATTGTTGTCTGGGTTGATTCCTGCTACTCACGGCGAAGTATCAGCTTTTGGTCATCAGATTACTGAACCAAGGGACGACATTGGTATCGTGTTTCAAAAGCCGACGTTATTACCTTGGCTAAGCATTTTAGATAACGTTTTATTTCCACTTAGACACAAATTTAATTTTGTTAACGAAAAAGACAAGCAACGTGCAAATGAACTCATCGATATCGTAGGCCTCCGAGATTTCGTGTCACAACGACCTGATGAGCTATCAGGTGGCATGCAGCAACGCATCGGCATTGCCCGAGCGTTACTGCTCGATCCAGAAATCCTTATCATGGATGAACCATTTTCGGCACTTGATGCGTTAACCCGCGAAGATATGGGATTCGAACTGCAAAGAATTTGGCAAGAAAAGCCTAAAACAGTTCTATTCATTACCCACTCAATTTCTGAAGCTGTTTTACTTGCTGATAAAGTTCTCGTTATGAGTGAAAGGCCAGGAACAATTGCAGAAGAAATGGAAATTAATCTTCCTAGACCACGAAACGCAGACACCATTCAGCAGTCTGAATTTACCAATTACACCGCTCGTATACGCAAATATATTTATGAACCTCAATCTAAATCTGCCGAAAAATCTGCAGGCAAAAATGAAATCAAAACTGTAGCTTAAGAGGTGAATATGACAAAAACAATTAAACGATATTTGCCGCTGTTCTCGTTAACAATGATATTACCTTCATGGGAGTTACTCTGTTTTGCAGGCTCGATCCCCTCCTATATACTCCCTGCCCCATCTGATATTGTGCAAGCCTTTGCTGCCGTCGAAGCAGATCGTTGGCTACGTCATTTATGGGCTACCCTATATATCGCCATTGTGGGGTTTATAATCTCCATCGTGGTCAGTATTCCAATAGCTGTTGCTATGGTGCGGTCTGAGTATCTAAGCAAGACTATTTACCCAATGCTGGTTGTCATTCAATCGACACCCGTTGTCGCTATTGCACCATTGTTGATTGTAATTTTAGGAACCGGAGATGCACCACGTCTCGCGATTACCTTCTTAATTACTTTCTTTCCATTGGTAGTAGCCGCAACAACGGGAATGCAGGCAACACCGAAAGAATTAATTGAGCTTTCTAAATCATTAAAAGCAAAACCCACTAGAGAAATTTGGCAGATAAGATTGCCCTATGCCATCCCATACATTTTTAGTGGCCTTAAAGTATCGATCACTCTTGCGATTATTGGGGCGGTCATTGCAGAATTTGTTGCGGCGGAAGAAGGACTTGGTTATTTCATCCAATTTTCGACATCTTATTTTAAGATCCCACAAGCATTTGCATCTTTAGCGGTACTTTCCTTAATCAGTTTAGTTTTATTTCATAGTATTAAACTTATCCAAAAAAGTTTTTTCTACTGGAGTTTAGATGAATAGAAATAAACTTAAATATTTAATGATAATAAGTGGAAATGTTTGTAATTAAAATTAATCCATTAGTTAATAATAAATATAACATATCAAATAACTTAAGATTAATCTCTTAATAGCACTTTTTGTCGAGAATCTATATAAATATTCATTAAACTAACGCTTAATTAACAAAACCAAATATAAGGATTATTTATGAGCGCTACCCAACTAGATCTTGAGATATTACGCAAAACGATAGATATTTCTGAAAAAATCGCCGCTCAAGGAATCCACCCTTTTGCAGCAATACTAGCTGACAAAGAGGGTAACGTACTGATGGAGCAAGTTAACGCATATCACCCTTATCACGATATGACAGGTCATGCAGAACGAGTATTAATGACTCGCGCAAGTAAAACATGGCGACCGGAATTTCTTGCTGAATGCACCATGTATGTATCTGCAGAACCCTGCTGTATGTGTGCAGGTTCGGCTTATTGGGCAGGATTAGGGAGAATAGTTTACGCCTGTTCTGAACATCGATTAAAGCAGATCACTGGCAATCACCCTGAAAATCCGACTCTAGATTTACCTTGCCGAACCGTATTTTCATCGGGACAAAGAGAGGTTGAAGTAATCGGTCCTTTATTGGAAGAAGAGGCTGCGAAAGTTCATTTGGACTTCTGGCGTCAAATTTCACCAGAAGCAGAAGCAGAAGCAGAAGCAGAAGCAGAAGCAGAAGCGTCGAGTCTAGTGGATGCAGATAAAAAATTCGCGATGTAGTTTACTGCTATATTTTATTTAATTATGAAAAACAAATCGAGACAAATATATACTAATGCATATTTGTCTCGATAAAATCAACCATGAACTTATTTATTTGGTTTGGATAGTTCACTATCAAACCAATTAAAATAATCTATCGCGCCTTGCTTTCCAGAATTCACTAATGCTTGTTTTTTTTGATTGGGCAAATCAAAATCCGTTGTTTTAACGCCTAAAGTATCTATATAAACTGTTCTTGCCCAGTCATCACTATGTAAATGATTACTCTGTTGTGCTTCCAAAAGCGTATTTATCATAGCCCAACTATAAGAAAAGAAATCATCGATATTTTCACGTTTCGGTTCCGCTTGATCTCTGAATACTGATATTTCTTCCTTAGTATCCAATCGAAAACCCAACGTTTCCTTATTATATATATACTTAGATATAGGTCTAGCAAGGTGCGAGATTTCGGTGTTGAGTCGAGAATAATAATCAGTATCTCTTAACGAATCCGATCTGGCATATTTTTCTCTATCAAACAGCTTAATCGGGTAGTTATTTAGTAATCCACCATCTACATATACATCTCCGCGGATATTTCTCTTTGCAGCAAAAAATAGAGGTATAGACATTGATATTCGTACCGCATCAGCAACACAGATTCTCGGGGTATGCTCTGCCGAAAAGACTTCTGAAAATGAAGTTGATAAGTTGGTACCCATAAAATACAGTGACTTAAAACCTCTTGCCTCTTTCAGTGCCTCAAGATCAGCAAAAGTAGATTCACTGTTTCCTGTCTTTTCTTTAATTAATTTACCAATCCAGCTCCTAAAGTAATCCCCTTTATACCAACCATATTCGTTGATTAATCTGTTAGTATCTCGAACAACTCCCCATGAATCGTCCATAAATTCATTAAAATCTAATGACCATAAAATGTCATTTGTTTCATCAAGTGTGTAGCCAAGCCCTAGAAGAATCGCGTTTATAGCACCCGCAGATGTTCCCCCAATCCTTTCTATTTTTTCAGTAATACCCTTGCTTTCTAGAACTTCAAGCGCTCCTAAGTAAGCAATTCCTTTTACGCCCCCACCTTCAAAAACGAAATTTTTGAAATTATAAGACATCACCACTCCTTTCACTGTCTGCAATAAATCGAAAACTTAACATTACGTTAACAAAATATTCAACAAAAAAACAAGCCTAGCGCCTCAATAAAATAGGTCATTTTTTCTGCAAGACTAAATTCACACCACATCTGTTTTTAATTGGAGAGTGAGCAATAGTTTGAGCTGTCACTATTCGTGACCTGTTTCGAGAATGCGCCACAATGTTTGTACAACATGCACCAAACTTGTTGCAGTCGATTGCGTTTTCACAGTGCTTAAGACAGTCTTCTATGCCGAAACTACTTGAGAATTCAGGTAATCGGAAAACGAACGAAACCTCTGAGCACTTCGTCAACATAGATAAACTATGTGATGAGGTTTATCAGAACCAACCAACACCCCTGCTACTTCAAGCGGGATGCGTATACATTACTTTTTATCGGCTTTGCTATGACTGAAAACTCAACCCAACATATTGCCAGCTTTGATCTGGCCCGACTTATCGCCATTGTGGCCATTGTCGGTCTTCATTGCCAAATGGCACTTACCTATTGGCAATTGGACGGCGTTCCATGGGTGGGCTATATCATTAACCAGTGTGCGCGATTTGCTGTACCACTGTTTTTTATCATTGCGGGCTTCTTAATCGCGCCAAAAGTATCAAAAACGCCAATCAGTACCCTCAAACGTTATAGCGCCCCCTTACTTAAAGTTTGGCTGATCTGGAGTGTGATTTATTTGCTTGTGCCTTTGCGCTGGCACCTGGTTCTTTCTGAAGGCTACTTAGCCGAACGCCAAGCCTATTGGCAATACCTATTGAGTCAGCCGCTAAATAGCGCTTTAGAAGGGGGAATGGTGCATTTATGGTTTATTCCGGCGCTGGTCTGTGGGGTAGCAATAATTGCTCTCATGGCGCGTTATCGGCTCCTCGCGTGGCTATTGCCGCTCAGCATAGCACTTTACTTCTATGGTGTTATGGCAGGTAGCTATATCACTTTGACTGAATGGCCAGCTCCATTTTTTACTCGAAATGGACCATTTTTTGCGACGCTGATGATCGCAATAGGGTTTACCATAGCCCTGCGCCACTGGCGACTTTCTTCGCTGACAGCCGTCATACTGACCGTGATAGGCATGGCTCTTCATTTTACGGAAGCTCGCTGGTTAATGAATGCGAACGTGGCGTTCAATAGTCATGATTTTTTGTTCGGTACGCCATTGTGGGCCTGTGGGTTATTTCTATTGCTGCTAAATTATCCCAATATTGGCGCTGTTCCTTGGGTAACAAAGCTCACGCCGCATATTCTTGGCGTTTACGTACTGCATTTGCTTTTGATCATCGTATTGATGAACCTGCTTGGTCTGAATGGGATTTCAGATCTGGCTCGAGATGTTATTTTGTTCCCCTCTGCGCTCTGTTTGAGTTTTATCACCGTCAAAGCACTTAGCAAGACACCATTGCGGTCGGTTTTATTGCGTTAAAACCGAGCTGCCGTGATACCACATTCCGCTCGAGTTGCGGTGAGAACGCAAAATCACCTCAATTCGAGCTGGGAGCCAGCTCGCATTTTATATTTTTGGCTGACTTGTCGCGCAAGAAAACCCTTTATGGCGTCACAAAATGGCCGACCGCAATTAATTACAATGTTGTCAACAATAAAAACAACAACGGAGAAATGATGATGTGGTTAGCCCAAGACCCCGTTCCGCTGCTTGAACTGAGCACGTGGATATCTTATGGCTTATATGGTATCGCAGCACTTTGCGGTGTGGTCGGATTGTACAGCCTCAAATGAAATATGACTTTATCACGCTAGGCAAACGCGCAAAACTCACTTCCAATGCCGTTTGCCACTATTCTCGATAATTAATCTCAATACCCAATTTCAATAACTAAAGCGGCACCGAAATGATGCCAATATTTCCTTCACGCCGATACTGACTCAGGCGTCATTTTATCATCATAAGTAACTTTATCATTATAAGTAACGATGCAATTGCGCCCTTTTTGCTTGGCTTGATACATCGCAACATCGGTATCGCCAATCAAACTCGAAAAATCTTGGTTTGGCTGCTGAACGGCAAGACCAATACTCACGGACAGAGCGCCCATACGAGCATTGAGCGGTGGCATGGCGTGAATCGCGACACGAATTCGCTCGGCAATAACTTGCGCATCCTTTAATGTGGTGCTGGGTAAAATAATCAAAAACTCTTCGCCACCATAACGAATCGCCACATCATTGACGCGAACATGCATGCGAATTTGCTCTGACACTTGAGAAATCACTTGATCGCCAGTCAAATGACCAAACTGGTCGTTGATCGATTTAAATCTATCAATATCACACATCATTGCCACAAGCGGTCTGTCATCTTCAAACGTTGCATTGGCCATCTTCGCAGCGATTTTATCCATGCCTCGTCGGTTATAAAGCGACGTTAAATTATCACGCATTGATAAAGATTCCACCGAACGCATCAAACGGCCATTCACTAGCCAAACTAAGTTAAACGACATTGCCATGATAAGAAACATAGAGGCAAGATAAGGCACCTGATGCATCCACCCTGCGCTCATATAGTGGTTCAGCTCTCCGTGATACAGCACCATTCCAGTGCGAATAAACATGGTTAAAGCAACTCCCGCAAAGACAGTAGCTAAAATGTTGCGAGGAAATGCACTGTCCACCGCTTTGCCGCGATAAATAACCACGCTCGTCAATAATTGAGTGATACCCAAATGCAAGCTAACAAGGGCAACTCGAGCGTTTATTGAAGGCTGATAAAAAAGAAAATAAACCAAACCAAGCAATACCCCCAATAAACCAATTGCGGAGATCACTCCAAATACATTATCACTGAGTCGAAATCGGCTAAAACCAAATAAAGCGAGTGTCATGCCACAGCACAATAGCAAGTTTGCAGCAATAACCGAGCTCCAAATGGGAATCGCGCCGCGCAAGAAAATCAGACCAACACCAACAGACATGGCAATTTGTGCCCATGCGACTAGATTGATCCCTTGGTAGTGGCGCTGCTCACGATGAAAAAACCATAAGCCAGCACCAAAGCAAAGAGCAAAAAAAGAGACCAGAAAACTCACCGTTCGCATATCAAGTTCTGGCATGCCTGCCTCCTTTATTATTCTTTATACCCAAGTGACCTCAAGATGCTGGATTCAGAGTCAGCTCACAGGGCTGAGAGCAAGGCAAACAACGCAGCGAAATAGGAGTCTATTTTCAAGTTGTTTAACGCACTTTCGTTACAACAAAAAGCGGTTCAGTGACTGGCTCCCAACGGGCGAACGTTGTTGGCAGCGCTTACCCTGGCTCATTCGCGACGCTGAATTTTCTGACTATCGGCATAGATAAACGCCATCGCTGACTCTGAATGAAGGCCAAAATGAGTGCCTTCGATACCAATTGCCATATTAAGTTATCGCAATGCAGATAAATTAATAATTTCACAAAAAATATGCAACGATTTGTTGTTATCAAATAACATTTGAAACACTTTAAAGTGCCGTGGAATTTAAGACGCAGGGCTGATGATAACGTGATGACACTCTTGGTTAATATGCCAAGTTACGCTAAACTCGGCCTTCGATATACCCAAGTCATTCTCGCTCAACCTCGCATCTTGAGATTACTTGGGTATGTGAGTCCCCGTAGTTAAATGGATATAACGAGATCCTCCTAAGATTTAGTTGCAGGTTCGATTCCTGCCGGGGACGCCATTTTTTCGTCAATAAGCACGCTATAACACTAATATTTGACGCCTTCTAACAACAGCAGTTTTTGTTTGCGTTCAAGCCCACCCGCGTAACCTGTGAGTTGACCATTTTTACCAATCACGCGATGACACGGCACAATGACCGCAAGCGGGTTTTTTCCATTTGCCATCCCTACTGCGCGAACCGCTTTTTCATTATCAATCGCTTGGGCGAGCTGTAAGTAGCTCCATGTCTCGCCGTAAGGGATCGTCGTTAAGGCTTGCCACACCTCTTGCTGAAAAGCGGTGCCTTGTATATCGAGTGGTAAATCAAACTGCTGTCGCTGCTGTGAAAAATATTGCGTTAACTGCGTCGCTGCCGCCACTAAAAGTGGATGTTCAGGCTGCCATTGCCCGGCATTAGCCGGTATACGAGTCCAAAGTGGAAACCACGCCCCAGTTAGACCTTGTTCGCTCGTTTGTAGCGTCATTTCGCCCAACGGCGTGGCAACATGGCGGTAATAACGTGGGCCGTTCAGGCCCGTTCTGTGTTTCATCAACCCCATTATGACAAACTCCAAAGGTGAAATGTGGCATAGCTACCCCAAGGTGCTACGCTCTGCCGATTGAGTGATGGGAATTGCTGCGAGCGCTTTTTCACTAACAAGTCCCCTTCGAGATAACAGTTGGGATCGCCCGCCCCTCGCAACTGTGCATAGTGGACAGTCCAAGGGCCGATCCCTTTAATCGCAATCCAAGCAGACGGTTCACTCTCACCATGCGTCACAACCCATTCAGCCAAACGCTTTAATGTCTCTCGCCGTGATGTGGGCATTTTTAGACAGCTTAAATCAGAGTCAATCACTTGCTGCGGTGTTGGAAACTGCCGCTCTCGCTCATGACTGAGCTCGGCAACCAAACGGTTGAGTTGAGTCACCGCGCTTTTGACCGTCACTTGCTGCCCCAAAATAGCTCGAACACCCGCCTCCCAAAGGCTGCCGGCACCTGGAATTCGTAAGCCCGTATGTTGGACTAACCCTGGCGCCACTTGGTTTAGATGCGCTTCAATCACATCGGTATCACAATCAAGATCAAACCGTTGCCGCACCAATCGAATCAAAATAGGCAAGTGGTGCGCGTAAGTCACGCGAAATTGCATAACTAATGTTCCCGGCTTTAGTGGCGTCACCTCAAACCATGCAGATGCTTGCTCAATCTGGCAATAGCGCGCGTAACTGTGCTCTGTCACTTTTTCCAATCCATCCACTGCGCGTTTGGCCAAAAAGTCCAGCGTATAACGCCAATTCAGCTGACCACGATAATGCAGCAATACTTGATTATCGGTCAGCCTATCTGGTGCCTCTCGACGCACTTGCGAGGGAGATAAATGCAACTGTTTTTTAAATGCATCATTAAAGCGTCGTGTACTGTGAAATCCTGAAGCCAAACCGATTTGAGTCACACTCAGGGCACTGTTATGCAAAAGTGATTTGGCAAACATCAGTTGGTGATAGAGGGAATATTGCTTTGGTGACATGCCAATTTGTTGCTGAAATAACATTCGCAGATAACGATCACTGACGCCCAAACGCTCAGCCAGCTGAGGAAGCGATTGAGTCACCAATGCGCCCTGTTCAATCAAATGTTGCGCGCGAGCCACCGTGGTCTGTGTGCCTCGCCATGCCCAAGAGTCTGGCGCGCTCTCTGGGCGGCAACGTAAACAAGGACGATAGCCCGCATTCAACGCTTGTGCAGCCAGCGCAAAATATTGGACATGAGACTCTTTGGCGAGCGGAGACGGGCAAATCGGCCGACAAAAAATGCCTGTCGTCGATATCGCGACAAAAAAACGACCATCGAAACGAGGGTCTCGCGCCATTCTGGCACGATGACACGCTTGCAGTGGCAGTTCTGAAGTGGCTGAGCCAATACCGTTACCCGTCAAATTTGAAATACGCTTCACTCGTTGCTCCTTAGTGATGCCCAAGTAACCTCAAGATGCATGCTTCAGCGAGAATGACTTGGTTTGTCAGTGTAACGAAAAATGCCGATGTCACTGGCCACTTTCGGAAGCAAATTTATTTTTGTTTTAATTTTGGTAATTCTCAAAATCTTGACTACTTTTAACTATGGGAAATCAAAAAATATAAATAAATAGGAAACTGGCTATGGATCTGCATTCTTGCATTATTGTACTTCGTGACCAAAAAGTGGTCACGAGCAAATCCGTTGAGGATTCATTGGGGATCATTGAAACGCAAGGCGCGGAGCAGATCGAAACGGTTCAAATTAACGCGACGTCGGATGGGGTTGATATTCACACATATCACTGTGCGAATATTGAAGAATCATTAGAGAACTTAATGAATCTTTAACTGTAACGAAAAAGAAAAAACGAAGGGCACGTAGACTCAGTCACGTGCCCTTTTTTAAGTCCTGACATATTGCCAACCTACTTGACGTTGCAAATTCAAGTAGGACGGCGATAAACGCTAGTATCCTGCTCGTTGCAAGCTAAACGCAGTCATGGGAGAAATGTCACGTACCAAATCTTCAACTTGCTTGATTGCATCGAGTGATGAACTTGATTTACGGTAACTCAAATAAATCGGGCGAGTCCAATCGGACACCTGAGCGACTCGGTGCAAACGGCCACTGTCAATAAATGGCTGCACCAAAGGCGCAGGCAAATAAGCGCTACCGCCCTTCTCAAGAATAAAATCCAACGCGATACGTGCCGTCGAGGTACGCAGATAAGGGGCCGGCGTTTTCGGATGGCGCTCGGCGTGTTCAGAGGTAAATTTCGTACCCCAGTCGACATAAACGTATTTGTTATCAAACACCGTTTCCACACCACACGGCTCCGTCGACACCATCACCAAAGTAAGATCAGCAACCTTGCGGCACGAAAGCTCATCCGCTTTAATTTGATCAAACGCGAACGCCATATCTAACGTGCGTTCTTGCAAGCCACGGTTCAATAATTCGCGCCCCATCACTTCGGCAATAAATCCATAACCGCCAAACGAGTCAGTGATCACACTTAAGCAATTTTGTAAGTAGGCATCCCACACATTTGGCGTGCCACCTAAGGTTAACTGCAGCGCCTTACCGCTCTCAAGCGACAACTCCATTTTGGCCTGCTGCAATGTGGTAACCATGACCTCTGCGTAGCTTACTAAGCGTTCGCCAGACGAGGTCAACTTAATGTTATTGCGATCTCGAATGAACAACTGAGTATCAAAGTAGTTTTCTAACTGTTTGATCCGCGCACTCACCGCCGCTTGCGTGATGTACATGTTTTCAGCGGCGCGGCCAAAGTGACGAACTTTTGCTAGTTCTAAAAATGTTCGGAAGACTTTGACGTCCATATGCGATCCCTTGACGATAATCTCGCCAAATTAACAAGTGAAATTAATATTAACGACAAAAAAATTTTGTTTTTCTTTTAACTATTTTACGCCTAATTTTCGCCATAATTCATCAAGATTAGTAGTTGTGTTTAACACTCGAGGTTAATATGTCTGACACTCAAATTCGTCATGGCAAAAGACGTTTCTACGATAACACAAAGTTCCCACGTGGCTTTGCGAAGTCTGGCGATTTTACTCTGGCTGAAGAAGAAATCCTAACAATTTATGGGGATACTTTTGTAAGCTTGGAATCCGGTGAACTGGCCCCGGCAAACGAAGAAGAAAAGCACTTTATCGAGGTGCTCGACAATCCTGAATTGGCCAACAGCAAGCACGAACGGACTTGGCTAAAATACGTTCGTTTAGCTCGTGGCCGCAAACGCTTCCACACTCTAAACGGCCGCAATAAGTCTGAGGGTGGTGAAGACTTCGCAGACGAAGATACCAGTATCGTCGAAGAAGACTAAACGAAACCGCGTTACTCCGTGACTCTCTTCTTTCTCATTTTCACACTGAGTAACGCGTCAAGTTCGATCACAGACACCAATACGGACGCGAGGGCGCTTTCGTCCTCACAATTTCCGTTTTACTCTTCGTGATACCCTTCATCCTCAGACTCATCAACCTTGGCAATCAATCGATTCAAAGAGGCCATAAAACGCTCTTTGTGATTGGCATCATCATAATGCCATAGGTAGGTTTGATGAAACCCAATCGTTAAAGTGACATCGTGAGCGGCAAAATAGAGTGTATAGCCGTCATAATCACTGGTCACTTCCATATCGTCATAACGATAGCCATTGTCGGTTGCCTCACCATGACGACGAATCCATTCAAACACTTCCAAGACTTTTGAAATTTCCAGTTCGTTTTGCATGCAATTGCGTCCTAATTCGAGTGGAATGTGCCCATTTTACTGGCTGTGCCCGCACTTCAAAATCATCGGTTCGTCGCGCTTGAACAACATCTTTCACTTAAAAAGACGTAATAACCGCAGCTAAACCGCACCTTACGCAGAACTCAAGTGCAGTACCCATTAGGTATAGCATATTCGAAACAATAACTTATTTTCCTTTAAAAAAAGACCAAATCACAAAGTGACTTAGATTGAGGTGAAACAGCCAAAAACGTGTTATCCATCGCACATTTTTGTCAACAGTGAGAAATTGTGATCAAAATCCGTAGCCGCATTCTGAAACTTATTTTATACTGCGAATTAATAAATTGATGCAAACGACGCGACAACAGTGCGTTACGCCATATTCGCTACGACAGCGCCAATAAAACGTAACACTATCGAGCACAGAGTATCGCCATATTCCACAATTAGGGGCAAACGATGAGACTTATTCCATTACACAAAGCGGCACAGGTTGGCAAATGGTCCGCGGCGCACATTGTTCAACGCATTAAAGAATTCAACCCTTCGGCTGAACGCCCATTTGTTCTAGGTTTACCTACAGGTGGTACGCCACTGTCCACCTATAACGCCCTAATTGAGCTATATCAGGCGGGAGAAGTCAGCTTCAAGCATGTCGTCACATTTAATATGGATGAATATATTGGTTTGCCGGCAGATCATCCTGAATCTTATCGCTCATTCATGTACAACAATTTCTTCAACCACATCGACATTCAAGAAGAGAACATTAATCTACTCAACGGCAATACGATGGATCACGAGGCCGAATGCCAACGCTATGAAGCCAAAATCAAATCCTACGGCCGCATCAATCTCTTTATGGGTGGCGTGGGTAACGATGGCCACATTGCCTTTAATGAACCCGCCTCATCGCTTTCATCGCGAACCCGTATCAAAACCTTAACTGAAGACACTCGTATCGCGAATTCGCGCTTTTTCGATGGCGATATCAATCAAGTGCCAAAATACGCCTTAACCATTGGCGTGGGTACACTGCTGGATGCTGAAGAAGTGATGATTCTGGTTACAGGACACGGTAAAGCCTTAGCACTTCAAGCGGCTGTTGAAGGCAGCGTGAACCACCTTTGGACGGTTTCTGCGCTGCAGCTGCATCCAAAATCTGTGATTGTGTGTGATGAGCCATCAACGCAAGAGCTGAAAGTCAAAACCGTGAAATACTTTACTGAACTTGAAGCGGAGAACATTAAAGGGTTTTAACCGCGGTTAACCTCCTTACTGCCTCCTCAAGCCGAAATAGTATTAGAAAAAAACGCGAAGGGTTTCTGGCCCTTCGCGTTTTTTTGTTTTCGCTATCTGAACGATGAGCCTCTTATTGAAAGATCATCTCATCTATTGGTATACCTCAAGCTAAGAATGATAAATACGCTTGAAGGATGATCAAATTCATAATGTCGATAAACAGAGCGCCAACAATAGGCACAACCATAAACGCCTGAGGAGATGGGCCGTAACGATTGACGATTGAACCCATATTCATAACTGCCGTCGGGGTGGCGCCAAGACCAAAGCCACAGTGACCACTAGCGATCACAGCAGCATCATAATTACGCCCCATTACTTTAAACGTCACAAAATAAGCAAAAATGCCAAGCACAATAGACTGAATCGTTAAGATCACTAAAAACGGTAGAGCCAAATCAAAAATATTCCACAGCTTCAAACTCATCAACGCCATGGCCAAGAACAGAGAGAGACTCACAGTGCCAAGAATATCCACTGTTTCCGTATCGACCTTGCGCAGTTTCGTCACCTCCAAAACATTGGTGATCACAACACCGATAAACAAGGCATAAACAAAGTCGGGGATCATCAACCATTTCACTTCAAACGTAGCAACCCATTTTGACAAATACTGCGCGCCTAACACGCAGATCAGCATAATAAATAGGTTTTCTATCACCTTTTTCGCGGTCACCTTATCTTCTTCGTACTCATTGTAGGTCACCACTTCAGGAAAACGCTTGTGAGTTTGAGTGCCACGACCGTATTCAGACTCTAAACCGAACTTCTCCACGAGACGCTGAGCAACTGGACTGCCAATGATACCACCAGCAATCAACCCAAAGGTGGCCGATGCCATCGCGATTTCAAGCACATTTTCAATACCATAAGTCTCAGCAAAGGTGTGTGACCACGCAGCGCCAGTACCGTGACCACCAGAGAGCGTAATCGAACCTGCAATTAATCCCATTAGCGGATCCAGACCTAACGCCGTTGCCAACGAAACGCCAATCCCGTTTTGAATCACAATAAAAAATGAGGCCACCGCAAGAAAAATGAACACTTTCATGCCACCTTTGAGCAGTTGAGTGTAATTGGCGGCCAAACCAACGGTTGAGAAAAACATCAGCATAAAGGTGTTTTGTAACGGCAAATCAAACACCAGGTCGATTTGGTTAAAGTGCAACACGGTGATAATGCAGGCAACGACCAAACCGCCGACAATCGGCTCTGGAATATTGAACTTTTTCAAAATAGGCAGTCGCGCATTGATCATGTGGCCTAAAAATAACACCACAATTGCGACAAGAAACGACTCCAGCGCCCCCACAGAAATTAACTGATTCATAAAACCTCTTCGCTCCATTGAGCTCGCACAATTGCGCTTACCGTCATGGGATTGTTTTTATTTGTCGGTCAGTTTGCCTTTCACCACACGGGTTTACCAACTCTATCACACGCCAATTCTCACCAAATGAGATAACAATCGATTTAAAACGATGTTTTTTCTCACTTAGTGAGACAGATACAAATGACGCGCGAATTTTCACAGCATTGCGTCGCGCTTTTTAATATCAACCAACATACGCAGCGCGACTTCGCTTGCTTTTGTTGCGCTAAGTTAAGTCTTATACCCAAACAACTTAGAGTTACAGGTAGGCGGCAAGCCAACAAAGCCTCTGAGCACTTCGTGAACATAGACGAACTACGTAATGAGGTTTGTAAGAGCCCGCCAACAACTCTGCAGCTTCAAATGCAAAGGGATAAATTTTTGTGACCAGTATGACTCTCAACCTAGTGTATACCCTACTCTCATATCGGTTTTGCGAATGATCCAAAACGCAAATTGCGCGTAAGCATTTCGGACGCGCGGTTCAGGTTCAATATTGGAGACGTTGGCTTATGCAGAAAAATCGACCAATTCCGTTCACGCTGTTTTATGACGACACATGTCCCTTGTGTGTTAAAAAAATGAGCGCGCTCAAAAAGCGCGACACACAACAGCGTCTTCAACTGATACCACTCGGTAGTGAGCAAGCCAAAGCTAACCCCGCTTTAGATTGCCGCAGAGCCAAAGAAACATTGCACGGTTTAACGCCAGATCATCAATGGTTACTCGGGCTTGATGCGCTACACCAGGCGTGGTCTCTTGTTGGAGTACCTTGGCTATATGGCCCGCTACGCTGGCACTGGGTTCGTCCTTTGGCTGAGCGCGCTTACGCTTATTTTGCTCGGCATCGCTACCGCATTTCGAAACTGCTCACAGGTCTCGCCCGCTGCTTTCCGTGTGAAAGTCAGAAAGACGCCAAGTCAAAACCACGCCGCTAAGATGGGATACGGTGGCAATTTACACTGTAAACTCAAGTCTCGATAGTCGGCAGTGGCGGATAAGGTTCGTTGGTAAGAAACGCGCGCAGCTCTTCCATAAAAACGTGAAAGCGCATTGGCTGATATTTACGTGACCGATACACTGCGTACATCTGGCCACATTGGCAAAACTCACCGTCAAACAGTTCGACCAGCTGATTTTCCGTCTTTTGCTGCACAATCTGCTTTGACGGCACGAGCGCAACGCCCATACCTGATACAGCAAGGTTAATCGCAATATCAACCGAATCACTGCTTATGATCCCATCGACCGACACCGTGCCCGACTCACCTAAGTGATTTTCATAAAACCAAGTATTTTCTTTTTTTGGCGCATTGGTATTGGTGATGCAGTGATGAAATTCCAATTCACTGGGATGCTGAGGCGTTCCCATACGTGACAAATACTCAGGGGCCGCGCAAAAAATGCGGCGATATTGCATTAACGGTTTTGCGACCAGTGAATGGTCAACCGGTAGCAGGGGTGAAATCATAATGTCACACGCGGCCATTTCGCGCAGCGAAGCTGGATGCAAGGTCACTAAATGAATACGGATCTCTGGGTGGCGGTCGCAAAACTCACGAAAAAAAACCGGACTTAACCAACGAGCCATCGGGTGCAATAGCCCAATGGTAATATCACCACGAATCATCTCCGTCGTATCGTGAAGACCATCCAAAGTATCATCCAAATCTTGCAAAATACGCTGGCAGGACTCTAAAAACACGATTCCCTGTGGCGTGAGATGAATTTGGTTGCCGCCTCGGTGAAACAGTCGCAGTTTCACACTCTGCTCAAGTTGGCTTATCTTGCGGCTCAACGTTGGCTGACTCACATTTAACGCCTCTGCCGCTTCAGTAAAACTGAGCTTTTCCGCCAATAAGCAAAACATTCGTAGAGTATCGATTGGGTATGACATGATTAAACGGCCACCATAGAGAACGCTGTTGAACACCAAAAGGGGCCGAATTGTAGCAAAGTTTTTCAGCGCTACCACAAAAAGTCGACGTTACTTAGTTGAAATGAAAGTAAAAACAGAATGTTAAAACCAATAAAAACATAAAGTTAAGCCATAGAACAATAGGCGTTTTTCACTAATCACTGCACAAAAAACACTCTATTCACTTTACGCATAGCTCCGATGCCAAAAGCGATGTTCTCTTTATAAATCCGCTTCATATACTCGCCGATGAAAAATTATTTCAATTTATGGCCCAATTATGAAAACAAATGTTTGCACGCTAGCCCTTTTAAGTACCTTTTCTGTTTATGGCGTTGCCCAAACTCTAGAGGCTCCAAAACCTCAATTCTACGGTGAAATCCAAGCACAAGCCGCTTGGCATGACTACGCCGATTACACTACCGACATCGCTCGCGCAGAAGTAGGGCTAAAAGGCACCGTAAAAGCGGAAGCCATTGCAGCGCACTACACCTTGGAACTGGAATACTCAGAATCACTGACTGACGCTAGCAAAGACAACGATATTATCGTACGTGAAGCCAACATCGCCTTAGTGAACAAGACGTACGGTGGTGCTTTCATCGGTACCGGTACAACGGGAACATGGAAAGATCTTTACAGCAAAGTGGATATCTTTGACAGCAACAACATGGAGCGTCATAGCGACAATTTACTGTTTGGCGGCAAACGTTACGGCTCAAACCAGTTAGCGGTTATGACACCAAAAATGAACGGTTTTCAGTTCAAAGCCGCAATGATCACCCCAAAAGAGTACAACGATAACGATGCCGATATTATTGGTCTTCGCGCTTTGTACAGTCGCAACAATTTCAGCTTTGTGGTCAACCACTCTTTCACAGCAAAAGAGATGAACAATGCCAAAGAAGACGCGCAGCGTACCGTGGCGGCAACAAGCTACCAATGGGATCAATGGTACGTTGGTGCAGTCGCCGAGTTTGACTATGACGTACCTTTTGGCCGCCGCAACGTTTACGCACTCTCAACCCGTTATACCCTAGACGACACCAAGTTCAGCCTGGGTTACCAACGCGCCGATTGGTTTGGACACCAAGAGAATGAATCTTTGTGGATTGCCAACGTTAACCATGCGCTAAATGATCATTTTGCCATTTATGGCGAAGCGGCTTTCTATGGCGACAGCGACAAGACTAAGGCAACTACCCCACAACTAAAAGCCAAAGGCAACAACTACAACCTTGGCCTCATCGTTTCTTTCTAACCACAAGGACAGCACCATGAAACGTACTTTTTGTTCGTTGTTGCTTGGACTCAGTTGCTTTAGCGCGCACGCAAATGTGCAAGTCAGTGACTGTGTGATCCGCGAACCTGCGCCTGGCAGCGATAAAACCGGCTTGTATTTTAATTTGACTTATACCCTTGACGAACAAACGCAAGCTTTGCGTCTGCCTGGGCCAGAAAGTCTTTTTGGCGCAGCGGTACCTGAGCTTACCACTTATACCGAACTGCACGACATGACCCACGTTGATGGCGTGATGAAAATGCAGCGTCTTTCTCGCCTTCCCGTCAAACCAAACCAGCCTGTTGTACTAAAACCAGGCGGTAAACACGTCATGCTGTTTAATTTGGCCAAACGTCCTGTTGCTGGGGAAGAATACGATGTGGATGTATGGATGGCATGGGCGCCTGGCGTCACGTGCAAAGCCATCGTTAAAACATCGGCGCAACTGGCGCAAGAGGTGAAAAAATGAAACAGCTTTGGCAACAAATTCGCACCGTGCGTGGTGCGGTCTTAGCCAGCTTGATTGCGGCTGGTGCCGGCATTGGCCTTTTGGCTTCGCTGCCAGCCAGTGAAGTTTTGCACGCGTTTAGCACCAACGAATATTGTGGCACTTGTCACACCATGACGCCAGCGACCGAAACGTTTGCTCAAAGTGTCCATGGCGGCAACAACACGCAAGGCTTTGTCGCTGACTGTGTCTCTTGTCACCTGCCAGATTCCAATGTAGTGGAAGAGCTTTGGGTCAAAGGCACTTCAGGCATGCGCCATCTGTTTGGCGAATATGTGCTACAGATGGACGCCTTGGATTACGAAGAGCTACACCCAAAACGCACCGACTATGTGTTTGATTCAGGTTGTGAAAGCTGCCACAAAGGCTTAGAGCCACGTGCCGAAAAAGCCACTAGCGAATCACCTATTTCGGATCAAACCCACCAAATGGCGTTTGCGCGTAAAGACAGCGATCCCGATTGGCAGTGTTCAAGCTGTCACTACGATATTGCCCACCCAGGATTAAAACGTGACATGCGTCTTCGCGAAGAAGCGCGTATGCGTGAAATCGCTACTCTCTTGGGAGAACACAACAATGACTAATCCATTCAAACCATCAAAATTAGCATTGAGTCTTTTGGCGGTAACGGCGGTAGCATTTGGTGCACACGCTGAAACTGACAAAGTCACCGACATTGATAATGGCTATGAAGACTACACCATTCGTCGTACTGCAGCCGATTTAACGCCACAAGAACGCCAGCTCGCTAGCCGTACTATCAACGGTTGTTATATGGGCTGTCACCGTCCGGCACTGGAAGAAGTGCCAGAAACACTGAGCCCAAAATTGGAAGGCTTTGACCCACAATATTTCTACAACCAATTGGTTGATATGGATATGGAGCGTCAATCTGGTGTCTCTTCGCAGATGAAACAGATGGTATATACCGTCACGCCAAAAGAGATTGCTGATGTCGCACTCGTGCTTAGCGAGCGTCCAATGAAATGGAATCCACGCCAAGACGTATTGGAAAGCGACGCGTATAAACGTGGTAAAGCCAAATACGACGCCACATGCAAAATGTGTCATGGCGAACAAGGCGCAAGCACCAACCCCGCTTACCCACCACTCAAAGGTCAAATGCCCGCTTACGTGTATGA
Source organism: Vibrio agarilyticus (assembly GCF_012641465.1). Taxonomy (GTDB): domain Bacteria; phylum Pseudomonadota; class Gammaproteobacteria; order Enterobacterales; family Vibrionaceae; genus Vibrio; species Vibrio agarilyticus. The sequence goes on from NZ_JABAIK010000002.1 coordinate 301,046, forward strand.
GCAAATGACAGCCTATCGTGATGGTAAACGCAATACTCGCCAAGCGGCGGTCATGACACCGTTTGCGAAAATGCTGAGCGAAGACGACTACGCTGACATCGTCGCTTATGTCACAGGTATGTATTACACCCCTATCGAGCGCAAAGCGTTTATTACGGGTGAAGGAATGCCAGCCGTTGAAGGCTTTTTAATGCCTGACACTGGCCAAATTCAAAACTTCATCGACCAACACGGCGAAGACTCAGATTACCCACAAAACCCATTAAGCTACACCATCAGTAAATCGGGCAAAACCGTCTTGGATAACAACACCAAGTTAACTTGGGAGCGCGATTCAAGCCGCTTGTGGATGACCGCGGTAGAAGGTGAACAGTACTGCGAAAATCTGGTGCTTGATGGCTACGATGATTGGCGTTATCCGCTGATGAAAGAGCTGCAAAGTATTACCGATTTGGGTGAATTCCGCCCAGCGATCAATACCGAGGCTTTCCTTAACATGCCACGCATGAGCTCGGGCATTTGGGCATTCCCAGTCAGCGATCACCCTGATCACGCTTGGCACGTGGGCTTCCCAGATGGCCATATTATGGGTCAGCATACCGCATCGACTAAGCTTACCCGCTGCGTGCGTGCCGACAATGGCGCGGCGTATCACAACATGCAATACGTCGATAACCAAGATGGTACGGTAACCGAGAAAGTCACCAATCGAATGTGGCAACAAAAAATCGATTACCAACGTCGCGACTGGTGGGATTCGATTGAATACTGCGAAAATCTGACGTACGCCGGGTTTGATGATTGGCGCTTACCGAACATCAAAGAGTTGGTTTCCATTGTTAACTATAACAAAACGTCACCATCCATTGATGAAGAGTTCTTCCCGAACACGCCGGTAAAATACTTCTTCTGGAGTAGCACCAGCGACTTACCAGGACCAACTCTGTTTGTGCGACCACTGCCTCCTCGTAAGGCAGACCAAACACCGGAGATGCTTGATCAACGCAAAGACACAGGTAACGGTGCTTGGGCGCAAGGTTATCAAATTGGATCAGGCCTTGGCATGATCAAAGATACCGAGTTCTACACTCGCTGTATTCGTAACCCTTAAATCATTAATGCCCCTTCGGGGGCATTTTTCGTTTTCATTTAGCTTTTGGACTTCCCCCCTATGAAGACACTATCTCGTTTCTGGCTAAGCGCTCTGCTTGCTGTAGCCACCCCTTTTGCAGCCCAAGCGAGCGATCCAAGCCGTTATGATGACGGTGCGCGTTGGGCGTTTATTACTGATAAAACCTCACCGCGTGTTGCGGTTATTGATACCTTTAACCATCGTCATGTCGATACCTTAAGCCTAAGCGTGATACCCAGCGCACTAGAAGTTTCCGATGTGCAAGACATGCTGCTGTACATCGATGGTAAGACACCAACGGTGTACGTTTACGATCTCATCGAAAAGAAACATTGGACTATGGCCGTAGATGGCGTTCCGCAAGGCATCGTTGTGGCGCCAGATGGCGCGCGTCTTGCGGTTAAGCTTGACGACAAACTGATCATGCTCGAACCTCTGACTGGCCGCTACCTTGAAACCGTGCCAAACCTTGCTAAGCCCTATAGCATCAACTTTGACAACGGCGGCTACAACCTGTACATCACGGAACAAAACAGTGGCCGCACCCTAATTTGGCGTGTGCACGATAAAGCCACCCGTGAAATTCAACTTGGCAGCGGCGGCGCCGTCTCAGAAGTCACCCTCTCACCTGACGCGCGCCTTGCGATGGTTGGCGATCTGAATAAAAACAAGGTGGCGGTGTGGGATCTCTTCATGGAACAAGAGTTCGCCACCATTTCGTTAGACGCAAAACCCTGGCGTCCTTATGTTAGCTCAGACAGCGAACACATGATTTTAGCCGCCGAAAATGGCCAAGGGCTGGTGGTCAATAGCTGGACCGGCCAAACCGTAAAAACGATTGATTTTAAAGATCAAACCACAGAAATCCGCACCGGATGGCTGGAATCCATCGGCGTGGTGGCCACGCACAGTGGTCTCAATGTGTTCAATCTCACCAGCGATGCGCCTGCGCAGCATTTTCCATTAACCGCGCCACTGGGCGATGTGGTGGTAGTCGCTGACTCGAAAACCCTGTTTGCAACGCAAGGTGACAGTAGCCAGCTGCTGGTACTGGATTTGCGCAAAGAAACGCGCCTAGCCCCATTAGAAACCGGCCTTGCTAAACCCAATCTTATCGCGATGGGGCTGACAAACACCATCTGCCACTAGGAGTAGATTATGCTATCGATCCTTCATAAGCGTGGGCACAATCTCATAAAAAATGGCCTGCGCTCGTTGGCGTTAATTGCTCTCGCAATGCCAACATTAATGACAACCAACGCGAATGCCGCACCACTGCGCTTTGAATTACAACAAGCCAATGTTGGCACCGTGACTGAAAAACAATGGCCCAATCAATATCTTTTCATTGCCATTGGTTACACCTCGTGTCCTGAGATCTGCCCGACCACCGCCCTTGATATGGCAGGCGTCATGCATCGCCTTGGCGATAAAGCCCAGTGGGTGACGCCTCTATTTATCTCGATTGATCCCCATCGAGATACCCCAGAAAATATTGCTCAATACGTGCAATATTTTCACCCTAAATTGGTTGGGCTGGTGGGCAACGATGCACAAACCAAAGCCGTGGCAAAATCACTGCGCGCCACTTATGGGTACTCTCGAGATGGCAAACCAGTTTACGCCCCCCTGCCCAAGCTGTACGAAGTGTTTCATTCAACCTACCTCTATCTCTATGGACCCGATGGTGAGTTAGTTGACGTGTACGGTTATGGTGATGGCGCGGAGAAAATTGCGAATGCGATGATCGCAGAGTTGCCCGCGACAGCGCGCGAGGCGACGCAATGATAAAACGGTCCAATATACCCCTTTATCGCCACATGCAGCGCCGGACAAGTGCGCTATTGCTGCTTTTGAGTGCGTTAACCACACCTGCGCTGGCCAGTCAGGTTTGCCAGGTTCCTACGCCATTTGTCGCGCTAGAGCCAAACGCAAGCCTTGCTTGGCCAAGTGCCATTGTTACGCAGGTCAATAGCGCGCCAATCAGCCTTGTTAACCTATGGGCTAACTGGTGCGCACCATGCCGCAAAGAGTTACCCATGTTGGTCTCTCTTGCCAGCACATTGACGAATCAAGCAGTAACGAATCAACCATTGACGAATGAAACGTTGACTGATCAAATGTCGACCAATCAAAATGGCACCCTGCCCCGCTTTGCGCTCAGTACGCTGCACGTTGGTCCGCTAAATGCCGCCGCGGCCAATACGCTTGAGTCACTTGGCGCAAGCGCGTTAAATCAAGGGATCATCGAAGATTTTGAGTCATTAAGATCGCTCGGCTTTCACGGCTTGCCAGTGACACTCGTGGCGCAAAATGGCGCCGTTCGCTTCATCGCAAGCGGCTATCTCGATCAACCAGAAACCACGTATCAACACTGGCTACAGTGCCTAATGGAGCAGCCCTAATGCGCCTTATTTCCTTATGCATCTCCTCACTATGCACGTTCAGTTTAAGTGTGGTCGCCGCAGTCGCCACCGCAGCAGAGCCTTCACCGTTAATTTCAGAAGGCGAAGCACTGTATCGTAATCCAGGACGCGGTGGCTGCGTGCAGTGCCATGGTGAGGCAGGGAATCGTCCTGTGGTCCCTTTGTATCCAAAGATTGGTGGTCAATCCGAGCAGTATCTTTACAATCAGCTCATCGATTACCGCGAAAAGCGACGCAAAAATGGCTTGTACATACCGATGGAAATCGCCATGCAGCCTTTTAGCGATGCGGAAATCAAAGCGATGTCGGCGTATCTCGCAGCGCAAAACAGTTTCTAGAGCAAAAAAAAAACCGAGCTGCAAACCAGCTCGATTTTTTTAATACATTAAATGGTTCTTAAACACCGCCAGATACGACAGCGATCAAACCGTTCGAAATCACTGCTCAGCGTTGTGATAAACCTGCTGAACGTCATCGCAATCGTCTAGCATATCAAGGAATTTTTGGAACTTTTCTTGATCTTCTTCTGGCACAGTCACGTAGTTTTGTGGCACGAAAGTGATCTCTTCAACATCCAAAGTCAGCTCAGGAAACTCCGCGTTTAACGCCGTTTTCACCTTGAAAAACTCAGTGTTTGGCGCGTATACCGTTACCACACCGTCTTCCAATTCGATGTCCGTCACGTCACAGTCAGCCATCATTAGCGCTTCAAGGATCGCTTCTTCGTCATCGCCTTTAAATTGGAACACCGCTTGGTGAGCAAACATGTGAGAAACCGAACCTTCAACGCCGATTTTTGCACCGGTTTTGACAAAGCATTGACGTACATCTTGGTAAGTACGGTTGCCGTTGTCGGTTAGACAGTCAACAATCACGCTGGTACCACCTGGGCCAAAGCCTTCATAACGTGCTGGCACATAATCTTCACCGCCGCCACCGCTTGCTTTATCGAGCGCTTTTTCGATAACGTGCGCTGGAACCTGATCTTTTTTCGCTTTCGTGATCAGGTGGCGCAGTGACAAGTTCATGTCAGGATCAGCACCGCCGTTTTTCGCACACACGTAAATTTCTTTACCGTATTTTGAATAAACTTTAATTTTTGCACCTGCGGTTTTCGCCATAGAGGCTTTACGCACTTCAAAACTTCTTCCCATAGGGATGTCTCTCTAAATTCAATTGAACGCGAAGGATAGATACTCGTTCTGCTAACAAAACATCTGCTTAGCAAAACGCAGTGGCTGGCTTATGCCACGCCCATCACTCGTTTGTATTTGGCCACCGATTGTTCAAACCAAGCTCGCTCTTCAGGCGACACTATTTTTTGCGCTTGCGTGATCACCGCATCCGGGCCGCATTTCGCGGCGCGCAATTGCCAAACCAAAAAAGAAGCCTGTTTATCAAGCTCAATTTTGTTTTTCTCTTGCTCGGGCAACAACGAAAGATTAAATGGCATGCAATACCGATCTTGGTCAACAAAAAAGGGTTCGCGAAATATAGCACAGGCGTATATACCCAAACAACTTGGAGTTGCTGGTAGGCGGCAAACGAACAAAGCCTCTGAGCACTTCGTGAACATAGATGAACTATGTGATGAGGTTTGTAAGAGCCAGCCAACAACGCTGCAACTTTAAGTAGGACGGGTATAGAACTTTTGAATAGGCTTGATCAAAATGGAAACAAGAGCAGTCGATTTGAACCAAGTGGTGGAGAGTCGTCAATCAGGGCGGGTTTTGCGCCGCCCACGCATACAGCCTCAATGAATTAAACCCAACTCGCGCGCTTCTTCTATGGTTAAACCACTTTCACGAATTTCCCGTAACATTTCAATGCGGCGACGAGCTGCGGCCGAACGCATCTGTTTATCGGGTCGCGCGACGATCCCCTCTTCTGGGATCTCCCATTTGTGTGCCATGTTGGCCATTTCATCATGGTCGATAGAATTGATGGACATAGTACCTCCGCAACACTCTATTTCGACATTTCCTCGTGCTATCTATAGCAAAGCACAGCACTTCTATTAAGTAGAAAAGCTGCAAAATGTGATTCTATCGAGTATTCGATTACTAGCTGATTTTTTGCATGCTATTCACTTTGCAATGGCATCATTCTCGCAGTACATTTAAAAGATTCCCACGTGAAAACATCGTGTTTGAAGCGCGTTATTTTGGCTTAAAACTGACTGACGTTTTACTGTGGTCTATCATTTCACGAGCGCTGATATTTGATGCGGTTGTGTTCGTGTTGGTAAACGTCTCTCACAACCGGCGAGAGCGAGGATCAACAAATGACACCATCACTCGATAGCTGGCAGCAAAAACTCAATACTTGGTATCAATCTCGGAACGATGATCAAGTGCATAGTGACGATCAAGACACGATATTGATCGAACTAATTGCTCAAACGCCTCAAGCGGTTTGGGGCCCAACCTTAAGTGACGCTCAAAGCCAAGCCATTGCCACTTGGCTTGATGCCAGCCTACGTCAATTTGAACATGTGCGTGAACGCAAACCAATTCAAGCCTACCACCGACTGCAGGCGATCTATGCCGACTTGGCCCATACTGCCAAAACGTTGGATTGTGATATTCACATTCGAGATTGGTGCATGAGACGGCTGCAACACATCACGGTGTTAATGTTGACATTTTGCCAACAACAAATGGGCTCGATTTGGGCTTTGAGGGTGAAGCAATTGCGCGAGGCGCACGTGGCATTAATGGAACAATTAGAATGGAATGAAAGCCACGAATTTAGGCATGCTTCGACGCGGCGACATTAAGATCATTGGATAAAAACCCCTTGATCATCGTTTCATGATCAAGGGGTTTTGTATTAGACCGCCATCTCTTCAAGCGCGGTCATCACCGAGTCATCCAGGTGCCCTTCAAAGATCTGACGACACACTTTACGGCGAACGGCTAATCCTGCAATTAACCGCTCAATTGAGAGATGTTTATGGCTATTTTGACTGTTATACAGCTCAACCAACTGGCTCAGCGTAGAATAATTCACAACATCTTCATCGACTCGAAGCCAATCGAGCTTCTCCAAAAGCTCAGAACACTCTTCTTTAATTGAGGCATAGGAATGCCCTGTCATTGCTGATAACGCGCTGATACTGCGTTCTAGAGCCTCTGGCGAGGTATATTTGGATAGTGTAATGGTTATTTCGTCTGCATTGATCTCAACCAAGTGCTTTCTGAGCTTCACTCGACGCCCCAAATTACCATTGGTTGAGCGAGGTTTGCGCTGAATTGGCTCAAATTCGCCATCAATGATCCCTGAAAGTTCATCGAGCTGTTTTCGACTGACCATTTCATTACGCAACGGGTTTGGCAAGGTTGGTGCCATATTGCGCTTACCCGCGTTGGTGGTACGAGCCCGTGAGTAGCGTAAAACTTCTTCGGCGTCACATTGAATCGCGACGTGATAATCGCGGTTTTTCGCCTCGCCGGTGGCCTCAATCGTCAAGTGATAACCCCACAAATTAACCACAAACAGTGAATCGTCCCCTTTTCCATCGGACAATCGACGTAACTCGCGCAAAAGATCCATCGAAAAACGTCGCCATTCAATGTTACGTGCGAGTTTTTGGTTCAATTCACTTAACAGCATGGCATCGCTGTGGCGGCGTACCATACGACTGCGAAAATAGGAGTAAAGCTGAAATACCAGCGTATGCTGTTTTAAGATCTCAGGTGGAAACAAGAAGAAATAATCCCGCGTGAGTAGTTCTTCGTAAAACGACGGCTCCCAAACCAAGATGTATAAATTCGGTTTAATGCGTATTTCGCCATCACTGCCTTCCGTTGGCGCTTCTTCTGAGGCGGTAATGGTGCGCGCTAAAAAGCGAAAACGATCACTTTTAAAGCCTTCAGGCATGTTTTCACTTAACCAGCGGCCTGTGAGTTCATGAAGTTGAAAATCGGTGTATTCAATTCGTTCAATGCTGTCACGAATCGAATCGCGGGCAGGTCCACTGTCTTTTTTACCCCGTAACGACAAAATATCGGTAATGTATAATGGCGTTTTATTGGGCACTTGTGACGCGTCTAATTGATATTGATCTTTATGATGATCGTGATACTGCACTGTGAGAGTAAACAGGGCAAATAAGGTCATAAGATCATCGACGGTCATAATATTTTTCGATGATCGTGTTTCGATGACCGCTCGCGTTCCTGAAATCGATACCATCGACTTTTGATAATGTTTGCGAGTACGTGGCGGCGCAAGCGCTTGATCAATGATCCCGGCCCAATTCGTGGGTGAGACAACAAATTGCTCCGCTTCATCTTTCATTGACGGGGGAATATTCAAACCATGTTCGTTAAGTAAGCGTTTGTTAACTTGAGTTTGTGCCAATGCTTTAGAGCGCTTTTGCTTTTCGTTTAATTTGACTTTCTCTGTCACCAGGCTGGCTGCGCCAAGGGTTGAAATTAACTGACTTGGATTGACAAAATGATGCAGCATCGTTTTACCGGCGAGGCCTTCTTCAAACCGCACTGGTGTTTGTTCAAATAAACCACTGGCCACAGCTGCGCGAAGCCGTTGTTGAATCGCAGCGCGGGTAAGTTTTCCGTCGGTTGCATCAACTAACTCTGTGGTTGAGACAAGTCCATCTTTGCTGCTAAAACCACGTAGTGCAATAAGATTAAGCAGTTCGAGGATGCTTTTGGTTACACCCTTAAAATGTTGATATTGTTCAATCCAATCCGCTGCTGAGTCATTGACTTCAAACAGGTGCCCATCTTTGTGGCTGCGGGGAAGCTTGATAAGCACTTTCGTTGATGTTGTCATTCCTAATCCAGATTACATTTGCCGTAATGTGACTGTCGTTCCTGAAGAATAAAGAATTTTCGATCATAAATAAAGAAAAATTCTTATTGCTCTAAATAAACTGATCTTTATGTTTTATATGATCTATATTGGTGATCTGATCTAATGATCTGGCCACAAGTTCCACTGTAACCAGTTGATTAATAAACATATAAAAAAAGCTCTTCTGAAACGATGATCATGGTAATGATAAAAGCATGATCAACAAAGTGACGTATCTATGATCATAAATGAAAGTAAGCATGATCATCAGTGACAAGTAAGTATGATCATCATTAATTCGCAACGATGATCAACGAATGTTGACAGGTTATCCACAGGATCGCGTTATTGAAATGAGTATAAAGAGTCACTTTGTGCCAATCTGAGTGATTTTAGCCGCCAGATGAATTTAGCAACAATGATCATGGTAGCGTAATTTGAAAAACAGTGTCGATATTTTCATCACATTGGCGGTCAATTCGTCAGTTGCTCCTTTTTCCCTTTCTTTGTTTGATAGCAGGTCGGTTAAATGTATTGTTCGAAACCATGATCACGGCTATTTGATGAATTAATCAACCTTGCTGACTGTTTTTTATCATTTTCAATTAGACTCATTTTTTAGTGATGACGCCGCATCCCTTATTCTGTCTGCATTTACCCGTAGTTTGGTTGAGAATTTACATGCTTCCGGCGTTATCACACCATGATCATCGTTACGACAAATTGGATCTTTGATACGCGGTATGGATAGCGCCGATTTGCCCGTTACATTCCTTGATCATAGTTTCGTTCAGCGAGGTTATTATCGAAACAATGATCAAGGGGTTTCTTGATCATCTTTCCCTTAACTCGGGACGGGTTAGTCTTCTCGTTTTTTCGGTTCAATGGCGAATTTTTCGTAAGCATGATCAAGGTGAGTTATACCTGTTCTACCTGAAGCAGCAGCGCTTTCCATTACAAAGTAAGGGGCTAACTCTCACAAACTTCATCGCATAGTTCATCTATGTTCACGAAGTGCCGAGAAGCTTGGTTCATATGTGGCCTACCACTCGCTTTCAACTTATTTAGGCTCAATTGATTTCAATACTTTTAATCCAAATCACAATTACCGTAATTTATTGTTGATCGGCTATCGTTCCGATATATAACCCTTTACATTGTAAATAAGTGACACTGTAATATTTTAAAAGTGAGTTATACTTAGGACTAAGTAGCTCGGTGAATAAGCATGACCAAAGGCTCATCGTGCTCATATTTTGTTCTTAGGTTGACTCTTTTTTGATGAATTTGCCACGCTAAATAGTGAATCATACTCATCATGCTTAACGTTGTAATAAGGTGTATAAAACCCATGTTCACCATTTAGTTGTTATTTTAGTTAACTGCTGTACAATAAACCAAAGTGATTTCACATGGGATTTGAGAATGAAACGTAGCCAAACTATTGAAAATCTGCAGCGTTTAGCGGAGCAGACTCAGCAAGTACAAGCAGATCGTATTGAGATTGTACTGGAAGAGCGCAGTGATAATTATTTTCCACCGATGTCAAAGGCATTGATGGAGACGCGTTCTGGGTTAACGCGCCGAAAATTAGATGATGCAATTAGTAAATTGGAACAAGAAGGGCACCAATTTACGAAAAATAACGCTAACCATTACTCAATTTCACTCGATGAAGCGCACATGTTAATGGATGCCGCTGGTGTGGCTAAGTTTCATCAACGCAAAAAAAATCATGAAAACAAGCCATGGATCATCAATGTGCAAAACCAAAAAGGGGGCACAGGCAAGTCTATGACCGCGGTGCATCTTGCTGCGTGTTTAGCACTTAACCTTGATAAGCGTTACCGCATCTGTCTTATTGACCTTGATCCACAAGGCTCATTGCGCCTATTTTTAAATCCACAGATCAGCGTGACCGAGCACGAGAATATCTATTCTGCTGTCGATGTGATGCTGGATAATATTCCAGAAGATCAGGTTGTTGATCGTGATTTTCTTCATCGTAGTGTGCTGCTTCCGACGCAGTATCCGAACTTAAAAACCATCTCTGCGTTTCCTGAAGACGCGATGTTTAATGCTGAAGCGTGGCAGTACTTATCGCAAAATCAGTCACTCGATATCGTCAAACTGCTTAAAGAAAAATTGATTGATAAGATAGCCGACGATTTTGATGTCATCATGATAGACACAGGCCCTCACGTTGACCCTTTGGTTTGGAATGCGATGTACGCATCTAATGCATTATTGATCCCTTGCGCCGCAAAACGCCTTGACTGGGCATCAACAGTGAACTTTTTTCAACACCTTCCCACCGTTTATGAGATGTTTCCTGAAGATTGGAAGGGGCTTGAATTTGTACGTTTGATGCCAACTATGTTTGAAGATGACAATAAAAAACAAGTTTCTGTGTTAACTGAAATGAACTATTTGCTTGGCGATCAAGTGATGATGGCCACCATTCCACGTAGTCGTGCATTTGAAACCTGCGCAGATACGTACAGTACCGTGTTTGATTTGACGACCGGTGACTTTGAAGGGGGTAAGAAAACCCTTGCAACCGCTCAAGATTCGGTGCAAAAGAGCGCCCTTGAATTGGAACGCGTGCTTCATACACACTGGTCTTCACTTAATCAAGGATAACGACAATGGCAATTAAAACCTCTGATCTGAATGCTAAGTTGTTTGGCAAAGCCAATAAGCGTCGAGTATCAACCCCACAAGAAGCGCAAACTGCGGCTCGCGAAAATACTCAAACTATCGAGCTATCGGTGGCGGGTGAAGAAAATGTGATGTTTGAACTGGTACGTGTGCCAGCTGCTCAAATTGAATCTGACACCGTCGTATTTGCTGAAAATGCTCGTGAACAAGCGTTTTTAACCGAATATGCGCTTTCTGATGTCCTTGAGACGTTGCGTGTCCGTGGTCAGCAATATCCTGCAGTGGGTCGTCGTACTCAAGAGGGTAAAATTGAAGTGCTGGACGGCAGTCGTCGAAGAATGTCGTGTATTATTGCTCAACAGGATTTCTTGGTCTACGTTGGTGAGAATATTAACGGAGACCACGCCAAGTTTCTTTCTGATGTGGCCAATGCACATAAACCGCTCTCGCTGTATGAAAAAGGGCGTGAAATGCAGGCAAAACTCGATAGTGGCGAAGCCGAAGATCAAAAGGCGTTGGCAAAAATTTTTCAGTGCAGCGAGGCATTGGTCAGCGGAGCGCTTAAAGCCGCCGCATTGCCATTATCCTTGCTACGTGCTTACCCTAATGTCAGTGACCTCGGGCGTCCCACGATTGTTAAACTGCACAAGCAATTTTTCGCGCTTGATGAGCAGCAGCAGCAGCAATTGCTTGAACAGTGCCACACAACAGACGGTTTTGTTTGGCAGCGCGGCCAAGCTCATGGCGTCGCGCGCTTAACCAAAGAGGTCACAGAGACAATTGAGCAATGGATTGAGTCGATGAAACCGACTTCTGTCAGTGCAAAAGAAGAGAAAGTTCAGCTCGTAAAAGGCCGTGTTGCGTATAGCCGTAAAGGCGCTGATGTAGCGGTGAATCTCAAAAAAGTGGATGACCAAACTTTGCAAGAGATCCTCGACTTTTTGCAAAGTAAATTCAGTTAATTTTTGAGTAAGTAATCCGATCTATACCCAAGTCACTTTATCATTATAGAAGCCGCCGTTAGCGGCTTTTTTTGTCTCTGTGCTACCATACGCGGATATCGGCTTTGAGCCATTTGAGAGATCAATTTATCGCATCTGTTAGGAACATCATGAAAGCTTATCTCAATTTGTTGCTCGACTTGCAGCAACAAGCGCAATCTCAAGGTCATCGTCAAGCGGTTGTTTTACGTGGTGAGCGAGAGTGGCAAGTTGCGGTCACTGCCAAAGCAACAGCCCATTGGCGTGATAAGCCAAGCTTTGCATTGGGAAATGAGCCGTTTTCGGTCACCAAACAAGTTGCGATTAATCGCGGTCATCAACTGCTTGGTCAAGAGTGCCAATTGCTGATTGTTGAGCTTGACGAACGCTTTGATGCCAATAGTTTTAATGCCGCTTGTGGCACGCTTGCCGCTGGCGGCTTAGTGATTTTGCTCGAGCGTTTTTCTTCAACCCATAATTTGGCGCAGCAGTGGCTTTTGCAACATTTAGCGCGAGTGCCGATATTGGATCAGCAACGCGGTTTTTTGCCCAGCGTAGATTTTCAGGCCAAAGTCGATAGCCAAGATGATTTCTTTGAGTTGGCGTTAAAGAGTCAACAGTCAGCGGTTGAAAATGTCGTTAAGTTAGCCCTCGGACGCGCGCAGCGCCCGTTGGTTCTGACTGCCGACCGAGGGCGTGGTAAAAGTAGCGCGCTTGGGATGGCTTGCGCGCACTTGATGGCGCAGCGTCCGATCTCAATTGTGGTGACGGCGCCCACTCCGCAAGCTGTCACCCCAGTTTTTCAGCATGCTCAGGCGCTTCTTGGTGAGTTAGCTATTCGAAGTAAATGGCAATTAAGTTTTCAGCAGTCACAGCTGCAGTTTATTGCACCAGATAATGTAATCGAAACTCTGCCGCCATGCGATCTGTTACTCGTTGATGAAGCGGCCGCGATTCCGCAGCGTTTATTGCAAAACATGGCGACTGCTTATTCACGAGTGGTGTTTTCAACTACAGTGCATGGTTATGAAGGCTGTGGGCGTGGTTTCTCGTTAAAGTTTGTTCCTTGGCTACGAAAAACTCACGCGCAAGTGCGACTTCAGCATCTGGCGTTGCCCATGCGCTGGCGCCAGGGCGATCCACTAGAACAGTGGTTAAACGACACCTTTTTACTCTCAGATGAGTGGGGCGCACTTCAATCAACAGTATTGGATTTTAGCGCGTTGAGCCTAAAGCGTTGTGACAAACGCGATTGGCTGCAAGACGCTCAGTCGCTACAAAGTGGTTTCGCACTGCTAGTTCAAGCTCATTATCAGACTTCGCCGAATGATTTGATGCAGCTGTTGAGCGAGCCTGAGATCGAGCTGTGGCTTGCTTATTGCGGCTCGACTATGATTGGCGCGGTGATGACAGTTGAAGAAGGGCCGATAGACTCGCAACTTGCGTCAGAGATCGCGCTCGGCAGGCGGCGTCCCAAAGGCGCACTGACGCCGGTAATGTTGATAGGTCAGGTCAATGCACTTAATGCCGCCTCACTGCGTGCATTACGTGTCATGCGAATTGCCCTTTCACCGGAGTTGCAAAATAGGGGATTGGGACAAGGTGTGATTCAATTGCTCCAGCAACAGAGCGCTGGGCAGTATGACTATGTTTCAACGTGTTTTGGTGCAACGGATGAACTGGTCTCATTTTGGCTCCAATGCGGATTTGTTCCGGTGCGGCTTGGGTTAAGCCGTGACGCGGCAAGTGGTACCTATTCGCTCTTAATGTTAAATGCGCGCGAATTCGATCATGAGAGTTGGATTGCCGATTTGGCTAGCGCGTTTCAATTTGAATTTTCACAGTCGCTGGGTTCGCAATTCCGTTCTTTGGAATCGTCACTTGTAACAAGGTTACTTAAGCAAAACTCGGTCGGCGTGACTTGGACTCCAAGTGCGGTTCAGCTACAGCGCATTCGTGGCCTGTTGGCTAACTTTGCTCATGGTGGTAGTAGTATGGAAAACGTGTTGGTTTGGCTGCGTTATGCGTTATTACATTCTCCGCAATACCTCGATGAATTTTTAGTTGCACTCATCTTGCAGCAGCAGTCTATTACTGAGATTGCGTCACGATTTGGTTTGCCGGGGCGCCGTGGGGTCGAGCAACATCTGCGCGAACAGATCAGAATCCGACTTGAGGATACTCAATTTACACTGTAAATCAGATTGAAGTTGCAGTGGTATTGGTGGCAAAGCGAGTGGCTCGCTCTCGCTAAACTCACACCAATACTTTGGCTCGTGATTTACAGTGTAAATTGACAAACCTCTCATTAATGGTGTTTGGAGATGATGACCTAGTCCCTAGGTTTGAATTGAATATATCCAAGTAATCTTAGCAAACACTTCGTGAACATATGAGATGAGGTTTGTGAGATCTCGCCAACACTCTGGCGACTTCAAGTGGTAAGGCTATATCGAATCGAAAGCAAAATTAGCTAAATAAAAAAACATTAACCCCCCAATTCCTATCTTACTGTTTCAACGATAAATAACCGTGAAATGCCCGCAAAAGAGAGCGCTTTAGTATGAGAACGCGGTCATACTTTGTTTGCATAATAATGAATTCTTCCTAGACTCAAAAAAGAGAAACCATACAAAAACTCATACTATTGGTTGATGCACACAATGAACTATCACTTAGGCGCGAAACTTGACATCAGCTCGGTCAGTGACCTTCGTCGGCAATGGATCGATGCGCTAATCCACCAGAATACGATTGTGTTTGATGGTGGCGATGTGGTGAAAGTTGATGCCGCAGGCATTCAGTTGCTAGCGGCCTTCGCGCGCAGTCTGCGTGAGGCGGATAAAGAAATATCATGGCGTGAACAATCCGTAACGTTGCAAGAAGGGTTAACCCAACTTGGATTTCATGAGTTGCTGATGGTTTCAAAAGGCACAGAGGAGGGAAGCCATGACGCGAATATTGGCGGTGGATGATTCTATCGCGATTCGAACCTTAGTGAAGGACACACTAGTTGATGCTGGATACCGTGTCGAGACGGCGATTGATGGCACTGATGCTTTGGCTAAATCACGCCAATCGAAATTTGATGTGGTGATTTCCGATGTCAACATGCCCAAAATGGGTGGCTTTGAGCTCGTTAAAGCGATGAGGCAAATGCCGCAATACAAATTCATCCCGATCTTGATGTTAACCACAGAGTCGAGTTCCGATAAAAAAGCGCAGGGTAAGCAAGCCGGCGCAACCGGGTGGTTGGTAAAGCCGTTTGATCCCAACACACTACTCAAAACCGTTCAGCGCGTGATTTAACCCGACGCATTCGACACGCTAGCAATATATGTGCTGCGAACCAATAACTAAGCGGTGATGCCAATGGCACTAGACATGGAGCAGTTGCGCAAGATGTTTTACGACGAATGTCGTGAAAATCTTGAGATTTTAGAAAACAATTTATTGCATCTTGATTGTAGTCAGCTCGATAAAGAGACCATTGATACCATCTTTCGCGCCGCCCATTCGATAAAAGGCGGAGCAGCAACGTTCAATTTTAGTGACATCAGTGAGTTTACCCACGACGTTGAAGCGTACTTAGATGCGGTGCGTAACCAAATGGTAAGCATGAATACCGCTGCTGTTGACCTTTTACTGCGCAGCTGTGATTACATAGCTGAACTTCTGGCAAGTGTTGAAGTCGGCCAAGTCGCAAACCAAGAAAAACGTGCCCAACTGAGCGCAGAGCTTGCCGCGCTTCTTATTACAGAACCAAAGCCAGAAGAGCATCAAACACGAAGCGCTTTGAATGCGCTCGACTCACCTGAAACACAAGAGCCCTCTGATACCGACGCAGCCACTTGGCACTGGCAAGTCCATTTTTCGCCATATCCATCGATTTTTTATAGCGGGAATGATCCGCTGCGAATATTACGTGAACTTACCGAACTTGATCAGCAAAGCCAGTTGGTGTGCCATAAACAAGACATAATCAGCCTTGAACACATAGATCCCGAGCTTTGCTATCTGCGCTGGGTGATTGATTTGTCGTCCTCAGTGTCGCGCGAGGCGATTGATGAAGTGTTTGAATGGGTCGAGGATGAATGTGAACTCGTTATTACGCAACAGCCCGTTCCTCTTACTCCTGAGGCAGCACTCTCGCCTGCGCCTCATCAGAGTGTTGCGACTAATCCCGCCTGTGAGAGTAAACCACAAGTCGCTGCGCCAGCTTTAACGACGACATTCGACTCGCAAGATACGCCAGCTCGCGTGACTCACACTCAAGTCAGTACCAATGACAACAGCATCACTGCATCGATGAAAAAACCTGATGGCGCGATGAGCTCAATCCGTGTCGATATTGAAAAGGTCGATAACCTCATTAACTTAGTCGGTGAGCTGGTGATTACGCAGTCCATGCTGACTGAAATTGGTAACGATTTTAGCGCGGATAAATTAGAAAAACTCAAATCAGGTTTAGAGCAGTTACTGCAAAACAGCAAAGATTTGCAGGAGAACGTGCTTAATATACGTATGTTGCCGATGAGTTTTGCCTTTAGCCGTTTTCCCCGTTTAGTTCGTGATTTGACTCAACGCCTTGGCAAAGAGGTCAAATTGACGATTCTCGGTGAACATACGGAACTGGATAAAACCGTATTGGAGCGAATAGTTGATCCATTAGTGCATCTAGTGCGCAACGCTATCGACCATGGCATTGAATCGCCCGAGGAGCGCGTTCGCAATGGCAAGTCAGCGCAGGGGGTTGTCACACTCAATGCATACCATCAAGGCGGCAATATCGTCATTGTGATTGAAGATGATGGCCATGGCTTAGACTGTGAAAAGTTATGGCATAAGGCGCAA
This sequence comes from Vibrio agarilyticus, assembly GCF_012641465.1. Taxonomy (GTDB): domain Bacteria; phylum Pseudomonadota; class Gammaproteobacteria; order Enterobacterales; family Vibrionaceae; genus Vibrio; species Vibrio agarilyticus. Next base: position 317,920 of record NZ_JABAIK010000002.1, read on the forward strand.
CAAAAACAGCTTATTAGTCCAGACACCCACCGCAAAGAGATGAGTGACAAGCAAGTGATGGCCCTGATTTTTGCACCAGGATTTTCCACAGCAGAGTCGGTCTCTGATATTTCGGGTCGTGGTGTCGGCATGGATGTGGTTCGGCGCAATATTGAAGAGCTGGGCGGGTATATTGACGTCGATTCTACTCTCGGAAAAGGATGCACTTTTACGATTAACTTGCCGCTGACACTCGCCATTCTTGATGGGCAACTTGTCAAAGTTGGGGCGCAAGTTTATGTGATCCCTTTGCTGACCATCATTGAATCGATTCAAGTTGACCGCAATTCGATTCTTCACGCATCTGGCGGCATCGAACTGTATCGCTTGCGCGAAGAAACAATACCCATCTTACGACTTCATGATGCTCTGGCGATAAGCAACGTCGCAGAGAAAGCCGCTGATGACTCATCGACTGATCAAATGCGTGAGGACGACGGGTTTTCTTGTGACATCCTTTGCGTTGTTGAGTCGGCTGGGCATCGTGTCGGGCTATTGCTGGATGAGCTGCACGATCAGCAGCAAGTGGTGATTAAAAGTTTAGAGTCAAACTATACCAAAGTTGCGGGCATTTCGGGGGCGACGATTTTAGGCGATGGATCGGTGTCATTGATTATTGATGTGCAAGGTCTGGTTGCTGCATTTGTCGCGCGTCATACCAAACATCGCGCAGGAGTCGCCGCATGACATCAACCTCAATACTGCAAAGTGATGCCCTCGACCATGTTGAAGTAACTCAAGAGCAAGACGAGGTTAGTGCGGAATATTTGAGTTTCACTTTAGCCCACGAGCGCTACTGCATTGGCATAGACGCAGTAGAAGAGATCCGCGTCTGGGAGATACCCACTCCAATTCCGCATGCGCCAGAGTATGTCAAAGGTGTGATTAATATTCGCGGCATGATAGTACCGATTATCGACCTTCGAATTCGATTTGCGCTAGCGAAACCACGCTACACACCAACGACAGTGGTGTTAGTTTTACGCTGTGACGCGCTCTACGAACGACGTTTAATGGGAATGGTCGTGGACGCGGTGTCGGATGTGGTTCGGCTCCCCAGCACGAAGATCAAAGCCACGGTGGGGGAGTCGAGCGTCACCCCATTTATGCTTGGGTTAGTCAGTGTTGATGCTCAGATCATCTCGCTACTTGACGCCAAAGCACTTATGGACATCTCGCAAATCGTCGGAGGCCTTTGATGCACAATGACGAATATTTAAGTTTTATGTTGGATGGCGACGAGTACAGCGTGCCGATATTACAAGTTCGTGAAGTCCGAGGCTGGACACCGGTGCGTGCGGTGCCCCACGGTCCACGTTCCCTGCTTGGGGTACTAGAGATCCGCGGTGAATATGTGCCAGTGGTTGATTTACGCCAGTGCTTCGCGCTTGAGCCCGCTTCACTGTGCGCCACGACGGTCGTGATCGTGGTGAATCTGGCGAATCATCAACCCTTAGGCATTGTGGTTGATGCCGTCGCGGAAGTGTATAGCTTTTCTGCAAGCCAAATAAAACCACCACCTCAGGGGCTTCATATCCACGAAAATTACATTCAAGGGCTAGCGGCCATTGCGGGCCGTCATGTCATCATTATTGATCTAATGACGCTGTGTGGCGCAGCGATCACGGATAAAGCTCATAAAGAGAAAATCAGTGCTGCGTGTTAACGCCAATCTACCTTGTCGCTGACAGACCAACAAAGAGGACCATTATGGGATTTTGGAATCGAAAAAAACACCTTCAAGATCAGACCGAGTCTAACCTCGTGGGTGAGGGCCAAAAACCGCCGCGCGATCCATATCTAGCGGCAGAGTCAGCTTCTGTCGAACTGTCAAAGGAGCAATTGCTTTCGGCCCTCAATGCCGCGCAAACCGCATTAATGATGGTCGATAGAGATTTCAATATCACTTATGTTAATAACCAGTCAGTTACGTTGCTTAAACAGCACGAGCGCGTTTTTCAGACGGTCTGGCCCGAATTTCGTGCCGATAAAGGTTTTCTTGAAGGGTTTTGTATTGATGGTTTTCATCAAACCCCAAGCCACCAGCGGCAATTACTCGCAAACCCGGCAAACCTACCTTATAAGACGACGATTAACATTAAGGGCATTCTTTTAGAATTGAATGTCGGTGCGATTATCGATGGGACGGGCAATTATGTCGGCAACACGTTGGAGTGGAGTGACGTGACCGAGCAGGTCGCCCAAAACGATCGCATCGCCCGCTTACAAGCGGCGGTCGATCAAGCTCAAACGGCCCTCATTATGATTAATCGTGACTTTGAAATTACCTACATTAATCAAGAGACACTGACGTTATTTCAACGCCATGAAGCGGCGTTTCGCACCATTTGGTCTGGGTTTACCGCCAGCAGTGAATGGTTAATGGGACGTTGCATTGATGAATTCCATCGACAACCCGCGCATCAGCGAGCGATGCTCGCCAATCCCGATAATCTGCCCTACAAAACAGATATCTCTGTGGGTGACGTTAAAATTGAGCTTAATGTTGCCGCAGTCCACGATGCAAAAGGTGACTATATTGGTAATTCACTCGAGTGGCGCGATGTGACTGTTGAACGCGCGCGCGCGGCGGAAGTTGGCAGGCTTGCCTCTGCTGTCGCAGGCATGACGACCAACTTAATGATGGCCGATGAACACGGAGTTATTCAATACGTTAATCCGTCGCTCAACAAATTGCTTCGCAGTCGGGAGCGCGACATTCAGCGCGCGCTGCCGAGTTTTGCTGCGAATAATCTTGTGGGTAAGAGCATTGATATTTTCCACAAAAACCCAGCTCACCAGCAGGCGATCATAAATAGCCCCGATAGACTGCCGTTTTCATCCGACATCAAAGTCGGCGGACTTGAGTTTAACCTTACCTGTATCGCCATGCGTGATAATGACGGCAACTATATGGGGCCAGCGCTGCAGTGGGTCGATATCACCGAACAGAACGATGGCCAGCGTCAGGTCGAAGCGCTCATTCAAAAAGCGATTGCGGGTGAATTGGAAGAGCGAATTGATACCACAGCTTATTCCGGATTTATGAAGCAGCTGGGCGATGGTATTAATAGTTTGCTCGATACTTTGGTTGAGCCGCTGAATCAATGTGTCGCGGTGATGAGTGATGTGGCTAAGGGCGATCTCAATCATCAAATGACGGATGACCACCAAGGCGAATTTGGTCGTCTCTCCAGTGCAGTGAATACATCGATTGAAAATTTGCGCAACATGGTTGCTAAAATTACCGCCTCATCAGCCAGAGTGGCCACCGCATCGACAGAAATTGCTGATGGTAATAACGACCTTAGCCAACGGGTTGAGGCGCAAGCATCCAACCTTGAAGAGACTGCCGCAAGTATGGAGCAAATGACTGCAACGGTGCGGCAAAATGCCGATAACGCTCGTGGCGCCAGTGAATTGTCAGAAGAGGCCGCAAAAAAAGCACGCAAAGGTGGCAGTGTTGTGGGTCATGCGGTTTCTGCCATGTCTGATATTAATCAGGCAAGTAAAAAAATCGCGGACATCATAGGGGTGATTGATGAAATCGCTTTTCAGACCAATTTGTTGGCATTGAATGCCGCGGTCGAGGCCGCGCGGGCGGGTGAACAAGGAAGAGGTTTTGCTGTTGTCGCTGGTGAGGTGCGCAATTTGGCTCAGCGCAGTGCCGCTGCGGCAAAAGAGATAAAAGGGCTGATTAACGATAGCGTAGATAAAGTCGAAGAGGGCTCTCGTTTAGTGGATGAGTCGGGAGCGACGCTGAATGACATTGTCGATGCGGTGGCGAAAGTCTCGGAGCTTATAACGCAAATTGCGCAATCGAGTATTGAGCAATCGACTGGTATTGATGAAATTAATCGTGCGATTGCCACGATGGATGAAATGACCCAACAGAATGCGTCCTTGGTTGAACAGACATCGGCCGCCAGTCAATCGCTCAAATCTGAAGGAAAAGAGCTGATCAATTTGATGCACTATTTTCGTTCAGACGCTCATGTGACTTCGTTGGATCCAACGTCGCTAACTCAGCCGTCCCATTTGCCAACAAACGCGGCGCGCTCGCTGACCGTCAGTTCGGTAAATGGCGTTGGTCGGTTGTCGAAAAGCCGTTTAACACCGATCCAGCAATCGAATATCCGACAAACGAATTTACTCGATGGCGAGGAGAGTAATGAATGGGAAGAGTTTTAGCACTTGCTGAAAATGAAGAGTTCGAGTTAACGGATCAAGATTACAAGTTCATCCAGTGGTTTATTCATAAAAACGTTGGCATTTTTCTCTCTGATCAAAAGCGCAATATGGTTTATGGCCGAGTCAGTCGCAAGCTGCGTGAAAAAGGTTTAAGACGTTTTGCGGATTATCGTCAATGTATCGAGAGCGATGAGCAGGATCGGCGCCGTTTTATTAATGCGATTACTACCAATAAAACGCATTTTTTTCGTGAGTCACACCATATTGATTTTCTCGAGCAGCAATTGGTGCCTAAGTGGCGAGGTCAGGCCAAGCGGTCGATTTCAATATGGTCGGCCGGCTGTTCAACGGGAGAAGAACCTTACAGTTATTTGGCTGCACTGAAATGGACTGGAATGCTTGAAGGGGAGCAGGAAGTGACGCTACTGGCGACGGATTTAGACACCGACGTTTTGGCGACCGCAGCCGCTGGAGTTTATCCTCAAGCTGCACTGGACTCGATACCTCATCGATACCTTAAAGGTGCTTTTCTACGCGGTTGTGGCGCTCAGCAAGGCAAGATCAAGGTGCAAAAGTCGTTGCAGCAATATGTGCGATTTTGTGCGCTTAATCTATTGGATGCTTGGCCATCGAACCTGAAATTTGACTTGATTTCCTGTCGTAACGTTTTGATCTATTTCGATAAAGAGACGCAACAGAATCTGATCCATCGTTTTTATCAACATTTGCATCCCGATGGTGTCCTATTTTTAGGTCACTCAGAAAGTGTCGGCGCTCAAGCTGCGCGATTTCAGCATCTTGGTAAAACGATATACACCAAGGACCATAGCCATGGTAACCAATGAGTTTTGTCGCCCAAAACGCCGCTTTGCTCATGCTGTGCAGCGACAAAACGCCGCCAATGGACTTCGGTCAATGGTTCGAGTACTGCCTGGCGGCCTTTACTGCACCCGTTATCCTGAAACGATCACAACAGGTTTGGGCTCCTGTATTGCCGTGTGTTTGTGGGACAACAGTACCCAAATTGCGGCAATGAATCATTTTGTTTTACCAAAGCCTTGCCTACGTGAAGCGCTCGAAACACCGACGGATTTAGCCTTGGCGAACCGCACGGTTTTGAACGCGCACTCTCTGCGCTTTGCTGAGCCTGCGATGCAAGCCTTGATTACCGAAGCAGAAAATCTAGGAGCTTGCCGCGCGTCGATGGAATTTAAGATCTTTGGCGGAGCGCAACTGCTTGGGGCCACTGAAGGTCAAAGTGATTATTCAGTTGGAGAGCAAAATGTGGCTTTCATTTTGGCGTATATGCGCCAGCAACAGCTGCGCATCACAGCCAAGGATCTGGGCGGTCTGTCGCCGATGCGTATTCAATTCGATTCGAGCTCGGGAAAAGTGTGGCGTCAGCGCTTGCCACTGAATCTTGAGGTTACTTGGGTATAGATGAGAAGGAGAAGATCATGCGTCCAATTAAAGTGCTGGTTGTTGATGACTCACCCGTATTTCGCGCGCTGCTCAGTGAGATCATCGAAGCGGATCCCGATCTTAGCGTGGTCGGGTGTGCAGAAGATCCTTATCAAGCCAGAACGATGATCAAGGCGCTCAATCCTGACGTGCTAACGCTTGATATTGAAATGCCCAAAATGAACGGTGTGCAGTTTTTGAAAAATTTAATGCGTTTACGGCCCATGCCTGTGGTGATGATCTCAACCCTCACGCAACATGGCGCTAATGCGACGCTGTTAGCGCTTGAACTGGGTGCGATTGATTATTTTCCCAAACCCGCGGTGGATGACACGGCGGATCTTCTTAACTACAAACGATTAGTGAACGAGAAAATCAAATCGGCAGCCAGCGCGCAAATCATTCAGCCATTTTCATCGGCATCAGAGCAGAGATCAGATTTGTCATCGTCGGTAACGTTGAACTCCGCAAATACGTCAGTACCGAATCCAAGCGATAGTCATGTTGATCTTATCGCGATAGGGGCATCGACCGGAGGAACGGAAGCCGTGAAACAGCTTTTAAGTGCTCTGCCTTCGCAAATGCCACCGATTGTCATCACTCAGCATATCAGTGGGCTGTTTTCAGCCGCATGGGCTGCAAGGTTAAATAGCGCGTCTCAATTGACCGTGTGTGAACTGGGACAAATGTCTACACAACTGCAACCGAATCACGCTTACGTTGCCGCTGGCGACAGTCATTTATGTGTCACTCGAAAAGGCAGCATCTTGTATGCTCGCCGTGAGGATTCGCCGCCAGTAAACCGTCATAAACCGTCGGTGGATGTGATGTTTGATTCCGTGTGTCGCAACTGTGGCAAAAAAGCGATAGCGGTACTTTTGACGGGAATGGGGCGTGACGGCGCGCGCGGCATGCTGGCGCTGCGTGAAGCTGGCGCTTTGACAATCGCTCAAGACGAACACAGCTCGGTGGTGTGGGGAATGCCCCGCGTAGCTGTAGAACTCGGTGCTGCGATGAAAGTGAAGCCATTACACCAAATACCCCGCGCAATTTGTGAGCGGTTACAGCGGCCAAGTCATGCTTCATTAGAGAGAGAGAGACGATGAATCAGAGAAAAACCACTTCAACATTCTCAGGCAGGCTTTATTTGGCCTTAGTTCAACTTGGGATCATTGTGGTTGCGTTGACCGTTTTTGATGGAACGATAGCGTTACTGGTGTTGACCATGGCGTCATTTATCCCTTGGCTTATTCTGCCATTTGATACGACGTCAGCCCAAAAAGCGGCGTTTCAAGACGAAGACGATAACGTGTCACGGGAACACGTGTCGCACGTTTTGAATAGCAATGGGTCGCAGGCGCGTTTTTCTCGCGTTTCTAAACCACTAGGGACGTTACTGGCCGTTATTGTAGAGCGCGTGCGTGATCCCTTGGCTCGGCAACGACAAGTATTACAAGAATCGACCGACACGTTAAATAAGAGCTTTTTGGGTTTGCGCGATGTGTGTGAACAACAAAGCGAGGTGACACACAGTTTGGTCAATGGATTGCTGGCCAATCAAAATAGCCAGTACAGCTTGACGCAGGTGCTGCCAAAAACGGAAGCCATTATTAATAATTACGTTGATATTCTCTCTAAAGTAGCTGAACGTAGTCAGTCTGCCGTGACGAGTATTCAGGATATGTCGGAAAAATTGACGGCAGTGTTTAAATTGCTTGAGCAGGTTCGTAATTTGTCCGAACAGACCAATTTACTGGCGTTAAATGCTGCGATTGAAGCGGCTCGCGCCGGGGATGCTGGTCGCGGATTTGCCGTGGTTGCGCAAGAGGTGCGAGAGCTTGCCTTCAAAGCGGCGGAGCTCAATACGCAAATCGGTCAAGAAATTAATGTCGCACAAAATACGGTAGCGAATGCGAATCAATCGGTGAGTGAAATGGCGGCGATAGATGTCCATGATGCCATTGACTCAAAACAACAAGTCGATGAGATGCTGCGAGGTGTTCAGCAAATGAACACGGAAATTGAAGCAGAAATTCACACGGTAGCCCAACTGGGGCAACAGATGACACGGCGTGTGGCTGATGGCGTGCGAGCGTTACAGTTTAGCGATATTGTGTCCCAGCAAGGTGACTATGCGAGTCAAAGTATAACGACGCTCGAGGCAGTTCAACATGGTCTAGCCGGCTGTTTTTCTGGCGAGCTGAGTGAGCAGCAATTGATGCTACGAATAGAATCTTTACTAGACGAAGAAAAACGCCGTGATAATGCCGCAGCCAATCAGACCAGTGTGAAAGAAGGGGAGGTGGAACTATTTTAAACACAATCGGCACATGCTTGGCGTGATACCTACGCCTTCAAGTCGTTTGGGTATAAAAAGTTGGATTTGATGCACCTCTCGGTGTTTACGATTAATTGTGTCGATTAGTGACGCAGTGCCGATATTTATTATTGTATTATGGGCAGTTAATTGGCGATTTAATACACTGGGATCATCATAGTTGTAGGCCGCCAATTTTATTTATGTGGAAATATTGCCTGTCATGGGATGACAAACATGACAATATCATCGCCAAACTACCCCGCGATCGGAAACTGTCTGAACCGTTAAAACGCCGCACGCTCGATGCGCAATTGCGCGCGATGGATGCAGAGAAATTGTTTCTTCATGAGCAAGATATCATCCAATTTATCGAAGCCACCTTGGGCGAATTTCCTGACGCTTATGAAGGCATACGCATTGCTCAGCGCCTTGACGCTCAAATTCAGGTGGAATTGAGTCAGGCAGACATGCTGGCATCAATTACCATCGTCGGTAGCTACGGCGGTAACTCAGTCAGTGGCCACGATATTGTGCAGGCTTTGGCGCAGAATCAAATCAAAAAGGGTATCAATAAGCTTGCGTTAAAAAAGGTGCTGGTCAAAGGTAACCAACTCAGCGCGGGGCAGCGTTTTACCCAAGTGGTTGCGGCGGGAAAACAACCGGTCAATGGTGAAGACGCCCGTTTTATACCTCTAGTGGAAGACATCACAAAACGCATTCTACGGCCGCAACAATCACACGAGAATGACGGCAAAGTCGACATGCGCAATTTGGGCCAAACCATCTCTGTTGAGGAAGGGCAACCGGTTATGCGCTTAGAACCTGCGACACCGGGCCTGGCTGGATTTACGGTTCAGGGACGTGTGATAGCCCCCAAACCAGGTAAAGATAAGTCACTTAAAGGCGGCAAAGGCACAGAGGTCAGTACGACAAATCCACTCCTGTTAGTCGCGACCAAACCTGGTACCCCTTTGATCAAGCATGGTGTGGTAGAAGTGGATGATGCGCTTGTTATGACGGAGGTCAGCGTTGCAACAGGGCATGTCTCATTTAACGGTGATTTATTGATCACCGGCAATATTGAGTCCGGCATGGTTGTCAAAGCGGCAGGCTCGATAACGGTTGGTGGATTTATTGAGTCGGCCAATGTGCAAGCAAAAGACGATATTATCGTGGGTAAAGGTATCATCGGGCACAATGTGGGGGAGGAGGACGCGCGTTCTTGTGTGGTCCAATCAAATGGCTCAATTGTCGCAAGCTACGCCCAGTTTGCCGAGCTTTCTGCAAGGAAAGATATTGAATTGCAGCTGCATTGTATGAACAACAATTTACGCTGTGGTGGCGATCTGACGGTGGTTGATCCGCAGCAGCGTACAGGCACTCTAAGTGGTGGCACCGCTTTGGTTGGCGGGCGGGTTTGCTGCGTCTCCTTAGGCGTTGAAGGGGATACTGCGACCCTAGTGCATGGGTTTTATCGTTATGCGGGCTTGAAAGAGAAACAGCAGCAACTTAAAGACGCATACAGTCAGGCTCAAGCGGAAACCATGGCGGTGATTCGTAAGGAGTTAGAGCTGAAAAAAACGCCCAAATCTGAGCGGGATCCTAATGCGCAGCAAGAGATTGATACGCTGAAGGCACAAAACAGTGAAGCGGTTGCCAGCGCGCAAGCTGAGCTGGAGGCATTTGAAGCCGAGCTGGAACGTTTGCTCACCGTCAATACGATAGAAGCGCTAAAGCAAGTTCATACTCGAGTGACGGTTCAATTTGGTGATGAAAAAATGATCATCAAACGTGCGACAGGTGCCGGGAATTTCGTTTTTAATCAATATGAAATTCGAGCCAATACGGCAATGAAAGCCGAAGATATTACGCTTGAGCCACATTAATAATAGGGTCTTTTGATTCTCCCCATGCCTCTGTGTTTATCAGTCGTCAATCAGTCAGTAGCACCAAGCGGTTTGGCAATGGCGCAGGATATTTAAGTGAGAGCACATGCTCGAAAGTGCCAATTGCAGCGTCGTTTTCTTGAGAGTTTGCTCCGTCTGATCCAGTGCTTGTTGTGTCTTTTCATCGCGAATTACCTCATTACTGGGCTGGATTGATGTAACGCATTGTTGGCACTGATAAGCGCCAGTAAGCAAAAAACGCCATTGCCGCGACACAGGCATGCGGCGGTCGCAGTTTAGCCTTCTCTTTGAAACGTAACCTTCGATTACTGCACACTCTTTGACCTAAAATTGAGCAAAGTCTATTTTTGAGCTAAATCTCTCATTATAAGGCGTCGGCGAGGTGCTTGAGTTTCACCACGGTTAAGCGCACAATCAACTGAAAAAATGAGGAGATAAGATGGAACTTGCCGATATTCGCCGTGAGTATTCACGTGGCGGTTTACGTCGTAAAGACTTGCTGGCCAATCCAGTTGAGCAATTTAACCTATGGCTTGAGCAAGCGGTAAATGCCAAATTGACCGACCCAACGGCGATGACAGTTGCCACTGTCGATGAGACGGGGCAGCCCTTTCAACGTATTGTGCTTTTGAAAAACGTTGAGGCGAATGGTTTTGTTTTTTATACCAATCTGGCCAGTCGAAAAGCGGAGCAAATTGCTCATAATCATAAGGTGAGTTTGCACTTTCCATGGCACCCACTCGAACGTCAGGTGCACATTACTGGAGTTGCAGAAAAACTCTCAACGGTTGAAAACATAAAGTATTTCACCTCTCGTCCAAAAGAGAGTCAATTAGCCGCGATTGCCAGTCATCAAAGCAGTCGAATTTCGGCTCGCGGTGTGTTGGAAGGTAAGTTTTTGGAGCTTAAACAGCAGTTTGCGAAAGGTGAGATTCCGGTGCCGAAATTTTGGGGCGGTTACCGCGTGATCCCCCAAACCATTGAGTTTTGGCAAGGGGGCGAGCACCGTCTGCACGATCGCTTCTTATTCAGCCGAGAGTCAGGTGGCTGGCATATTGATCGCCTAGCGCCTTAAAGTCGTCATGGGAGCGACACGCCTTGGCGCGGCGGCGGTGTTCGTTTAGCGCCTATCTGCTGGCCAAATTGTTTGAGCATAAAATCAAAAATCCACAGTCCGTAACTTGATATCGCATGATCATCGTTCCGGAAGTATGATCATGCGATATGTCTTAAAGATCGAGAGGTTATCCACGAGGTCGAGAACTCGCGTATTTGAGTTAAGCGCGGCGAGTATGGGCAAATATTCGCGGCTGGTATATGATGCGCAGTGTCTTGGTTAACCGTCCTTTCACCTTTGATGCATCATGAATAATCCCGTAGCTGATCAGCCATTAATTTATCCTTCACCAAAGCCTGCAGAGCTAATTACTTTGCCGTCTTATATGGATTGTCACGATCACCAATACACTCAAATTGTGATTGGTTTAAAGGGCCAAGCAGAGTTTGAAGTGCGTGGCAAAGGCAATCTGGTTGGGCCAGGACAAGGGTGTGTGGTAACCGCGTGTTCTGATCATGCGTTTGGTGGTGTGATTGGACAATCGGATATTTTGGTTCTTAATATGCCCATACCCGGCAAGGACGATCCATTGGCCTTACAAGCACTGAATCATTTAGCGGACCACCATCTTTATTTTCAGCTTGATAGCCAAATTCAAAAGCTGATCCAAATGTTGGTGGCAGAAATGCAATCTAGTCCGAATGATCTGTTACTCAGCCGAGCGTGTAACGATACGGTGATGGCGTTATTGCAGCGACACATTCGCAGTTTTGATCATTCTCGGCGCGATCCGCGTTTCGATCTTGATGCAATTGACCGCTATATCGATCAACATCTCAGCCGCAAGATCAGTGTCGCTCAACTGGCGGGCAGCGTTCTTTTGGGCGAGAGTCAATTCCACAGCGTATTTAAAGATCAAATTGGCGTCACACCGCATCAATACGTGTTAGGAAAGCGCGTTGATCGCGCGCGCGAATTGATCGAACAAGGACATTTAACACTAGGGCAAGTTGCCGAGTTGACAGGGTTTTCCGGACAAAGCACTTTTACTCATGCGTTTTCTCGCTTACAGGGGATCTCGCCATCGCAATACAAAAAGCAGATCTCTACGGCCTGTTGACCTTTCGATCTGACATTCATTTATACCCAAACAACGTCACATTGCAGATGTGCCAGTGCGCTCATTTGCCCATCTACTGAAATATTCCCACTAACGATCAATCGACCTATACAACGTGATATGTGCAATTTACTTGGACTAGTCAGACGCTTAGGTCGATTTTTGCTCGCCGTAAAGTTAAAATTTTTGGTTATAACTGGTTAAATCTAAGTGTAAAAATAGAGTTTTTCACAAATTAAACGGACTTTTTGACAAGTTGGCTTTGTCGCTGCAAAATACCTAGCCATAGAAGGGATATTGATGGTGAATATACCCGTCCTACTTGAAGTTGCAGCGGTGTTGACGTGCACTCACAAACCTCATCACATAGTTTATCTATGTTCACGAAGTGTTCACGAAGTGCTCAGAGGCTTTGTTCGCTGGTCGCCTACCTGAGTCTTCAAGTTGTTTGGGTATAGATGCCCATGTCTGCTTATTCACCTAACCACTGCGCTATTTCTGAAAGCATGATCAAGGAAATCTAACCTTTGTGCTTCAGCGACTATACCCAAACAACGTAAAGTGAAAAGGGTTTAGCTGTACCTTTAACCAGTTTAGGCAATATCTCAACTCGGGTTTATACCCGTCCTACTTGAAGTTGCAGCGTTGTTGGCTGGCTCTCACAAACCTCATCACATAGCTCGTCTATGCTCAGAGGCTTTGCTCGTTTGCCGCCTACCTGCAACTTCAAGTTGTTTGGGTATATCACAACCAACGATTTTATTTACAGCTTAGCCGCATCATGACAGTGATATCGCGCTGAGAACATCATTCAAAAGAGGACTTCAGAATGATAGAAGATAGCTTGGCGATTACTACGACCTTTATTGCGTACCTGATTATCATGGTAGGTATTGGGGTTTTTGCCTATTTAAAGACCAAAAACTCGTCAGATTATTTTTTAGGTGGTCGTAGCTTAGGCCCATGGCCCGCAGCGCTTTCGGCTGGTGCATCAGATATGAGCGGCTGGTTACTGCTCGGTTTGCCAGGCTACGCCTATGTTGCCGGTATTGAGGCATTTTGGATTGCGGGCGGTTTGCTTTTGGGTACTTGGGCTAACTGGCTTATTACCGCGAAACGTTTGCGTACATACAGTATTCAAACAGACTCTTTAACGCTGCCTGAATTTTTAGCGCGCCGTTTCGATGACAAGTCAAACCTTATTCAAGTCATTTCTGCCTTTTTTGTTCTGCTCTTTTTCTTGTTCTACACCAGCTCTGGTTTAGTAGCTGGTGGCAAACTGTTTGAAACCGTTTTTGGTTTGGATTACGGCATTGCTGTGGTCATCGGGACGGTTTGTGTTGTGTCGTACACGCTCTTTGGCGGCTTTTTAGCGGTCGCTTGGACGGATTTGGTGCAAGGCTTGTTGATGGCCGCAGCACTGATGATCGTGCCGATTGCGGTGATGGAAGGAACGCCTGCGGATCTTATCGATAACATGCACGCGATTAATCCGGAGTTATTGACCCTTTGGCGTGATGTGAAAGGCGAGCCGCTATCAATGATTGCTATCGTGTCTCTCGTCGCGTGGGGGCTTGGCTATTTTGGTCAGCCTCATATATTGGCGCGTTTTAAAGCCTCACGTACTAACCGTGAGCTGACAACTGCGCGTCGTATTGCTGTCGGTTGGACAGGCATTTCAATGATTGGCGCATTAACGATTGGTTTGGTTGGTTTGGTCTATGTGACGAATCATGCAGGTGTCAAATTAGAAGATCCAGAGAAGATTTTCATGCTGCTGGTTGATGCCGCTTTCCACCCAATTATCGCGGGCATTCTCTTGGCGGCGATTTTGGCGGCGATTATGAGCACGGCTGACTCACAACTTTTGGTGTCATCATCGGCATTGGCAGAAGACTTGTACAAACAGGTATTTAACAAACAAGCCACGTCGGATCAAATTGTCAAAGTGGGCCGTTATGGAGTGGTGATTATTTCGATTATTGCTTTGACGCTGGCAATGACCCCTGACAGTACAGTGCTTGGCTTGGTGTCTTATGCATGGGCCGGTTTTGGTGCCGCATTTGGCCCTGCTGTGGTGCTTAGCCTTTATTGGTCGGGTATGAACCGCAATGGCGCGCTGGCTGGAATCATTGTGGGTGGCGTTACTATCGTGGTGTGGAAACAGTTGACTGGCGGTTGGTTCGATCTGTATGAAATTGTTCCTGGGATTGTGTTCTCAACCATCGCCATTGTGGTGGTAAGCAAATTGAGTGGCGCACCCAGCGATTCAGTCAAGCAGCAGCATGTTGAGTATCAGCAAAAGCTTATTGAACTAGAATGATTGGATTTACACTGTAAAGTGTTTTCATTTCGATATCAGTTTATGCCCCACGTGTTGGGGCATTTTTGTGTGAGCAATTTACAGACTGTGCCAATGTATTTTGGCAAATTGTCATTAAAAATTGAACGCGTAGCACAAAAATAACTAAATGCTTAGTTTTTATGACGTTTTTAACACACAATAAGCAATCGAACGAAAAAGCAGCAGCGAGGGAACAGATCATGGCAAAGGTTTATTGCTCAATGTGTAAAAAACACACACCACATAAAGTGGTGATGAGGCGATGTAAACCGGAGGTCACGTCTGTTACGGCTCAGTTGAGTCACTTCGCGCACATGGTGGGCAAGTTTGTCTCTGGTACTCACTATTACGATATGGAACCACAGCATTTTTGCCGTTGTTGTAATCAGCAAACGCAAAATGTCGCTTTGAGTAAGCGAGATTTGGCCACAGTAATTGCGCAGCCAAACCCACTTCTTCCCCATTCTCGCGGTTGATTATTCGCTTTCAACGATAGTCATCGCGTTGCTGGCTTACTCTATTTCATCATAGCGTTTGTCTATGCTCGAAGGCTTTGTTCGTTCGCTGCTTAGCCGTTTTTTCTAGTTGCTTGAAGATAAGCCATTACTTTCCGCTTTGATAAGCGCCAGCTGAATAGGTTAATTCATAGCTGTGAGAATAAATCTCCAGAATGTTGCCAAATGGGTCTTCCATATAAATCATGCGATAGGGCTTTTCACCTGGGTAGTAGAAACGGGGCGCTTTCATGCGTTTTTTCCCGCCAGCGGCGACAATTTTCTCTGCCAGTCCTTCGACATCAGGATCTTGAACACAGAAATGGAAAATGCCCGTTTTCCAGTACTCAAAGTTATCTTGCGGATCTTCTTGATTCTTAAATTCAAAAATTTCCACGCCAATCTTATCTCCGGTAGATAGGTGTGCGATGCGAAAATGCTCCCAACCCGCACCAAATACATCGGTACACATCTCGCCAATCGCGGACTCATCCTCAGTGATGGTGGTTGGTGGCATGATGAGATACCAGCCCAAAACCTCAGTATAGAATTTGACTGCGGCGTCTAAGTCTTTTACCGAGATACCTATGTGACTAAATGTGCGAGGGTAGGTGTGATTCATAGTGAACTCTTTACTGTGTCGTTGAAACTCAGTTAAGCATAGTCGTTCGAGAGAAATTGCTAAAATTATCAATATTCATCATTTTAATAATTTTACGTTATTTTCTTCGTCTCGATAGCGCACTGATGCTGAATCAAGCTGCGAGTAATCTCATCAATGACACGAGATAAGTGGGTCACTTGGTGATTTGCATGCCAAACTTTGCTGTGTTTATGGGAAGGAGAAACGCAATGGCACAACAAAAAACCAAAGTATCTACCCACGAGAAAATGGACAAGCTATACGATGATCCTGATGACAAGCACAACAAAGATCATCTTGAATATCGCGCGCATGAGCCAAGCCATGGGCGCCATTTGCATGGTGGCGTTAATTCGCACCGAGGCACGCACCACCATCATAAAACAGTGCACCATCACCATCACTATTATGGCCCTGTGACCATTGTTCAATCGTCGCAAGACAGTGATGAGGAGTAACCTCCTCTATTAATAGTTTAGCGGTAGGTGGCGCTCGCACGTGATATTGGACCGTCTAGCAGCGCGTTATGCTGCTCAGCCTTCATATTCAAAATATGAAAAAAAGCCGCTTTGATAGCGGCTTTTGAGTAGGTGATTATGGCTAGCTTTTATACCCGTTCCTTAGAGCAGGTCAAAACGGTCTGCGTTCATCACTTTGCTCCATGCGGCAACGAAGTCTCGAACTAATTTCTCTTGACCGTCGTTCTGTGCGTACACTTCTGCATAGGCACGTAGCATTGAGTTTGAACCAAAGACCAAATCAACTCGAGTTGCAGTGTATTTGACACTCTCATCGCTGCGAGCAACGATGTTGTATGAATTACGTCCGGTTGGGATCCAGCGATAGTTCATATCGGTTAATGTGACAAAGAAATCGTTGCTCAACGTGCCGATGCGGTCGGTAAAGACGCCGTGCTGGCTGCTCTCAAAGTTAGTACCTAGCACACGCATACCACCGATAAGCGCAGTCATTTCGGGGGCAGTAAGGCCAAGCAATTGCGCGCGGTCAAGAAGCATTTCTTCTGGCGTTACAGCGAAGTGTTTCTTCTCATAGTTGCGGAAGCCATCAGCAGAGGGTTCCAGTACTGCAAATGAGGTGACGTCAGTCTGCTCGGCACTTGCATCGCCGCGTCCAGCAAAGAACGGTACTTCAATAGCGAAGCCTGCTTCTTTGGCCGCCAATTCAACCCCAAGATTACCCGCAAGGACAATCACATCCGCAAGGCTTGCACCGGAATCTGCGGCAATAGGGCTGAGCGCCGCTAAGACGCGCTGTAAGCGTTCAGGTTCGTTTGCGTGCCATTCGTTTTGTGGTGCAAGGCGAATACGAGCGCCGTTGGCACCGCCGCGTTTATCGGAACCACGGAAGGTACGTGCACTGTCCCAAGCGGTGGCGACCATATCACCAATCGAAAGATCGGCTGCCGCAATCTTCGCTTTTACGCTAGCAACGTCAAATGCGGTGTTGCCTGCGGGAATAGGATCTTGCCATAGCAAATCTTCAGTTGGTACATCGGGGCCAACGTAGCAAGATTTTGGTCCCATATCGCGGTGCGTCAGTTTAAACCAAGCACGTGCAAATACATCGGAGAAATACGCAGGATCTTGGTGGAATTTTTCAGAAATCTTACGATATTCAGGATCCACTTTGAGCGCCATATCCGCGTCGGTCATCATTGGATTGTGGCGAATGGAATCATCTTCTACATCGACAGGTTTGTCTGTTTCCGCAATGTCGACCGGTTCCCATTGCCATGCGCCCGCAGGGCTCTTCGTGAGCTGCCAATCATGGGATAGCAACATGCTAAAGAAACCATTGTCCCATTGCGTTGGGTGGGTCGTCCAAGCGCCTTCGATGCCACTGGTCATGGTATCGCGGCCAATACTGCGTGTGGCGTGGTTCATCCAGCCAAGCCCTTGTTCATCAATATCTGCGGCTTCTGGATCGGGGCCGATATTCACCGGGTTACCATTACCGTGAGCTTTACCTACGGTATGACCACCAGCGGTCAATGCCACGGTTTCTTCGTCGTTCATTCCCATGCGCTCAAAAGTGACACGCATGTCGTGCGCTGTTTTTTGTGGATCTGGATTACCGTCAACGCCTTCAGGGTTCACGTAAATCAGGCCCATCATCACCGCCGCAAGTGGGTTTTCAAGGTCGCGTTCCCCTTTGCCATAACGGCCATTTTCACCGCCACTTGGCGCTAGCCATTCTTCTTCTGCGCCCCAATAAATGTCTTTTTCTGGGTGCCAAATATCTTCACGACCAAAAGCAAAACCAAAGGTTTTTAGCCCCATAGACTCATACGCCATGGTGCCAGCCAAAATCATTAAATCGGCCCAGCTAATTTGATTACCGTATTTTTGTTTGATAGGCCAAAGTAGGCGACGCGCCTTATCAAGGTTGGCGTTATCTGGCCAAGAGTTCAGCGGAGCAAAGCGCTGGTTACCAGTACTCGCACCGCCACGGCCGTCACCAATACGGTAAGAGCCTGCCGAGTGCCACGCCATACGAACCATAAAGCCGCCGTAGTGACCCCAGTCCGCTGGCCACCAAGCTTGACTGTCGGTCATGAAGGCTTTGAGATCGTTTTTGAGGGCTTCAACGTCAAGGGATTTTAAAGCATCGCGATAGTTGAAGTCGGCACCCAGTGGGTTACTTTTACTATCGTGCTGATGAAGAATGTCAAGGTTGAGGGCATTTGGCCACCACGCAACATTTGAGGAGTCGTTACGTGTTGCTGCGCCGTGCATAACCGGGCAACCGCCAGTGTGTTTTTTGTCCATTATTATTTTCCTTATAAAACGACCTAGTGCCTTGATTAGAACAGCTACTGCTTGCGCAAAAGGCAGGCAGCCGAGTTGGTGGAGTTGAACACAATGTGGAGAGACCAACTGCGGTGTTTTATATGCTGTGACCAAGACGGTTCGGGTGTCATTTGACAATGAGGAAAATACGCCTTTCTGAATGGCAATGACAATCGTTATTATCAATAACTGCAACAGTTTTGATCTATGTTAATTTATGGTGAACATAAAACAATAAATTGTTTTTTTTGTGACCGACACGTGTTTGTTTTATGATCTTGCGATTTTTACGGTACGCTTAGTTTAATATTCGTTTGATAAATGTTGCAGTTTGATTGTAATCATGGATGTAAAATGAACGGTTAAGCTATTTTCGCTAAACCGCTCATCTTAAGGTGAGTTGTGGAGGGGATTGGTTATTTAGATGAAAATTGTGGATAACGCGCTTTCATTTTTAGTGCCACATTAGCCAGTAAAATTAATACCGGTACTTCAATCAGTGGCCCAATAACACCCGCAAAAGCTTGCTCGGATCCTAAACCAAAGACGGCAATGGATACGGCGATGGCCAATTCAAAGTTATTTCCCGTGGCGGTAAAGGCGATGGACGCATTTTTGTCATAGGCGATCCCCATTTTTTTGCCAATCCAGAAGCTGACAAAGAACATCACCACAAAGTAGATAGCAAGTGGAACCGCAACCCGCAAAACATCCATTGGTAGCTCAAGGATCATTTCACCTTTTAGGCTGAACATCAAAACGATGGTGCCCAATAGCGCAATGAGCGTGATGGGAGAGATGCGCGGAATAAAAACGTCATTATACCATGCCTCGCCTTTCCAGCGGCTGAGCAGCGTGCGGCTTAAATAGCCTGCGGCAAACGGAATACCAAGATAAATCAGTACGCTTTCAGCAATTTGCGCGATTGAGATATCGACGTCAAAGCCTTGGTAGCCAAGCATGGGTGGCAATACACTGATAAATAACCATGCCATAAAACTGTAGGTCGCAATTTGGAATGCACTGTTTAATGCAACCAAGGCTGCGCCATATTCGCGATTTCCGCCACCGATGTCATTCCAAACCAATACCATTGCGATGCAGCGAGCAAGGCCAATTAGAATGATGCCCACCATATAACCGGGGTGATCACCAAGAAATGTCAATGCGAGAATGAACATTAAGATGGGGCCAACAATCCAGTTCATGATAAGCGAGAGGGTAATGGCTTTCTTGTCATGACGAACTTTGCCCATTGAGCGATAGTCCACCTTTGCCAATGGTGGGTACATCATCAAAATCAAGCCAACCGCCAACGCAATGTTCGTGCTACCAACACTGAGAGATTCGTTCCACTGCGCAACGTTGGGAAACAAGGCACCAATCGCGACGCCAAGCGCCATAGCTAAAAAAATCCATACGGTTAAGTAACGGTCTAAAAAGCGCATATTTTGTGCCGCGGATGCGTGCGCGGTTGGGGAAGGGCAAGTCTCGCTCATCACCATTTCCTTTCGTTTATCGTCGAAAGACGATTTATTTGAGGTTAACGACTCACCTTAGAAAGATGAGTCTGCCACTGATACCCGTCTCAATAGAACTTACTTGGGTATCGAATAACTATATCCGTCCTACTTGAAGTTGCGGCTGTGTTAGTGAGCTATCACAAACTTCATCACAGAGTTTATCTATGTTCACGAAGTGCACGGAGGCTTTGCTCGTTTACCTGCATCTTCAAGTTGTTTGGCTATACCCTTTCCACTTGAAGTTGCAGCGTTGTTGGCGGGCTCTCACAAACCTCATCACATAGTTCGTCTATGCTCAGAGGCTTTGCTCGTTTGCCGCCTACCTGCAACTCCAAGTTGTTTGGGTATATGGATTAGCCAAAAAGGCCATCAAACGTTAAAGAGAACTGGCTAAGTTGCTCACGATTGATGCGATAACACACTTTGGGTGGCATCGCCTCGGCAGTGATGAACCCAGCCTGTTTTAGAATACGCAAATGCTCCGATACCGTTGACTGCGCTAAGCCCAGCTCTGAGACCAAATCACTGTTTAAACAGCCGCCCATCTGATCAAGCGTGAGTAACATTTTCAGTATTCTGACGCGTGCGGGGTGAGCAAGTGCTTTTGCCAGCATGGCGAGCTGTTGCTCTTGTAACAGTGTTGCTTCACTGGCGCTAAGATCGATATTGGCCACACTGGCACAGGTTTTATTCATATCACACCTCAATCGTCGATTGACGATGAATTTACACCTGTTGTTGTGAGAAGGCAAGTAGATTGATTGACGTTATTTAGGTATAGCTGTCGGAAATATTCAATCGCTTCCTAGTGAGATAGCGCTATGATAGTGGCACTATTGACACAAGAGCAAAGCCGATGAACAGCGAAATCCCAACGCTTCAACAGCTCGGATGGAAACCCTTCTTTCAACAGCAACTCAGCTTAGAAGATTTAACGGAATACCATATTGGTCGTGTGATTGAACAGCACCGAGACCGCGTCGTTGTCATGTTTGAACAGGGGCAAAAAAGCGTAACTTTTACCAGTACTGATGACAGAGTTTGCGTGGGCGATTGGTTATTATTTGACGCGCAAAATAGAATGCATCGCCGACTAGAACGTCAATCCCTATTTGAGCGTAAAGCACCAGGTTCAAAGGTGGATACTCAGTTAATCGCCTCGAACATTGATACTGTCATGATTGTTTCGTCGTTAAACCATGACTTTAGTTTATGCCGTATCGAAAGGTACTTAACGCTCGCTCGTGAAGCTATGGTTGAGCCTGTGATCCTTTTAACTAAAGCCGATCTTTGTGAAAGTGCAGACGAAAAGCGAGCGCAAGTACAGCAGCTCGATCCTCTGCTCGATGTTCGCACATTGAATGCATTGGATGAGCATGATATTCAATCGCTTGGCACATACTGTCACCAAGGCAAAACGCTGGCTTTTCTCGGTTCATCAGGGGTAGGAAAATCGACGTTGGTCAACGGCTTGCTGGGTTTTGAGTCGATGCAAACCGGCAGCATTCGTGAAGAGGATAGCAAAGGTCGCCACACCACGACTCACCGCGCGTTAAAGTTGCTGCCTAACGGTGGTCTGTTAATGGATACGCCCGGAATGAGAGAGTTGCAACTTGGCAGCAGCGAGCAAGGAGTCAGTGAGACGTTTGCTGAAATTTCAGCGCTGGCGAGTCAGTGTCGCTTTTCGGATTGTTCACACCAAAATGAACCGGGTTGCGCTGTTCAACGTGCATTAGAACGGGGTGATTTAACCGAAAGGCGTTTAAATAGCTATCAAAAACTCCTGCAAGAGCAAGCGGTTAACGGAGCAACATTGGCTGAAAAGCGCTCTAAAGATAAGGCGTTAGGCAAGCTCATCAGCAGTGCTCAAAGCGCGACAAAAAAATACAAAAAAGGCTACTGAGTCTCGGATAACCTCCCGCATCTCAGATTGTGTTGCAAGAGAATAGGGCGCGTAGTCGCGCCCATACAAGGGGTTATTGGTGAATGGTGCGAATGCAACGGGTATAGAATGGCATGGATTTTTGCATCCCTAAGCCACTGCCAATTTGGTAACCCACAGCCCAAGCACTGTCTTTTTGACCTTTGTCGGTACGTAAGTCTAGCTCTTCTGCGGTTTGCTGATCTTTGCGCATATTCAGTGGTCGAGCAAACCAGAAGGGGCCTGCCACATCAGATGAGCTTGTCCAAAAGAACGATTTTGATGGCGTATCTGGGAAATATTGCTCATCAATTGCAGGCGAGGTTTTGTTGTAATTGACAATCGATACAGCCTCTTTGACATTTGGTAAACGCCAATCTTGATGACCGCCGAGGTTTAGATTTTCACAATATTGCATTGCCTCTTCCCAAGGACGCTGTTGAAAATCAATGTGTTTCTGCCACATTCTTTGGGTCACATTTTCGGTTACTGTGCCATTTTGATTATCAACATAGCTCATGTTGTGGTAAGCCGCGCCATTATCTGCGCGAACGCAGCGCACTAATTTGGTTGAAGCGGTATGTTGGCCCATGATGTGCGCATCCGGAAAGCCGATGTGCCAAACATGATCAGGGTGATCCGATTTCGGGAATGTCCAGATCCCTGCGGCCATACGAGGCATATTGGGAAAAGCGTTGGTATCAATGGCTGGGCGGAAGTTCCCGTAATCGGCGATACTTTGTAGCTCTTTCATCAGTGGAAAACGCCAATCTTGGTAACCATCCAGCTCTAGGTTTTCACAGTATTGCTCACCCTCAAGGGCGGTCATCCAGATACGAGATGCTTCGCGTTCCCACATCAGCTTGGTGTTGTTGTCGATAGTGACTTTGCCTGACTCACTGATGGTGTAATCGAGCGGCGCATTTATGTAGTCAGAGTCTTCCCCTTTGGTATCGGTAAAGTTCTGAATTTGGCCTGAGTCGGGCAGCTTAAACCCTTGTGGCGCTGGCATGCCAATACCAGAAATAAATTCGTGATACTCAATTTGAACCGGCTTTTGTCCCGAAACATAGGTGGCGATGTCGCGATAATCTTCTTCACTATACATTTTGGCAAATGGGTACATGATTGGCGCATCTCGGTTGGTGCGCGTTTCATCGCGATAGGCACGCATCTGTTCAACGATGTACATTGGCATTTGGCCTTTCAGTGGCGGATAGCGCTCATGGGTACTGGCCCCTTGCTCACCATGACACATTTTACAAGAAGCGTCGTATTTGGCTTTGCCACGCTTGAACGCTTCACTGTCCAACGCCTCTTGGGTTGGGTTATATTTCATTTTGCGCTCACTCATAAAGAGGGCCACGGTGGCCAAGTCGCGCGGTGGGTATCCGTACACTTTGAGTTTCATTTGCGATGAAATGCCAGACGTTCGTTCGTTGTCCATATCAACCCATTGATTGTAAAAATACTGCGGGTCAAAGCCTTCAAGCTTTGGGCTGAGTGTTTCTGGAACTTCTTCAAGCGCGGGACGGTGACAGCCAAGGTAGCAATCACTCACGATGAGGGCGGCGAGCTTGCGATCTGCTGGTGTCAGATCTTCAACAGTGCGGTTGATAATGTAATCGTAATAGCCGTTGTCGATGTCTTCGGCGGCGAATACGGTCATCGGTGTTGCTAGGCTTGCCGCAATGACAAGACCTAATATTGAGGGTTTATTCATCACAGATTGCCTTCTTGAGCATAGTGTTGGCGCAGTTGCGTTTGACGCGTTTGCATTTCATGTTTTAGGTTCGGGTGCGCGATGTCGTAATGGCAGCTTGCGCATTGATAATCGGGATCGCTTTGACGATTGGCAAAAGCCTGTTGATGCACTTGATCGCGAATAGGCGCGGTGGTATCGGCGTTAGTGGCCTTTTCTTCAAGGCCACGATGGCAATCAAGACACCCTGAGTCATACACAAATTCGGTTCGTTTATTGTGCAAGATCTCATAGTCCAGCACTTCTTTGCCTTCGATGTATTCTCCCCATAAATGGCGGATCCCTGATGTGCCTTTCACATACAAGGTTTCAACCACATTCGATTTCGGCAAATGACAATCAACGCATTCAGCAACGAAACCTTGGCTGTTGTTACCGCCATGAACGCTTCTTGCGAACGTCTCGACCATCGGTTCCATCGTGTGGCATGAACCACAAAACTCGTTAGTGCTAAAAACGTGCAGCACTTCAACGGCGGGCAGTGCCATCAGCGCGCCAATTCCGATACCAGCGGTTGTGATTAAGGCAACAATTTTGCCCTTGGTGCTTTTTATTGCATGAATAAGGGACATTTATTTTGTCTCCTTAGCGGCCGTGAACGCTTGGTACTGTGCCATTGTGACGACTTTGGCTTGGCATGGAATTTCGTCGTGATATTGAAGCCAAGGGACAAAAGTGTATTGCTCGCCTTGAATTGGACGACGGGTTAAATTGAATAGTTTTAAATGCGCATTTTCTAAGTTGAGCGACGTTACGCCATCGGGTTTTAGGTTGATGCGAGGTAAGCGTTGAGTCGTTGGTTGGTTAGGATTGGCCTGAATACGGATTTGCACATCTTGCGTTAGAGCATCAATGCGCCCTCCGACGATGGCTTCAGGAGAGGGAATACGTAACGCTTTTGTCTCCTCATCAATACGATAATCGATATCTAAAAATAAATACGTTTCATTGGCCTTAGGTTCTGGCTCGATAATAAAGCAGTGGTTGACGTTCACACTCGCGAGTGTGGTCGTGGATAATAATAGTGCTGAAAGGGGGAGGAGTTTTTTCATTATTGCCTCTAAAACTCTGTCATGACGAAGCAGTGGGGGCACATAAACTGCTCGTTTAGACATATAAGGAGGCCCGATTATAGCGAGGGGGCGATATTCCAAAACGCAATCTCTCTATCGCTGCTATGCAAAAACCGTATTAGCTTTGCGAGATCAAAAAATGGGAAAATGAAGTGAAAAATAGTTGTAGGAGACGCGATGGACATTGAAACCATGCGTATGTTTACGGTTCTTGCGCGAAAGCTAAATTTTACTGAAACCGCTAAAGAATTTGATATTAGCCAGCCATCTTTGAGTCGTCGAATCAAAGCCCTTGAGCACTATATGGGAACCCCCTTAGTGCATCGTCGTGGAAGTGCTATCAGCTTGACCCCACAAGGTGTCACCTTTTTTGAAATGGCAGAGCGAGTGGTGGAAACCATTGATATCTCAAAAGAGGGTATGCATCTTGAATCTAAGGCCAGTCAGGGCAGCTTAGTTATTGGTTGTCTGCCCTCGATGGGACGCAACTTGACTCAGCATTTTTTGCCCAGCTTTATGCAAAACTATCCTGATATTGCGGTCAGAATCAAAACGTTTTCACGTGGCTGTCTTGAAAACTTTGAAGCGGTTGATTTGATGATATCACCATACCCTCTGACATCAGAAAATGTCGTAAAGCGAGTGCTTGGCCAGTATCGACGTGGATGCGTTGCCTCTGCCACGTATCTCAAAAAACACGGAACCCCAAAATACACGCATGATTTGGAACTTCATCAATGCATTGTTTTTGATGATCTGCCTGCTGGCGCAAATCGTTGGGAGTTGCAAGACGAACAGGGGCACGTTAAAACCGTCAACATTAATGGGCGCTGTGGTACCAATTCGGTGGATTTGGCCATTATGATGATTCAACAGCATCAGGGGGTCGGGTTGGTGCCGATTGAACAAGTTAAAACGCATTTGGAAACCGGCGAACTCATTCATCTGCTTGAAAGGGAAGCCTTTCAAATGGGAGAGATTAGTGTTTTTTATAAGCAGAGCGTTCAGACGCCGCGCCGTTACAAGCTGTTTATTGAAGATTTGGCCCAATTTTTTTCCGACCAAGGCATGCAAGTGCCCGCACGCTAAACTCATGGTTTGCTCTTTGCCTCAAATGAAGTGACTTGAGCGTCGTCGCTCGATAAATGTATTACTCGTCTCAGCAATGTAACAATTTAATGAGGGATTATTCATTAGGCAACATGTTGCGCTTTAAAAAAGCAGACTATTTTTATAGTCATGAAGAGCCGTATTGCCATAATCGAAGGAGCGAGAGCAATGAAGATCATCCCCTCGTTAATCTGTGTAACACTGAGTAGCGTTGTAACCTTAGGTAGTGCTTATGCTGCACAGTGGTCGCAACCGAAAAGTACCGATGAGAAAGACGCTCGCTTTTCCGCGTTTAAAGATAACTACTTTTTGCCGGTTTACCATGAAACGCGCGTGAACCAAGCGCGTTTTCGACCGTTGAATCCCAATGATGACGCGGTAAAAGATACATTCATTCAATTTCGTTTTAGCGTGAAATACCGTATTGCGCGGATTGAGCGGCATAACCTGTTTCTGGCCTACAGCCAAACGTCCAACTGGGAAGCTTACGCCAGTTCAGCGTATTTTCGCGACAATGACTACAACCCTGAGCTTTATTACCTTCTTGAACAACAAGATTACAGTGTGGCACTCGGTTTTGAACATGAGTCAAATGGCGCTGGGGGCGATGAAGAGGTGAGCTGGAATCGGCTTTACGCCGGTCTTAATATTCCGTTTGATTGGGGCTATCTGCAAGTGACGCCTTGGGTCCGGGTGCATACTGGCACCGATTATAACCCCGATATAAAACACTATTTAGGCTATGGTGAAACCGAATTGGCTTGGAATATTAGTGATCATCAGACCTTAAAAGCGATGATGCGCAATGGCATTGAAAGCGGCTTTAGCCGTGGCTACTACCGTTTAGCGTGGACCTTTCCTGTGTATCAAGGCATTAAAGGGTATGCAAAAGCAGAAGCGGGTTATGGCACCACGATTTCCAATTATAATTTTCGACATAATGCCTTTGGACTTGGGTTCTACTTTGAATTTTAAATCTGATTTGAATTTTAAATCTGACGCCTCATCAGTGAATAGTGGCCAGTAGAGTACGTTCGTCACATACTTCTATTGGTCGCTTAGATTGACCCGCATAAACACGTGGTTTGGCCGATTGTTGCGGGTTCGGCTGTGATACTTTTTGGTCTCTACCCATTTTGCTTGATTTTGCAGTGCGTTTGCTACGGCACTAGCGATTAACGCAAACAAACCTCATCATAGTTGCTGCTATGGTTAGAGATTGCTTTGCTGACGAGCTGCATTTTCAAATGGTTTGGGTATCCATTCTTAGATCAGGGAGTCGTCATGAAAAGCATTCATATGAATCGCGCCGTCGGTGCTGGCGCGCCAAACCAATACGACGATGTATTGGCCGTGCAGAAGGCGCTGAATCAGCTCAGTGATAAAATTGGGTTGACTCAGCCACTATCCGAAGATGGTGTGATAATCACCCCGCCAAATCAATCGCCCACTTGCATTGCGATTGGCCGCTTTCAAAGTCGCTTATTGGGTTTTAATAATCCAGATTACCGTATTGATGAAGGGGGCCGCAGCCATAGAGGGTTAGCAAAAGCATGCAGTAATGCCATTTCTCCAATATTGGGTTTGTTTTTGCCTCGCATTAAACCCACAACGGGGTTGAGCGACTCTGATTTTCTCCGCGCAGCAGAAAGATTGGAGTGTGAGGTCGCGGCAATAAAAGCCGTATCTGAGGTTGAATCAAAGGGAAGTGGTTTTTTTGCCAATGGCGCGCCTGCGATTTTATTTGAAGCGCACATTTTTTCAAAATACAGTGATTCGCGTTTTGATGAGAGCCATCCGTCGCTCTCGAGCAAAAAATGGGATCGGTCACTGTATCAAGGCGGCGAGCAAGAATATCAACGCTTGCAACAAGCCATGATGCTGGATCGCCACGCCGCATTGATGTCGGCTTCTTACGGTCGTTATCAGATCATGGGCTTTAACCATCATGCCGCTGGGTATGATGACATTGAAGATTTTGTTCATGATATGTTTGTGGCGGAATCTCATCATCTCGATGCTTTTGTCGGCTTCATTTTGTCCAATTCACGTCTTCATCAAGCGATCCAGTCACTCGATTGGGCGACGTTTGCGCGTCATTACAACGGCCCAGGCTATGCTGAAAATCATTATGATGCCAAATTAAAAGCCGCGTATGACGCAGCATCATAATCACAGCAATGCGCAATTCTCATCGAAATTAAATTGCCAAGTATACCCTTTCCACTTGACGTTATAGCGTGGTTGGCGGGCGCTCTCAAACCTCATGATAGTGTTCGTCTATGTTCACGAAGTGCTCAGAGGCTTTGAGTGTTTGCCGCCTAGCTGCACCTTCACGTGGTTTGGGCATCGATAGAAAAATAAGGAGATTACTATGCCAAATGTCATCGAAACGACACAAAATTCACTGGTTAACTTACTGGAAATTTTAGCGGCAAAACCGTTTATGTCAGAGCCGGAGATGGATTCTTATTGGCAAGCACTCAACCAGATCCAGATGCGTCATCAAGTGGAAATAAGCGAGATTAACCATCAAGTTGCAGACGATCCAATGAATGAATACGCAAGGCTGCATAATCGAGGAAGTCTAATGGTTGATATCAGTGGTTGGCAACTTTGCGCCGGAGCGCCTGAGCAACGGGTTACGTTTGCTGAAGGGACTGTTTTAGCGCCATTCGCATCGCTCAACGTTTATACCGGAGCTGGCGAGGTGAACTTTGGCTCCTCTCGGCCGATTTGGAATAATCGAGGGGATGTTGGCACCTTGTACCATAGTGATGGCACAGTTGTGTCTCGCCTGGCTTATGGTAAAAAAGCCCATCCAGCGATTATCATTAGCCATATCCATTTTGATGGTGAAAATGGACGTGGTGAAGGCGATGAGTACGTTGAACTGACCAACCTGAGTGAGGCTGATGCGGCTATTGCCGGTTGGCGGATTGAGTCACTGCGTAACTCGGCGTGTTTTGTTTTCCCACAAAACACAAAAATGTCGGCAGGGGAACGGGTTAAAGTGTTTACCAGCAAATCGAATTGTCAATATAACGAGTTCAGCTTCGAGAGTGCTAAGGCGATTTGGCACAACCAATCGGGGTCGGCAAAGCTCATCGATTATCAAGATAATGAAGTGTCCACTTATCACTATGGGTAAGTGAGCCGGGCCACGAGACGAATGACATCAGATACCGCCGCCATGCTGACTCAGCGCCATTTAAACACCTTGGTTGTTGAGGCGCAGCAGATGTTGGAATACATTGCCCGGCATGGCGAGCTTTCTGTTGAGCCAAGATTAGCCTCTGGCATTTACCGCGCGGCCTCTCGGCTTCATTCCGAGCAGTGGCGTGCGGAAGACACTGCCCATTTATTGCAATGTTACGACCAACTGGCGCGACAAATTTATCCAGTCACGTTAGAAAGCTTAATGGCCGTTCGGCCAACTCACGCCTCGGTAATGCAAGAGGCGACGTTGTCTCAGCATCCTGTTGCGAGCGCAAAAAAAAACCGCCGTATCGTTGGGCGACGGTTTTGTCATGAGACAGTCGCAATCTTGCCTTCAGGCTCTGCGAACAATGTGATCACCTGGTATCGCCGTTATACCGTACTCACATTATTAGGGCTGCTCGGGCTTCAGATGTTCTCTCTGTTTGGTCATGCGATTACCACCGCTTTCACCGACATGCCATCCCCTCATGTGTGGTCGGCTGAGCATCACGCTCATTTTCAGCTCCTTGTGCAATGGAACGATATTTGGCAGCTACAAGGCATTCGCGGCAATATCGTTGAACTGATCAGCGCTGTAATGTCAAGCGGCGAGACAACGCCTGAGCCAGCGTCATCACTGCGGTTAGCTGAAGCCTCATCTTCTGTTGATCCGGTGCAATTTTCAAAGGAGTTTATTGCAGCAAAAACCGTGTTACAAACGGTGCAAAACTCCTTATTGCCTTTAATGTACGGGTTGCTCGGCGCGCTCATCTTCGTACTGCGTAGCTTACTTAATCAGGTGCGATCGCTCACATACACTGCAAGCCGTGAAGTGGGGTATCGGCTGCGCATTACCTTGGGTTGCTTGGCGGGAATGATTACCGGCTGGCTGATGAAACCCGAGCTTGGCGAGCTCGCGCTGTCTCCGATGGCGCTGGCGTTTTTATCAGGGTACAGCATTGAAGTCTTATTTACGTTGCTTGATCGTCTGATTGATCAGGTGCGCCGGACACCGCCAACAAATGCGCGTTTGCCTCGTTAATTTTCTGTGGCGCTTGCTGAATGAATGTTTTGGCCAACACCATCAGTAGTTTTTGACTCTCTTTGCTCAATGCTGACATTGGCTCAATATCGTCGATAACCTTAGATAAGGTGTCGATCATTTTGGCTTTTTGTTGTAATTGCTCTGGGGTGAGTTTTGGCTTGAGTTTGCCTGGCTTGAGCCCCTTTCGTGCGGTGATAAGTGCTTTTTTCATGTCACTTTCCTTGGTGTTGAATGTTGCTCGCAGTGCGAGTTGCGCATGACTTGGTCGATGCTCATGCCAGTATCTAAAAAGTGCCGCGGCATAACGCGGTTAAATAGGCCCAAAACTCCGTTCGTTACGCGCAGTGCTTGCCAACAATGTCGGCGTACACTAGGGCTGCTTTGTTGAGGCTTGTGGTATCAGAAGCGCAAAGAGCAAGTTGTTTGGGTATAACAGGGAGTAATCATGGTAATGAGACAGATGAAGAAACAGATAAAGTGGGGCTTGGGAATATGGTGCCTCCTTTTGCTAATAGGATGCAGTGTGCAATGGGTGGCAAGTTACGATGCGCGCAGCGTCGATCATATGTACAAGCTTGAAACAAAAATCGACCGTTTTTACCAAACGCTGAAATACACGCCAGTAGCGCGCCGTGGATATGCGGATTTCCGTGATCGCTATTTCGATATTGATGTTGAAATTCGCGCCTTGCTACGGCAACAGCAGCGACGCGCTAACAATCAGGAAACGGTACAACAGGTGACGATACTCGCGCAGCTTTGGGCGCAAGATAAGCAGCAACATCAACAGCAAAATCGGTTGTCAGATTTTGTTGTGGAACGCCGGATTAAGCAATATCAGCGCCTATTTGATGCGCTTATTGCTGGGGAAAATGCAAAGAAAAACGCACAGGAGTAGAGCTATGACGACCTATCCAAATCTCGCCGCCAATTTACCACTGGCACAAGCGATTGACCAAGTGAGCGAGCAACTTGAAGCCACGTCGATGAAAGCTCTAATAAGTGGCGCGCTTGCGAGCACGTTTGAAAAGCAAAGCCATGATATTGATGCCTTGCTGGCGGCTTATACCTCAGGTGAGATTGATAAACAAACCTTGATGATGGAACTGGAGCGAGAAAAGCAGATTGCGGAAATTGAGCTCCTAAGTTGGCAAATTGCGGCCAAAGCGCAGGTTCAGCAGGTGGTGAATCAGGTGTTTAGTCTCGTTGAGAAAGCCGTACTGCCTTAATCTCGCGACATTCAAGCGCTCGCGGGCCGTCTTATTTTGAAACCGGGCCTGGCGTTGAATTATGGAATGAATCGATGACTCTACGAATCAAACGCAAAATTTGGCTGCCCTTTGGCTATCGCAGGGTATCGGTTCGCCGTTCTCGCCGCACCTTCGCGAAACAACACTCAGAGGCGATAATGCATGAGGCCTCTGTAGTAGCGCGTGCGGCCCCTGCTGCAATCACAAAGACGCAGAAAATAGTGCCAGACACCAATCTTGAGCCGTGCGAGCCGACCATCCCTGAGTCAAGCTCGGTTGCGCCGCAGGTTGCTAAGTTTCCTGAGGCGTTTAACCCTCACCGAGCGTACCTCAATGATATGATGCAAACTCTCACCAGCATGCCTGAAAACGCTTTTGTTGATGAGCCGAGTTCAATACCGGAGTGTCCATTTCGTCCCTTTTTGAAGCCAGTGATGACACCACAGGCGACGCCGATTGCAGCGCCTGAATCGGCTTTGGTGTTACCAAAGGTATGTGATATTTCTGATAATTTGGCCGAGGATAATATGGTGTTGCCTGCGCATGCCAATCGATTGAAAAATAGTCGTCCTCAACCCCATTTACGGACCCTATCTGGGATCCGCTCTAGTCTTATGGCCACAAAACGATCTTCGTGAGTTTGCCGGAGATCGTCCCATTCTGCCCCAAGTTTCTGTTGATTCACCACGTTATTCTTATTGGACATTGAGCGCAAATGACCAATAGGAGATAAACATGCAACAACTGCTTTTTCGCATCGGCGAGGCCTCAGATGGACGTATTTATGCGTTTTTAACTGATCAGCCTGAAACGGAGGATTTTTTTGATAGCGGCTACAAAGTGGCGTATAAGCATCGAGACGAAGAAACTGGTAAAGAGCTATTAGCGCGTTGGCGTTCCGCCTATACAGTGCAATCGAAACCGTTTCATTCGATACCTCAAGAGAATGAGTTACCCACCGAGGTTCAAAGCGCGTTTGATACCATGATGGCAAGTTTGCTGGCTGGTGTGGATGTGATGTTTTGTGACTATAATCTGGCCATCGAAGCTGATTTACCTTTAGCAAACAATGTGATGGAACAGTTTCGTTCAACCGATTTTGTGCTGTTTTCATGTGAAGAGTTGATTGGTAACGATCCTTCGACGCAGCCGTATATGGTGTCTTACGCAGCGCCACGCTATCCCAAGACGGGCAATGTTGGCAGTCAGCATCGAATTTACAGTAAAACAGACAGTTTTGCCTTTGCTTGCGCGATTAACGCGATTGTTCATCAGCGAGAGCGAGACGCGCTCAGTGGCGGTCATATTCGCACCGAAGTGGACAGTTACATCAGCGAAAAGCCAGTCAGCGACGCCGTTGCAGAGCAAGTCATCAATCGATTTGTCGAGTCACTAGCGCCGTACAATGGCTCGATGAAAGCATTAACTGCGTCAGAATAAGTCGCAGTGGATTGAGCGAGGGCTTATGCATTCTGAATCTTATTATTACGCGGCCTTTAGTGCCGCTTTGATGGCCGGAGCTGAGCCTAAGCTCGCTCAGAAAATAGGCTATCACATGGCCTATTTTTGCCACAATGTGCCACCGAAAAAGGGGCTTGAGCCGCTTGATATTCGCAACCTAATTCCCTCTGAGGGAGAAGGATGGGGGGACGATAAACGCCCTTTCATTGCGAATCGATGGCAAGAAGAGGGTAGAGGTGAGCCACAATGGCGTCAGCGTCGGCCGATCAATCCGTTGCATCATGTTGATTGGTTGAAAGGTGGTGTACTTAACTTGCGTGGGCGAGAGCTTGGGCGCACGAATACTTTCGGTAACAAACCCGAATCGAATGACGTTTCGTCTAGAGACATTTTAGAAACCGTCGCAGAAAACCGTGCCACCCTAGATTGCGAAGAAGTGGTATTTCGCCGAGCACTTAAACGACTCAATGAGATCATTCAGCGTTCGCTGAGCTGTGGCGAGGAGTACCCTTCGGATATAACGCAATTTTGCTCCGCACTGTACGATGTGGTGGCGCTGCTGCATGGTGATCAACATGCGTCCTACTGGCTTATGGTTGCTGCGGTCGATTGCTATTTGTGGGGCAAAAATTTGGCATGGTCATCGAATCAAGCGTCTCTTTTAGCTCATGAAAGTGCGAATAAGCCAATGTATGCCAGTGCTCAGCGGCTGCAGACGGCGTTGGTTCTCGGGGAGTCAGAGCCGCTACTTTGGCAATGCTTGATGGACCAATTGCACTATCTACCGCGCGCTCAGCAAATTCAATGTGTGGTTTTAGGCATCGCTTATCGTGCAGAGTTAATTGATCTATTGGATGAAAAGCAGCAAGCGCACCGCGATTGGTTGAACATCACCCCCTTTGTGCCTCAGGCGCATAGTGAACCTATATCATAATGAACGGCAGTGAAAAGGATTTGGTATGACCCCACAATCGTTGCTACTGAATTTAGCAAAAACCTATGATTTTACGCCAATGATCCGTCGATTAAGCGATCCCAGTAGTCGTGCGGTGGCACGCCCTTGGCTTGCGATGGAATTGGGGCCGGAGTTGGCTCAGGTGTTGGATTGTGAACTTGTCGGCTACCACTTACCTTATCAACAGCAACAGCAACAGCAACAGCAACAGCAATACTTTCGCTATGATGTGAAATCCAATCAGGTGAGGGAGTGTGAAAAGCGGCTCGCATCTAAAGCGGATATACAGCTTAATTATCCGTTAAAGCCTTGCCGCCCTCGTTATTTCGAATGCCATTATTTGCATTACACGAAGGGAGATCGCGCGTCAATATGGCACAAATGGCATCAAGATATGGCGCGCGTTTGTGCTTTGCGCCAAGCGATGCAAACTGAAGTGCACTTGCTAACGGCATTGTGGGGCAGTATTACACCGGCCGAATGCGAACACTTTAAATATGTTGATAATACTCACCATGCTGCCTATGCGCTCGATACGACGGTTTACGGCAGCAGCCAGGTTTCAAGGTTATTGCAGGTAGAAAAGTCGACTGAGCCAAGGTTGTGGCTTATTGCTGTGTGAGGCATCTTGAGGTTACTTGGGTATAAACCTTGTCACATTGCGCGCTATGCTTAAAACATTCGTTTGCTTTTTGCCTAGCGGCATCCTTCTCTATTCACCTAACGTGTCTCATTCAACGTTGCGGTCATGATCTTCGCTCAATCACTCATTCAACCACTCACCGCTTCGATCTTTATCACCTAAGCCTTTTAGGCTGAGTTCGATTCAGTAAGCTCAAGAAAATAATTTGCAAATAATTCTCATTTGCATATATTCTTAATGAGAATTATTCGTATTGAGACTGAGTTATGAGTTCGAGCCTTTCCTTTTCGCTACCTCGTTGGCTGGGATTAAGTCAATTTCATTTGGCTTACAAGCGGTTATTGTTACCTGTGGTGCTCATCGCCTTTATTGTTACCGAAAGAACTCGCGAAATGACCGTCAATACACTCTCTGATGCATTTTGGGCGGTGTCTTGCTACGTCGCTTTCACACTGGCAATTTATCACTATGCGTCACTTTGGATGGGGCGAAAGCATCGTTTGGTCGCGCTCTATGATAACTCCCGCCATTATCAGGTGCTCTTTGCTGCGTTGCTTGGGGCCTTGCCAGGGTGTGGCGGGGCGATAATTGTCACGACGCAATTTGTCAGTGGTCGTGTCGGGTTTGGCGCTGTTGTGGCTGTCCTCACGGCGACGATGGGGGACGCGGCATTCTTGCTGTTGGCGGCAAAGCCTGAGGTCGGTCTGGGCGTCATTGTGCTCGGCGTCGTGGTCGGGTGTTTGACCGGTTGGCTGGTGAACGCGTTGCATCGCGATGATTTTTTGCGCCCGCAAATGACACGATGGACGTCAGCACATGAAAAGTTGAGCGCGGTAGCGTCGAACTCAGTGGAGAAAAAGGCGCTCAACCTTCAAGGGGCATTCTGGAAATGGCTGCTGATTCCAGCAACATTTGTTGCTCTACTTGGGTCATTTCAGGTTGATCTCAATGCAGCCTTTTCGTTGCCGGAAATGGGGATTGAATGGCTGGGTGCCATCTTTATGGTGCTGAGCATGCTGCTTTGGGCAATGACCAAAGATATTAATGACTATGAGTCGGCGGTGTCTGAAGACAATAAATTGCGTGCGTCTCATCCATTACAAAAAGCGGCCCAAGACACCAATTTTGTGAGTGCATGGGTTGTGGTGGCATTTATGGGCTTTGAGCTTGTGACGTATTTTTCTGGTGCTGATTTAGGCTCGTGGCTTGGCAATTGGGGCGTCTATATGCCGCAGATGGGATTGATGGTTGGCTTGCTGCCTGGCTGTGGGCCGCAAATTTTGGTCACCAGTTTGTACCTTTCTGGCGCGGTGCCTATGTCAGCTCAATTGGCTAACGCCATTTCCAATGATGGTGACGCGCTTTTTCCTGCCATTGCAATGGCGCCGAAAGCGGCGCTGGTCGCCACATTTTATTCCGCTATTCCAGCCTTTATCGTTGGTTACGGATATTATTTTTTAGTCGAATCATCGGTTTTTTAGGCTCGCTAACCAATTTGTTACGAGAACCATTTAAATGCCACTGGTAGCATAATACTCTATCAGTAGCCATATCATCCGCGCAAACGTTTGCTTTTCTCTGTTTTTTGAGTATTATTCGCGACAATTTCTGGTGAGTGACGCAAAACCCTGCTATGGGTTTGCCATCGTCTCCAGCTACTCAACTTCCCATTTGTTGTTATTTGGTTGTTAACGATAATGAAAAACAGTTCACAAACTTCCGCTCAATTTCCGAATATTGATGAAAAGATCTCGGTATCGAAATCTTTATCTCTTGGCGCTCAGCATGTGCTGGCGATGGATTTGTATATTGTACCTATCATTTTGGCAGGGCTACTGTCGCTTTCCGTTGCAGATACATCGTCGCTGATTCAAATGACGTTTGTTGTTGCCGGGCTCGCCACCATGATTCAAGCGGGAAATTTGTTGAAATTACCCGTTATGCAGGGGCCATCTTATATTCCAATTGGTGCGATTGCTGCGATTGGCAAAACACTGGGCATGGGCGCGGTCTATGGTGCGTTGATCCCCGTTGCCATTATGGTGGCGCTATTGGGTAAACCGCTTAATTTGTTTAGCAAAATTGTGCGTAAATTTGTACCACCTATTGTTGGCGGTACTGTCATCATCGTGGTTGGCATTTCACTGTTGCCTGTGGCGTTCAACGGCATTTATCACACGGACGCGCCGCAACAAAACATGGTGATCGCGCTTGTCAGTATGGTCTCGCTGTGCAGCTTCATTTTACTCGGCTGCTTTGTTAAAACACTTCATTGGTTACGTTTGACCTCGGTACTTGGTGCGATTGCTATCGGTACCGCGGTGGCAACTTTCTACGGCATGAGTGATTTTTCATCGGTGGCTAACGCGTCATGGTTCCAGCTACCAACACTACTGCCTTTTGGCGAATTGGTGTTTGATCCGCTGGCGATCGTGACGTTGGCGTTTGTTGCTTTGATTGTTTTGGTTGAAACGACAGGGACATGGTGCGCAGTGAGCGCGGTGACCGGCGTGGCGCTGGAGGATGAGCGTTTAAATCGCGGTGCAACAGGTGAAGCCGCTGGCCATTTTGTCTGTGCGCTTTTGGGCGGTAGCCCTGTAACTGGTTATTCGACGAACGCTGGGATCATCGCCGTAACGGGCGTCGCTTCTCGCCGCGCCATTATCGCAGGCGGCGCGATTTTGTTGGTACTCGGCTTGGTGCCTAAATTAACCAGTTTGATTGCATCTGTGCCACACGCCGTTATTGCTGGTATTTTTGCGGTGATTTGCGTGGTGATTGCAATGAACGGCTTTCGCGTGATCCAGCACATTCAACTTAATGAGCGCAACATGTTAGTGGTTGGATTGCCAATTATGTTGGCACTTGGCGCTGTTTTAATGCCGCGCGAATTGGTCTACGCCCTGCCTGAAATGGTCGGTTATTTGGTCAACTCGGGGATTGCGATTGGCGCACTTGCTGCCGTTATTTTGAATTTTGTGCTGCCCAATGAAGACGTGGCTAACGTTAACGCCAGTGAGCCTGCGCAGAGTGAGTCGCACTAATGAACAAAGAAATCCAGACGATGAACACCGAAAGTGTTATGACTGAGCTGACGCTAGATACGATTGATTTTGCGATTTTAGCCGATACCTTTCACGCCCCAACCAAAGGGTCGTTTGAATTCCATTCGGATTGGCTCATTTTAGTTGACCGTAATGGGGATATTGCGGCCACAGTAGACAAAAATCAGCCGCACTATGGCGATTGGTTGGCGGCAATTGCCGCGCAAAATAAACTGCGCACTGTCGAAAAAGGCCATTATTTGTTGCCAGGATTGGTCGATTTACATTGTCATGCGCCGCAATGGCCACAGGCAGGAAAAGGTTTGGATTTGCCACTTTATGAGTGGTTACAAAACTACACCTTCCCATTGGAGAATCGTTATCGAGATAACGCGTTTGCCGATGACATTTATGCCGATGTTGTTAGCACCTTATTGGCGAACGGCACCACCAGTGCGGTCTATTTTGCTTCTATCCATCGCGAGTCGAGTGAATTATTAGCGCAACACTGTTTAACTCAAGGTCAGCGCGGGTTTGTTGGCAAAGTGAACATGGATAACGCCGAGCAATGCCCGGATTTCTATCGTGAGTCGAGCGTGGCGCAGGCTTTGGCGGAGACCGAACAATTTGTTCATAACGTGTTTGCTCTGCCAGGGAATGACATCGGTTTGGTGAGCCCGGTGATTACGCCACGGTTTGTGCCAAGCTGCACGCCACAAATGCTGCGCGGTTTGGGCGATTTAGTGCAAAAATACGATTTGCATATGCAAACACACTGTTCAGAAAGTGATTGGGCACGCGATTACGCTCAGAGTCAGTTTGGGAAAACCGACATTGAGATCTATGCTGAACATGGCTTACTCAACCGCAAAAGTGTGCTTGCGCACTCGATTTTCCTTACCGAGAACGATGTGGCGATGATCAAAGACTATCAAGCTGGAATTGGCCACTGTCCGCTCTCAAATATGTATTTTGCCAACGCGGCGATGCAAACTCGAGAGCTGCTGGATGCGGGTGTTCAAATTGGTTTGGGTAGCGATATTGCTGGCGCGCCAGTGCCGTCTATCTTTCGCGCGGCCTTTGATGCGGTCAGTCATTCTCGCGTGCGTGAAGATGGTGTCAATGGTCGTATTGATGCGGCGCTGCGTGGTGAAGCCAACAGCCGCGTGAGTTATGTCGAAGCGTTTTGGATGGCCACCGCTGGCGGTGGGCAAGTCTTAGATAGCAAAGTCGGTGTGTTTGCTCCGGGTTACCATTTTGATGCCTTGGTCATTGAGCCGAGCCGTGATTTTGGTAATTTGCGCGTTTATAGTGACATGGACTCACCGCGCGATATTTTAGAAAAAGTAATTGCACTTGCCAGCCGTGAAAATATTCAACGTGTATGGGTGCAAGGTCGCCTAGTTCGCGGATAGCGCGGTTTGATGTTCCCCTCAATAACAAGCCAAAATGGAATCATTTTGGCTTTTTTTGTCTCGCATTATTGACTACACGAATGGGTAATCTAATCCAATCTGAGCGCGAATGGCGTCCATCGTTTTCATTGTATTGAGACTGTCTTGCCAAGGCATGATGTTACTTTGCAGCTCTCCTCTGGCAATACAATGCATCACCTCTTCAATTTGGTATTCAAAACCGGTTGCTCGAAAAGGAAGCTCAATCATGCATTCTGGTTCCCCATCAACCCGCAATATTGCTTGAGTCGCAGCCCAAAATGGGGTCGGAATCGTAATGCTTCCTTTGTCGCCGTATAGTATGAATTGATTCTCTAGTGTGCAATTGAGTCCGCAGGTAAATTCACTGCTTATACCGTTATAATTAAGAATAACACTGGTGCGTTCATCGACACCTGTTTTACCAATAAGGCCATTGGCTAAAATGGTCTCAGGTTCACGCTGAAGTGCAAATTGTGACATGGTGAGGTTGTATATGCCAACATCGAGCAGCGCGCCGCCGGCAAGGTCTTTATTGAATAGTCGGTCATTATCGTCACGCGTGGCTTTAAATGAAAATGAAGAGCGTAAGACGTTCAATTCCCCAATCCGTTTTTCACTGAGCCAAGTGGAGACTTGTCGCCAAGCTGGCAAAAAGCGCGTCCATACCGCCTCCATCAAAAACGTGTTTTGTTGTTTAGCCAGTTCGATTAATGTTTGCGTTTGTTTGGCCGTGACGGTAAGTGGCTTTTCGCATAACACAGGCTTGTTCGCTAATAAGCAACGCATTGCCCATTCAAAATGAAAGCGGTGAGGATTTGCTATGTAAATGGCATCGACGTTAGGGTCATCTATCAGCGCTTGATAATTGTCATAAATCCGATTGCATGCGTAGGTTTGAGAAAAGGCTTGCGCGCGTTCGCGATTGGAACTTGCAACGGCATATAAACGAGCGTTGGGTACGACGGTTAGTGCTTTGGCAAAATTATGAGCAATTCGTCCAGGGGCAATAATCCCCCAATTAAATTCCGAGTTAGTCATTTTTATTCCTTACTTTTTGTATAATGCTCCGTTGCGGATTCCGTTGTTATCAAGTGATTTCGGTATAATTTGAGAACAGAGATCAAAATTAGCTATTTTTTAACCTAAAGATTGATTAAATGCAGCAGAAAATAGCGAATTTCGGTTTAAGCTGCACTTCTCAAATGATGTGGACATGCGATTTAATTTGTACCTTGAGGAGTCACGAGTGAAAAGCGAAAGAGAAAAAATGTTGGCAGGTGAGCCTTATTTGGCTTGGGATGAGGCGCTGTTTCAAGCTCGCGTGGATTGCCGCCATAGTCTAATGGCGCTGAATAATAGCATTCCGAATACGCCGCAGTGGCGTGAGGCGATTGACGCGCTGATCCCAAACAACCAAGGTGCCTATCTTGAGCCGCCATTTCGCTGTGATTACGGTGATAATATTAAGGTGGGTAAAAACTTTTACGCCAATTTTAACTGTGTGATTTTAGATGTCGCCGAAGTGCATTTTGGCGATAACGTTTTGCTAGCGCCGAATGTGCAAATTTATACCGCAGGACACCCGGTTGAAGTGGAGCCGCGCATCAACGGGGTGGAATTTGGTAAAACCATTACGGTCGGAAATAACGTTTGGATTGGCGGTGGCGTAATTATCTGCCCTGGCGTCAATATTGGCGATAACAGTGTGATTGGTGCGGGCAGTGTGGTAACGAAAGACATTCCAGCCAATGTCGTTGCCGCAGGCAACCCCTGTCGCGTGATTAGACCGATTGAAGCTCAAAATTAACATCGGTTTTTTAACAGAAGTATTATTACTAACCTTCAGCTAACAAATTTATAAAGGCCACATTAAAGTGGCCTTTTTTATGATTTCTTGATTGACAGAATGATGCGGAGTCACTAATATCCGCGCCGAGCAAACGATTACTTGCGAGCGAGTTCGCATTTTTATCCCCGTTTGTGGATTGCCGAGTTCAACTGATCCCCGTCAGTTGTCTTTCTTTTTTTCTAAAAGAGAGAGACCCATATTTAGGAATTTGGCATGACCACGCAAACCAGCACTTCATATTCATCCGCCAGCTCTTGGCAGCGTAAAGCAATTTTCAGCGTCGCATTTTTGATGGCGACCACCTCTGTTGGCCCAGGATTTTTGACTCAAACCGCGGTCTTTACCAATTTGTATCAAATGGATATGGCATTCCCTGTTTTCGCCTCCATGTTTATCACCTTTGGTATTGTGATGAACCTTTGGCGCATTGTGGGTGTGTCGGGTTTGCGCATTCAAGATATCGCGAATAAAGTCGCGCCGGGTATGGGTTATCTTGTCGGGATTTTACTCGCTCTTGGGGCGGTGGCGTTTAACTTTGGTAATGTTAGTGGC
This sequence comes from Vibrio agarilyticus, assembly GCF_012641465.1. GTDB lineage: Bacteria > Pseudomonadota > Gammaproteobacteria > Enterobacterales > Vibrionaceae > Vibrio > Vibrio agarilyticus. The sequence goes on from NZ_JABAIK010000002.1 coordinate 359,131, forward strand.
GCGGCACTTGGGCTTAATGTGTTGACTGGGGTTGATACCACGTGGGGCGCCCTGTTTACGGGCGTGGTGGGCTGCTTGTTATTTGTGGTTCATAACGCCTCAAAGCGTATGGATCAGATGGCGCGTTACCTTGGCCTGTTTATGATTGTGCTGATCGCTTACGTGGCGATGACATCACTGCCGCCAATGGGAGAAACTCTGACTGCGGCGGTAATGCCGAGCGATTTTTCTACGCTATTGCTACCGACTCTGACCATTGTTGGCGGCGCGGTTGGTGGCTACTACACTGGCGCTCAGCGTTTGGTGGATATTGGTTTGCAAGGTAAAGAGAACATTCCTTCGATCAAACAAGCGGCATGGGCGGGTATTTCGATTGCGGTGATTATTCGTATTTTGCTGTTTTTTGCAGTGCTTGGTGTGATTTCAACAGGCGCAGTGCTAGACAGTGCGAACCCCGCTGCGGATGCATTCCGTCAAGGTGCGGGCACAGTGGGTTACTTTATTTTTGGTCTTGTACTATTTGTCGCCTCAATTACCTCGGTGGTTGGCAACTCCTACATGGCGATTTCTTTGATTAAAACGCTATTTCCTGCTGTTGCTCGTCGTGAAAAGGCATGGTGTGTTGGGTTTATTATGGTCACCAGCCTTGGCACCGTCACCATGAATATGCCAATCTTCTTGTTAATGCTTGCAGGCTTAGTCAATAGCATTATTTTGCCAGTGGTGCTCGCCATGGTGCTTGCGGCAACACGCCGTAAAGATATTGTTGGCGATTATCAGCACCCTATGGCGCTCACCGCAATCGGTATTGCGATTGTGCTTGTAATGACCTTTGCAAGTTACAGCAATATTGCTGGGTTCATTAGTAAATTTGTTGGTTAACAGTGCACGCCAAGTAACTCTTTAAGCCGCTTGAGATAACGGCGACTTACAGGTACTTGGTGTTTTGAACGGGTGGTGATTTCCGCCACCCCATTATCAAATAATTTGATCTCTTCAATCGCGTTAATCGCAACCAAATATTGCCTGTGGCAGCGAACCAACTCCGTCTTTTCTTCAAGCACTTTAAGCGTCATCGGCGTGCTGCCTTTTTGACCTTGTGCCAGAACATGTACCCCACTGATATCACTGTAAACACATTCAACCTTGGCCATCGGGATCACCACAATACGGTTGTGCCCCATGCAGGGAATGTGATGAATGGTGCTCGGTGTTATAGCGCTAAAATCAGTCACTCGATGTTTGAGCGCGAGAGTTTGCTCAAGCCGCGTGAGAGTTTTGTGTAGCCGGCAAGGGGCAACAGGCTTAAGCAGATAATCAAACGCATTATCTTCAAACGCTTGAATGGCGTAATGATCAAAGGCGGTCACAAACACCACTTGAGGCATGGTTTGTGGGTCAAGCATCGCCAACAAGTCGATGCCGCTGATTTGCGGCATTTCAATGTCGACAAAGATGACATCTGGACGCAATTCATGAATTTTTTTAAGCCCGCAGATGGCATTATTGGCTTGATCAATCACATCAACTAAACCCGATTCAACCAGCAAGGTCGCCAGTTCATCTCGAGCAAATAATTCATCATCAATAACGAGAGCGCGCAGCATAGTTTCCTTCCATTGGCGACACCGCTTGCGTGGCAGTGTGAGGTAAGGGGTGGGTTTCGGTGACCACTGAAGTGGTGGTTTGTTTGGGTATGATAAAGCGCATTTGGGTAACATGGTTGGGCTCACAATGGATTTTTAGCGCTGAGTCACGGCCAAAATGGTGAATTAAGCGTTTATTCACAATATCGAGGCCTAAGCCATTGTGATTCTCTTGCGGCAAGGAAAAGCGCCCGGCGTTGTCTTCAACCACAATTTCAACCCCTTGCTCGTTTTCTTGGCTGTAAATTTTCAGCTCGCCGCCATCGAACATTTGAGCAATGCCATGCTTGATGGCATTTTCGACCAGTGGCTGCAAGGTAAAACTGGGCACTTTGATCTCAAGCAGCGCTTCATCAATCGTAACGCTGACCGATAGGCGGTCGCTGAATCGAGCTTGCTCGATGCTCAAATAGGCCGCTACATGGCCTAACTCTTCGCGCAGGGGAACGGAGTGAATGTTTTGTTTGAGATTGCTGCGGAAAAAATGCGATAAATTTTGAATCAACTCGCGTGCTTTTTCAGGCTCTTTGCGCGTGATGGCGCTGATGGTATTAAGGGCATTAAAGAGAAAGTGGGGGTTGATTTGCGCTTGCAGCAGCTTGATTTCAGCCTGAGTCAGCAGCTCACGCTGCTCAAGGTAAGTGCCATAGAGAATCTGGCTCGAGAGCAGCTGGGCAATGCCTTCTGCAATCGACATATTGACCCGAGAAAACAGTTTGCGTTTGGGCTCGTACAGTTTGATGGTGCCGACCACTTGCTTTCCGGCGAGCAGTGGAATGATCAATGCTGAGCCTAACTTGCAGTGGGGTGATAGTGAACATTGATACGGGTGTTCTGTACCATCTAGATAAATAATACGATTGTCTCGTAGCGCCTCTTGAGTGCTCCTTGAAGAAATCGGCGTATTTGGCTGGTGGTGATCATCACCAATGCCAACAAAGGCGAGAATTTTCTTTTGGTCTGTGATGGCAACGGCGCCAACATGGGTTTCTTCGTAGATGATGCGCGCGATTTTTTCAGCGTTTTGCGCGGTGAGCCCTGAGCTTAAAATGCCCACAGAGCGGTCGGCAATGTTGAGCGCTCGACGTGAGAACGTCGCAGAATATTTTTCCACTATGGTTTTGCGATCCGACAAAATGCTAACAAACAGTGCCGCGCCACAAGAGTTGGCTAAAATCATTGGTGTCGCGATAGTCGAGACCAGCGCAAAGGCTTGATCGAAAGGGCGCGCGATAAGCAGTAATAAGCCCATCTGCACAAGCTCGGCTAAAAATGTGACCGCAAAAACGACGGCTGGATTAAATAGGGTCGCTCTGCGGTGACGTGCGAGCAGATACACATGCAAAACGCCGCCGATAACGCCTTCCGCAGTGGTAGAAACCGCACAGGCTAAATCAGTAAACCCGCCCATGAAATAGCGATGTAATCCTCCTGTGAAGCCCACGGCAAACCCTACTACCGGACCACCAAACAGCCCTCCCATCACAGCGCCTATGGCGCGCGTATTGGCAATGGCATCGTCGATGTGTAAGCCGAGATAGGTCCCTAGCACACAAAACGCAGAAAAGAGCAGGTAACAAATTAAGCGATGACTTAAATGAGCGGAGACACTCAGTAAGGGCAGTACAATAGGGGTTTTGCTCAGTAGGTAGGCGAGCACCAGATACACGCACATCTGCTGTAATAGCGATACCAATAATTCCATTTTCTTTCCTCTGGCTTGCCTTACGTGGCGATCCTAAAAAGCCCGCAAAAGGCGGGCTTGGTGAAGGTAGAATAATTGTAAAATCGTTTTTATTTTAGAACGTTATGCCGTTTTTGAGATGCCACTAGGCTTTTCTTCATCGGCGAGGTCGGTTTCGCCTTTGCCTTTTGATGTCTTAATGACATAAGTGGCAGCGAGTACGGCAAATAGAATGCCTGCGCTCGTTGATAAGGTCATTGGTAGACCAAACCCGAGGGTGCTGCTATTGAGAATGAAACTGACGCACACTGTTGTCATAAAGAGTGCAGGTACTGTGGTGATCCAATGCAGCTTGTTGTGGCGCAACAGGTATGCAGACGCGGTCCAAAGCATCATCACCGCGGTCGCTTGGTTAGCAAAGCCGAAGTAACGCCAAATGATACCAAAATCCACTTGAGTTAATACGCCACCAACGACAAACAGCGGTAGAGCCATTAACAGGCGGTTGCGTAGGGTTTTTTGTTCCATGTTGAAGTATTCGGCCAAAATTAGGCGGCTAGAACGAAACGCGGTATCGCCTGAGGTGATGGGCAAAATGACCACACCCAAAAACGCAAGGACACCACCAAAGACGCCGAGCAGGCCAAATGACGCGCTGTAAACCACATTGCCAGGGCCGCCATTGTTTATTGCTTCGCTTAGTGACTCTAATGAGCCGAAGAATGAAAGGGCAAGCGCGCACCAGATGAGTGCAATGATCCCTTCGCCAATCATGGCTCCGTAGAAAACGAAACGGCCATTGCGCTCATTTTGCATGCAGCGCGCCATGAGGGGAGATTGGGTCGCATGGAAGCCGGAAATCGCGCCACAAGCGATGGTGATAAACAGCGCTGGCCACAATGGCATATCATTTGGATTAAGGTTGCTAAACATATCGCTTGGGGTAAAGCCACCTAATACTGTGTGCTGATCAGACAGTGCGACTGCTGTGATAAGGCCAACTGACATGAAAATCAGTAGCGCGCCAAATAGCGGGTAAAAACGACCAATGATTTTATCCACAGGCACTATGGTTGCTAAGATGTAGTAGCCAAAAATCAGCACAACCATGGATGTCATGCTCACCGTCAAACTGGTTTGATCGTTAATTAGATTGGTGATCATGCCAGCAGGGGCAGAAACAAACACGACACCAACAAGCAGCAATAGGACAATGGCGAAAATGTTCATAAAATGTTTGGCGCCATTGCCAAGATAACGCCCAGTCATCGTTGGCACAGAAGCGCCGTCGTTACGAATCGAAAGCATACCCGAGAAATAATCGTGTACTGCGCCTGCAAAAATACAGCCAATCACAATCCACAACATAGCCGCAGGGCCATACAGTGCGCCCATAATGGGACCGAAAATCGGGCCAACGCCGGCAATATTGAGCAGTTGAACGAGATACACTTTGGGGGTCGACATTGGCACGTAATCAACCCCGTCGTTTTTAGTAAATGCCGGGGTTTGGCGCTCACTGCGAATGCCAAAGACTTTTTCGACAAACGTCCCGTAGATAAAATAGCCGCCGATGAGTGCGGCAAGACAGGTTAAAAACCACAACATAGTCATCGTCCTTCTTTGGTTTGGTTTCTTATTTTGGGTGTGGCAGCCATCTGGCTTATGACGCCCGGTTGTTTCACTGCAGATTATCGAAATGGGTGAGGCTTGGCATTGCCAGAATCATTGAGTGGCCGTATAGCGATTTAAGTGGTTGTGCGGGGGGATCAGTGGTGATGGCCGATTATCAAAAAAATTTTGAAAGTGAATTTGATACAGCGCGCATTATCAATTTGAGTTTGCTCGATATAATGGCGTCGTTTTCAGGCAGAGGTGCGTTTTGTCACTCTGTGTTTACCATCGCCGTTTTCACCATCGCCGTTTTTATTTGCGCATAGAATGTGCTGAGCGATTTGAATTGTATAAAGAGGACCGTACTGTGACTCATCCAATTATTGCTGATCTCAACAAGCGTTACACTGCAAAACAATACGATGCTACCAAGCGCATCTCACAAGATGACATGGCAATTATCAAAGAAGCGATCCGCCTGTCTGCGTCTTCAATCAACTCTCAGCCATGGAAATTTATTGTGCTTGAAAGTGATGAAGCGAAACAGCGTTTTCACGACACCTTTGCCAACATGCATCAGTTTAACCAGCCACACGCAAAAGCGGCGTCGCACACCATTTTGTTGGCGTACGATCCGAAATTTACTAAAGAAAAATTTGCTAAACGCGTCGATGCAGAAGTGAGCTCAGGCCATTTGCCAGCCGATATGTACGACATGTTCATGGGCGCGTACGCGTTTGCACAAGCGAACACAGACGAAACCGGTTTTAATGGTAACTGGACCAAAGCTCAGGTGTACATTGCGCTGGGCAACCTGCTGCACACTTTGGCTCGTCTTGGTATTGATTCTACCGCGATGGAAGGTGTTGATTCAGCACTCATCGGTGAAGCGTTTAAAGCGGAACTGGATGGTCATGTGTGTGAAGTGGCCCTTGCCATTGGTTATCACAAAGAGGGTGAAGACTATAACCACGGTTTGCCAAAAGCACGTCTTGCTCTTGATGATATGTTGGTAACACTTTAAGTTTTATCACGACGCGCAATGTGATTTGCGCGAAATAAAAAAAGCCTCGCCGCCTTTGGGTTGCGAGGCTTTTTTACTTCCAGCAGACCCTAAAAGTTGTTGCGTCTGCGTTATCGAGGGATGATTGTTTTAAGAGGGAAGCTTGAGAGCGCCAGCCAACAACGCTGCGGGTTCAATTAGGACAGGTAGATGGTTGGCTCGGTTTGAGATGTTCTTACGCCACAAACGTTAAAAATGGTCGTGATTTTTGGCCATTCTCATCCCCATATTTGGCTGAGTCTGCGGTTTGTCTCGCTTAAAGGTTTGTACCCAGTTTGAGTTTAGTGCAAGCGAGCCAGCTACTCTTTGTCTTGGTTCTTGTTGACCGAAAGTGAGTAACCAGAAAAGCGCTTCTATTCTTTGGTGTGGTTTGGCACGGTTTGAGGCGTTCCCTACGCCGCAAACCTAAAAATTCGTCCTGAATTTTTGGCCTTGTTATTTGCTGAGTTCAACTAACTCGCTTTTGGTCAGAACCTTCTTTTTCGCTTGTAGATAGCGTCAAAAATGCGAACGAGATTTGGTATAACCATGCAAAATAATGCTCGGTTACCTCAGTTAAACTTCCCTATCTCTATGAATATAAAAGTAAATTTCGGTAGGTGTGAGATAGTCGAGCGCAGCGTTAAGCGCAATGCTCGCTTTTGCCAGAAGAAAGCACTCAAAATTGCGCACTTGAAGTTATTCAACTGATTGATTAAAAAGCGATTTCGGGAGTATAGTAGGAGGAAAAGTGAGGCAAGCACTCTGCGTGATAGACAGAATGCTGTTTAATACACTGTTATGCACTAAGGAGAAAAATCTAACATGCGTTTATTGATTGCAGGTTGTTTCCTGTTATTTGCAGGTATTGCAATAGGGATTTCGCTATCAAATGGCTCTACTTCTGATGATTTTCTATTAAATTTGGGAACAGAAATAGTAGGAATTGTTTTAACAGTTGCAGTAGTCGATTTTTTATTTGAACGGAGAAAAAATAAAGAAAGCGCAAAGGCGATAGCTTGGGAAATAATGCATGAATTAGATCATGCCATTTGGGTATGGCAAGGTGGTGCTAGAGAATTTGACATTGACGAAATGGCAGGCCTCCTATCTTTGTCAGAACCTACTGATCCATTACCTCAATTTACACAAAATCTTTTTTTGCGGATTGGAAGCAGAGCCGATAATACCTTTCGGACAAAACGCGAAGTGATAAATATAAGCTCTTCGCTTTCCCAAAGCTTGAACGTATTAAAACCACTTTCTAAAATGCGTGACGGCACAGCAGTAATATCTGCAGAGCAAATTACAAAAATCTCATCAGATGCTCTAGAGCATTTGGCTGACGTTGTTGGTGTAAAGTATCGCCCCGATTTAAATGACGAATTGGCAAAGCATCGTGATACTCAGATCTTATCTCAAGAATGGAGACATTACGGTAATGATGAAGGCGTGTATAACAAAGCAATCAAGGCGGACGCGTAAAGCTTAGCTCGCGCTCATCCTTCGCTAATTTTAGCCAGGCATTACTCGCCGCTTATTGCGGCGTTATGCGTTTTTCTTGGATGTTTGTAGAGTATGAAGTTATCAGATTTTTCACTTGAAGCGTTAAAAGCTTATATCACAGGCGATGATTCAGAGGCTCCCTATATGTCAGGTCCTGATCTTGTAAAGTTCTTCAATCTATTTGGTGTTCGGGATGTTTATTCTTTCCAAAACGGAGGCTTACCTGAATCGGCAAGCCGAAAAGATTATGCCCTGAAAACTACCAAGTCCCTTAATGGAACTAACCAAATGAAGCTTATGGTTGAGGGGTTAGTTGATAGCAGGCGTGCCGAAAACTATGTGGAATTAGCTGAAGGTATTAACGAAATTATTAAACACGATGGATATGCATTGGAGCAAAACTCTCTAGGTGTCTTTATCGTATCAGGCGCTAGTATTGAAGACTCAACCGTTGACATTGAAGCCTATTTTCAAGAAATACGTCAGCGAATACTAGAAAGCATATCTAAAGCAAAATTTTCTATATGGGTAGCAATGGCGTGGTTTACCGATAAGGAAATAGGTAATGCTTTACTGCAAAAACATCTGGATGGTCTAAATATTCAAGTGATCGTTAATGATGACATTACGACTAGCAGGTATGGCTTAGACTTCGCGGCTAAAGGTATTGAGTATTATAAGGTTTCTCCCTCTAGCTCTTGGGGTAAAAAAATCATGCACAATAAGTTTTGTGTCATTGATTTAAAAAAGGTTGTTCATGGCTCTTACAACTGGACGAAAAATGCTCAATATAATAACGAAAGTATTACTATTACTAACAGCAGAGAGTTAGCTGAAGATTTTGCTGGTCAGTTTATCGCATTAAAACAGGCGTACAAATCAGGACACGCATAACAAAGTCATTAAGGAGATGCGTTACACTCGGCGTTTTTGGTATGGAGATCAGTGCACTTTGCGGGTTCAGTGTGCCACTACATTATGGCAGGCGTTATACCAATAGGAGGTTCATATCATAGTTTTAGAAATAATAATTGTCTTTCTAGCTGGTTTTTTTGCATATCTATCACTTGGTGAAAGTAATGCCACCAAAAGGCGGTTCATATTAGTTGCAGCGTTGTTTTGTGCAATTTTTGCTGGCTATAAGCTCTATAAACAAGACTTGGATAAGTCAAATTCCATTGATAGGCTCTCGCGAGTGGGTAGTAATATTTTTTGGGGTGAGGTGAGGGTTAAGTACTTGGGTATGAGCTATCCGAATGACCTTAGTGATCTTAGGCTTACATCAGCAATCAAAATTAGCTCTAGATTAGGTAGCTCTTACAAAAAGCAAATAGACCTTGATAAGATTGTAGAAAGAGCGCGACCTATCCATGCTTATGACTTAGAGTTATTGACACCTGAAGACACAATTTCTATCTATACAGCACATGCAGATCAAAATGGAACGATAATTGTAAAAGATGAAATAGAAGCAAATATTCACACTTTCAATTTTTACACAGAAAACCATGAGAAAAGCCAGTTAGCTTTTGATATCGTAAATACTCTAAAATATGAATATGGAGCCAATGCCCGTACTGCATTTCGTTCATTGTATGACTTAAATGATTCGTTTGTTGTATTCCATATTAGCGCTAATGACGGCAAAAAATTCAACCCTGGAGCAGTGTATCTCGAATTAACGTCTAGTTTGGGTTTTGATGTAATTCCGATCCAAATTAATACTCAGATGCTTAAGCAATTTGACGGTCGTATGATTTTGTTTGGAGTCTATGTTCCCAAAGATTACTGGACGCTGGAATAATTCGCATAACAAATAAGGATTAAGCGTTGCGCAGCCAACGTTAAATCCCGAGTGTTGAACAAGCCCGAAGCCTCTTTATAAGTAAATTGTGCAGTGGGGTTTGATGGGCGTGACGCCTAGACACGTGGTCTTATAGTTAGATTAGAAAAATATGACAAATTAAGCCTTCGATATTTATGTGTTAAATCTGTCGAAACAAGGAAAGGGCCAGATCGAAGCTGGGCAGACGTGCTGGTTATACTCGCTTCACATCATCTTCACTAAGTAAGCCCTTATCCCATATAGGGTTTCTAACTTTTTATCTAAATTTTGATTACATGTGCTCTTTTGTTGTCATCCCATCACCACCGCCCTAGGCGCGGTGGTGATGGTTTGTATTACTGACCGTTGTTGCGTGGTGCTTTCGGTTTGGCGCGAGATTTACGATGATGCGGGTTACGCGTCCGTCGTGACGCCGCATTGTTTTTATCTGCGTGATCACCTTGCGCTGACGAGGCAGGATTGCCGTCGCGTTTGGCTTTAGGCACATAATTGAGAATGGAGATTGGAATGGGCTTTTTCGGCTCAAAGCCTTCAATATCACGTCGCTCAATCAGGTGACCCAAACGGCTTTCAATCATGCATAAGTTTTTGAAATTGTCTTTGGATAAAAACGACACGGCCTCACCTTGCGCGTCGGCGCGGCCTGTACGGCCAATGCGATGGACATATTCATCCGCAGGATAAGGCAAATCGTAATTCACAACACGTGGCAGTTCATGAATATCAATGCCTCGCGCGCCAACGCCAGTTGCAACCAAAAAGTCAACACGACCGGCTTTGAAATCCGCTAAAACTTGTTCACGCACCGCTTGGCTACGACCACTGTGAAAGGCTTCGGCACGAATACCGCGTTTTTCAAGCTGAGCAACCAACTTAGCCGCGCCATGTTTTGTTTCAATGAAAATCAGCGTTTGCTTCCAGCCTTCGGTTTGAATCAAATGGCTGAGCAATGATGATTTCATATCTTTGTCGACAGGGATAAGCCATTGATGAATATTGGCTTTTGAGGCCTCTTTTGCTGCAATCGTGATTTCTTCAGGATCATGAATGGCCGATTTCGCCAAATCTCGTACTCGTGGTGAAAGTGTCGCCGAAAAGAGTAGATGCTGAATATTTTCCGGCAGTTTAGCCAAAATTTGGTTAATGGTTTCAATAAAACCTAAGTCAAGCATGCGGTCGGCTTCATCGAGCACCAACATGCTGACTTCATCAAAATGAAGTGCGCGCTGGGCGTATAAATCCAGTAGGCGGCCCGGCGTGGCAACAACAATGTCAACGCCTTCGATCAATTGCTGTTTTTGCGCCTTATCATCAACGCCGCCAAACATTGCCATTGAGCGCAGATGAGTGTGGGCGCCGTATTCACCAATCATTTGGTGTACTTGCAAAGCTAACTCTCGTGTTGGCACCAAAATCAGTCCACGCATGCGCTTTTTACGCACGGTTTCACCTTGTGCTAACCGCTCAAGCATCGGAAGAACGAAGCTGGCAGTTTTGCCTGTCCCTGTTTGCGCCGCAGCAAGCAAATCGCGGCCTTGTAAAATCACCGGAATGGCTTGGCGTTGAATGTTGGTCGGCGCTGAATAACCACGCGCGTTTAGCGCTTGCAAAAGGGCGTCGTTGAGGCCAAGGGTGGCAAATGACATTGCAATTCTCGTCTTTTTCAAAGGAAACGTGCGATTCTAGCACTTTCTCACTCTTTTGCTAATTTGCCGATGTTACTGCCGTCATTATGGGGTTAAACTCGCCACGTGTTTTATTGAACGAAGACTTTCATGACAACGCCTCAGTCGAATGTAAACAATGCCTTAGAGACGATCCATTGTGATGTCATTGATTCTGCCCAACTGCCGATGGCACTGCTATTGGAAGCGGATCCGAATGAACAGACGGTTTTGGCTTATCTCAAAGAGAGTGTCTGTTTTGCCGCTTGGGCTCAGCAGCAGATCGTCGCCGCCTGTGTTGTTACGTTGAATGGCACTGATCTCAAGCCAGTATCACAAAGCCACAAGGGGGTTGCGGAGATCCTCAATGTTTCAGTGTGGCCGCAATGGCAGCAGCAAGGCATAGGCACAACACTACTGCGCTATGTACTTGATCAATTGCCGCATTACGGAGTGCAACGCGTCGAGCTTGGCACTGGAACGTTTGGTCATCAGTTGACCTATTATCAGCGATTGGGTTTTCGCGTGGATGCGATTTGGAAAGATCATTTTACCCGCCATTATCCCGAGCCAATTTTGGAAAACGGCATTCAGCATCACGATATGTTGAGGCTGAGTATGGTTTTAAACACAGCTTGTTAAAAGGCACTTTCTTTATGTCATTGATGTATACCGAGCATGCGCGCCAATATGGCGAAGTGGTAAAAAATAATATTTATAATGCGCTTCTTGAGCGTCCTTCGACACAAGCTCTATTGGGAGATGTTAAGGGAAAACGCGTTCTTGATTTGGGCTGCGGCTCTGGGGTTTATGCCCAGTGGCTGCTTGAGCGAGGCGCGGCCTCGGTGACCTGCTTGGATGCCTCGCACGAGATGATCGCCCTAGTAAAAGAATCATTGGATGCGCAAGTGACTGCCTATGTGCAGGATTTAAGTGTTGGTTTTCCTTGTGAAGCCGATGACAGCATTGATGTGATGATCTGCCCCTTAGTGCTTCACTATGTGGAGGATTTGACGCCGTTTTTTGCCGATGTGCAGCGGGTGCTTAAACCAGGCGGTTATTTGGTTTTTTCCACCCATCATCCTTTTGCTGATTTTGAGTGCTCGACGAGCGGTAATTATTTTGCTCGTGAGTGCGTTGAAGAGCAGTGGAATACCATCGGCACTCCGGTGACGGTGCGATTTTTTCGGCGTTCACTGACTGAGCTGATGAGCGCTGCAACCTCGCAAGGATTAGTGATCTCAGGAATGAACGAAGGGGTGATCGACCCACAGGCACAAACGCTGGATGCGCAGGTGTATGCACGCCTTAGCCACAATCCTAATTTTTTGTTTGTGCGTTGTGAAAAACCGCGTTGCTAACCAAGCAGAAAAACGGTTGCGATCACAAATCATCAATCTTTATTTTTCGCCTATAACGCCGCTTGTCAGATTGGATTATATTTTCGCAAGATCAGTATGTCGCGGAGATAACAAATGAAAAGAATCGCTGTGTTAGGCGAAGGTTTGGTGGAAGTGCAAGGCGCGGCACATGGCCTGAAAATAGGTTATGGTGGCGATGCGATCAACACGGCGATCGCTTTGGCACATTTGGGCCAAATGCCGAATTTCTCTTCGATGGAAATCAGCTTTTTTAGTGCGTTTGGCACAGAAGAAAAAAGCAGTCACATAGTGGAACAGTGCGCTCTACAAGGCGTTGATATGAGCCACACGCTGCGTATTGAGGATAAACACGCAGGGCTTTATCTCATTGAATCTGATGCCAATGGCGCGCGTTATTGCAGCTATTGGCGTGACAATTCCGCCGCGCGTTTTTGGTTTGATCATCTCGAAGATGAGCAGATTTTTGACATTTTAAAAGATTATTCGCTTGTTTATCTTACGGGCGTGACTTTGGGGATCCAAACCAGTGATAACCTTGATAGGCTGCTGGCACTGATTGCGCAATTGCGCCGCGCGGGTTGCACTATCTGTTTTGCATCTCACTACCATGATGATTTATGGCCGTGCACCAGCAGCGCGCAAAAGGCGTACCAGCGAATGCTCGCACTGACCGACATCGCTTTGATGACGTTTGAAGATAATGCACGCCTGTTTGGTGACCCATCGTCGCAAGCAGTAATGACACGTGTTTTGAATCAGGGCGTCACGGAAGTCGCGCTGATGGATGGCGCTCAAAGTTGGGCGTGTCTGGCAGGGCAGAGTGATACTTCTCCGGCGTCGAGTGAGACACTTGGCATCGATGAACATGGTAATGAGCTTGGTATGGCAGAGGCCTTTAATGCTGCTTACCTTGCGGCGAGGTTAAACGGTCAATCGCTTGAACAAGCATTAAGGTTCGGACAAGCATCGGCAGATAACGTACGCAGTTCATCAAATCTCGTCGCTGATGCGCCGCAAACGGTTGTGGTGGCATAACGTTTGAGACTTGCTCCACTTAGTGTTGCGGTGCTTATCGTAACAAAATAAGGAAAGCCCCATCACATGCGAAGTTATCGGAACAACCGTGTATAGGAAGTCATTCAAGTGATTGCAATCTGTGACGTGTATCGCAATTATTGGCCTAAATAAATTTAACATCTTTGTAAAACATAAAAAGCCTCGATTACGAGGCTTTTTTATTGCCTCTAATTCCTTATCTCAATCCACACGCACACTCGCTTAAATTTTGATAAAAATAAGAAATCGATTACATAATGGGTTCTAGTACGTTATCTTGGTTAATCCTTTGTTAATTGAGGTTTGTTTCTAATTATGAGGTCAAAAATGGCCATTGATATGCTCGTACGTATTATTATAATGCGTCCTCGTACTTAAATGAGTTACACAAAGAAGCGCGCTTTCACTGAGCGCATAGATCTCAATCTAAAGGTTATAGAAATGAAGAAGACTATCTTAGCAATGGCTGTAGTAGCAGCTACTTCTTTTGGTGCTAATGCGGCAGACGTGGTTCAACCAATCTGTAATGAAATTAAAGCAGGTGAAACGGTTTGCACTATCAACGGTGATTTGGAAAATGGCGGTAAGCTGGTTCTTGGTAAGTATTCTGACTTTGAACATGGCGAAGGTGCTCAGGGTGGTTTAATCACTGATGAAAATGGTCAATCCCTAGCTAAAGGCTCATATACGTTCAATCGCAATGGTGAAACAAAGACAATCAATTTCGTTCTTGGAAGCGACGAAACGGGCGAAAATAAAGGCGCAGTGATTACACTTGACAGTGGAAAGCAGATTGTTATTGGCAATACTGGCGAGTTCCAACGCGATCGCATCATTGAGCGTTTCATCGAGCGCGTCGAAAATGACGAATCATTTATTCGCGACTACATCGAAGAAAACAATGGCGATGTCGGTATCCCACCAATTAATGACGGTGATTTGCCACCTGTTGAAGATATTATCATCGAACCTATCGACCCTGGCTTCGGCATCGACCCAATCGTATCTAAACCAAACAGCGGCTCAGATATTGTTGCTCGATTCAATACGCAGCTAGAAGGCACTGACATTTCGATGGTGCTGGCGGAAGATGGCTCACTTACCCTTATCAATGGCGATAACAAAGTGCTACTTCGCGATGCTGACGGCAATATCAATGAAATTGCATTAGGTAAAGCGAAGAAAGAACTTGCTGCGGTATCTGCTGAACGTGCAAGTAAACGTCAAACACAGCGCCAAGAAATGCGCCCAACCAATCCGATATCTCGTGATGATGTTGCCGAGCGAATGGAAGATCGCCACGATACTCGTGAACTACGTCGTGACCTGTCCGGCTTGAATGAAAACGAAATCGCCATTGTTAAACATGCAATGGATCAAAACGGTTACAAAACGGTTCGTGATAACTATGAAGCGATTGCGGAATATGCATACAAAAATGGTGCTGAATACAATCTTACCAACGAACAAAAGCTAGGTCTTATCAATGAACTTGCTGGTGAAGGTGTGAATGGTGAAGATCGTTTGGTTCTTCAAGAATCAGCAGATGGAACAGTTAAAGTAATTGATACTGCAACTGGTCAAGCGTACAGCATCGAACAGATGGAAGAAATGGCAGTTGAAGCACGTGATACTGTGCGCAATCACGTACTGGCTAACAATCCTGATTTAGTTCCAGTTGACCCAACTCCAGAACTTCCGGCACAACCATGTGATGATGCCTCAGCAGACGCTTGTGTGCCTGATTACGGCGATCCAGAAGCGCCAATCGAAGACTTCCCAACTCCAATTGGTGCGCCTGATTGGGCGGAAGACAAGAAAGCCGAATTGAAAGACAAGGCTGAAGAGATTGCGAAAAACATTGAAGAGCGCCGCACTCTTGAGCCAGAAATGCCAATTCATGACGGCGAAAACCCGTTTGATGGCGAAAAAGGCGAAAAAGCGCGTGAAGCACTTGAAGAAGCCAAAGAAACCGCCCGTGAAGACGGTAAGAACGTGACTGACGAACTGCAAGAAAAAGTGGCAGAGCTTAAAGCGACTTATAACGGTGAAACGGCGCAAGAATACTTCACTGAGCAAGAGCTGTATGATGCAGGTCAAGACAGTGCAATCGCTCAAAATGCACAAGACATCGATAATTTATTTGGCGAAGTTGCGCGCTTGGATGAGAAAATCGATGGAGTTATGGCGGGTGTCCACGCGGTAAATAACGCACGTCCTTTCCTATCATCAGAAGGTGAGACTGCAGTGGGCGTTGGCATTGGTTATGCTGGTTCATCAAGCGCAGTTGCAGTAGGTGCGGCGCATGCATTCAGCGATCAATTATCGGCATCGATGACTCTTAACGTTACCACTGGTTCTTACAGCGAAGTGTCGGGCGGTGCAGGTGTTCAATACACTTTCTAACTAACCTTTAGAAACTAAGACCAAGCCCTCTGTAGTGGAGGGCTTTTTTGTCTCTAAGATATAATTTTGACAGTAAAATACGATTTAAATTGCTCGTTAATTTTCATGTTAGTCAATTAGAAGGGAAATAACCGCATTCATTTTTTGAATACGGTTGCTATATGATTTATCAATCCCATTTTAAATAGGCTGCTTTGGTACTAAAAACATCCCTAGCGTTGATATTTCCCTCAACTTACTTGGCCGATACCTTCACGCGGTTTGGCTCTCTGCGTCGTGGCTTGCAGTCAGTTCAGGCTCATGCTCACAGTGCAAAATAGCCATCGACATGGGTGACAGTGACATTTCGCGTGTCTTCCATTGGTCATGACGAATCATGCGTAAGTTGGTATTACATAACACTTTCCAAGACTGTTTTTGCTTGTTGGGCAAGTGAAACGACACGGGCAAATCGGTTGGGTTAATCAGGTAGAGCAGCTCCTGCCCCCCTTGCTTGCCGATGCCGATTTGCAACTGCAACGCCATTTGTTGGTTCCAATCGTGATGCTCCATCATCGCGCCACTGGCTTTGCGCCAATGAATACGGTTGCGATGACGACAACGGCCGGAAAAGGCACGAATAAAAGGCACCATATAGCGTTGGCGATGGCGCACCATATCGGCCACCCAGCGACGAAAGCCATCACGCTCCACAGAAGGTGTCCAATCGAGCCAGCTCAAGTCATTATCTTGGCAGTAGGCATTGTTATTACCCTGCTGCGAGTGAGATAAAAGATCGGCGGTCAGGATGTGCGGAATCCCAAATGAAAAGAGCAGTGTGCTGATAAAATTGCGCTTTTGCTTCTCTCGCGTGGCGCGAATAAGAAAATCAGCCGTGTCCCCTTCCACGCCGTAATTGGCTGAACGGTTATCACCATGCCCATCGCGATTGTTTTCACCATTCGCGTCGTTGTGTTTTTGCTTGTACGACACCAAGTCTTGCAAGGTAAAGCCGTCGTGGTAGGTGATGTAGTTAACCGTCATCTTAAACGGCCAGTAGGCGGCGCTGTAGATGTCGCGAGAACCCATCAGACGAGTGGCAAACTCTTTCAAATAGCCGGTATCACCGCGCCAAAAGCTGCGAGAAATATCGCGCAGTTTGTCGTTACACTCGTTCCAACCAAAGGGAAAATTCCCCACTTGATAGCCATTCGGACCGATGTCCCAAGGTTCAGCAATCAGCTTGATGGTTTTTAGGATCGGATCTTGCGCTAGGGCTTTGAAAAAAGCCGCTCCAGGATTGAAATTTTCACCTTCACGGCCCAACGTTGCGGCCAAGTCAAAGCGAAATCCATCAATTTGGTACTCAGTGACCCAGTAGCGCAGCGTATCCATCACCAAGTTAAGTGCCGGTTGGTAACGCAAGTCGACGGTATTTCCGCAACCGGTATAGTTGGCAAAGTGGCCACTGTGCTTGATGTAGTAGCGGCCATCGAGCCCTTTGAGGTTAAAGACGGTGCTACCTTCACCCCCTTCTGCCGTGTGGTTATAGACCACGTCTAAAATGACTTCGATGCCGTGACGGTGCAGCTCTCGTACGGCGGTTTTTAACTCATTGACCGCATCAACATCCGCATAACGAGGATCGGGTGCCATAAAGAGGTAAGGGTTATAGCCCCAATAATTAACTTTACCCATATTGAGCAGATGAGGCTCATGCATACAAGCTGCAACAGGTAATAATTGAACTGTGGTGATGTGCTGCTCACGGTAAAAATTAAGCATAGCAGGGCTCACCAGACCCAAATAACGCCCTTGCTCCGCTTCATTGAGTTCAGGATGGCGTTGAGTGACCCCTTTAACGTGGGTTTCAAATAGGACAGTTTCTTCACGCGGAATATTGGGTTTTTTAACCCCTTGCCAATCAAACTCGCCGCTGCGAACCACACTTTTGGCCATTAAGAAACTAGTTTCGAATTGAAATGGTGGCGTGTAGGTGAGTGGGCCATCAAGAGCTTTGGCATAAGGGTCTGATAACAGTATTGGACCTTTATCCGTGTAAGCAATATAACCGTAACGTTGGCCTTCTTGGACTCCCTCAACGTAGGTGTGGCGAATGCCACCATAAAAATTGTCTAGCTTGAATGTTTTAAATTCATTTTTATCATTAAATAGCGCAAGGCAAACATCGCGCGCATCCGGGGCATGTACCGAAAAATTACACCCACGTTCATCTAGTGTTGCCCCAAGTGGGTAAGGGCTGGAAATTACTGTGTTCATTTATCATTATTCGTTGGCATGATATACCTAAGTAACCTTAGGATCATGAAACCTCAATACAATTCGAGAAGCGCTTTGCTCGATAGCCTTCTCTTTTGCCTACGTGAAAACGCCAATCTATTTGGGTATCGATTCACCCTTTCATTGCATTGTGTCTCTTGAATTCAGCGTATCGATAAGCGCTTTAACGCTTCTACTTTGAAGTTACTTAGGTATATGTCCATGAGCTTTAAGTAAAAGCCTTTGGCGCCACGCGGTCAAGTCATGAGGCGTGACCAACCGCTTGAAATTGAAGATTGGTCGCGCACAACCGGTGAAAAAATTGCCTAATGCGTCACGCAGTGGTGATAAGTTGAGCGCAATAAAGGAATCAAGCTCACCAATTGAGATATTGATTCAACTTCAACTGGCAGTTTCGTGATGAATCGCGCAAGATATTTTGTACTAAAGTGGCGACAAAACGTCGAACTCAGAGCTTGTTCGTTACGCTGCGCACCTTGAGGTTAATAACCGCAGCCATAAGTTAAAACGGAAATAAAACACATTATGACAATGACAGTGTTGGCGATTGGCGCCACAAGCTTGGCGCTGCTAATGGTATTGATCTGGATGGTCTCTTTATCATTGCGCAAACAGCGGTTAGAAAATGAAAAAAAAGCCCGTGATGCGGCTTATCGCAGTGCCGTTGCTCGCGCGCGTGAACAAGAGCGGCAAGAGCGTTTACTGAAAGCCGAATCTGGCGATATCCCTACATTACTCTATTTAGCCAAAGAAGCTGAGCGAAGCAGCCCGCGCGAAGCACTGCATTGGTATAAACAAGCCGCATTATTGGATAATGTGACCGCGATGTACGGCATTTTGCGCATTATGGAAAAAATGGGCGAGGACAAGGTGCTTAGGGAGCAAGCTAACTTTTGGCGCGCGGCGATTGCGGCGTGCAATGGTGACAACGACGCTCGCTTTGAAGTCGGCCAGGCGTTGATTCAGGGACGTGGCGTTGAACGGGATGCAGAAAAAGGCACTAAGCTGGTGGAAAAAACCGCCAATGAGGGGAACCTTGAGGCAATGCATTACATGGGACGCTGGTCAAATTCTCATGAGAACCTCAACAGTAATAACAAAGAAGCCTTTCGTTGGTTTACTCGAGCGGCAAAACATAACAGTGCTGCGGCTCAAATTGAGTTGGGCCACTGCTATTTGAATGGTATCGGCACTCGCAGTTCACAGCTTAAAGCTTGTTATTGGTATGAACGCGCCGCTGAACAAGGCCATCCTGAAGGCATGTACTACGCCGGCGAAGCGTGGCGTGGGTGCGGTAAAGCGGGTGATGCGTTGGCTTATATCTGGTTGTTTATGGCCGCCCATTTTGGCTTTAATCAAGCACGCCAGGCACGCGATGCTGCCGCCAGTGCGATTGGCGTGGATGTGGTGGTCGGGCTGCAAGCGATAGCTAAGCCGATTCAAAAGAAACTGGAACTTGGGTCAGTCAATCGCCACGCCATTATTAAAGCGCTCAATAAGCTGTATAAACGACCTCATTATTTTCCCAACCAAGAGGAAAATTCGGCAGCTAAAGTTGCAGAAAGTGCGGCGCCAACCTTGGATGAACAGCATGTTGAAAGTGGCCTTGTGAATGAGCCTCAAGCACCCACCGAAAATGTTAATCTGAATGTCTCAAATGTTGATGACAGTGAATCGGTTACTGTGGAATTCAACCAAAGCGAGCCTTCAGTAAATCACGACTCTTCCACCAACCTTAACTTGGACTTTTCACAGCCGATGCGGTGAGGCGCATCGGTGTCGTTTATCGTTTTGCTGCCTACCCGCATCTTTAAGTGGTTTGAGTGTACTGTGACGATGGTCACTATCTTGTTGAGATGAAAAGATAAAGGTGCTATTAATAATCCCTATCAATGTGTTTATTTATACCGACACACGTCCCACTTGAAGTTGCAGCGCCTTAGCTCGCTTGTCACCTATCTGGATCTCCAAGTTGTTTGGGTATATGTGTGGGGTATAACCCGTTGAGAAAAACTGAATTCTAGAATGTTTGCTAAAGGGATGTAATATGCGAACACTTTCCGTGCAATGGAAGATCACGGTATTGGCAGGATGCTGTCTTGTTTTTACTTCATTGGCGTTAATTGGCTTTTCACTATACAACGCCATCAGCAATCAAAATTCCATTAGACAACTCAGCACACAGTCGGTCACAGAAAAGTCGCAACAGCTGCTTGAGACGCGCGCAGAAATGAATGCGCGCGATGTTAAAGATTATTTTGACGAAGCCATCTATCGCGCTGAGATGCTTATTGCTAATTCATTGTTCCAAAAAAAGAATACCGAAGACAACTTTGGCTCCAGTGAGGAATTGCGAGCGGCTCTTGATCAAATGATATATAAAACGGTGTCTGATTTTCCATCAATACAAGGTGCGTATTTGGTGTTTCAACCTAATGCACTTGATAGTGAAGATGGTAATTATATTGGTGCAGATTATGTTGGATCGAATGATGTGGGTCAGTTTGCAACCTATTGGCGTGTCAGTCATGACAGTAATGCTATCGAACAGTTTATTTTATCGAGAGCGGAACTTGAAGATACCGCTAACGCAGAAAAATTTATTTGCCCTATTACTCAGGGCGAGGCATGTGTTAGCACGCCAAAACTTTATTCTGTCGATGGTAAGCCGCAGTTGATGTCATCATTAACACTGCCAATTGTGAATGATGAAACCGTTATTGGTTTTCTAGGGCTAGATTTACGTCTGACCGATTTAAGTTTTACCGTTGCTGAGTCTGATGCCAATTTATTTAATGGTCGAGGACACGTCAATATTATCAGCCGTAATGAGACCGTGATTGCCTCTGATGATATTAACGTTGCCGCGGGCGAACGCTTTGTCAGTCCAGTGCTGAGCCGCGCTACAATCAGTGATTTAATTGTGAGTGAACAAGCGCAAGCAAAGTGGAGTGTTGATGGGAAATGGTTAAGTGTCTTTAGCCCGGTGATTATTGCCGATCAGACTTGGGGTATATTTTTCGATATGCCAAGACAGGCAGTATTAGATGATGCCATTGCTCTTGATAATGTCATTACTAACCAGTTGCGCCAAGGCGCGATTGTCGAAGTGATGACAGGTAGCGTTTTTGTCATAGCAGGATTGTTGATCATCGCATTGATGTCTGCCCGCATTGTTAAACCGATTCGATTAGTGGTTCGCCGACTTGAAGATATTGCTTCGGGTGAAGGTGATTTGACCCAGCGCTTAGAAGTGCGCTCTGAAGATGAAATAGGTCAATTAGCTCAACAGTTTAATGCCTTTTTATCCAAGTTACAGCAGACGATTACACAGGTCGTAGAGAATACCGCGCAGATTGCGTCTACCGCTGCGAAATCGAATACCAATGCGATGACGACAAGAAAAAGCAGTGAAGCTCAATTTCGAGAAGTGGATATGGTATCAACCGCGTCAGAAGAGATGACGCAAACCGCGGCATTGGTCGTACAAAATGCGCAAATCGCGGTGCAAGCTGCTGAACAGGCCAATCAGTCAGCGTCTCAAGGGCAGGAAGTGATAGAGACGTCTGCGGCAGAAATGATCATGCTGGTTCAACAGATGAAATCCACCGTCCCTGTTGTGGAAGAGTTAGCTAAGAACAACAGTAATATCACCGAAATCCTTGGCGTTATTGAAGGCATTTCTGAGCAAACTAATTTACTGGCATTAAATGCGGCCATAGAAGCAGCTCGCGCGGGTGAACAGGGTCGTGGTTTTGCGGTGGTTGCGGATGAAGTGAGAAAGCTAGCCAGTCGTACTCACGACTCTATCGAAGAGATCCAACAGGTTATTCAGCAGCTAGAGAAAGGCACACAAGATGTGGTTAGCGCGATAGGACAAAGCTCTAATTTGGCCGATTCAACGGCCAATCATGTGCAGCAAGCCGTGGCGTCCTTAAGTAAAGTATTTGAGTCTATCGCCTCAATCACTGATATGAATATGCAGATTGTTAAAGCGGCTCAAGAACAACAATCGGTCTCTTCAGAAGTGAACCAGAACGTTACAAATATTCGAGAATTAAGCAGTTCAATACTGGACCAAGCCACTGATGCAGAGCGGATGGTGCAAGATATAGACCGTCACTCAACCACTCAGCAGGCGTTAATGCGACAGTTTAAAGTGTAATATACCTGCCCCACTTGAAGTTGCAGCGCCTTTGCTCGCTTGTTGCCTACCTGCATCTTCAAGTGGTTTGGGTATAATCACGAGGTCACGGATTAGCATCGTTCAATCGTGTCAAAATGTAATCACAAAAATAGCCCTTACTGTCAGTAAATTTATCCGTTATTGAAAAGCGGGTGGTTTTTAGAATATGGCTTAAAATCTTATCGTCGTATTTTCTTGAGATTTCAGTGTGAATTTTTTCACCTGATTCAAAGTGGTAATCTTTGCCAATGGCTTTAATCGACACCGTTTGCGAAACGAGACTGGTGAGATAACTTTTGGCAATGCCTTCGTCTTCAGAGTATTCAGGCGTGTGTTCAAAACACGACAGGTCAAAATTGGCGCCCAATTCCGTATTAATGCGATGCAGTAGGTTCAGATTAAATGCCCGTGTGACGCCTTGAGCGTCGTTGTACGCAGGAAGTACCACACTGGCGGGTTTGATGATATCAACGCCGAGTAAAATTTTGTCGCCCAAATTGAGGTTAACGCCCAAGCTATGAATGAACTCTGTGGCCAGTTCGTCTGACATGTTGCCTAAATTGGAACCTAAAAAGAGCAACACTTTAGGCCGATGATCATATTTCAGTGTTTCAAGGATTTCGAAGTAATCACCGTGCTGCGGTTTAACATTGACCTGAGGCATCTTTTGCTGAAGCGACTGTTCAAGTTGTGTTAACGCATTGCGTGAGATATCGATAGGCACGTAATCATAGTGGTAGCCGTTTTGCGATAGAGCGCTCAGCAGTTTTTGAGTTTTACTGCCATCGCCAGCGCCCAGTTCAATCAGATCAAAATAGCGTGTTTTGTCGAGTTGAAACCCCGCAATAATTTCCTCGATTTGAGTATCAAAAATCGCCATTTCTGATCGCGTAAGGTAATACTCTTCAAGGCCCATGATCTCAACAAACAGCGCGTCGCCTTTCTCGTCATAGAAATATTTTGACGGTAACTTTTTATTCAGTTGGCTAAGACCACTGTCGACATCATCAATAAAATTCTTATTCATTCTCTTTTACCAAACGGATTCCGGTGAATTGCCACTGAAAATGTGGATGAAAGAAGTTGCGATACGTGTAGCGTTGGTGTCCGTCAGAGGTTGCAACTGAGGCCCCGCGAAGTACCATCTGATTGATCATAAATTTGCCGTTATACTCACCAACAGCTCCGGCACTGATGCGAAAGCCGGGGTAGGGTAAATACGCCGACGATGTCCACTCCCAACGCTTTCCCCAATCGAGCTGTTGCGAAGCGACCTCCCATTCAAATTCGGTTGGCAGACGCAGCCCTTTCCAATGGGCAAAAGCACTGGCCTCATAAAATGAAATGTGGGTTAAAATTGCGTTAGGATCTAATGGCTTGAGTCCCGCAAGGGTGTAGTAGTGCCATTGATGGTTGATTTTTTGCCAATACAGTGGCGAGCGGATGTGATTTTGCTCGACCCAACTCCAGCCGTCATCAAGCCAATATTGAAAGTGTTCATAACCCCCATCTTCAATAAAAGCGATGTATTCACCGTTAGTGACCAGATCTTTTGCGATGGAAAAAGGGGCTAGCCAGACTTTGTGGTGCCCAAGCTCGTTGTCATAACAAAAGGACGCGTCGTTATGGCCAATCTCATACAGCCCTTCAGCAATGGAAAGCCAACCAGAGCATGA
The DNA here is from genome assembly GCF_012641465.1 of Vibrio agarilyticus. Taxonomy (GTDB): domain Bacteria; phylum Pseudomonadota; class Gammaproteobacteria; order Enterobacterales; family Vibrionaceae; genus Vibrio; species Vibrio agarilyticus. The sequence continues at coordinate 383,119 of NZ_JABAIK010000002.1, forward strand.
GTTTGTATCCGCCACTTGGACTGCGCCATCGTGATAAACAGGGTGTGTGGGGTTTAACGAAAAGGTGTATTTGAGATCGGAGAGTAACAGCTCTTGGTGCTGCTGCTCATGATGAATGCCAAGTGTAATAAGATCCTCTAACGCGCTTTCAATCGAGGGTGTGTCATTTAAAAGCTGAATTATCGCGCGGTCAACATGCTGACGATATCGGTACACTTCAGCGACGGTTGGGCGCGTGATGATGCCGCGCTGCGCACGGATAGCTCGCTCACCAAGGGCGCGATAGTAACTGTTAAACAGAAAATCAAACGTCGGGTCAAATTCACAATATCCCTTGGCGTAAGGTTTGAGAACAAAGCACTCAAAAAACCAGGTTGTGTGTGCAAGATGCCATTTTGGTGGGCTGGTGAACGCTTCGGCCTGTGGGACGTAATCTTCGGTGCTTAATGGCGCACACAAAGCTTCCGTGTAATGGCGCGTTTTAAGATAATGCTCAAGTAACATACCACTCCTTTGGTGATGATACGCTGAGTTGAATTATCTATAAACGTAGACAAGTCGATGAATTTGCGCAAATCGCATTCAAGTTCATGATTTCACTGATGTGGCGTGATTTTGCATTTAATATTAAGGTTGTGCTATCCCCATTCCACTGGAAGCTGCAGGGCTGTTGGTTAGCTCTCACAAACCTCATCACATAGTCTACCTATGCTCAGAGGCTTTGCTCGTTGGTCGCCACCTGCATCTTCAAGTTGTTTGGGTATAGAAGCGTTGTTTGCCTCCTACCTTCAACGCCAAGTTATTTGGGTATAAAATACCTTAACAATAATATTATCAACACTGAGTTTGAATTGAGGAAAGGGCGTGAATATTCGATTGATGGCGGCAGCGGATTTGACCAAGGTAGCACAAATTCACGCACAAGCGTTTGTACGGCAGGGGCACTCACAAGAGTGGATTGAGTGTTTATTTAATGGGTTTCCACACCACCTAATTTACGTGGCAGAGCGTGAGAATGCGCTTATGGGGTTTATTGTTTGGAGTCAGAGAAGCGGTTTTCGCCAAGAGGTGGTGCTTGAACTGGAGCAGTTGGCGGTTGCTCAAGAATATCAGCGACAAGGCGTCGCGAGGCAGCTCATTACCGCCTCTTTGCCTTTGATTAAAGTGCAGCTTGCTAAGCGTGAGGCAAGCTTAAAACATGTGATAGTGAATACTCGCGTCGATAACTTTGCCCAGCAGCTTTACCGTGATGCTTTAGGTGCGGAAATAGCAGCGACGATAAGCGATCTTTATTCTGCTGACGAAGTGTTTATGATTGCGCGAAATATCGGTTAAATCGCGTTGCCTTCACGAACTCAGCCCCGTCTCACTCGAAAATGCCATTAGGTGGCAACATCAACTGGGACGGGTCGATTAACGGTTTTATACCCGTCCTACTTGAAGTTGCAGCTGTGTTGACGGGCACTCACAAACCTCATCACATAGTCTACCTATGCTCAGAGGCTTTGCTCGTTGGTCGCCTACCTGCATCTTCAAGTTGTTTGGTTATCGTAATCAATGGTGTTTGTTATTAACTAAGCAGTGCGGCAGCAATGCCGATAACACCGCCGAAAACGCCGCCCCAGACAACAAGCCAGCCCAAATGCTCTTTTATCATGCGCTGAACCATCTCTTTGACCATTTTAGGGGTGAGTTCATTGAGCCGTTGATCGATGATGTTTTCGATATTTTGGCTGATTTCCGCCATCATGGTGGGAGATTCTAACTGACCTTTCAACGCCTCTTTAACGTCATCGTTTTGACTCATTTCGATAAGAGCTGATTGCATTTTTTCCACGAAAGGTTGTTTTAGCGGCTCTAACGCTTCGCGGCCACCAAACATGGCAAGCATGGCACCAAATTGCGACGCTTCAATGACTTCAACTAATGAATCAAAACTGGGGTTGAAATCCACTTGTTCGATAATCGGCTCAAGGTTGAGCATGTTTCCGCCATGGAACTCTTTGTTCAAAAATTTATCAATATTTTCAACGGTAAAAAATTGCTCCATCATTAGTGTCTTAATGGCGAGCTTAAATTGTTCAAATCGTGCTGGGATCACGCCAGAGCCGTAAAGTCCCGGCACTTTTTCAAATAACATGTGAATGGCAAGCCAGTTGGTTACGGCACCAGAAAAAGCGAATAATCCTGCATTTTGCACCACAGAATTGTCGATGAGATGGCCAGCGCCAAGCGCAGCAAGCGCGATTGTGTTTGTTAGTAAGCTTTTGTTCATTTTATGTGTTGTTCATATCGACCCAATCGAGGCTGACGGTGGTTAAGCGAAAGCCTCGATGGGGTATCTCCGTCCTACTTGAAGCTGAAGTGCTTTTCTTTAAAAAATTAAGGGGCTGGCTCTCGCAAACCTCATCACATAGTTTGTCTATGTTCACAAAGTGCTCAGAGGCTTTGTTCGTTTGCCGCCTACCTGCATCTCCAAGTTGTTTGGGTATAAATGTATTATGTTACGTAGGTTGCGCCGCGAGAGATAGCAATAAAACTATTCGTCGGCAAGAAAGCCACCTGTTTGATGGGCCCACAGTTGAGCATAAATGCCGTTGTTTGCCAAAAGTTCTTGATGAGAGCCTTGCTCGACGATAACGCCTTTATCCAGCACAATCAGACGGTCCATTGCTGCTATGGTTGAAAGACGATGAGCAATCGCGATCACCGTTTTCCCTTGCATTAATTCATCCAGGCTCTCTTGAATCGCGGCTTCAACTTCTGAGTCCAGCGCTGAAGTGGCTTCATCAAGCACCAATAGCGGTGCATCTTTGAGTAACACGCGTGAAATCGCGATACGTTGACGTTGCCCGCCAGAGAGCTTCACTCCGCGCTCGCCCACCTGAGCGTCGTAACCGATGTTACCAAAGGGATCGGTCAGCGTTTCAATAAACTCATGGGCGTGAGCTTGGCGGGTTGCGCGCAGCAGATCGGCCTCGGTGGCGTCGGGATTACCATAAAGAATATTGTCACGAATGGAGCGGTGCAGCAGCGATGTATCTTGAGTCACCATGCCAATTTGCGCGCGTAGCGAGTCTTGGGTGACATCATCAATGGCTTGACCGTCAATGAAAATTCTTCCCGCTTCTACGTCATGAAATCTCAGTAACAGGTTAACCAAGGTTGATTTCCCCGCGCCCGAGCGCCCCACCAAACCCACTTTTTCTCCTGGTTTAATGCTGAGATTAAGATGATTGATTACCCCTTTGTTCTCACCGTAGTGAAACGAAACATTGTCGAACACGATGCCACCTTGATGAATTTTCAGATCGGGAGCGTTCGGTTTATCTTGAATCGTAATCGGTTTTGACAGTGTTTCCATGCCATCGACGACGGTACCCATGTTTTCAAACAGCGCGCCCACTTCCCACATGATCCATTTGGACATGCCGCTGATTCGTAGAGCGAGACTCACTGCGATGGCGATGGCTCCGACACTGATGGCACTGCATAGCCACAGATAAATCGATAATGCGCCAATGGTAAAAACCAAGAGGTAGTTGGTAATTTCGACCGCGATATTAAAGCCAGTGACTAAACGCATTTGGCGATAAACGGTGTCGAGAAAGCCTTCCATACCTTCTTTTGCATAAGTAATTTCGCGCTGGCTGTGAGAGAACAGTTTGACCGTCTGAATGTTGGTGTAGCTATCGACAATGCGCCCAGTCATTGTTGAGCGCGCATCGGCCTGTTCGGTTGCGATCTGTTTAAGTCGTGGGACAAAATAAATTTGAATCGCGATGTAGCACATGAGCCAAACTAACATCGGCATCATCAGTCGCCAATCTGCAGCCGCAAGCATCACAATCATACTCGTGAAATAGACCGAAACGTAGACAAATACGTCCATCGCCTTCATTACCGACTCACGTACCGCGAGCGCGGTTTGCATCACTTTTGTGGCCACACGACCAGCAAAATCGTCTTGGTAGAAGTGCAAACTCTGATTCAATAAGTAGCGGTGCGCCAGCCAACGGATCGACATTGGGTAATTGCCCAACAGCGTTTGATGAATAAGAAGTGAATAGACCACCACCAAAATGGGCATCACGACCAAGAGTAAGCCGCCGTATAAGAGCAGCTCATTTTGATTGTCGGTCAAAAAGGTACGCGGATCGCTACTTGATAGCCAGTCCACGAGTTGGCCCATCACGCCAAATAGAGAAACCTCAACAATCGCCACAATGGTCGAAAGGAACGCCATTAGTAGCAGAGGTTTTTCAAATCCTCGAGTGTAATAACGGCAAAAGGCGTATAAGCCGCGGGGGGGCTGATCTGTAGGCCTTTCGGGGAATGGGTTGGTAAATCGTTCAAAACGCTGAAACATGACAACACCTCATCGCAAGTCAGACCTTGATCCTAGCGCAATGAGGCGTGAAATGTCACTGATATCCTTACCGATTATTTGCGGTTCACCCGCAGGTTTGTCTAAATGGTGGCGTGATGCTGACGAAGTAATTTGTCCACGGCGTGTTTGCTGGTTTTCCCGATGGTTTGCATCAAGTGAAAGTTAGGTTGAGCAATCCCTTTAGCCCGTAAGTCTTCAACCAGTAATAACCATAGTTTGGCTGTCATCTGCGAGTCGGCCAATGCGCGGTGAAACGTGCCGTCGTGCTCAATGTTTTTATACCGCACTAACTCACCCAGTTTGTGTGACGGCGCCTCTTGGATCAGGCGACGCGCAACTAAGAGAGAACATGCAAAGTTTTGCGGATAATTGACGCCAATGCGCTCAAATTCGGCATCGAGAAAACGCTTATCAAACGACGCGTTGTGCGCGACCAGCGGAGTATCGGCAATAAAATGGGCAAAATCAGCCATCACTTCATCATTACTTGGCGCGTGCGCAAGCATCTGGTTGGTGATCCCAGTGTAGCTTTCAATAAAACCACTGATGCGAAAACCGGGGTTCATGAGCTGTTGATATGTGGCTACCACTTCGCCATTGGTTAGCTTGACGGCGCCAATTTCAATTGCACGGTCGCCCATATTTGGCGAGAGCCCTGTCGTCTCGAAATCGAGCACAATGACGCTATCTGCACGGTGTTGAGTTTGAATCATGGTAAGTCCTCACAAGAGCCATTGTGGGCGGCATCATAGCGGTTTACGGTGCATTATCCCAAATAAAAATAGTGTGTGTATCTTTGCTAGTTAAACGCTGTAGGCGTGTTGGTTGGCGCGAACAAACTTCATCAGATAGCCAGCTTATGGTCAAGATGCGTGGTTCGGCGAGAATGGCAGGGGAGATCGGTATATACTGCGGCTTTTCTGTCAATGAAGAGAAAGGATCATGGCAACAACGGCTGTCTTCGCTGATGTGCAAAACATCTATTACACCACTCGTGAGAAATATCGCGCACATTTTGATTATAACCAATTTTGGTATCTGGCATGCGCGTCACAGACGATTGCACAAGCGAACGCGTATGCGATTGCGTCAAATGATCCAAAGCAGCGTCAATTCCACCATATTTTACGTGGCATTGGGTTTGAGGTGCAGCTAAAGCCCTTTATTCAGCGGGCTGATGGCAGTGCTAAAGGGGATTGGGATGTGGGCATCGCATTGGATGTTTACGAGGCCGCAGCAAACGGTGTGTCACAGATTATTTTGTTGTCTGGCGATGGTGACTTTGAACCTTTGGTGCGCCGCGTTCAGCAGCGCTTTGGCACCCGGGTCGATGTGTACGGCGTGCCGGGCTTAACCGCACAAGCACTGATAGAGGCTTGCGATACGTTTATCCCGATAGATAACACTATGCTACTTCATGCGCGCTGAATCCTGCATCTTGAGGTTATTTGGCTACATACCCAAACAACCCCGCAACTTCAACGAGAAAAGAGTATAAACCTGTAGTTGCCCCCACTAAAACGGACAGTTTAACTCGCCACTTTAAGAGCTCGGTACTCTCTCGGTGACATC
>NZ_JABAIK010000020.1 GCF_012641465.1 Vibrio agarilyticus
AAATCCTCGCCTCACTGACAAACCAAGTCATTCTCGCTGAACCATGCATCTTGAGGTTACTTGGGTATATACCCTACTCAATCAACCCAGCTTCTAGTGCGTATTTAGCAAGCTCAGCGGTGCTATGAATATCGAGCTTGTGCTTAATATTTTGTCGATGAGTTTCGACGGTACGGTAGCTAATGTTTAAAAGAGAAGCGACCTTTTTACTACTATGGCCCTGAGCAACGAATTTCAATACGGCCTCTTCGCGGCGGCTTAATGGATTCGACTTTGATACTTTAGGTATCACTTCTTGCGTAAATAGTGTTTGTGCTACTGACTCGCAGAAATACGTCGCCCCCTGATGAACCGTTTTAATCGCCTGCACCATTTTTTCAGCAGAGATCTCTTTGAGCATATAACCCAAGGCACCAGCCTGCATCACTTCCATGATGTATTCCCGCTTATCGTGCATAGTGAGCATCAATATTTTGGCTTCTGGATTTGACTCGCGAATCAGCTTCGTTGCCTCAATACCATTCATTATCGGCATGCTAATATCCATTAGGATCACATCCGGCTTTAGCCTAGCAACAGTATCGACTGCCTCTAAGCCGTTACTGGCGGTGCCAATCACATCAATTCCCACCTCCCACTCTAATCGAGCAGAAAAACCATCGAGAACGACTTGGTGATCATCCACTAGCACAACTTTGATTGATTCATCCATAATGTTGTTCCTTTAACTCGAGCATAACCGTAATTTCAGTGCCAAGCCCGGGTTCACTAACCAGTTCAAACTCGCCGCCGATAAACTCGACCCGTTCTTGCATATTACGCAAACCGATGCCCTGCTTCATTGCTCGATTATGAGGGTCAAAACCAATACCATCATCGCGGATCATTAATTGAAAAATATTCTGCAGCCGCTGTAAATTCACCACAACACAACGCGCTTTTGCGTGTTTTTCAATGTTATTTAACGCTTCTTGCGTCACTCGATATAAAGTGGTCGTTACTTCAGATTTCAGTCGATACCCTTGCATCTCAAGATAAGATTCAACTTCGATACCAGAATGTGAACGAAAATCGGATAACAAGGTCGCCAACGCAGCTTCGAGCCCAATATCATCTAATGCGCTAGGGCGAAGCTGATGAGATAAGTGACGCACTTCATTGATCGCCGTAATTAATGAGTATTGTGATTTTTGCAAATGGGTTTTCATTACGGGATCGGTCAGTTTGTCACTCAAAAGCTCCAAATGACAACGACTCGATACCAACAGTTGATTAACCCCATCGTGCAGCTCTCGCGCAAGATGTTTTTTTTCATCTTCTTGAAACATTACGGTGCGGTAAGATAGCTCTTTCAGATTACGATCGGCCAATCTATGCTCATGCATATTAATAGCCAGGGTTATGACAACAATAACAGCAACCATCACCGATAAGATCACCACGACAGAAAAGAATGTCGTCTCAATATTGCGCTGAATCACTGCATGCATTGCCGCCACTTCTTGACTGACATCCTCAAAATAGAGCCCCGTTCCAATCATCCACTGCCAATCATCCAGCCACCGTACGTAACTGAGTTTCAACACCGTCTCACCTGTCGAGGGCTTTTGCCATAAATACTGTTCATATCCACCGCCTGCTTGCGCCTGCTGCAGTAACGACTGAATTAAATATTTACCCTGTTTATCTTGAAGATTAAGAAGGTTTTCTCCAACCAATTGAGGCTGAACTGGATGAACAATATTGACCCCATAACGGTCATATACAAAGAAATAACCATCATCGCCAAAGCGCATATTAGTCAATATGTTGCGAACTGCTTGCTGAGCTTCACTTTTGGGTAGTGATTTTTCTGTGTATATCGGTGCGATAGCGCTCATTGCTAAATCAACACTATCTTTGAGTGCTCGCTCGTGTGAGGCAATCAAGCTTTTCTCAAAAATCGCTATCTCGCGTTCACCTAACAAGCGGGCTTGATAAATGGAAATCCAACTTATCCCACCAGAGACCAAAAGCAATGGCACGAGCGCTAATAGGATAAGTTTGACTTTTAATGGCATGACTCACCTTTCATTCCCCTACAGCCATTCGGCTAGGACATTGCTATAGTCAAACCACGTGACGATGCAGGCGGGCGACAAACGAACAAAGCAGCACTTCGTATATCTAGATATACCTAAGTGACTCCAAGAGGAAAAAGTATAACGGTATAATTAACAAAATTTAAACACCCACATCACAGGTTTGATTTTTACCTAAAAACCATAAAATTGTGGGAAGAATAATATTGACGCCAATACTGCAATTTGTATCAAAATAAAGGGCACCACACCGCGATAGATATCGCGAGTTGTGACACCGTTTGGTGCTACGCCTTTTAAGTAAAATAAGCTAAAACCAAATGGAGGCGTTAGAAATGATGTCTGTAAATTCATTGCGATCAAAATGGCAAACCACGCCATATTTAAGCCCATTAACTCTGCGACGGGTGCAATAATTGGCACGATAATAAAGCAGATTTCAACAAAATCGATAAAAAAGCCTAAAATTAGGATCACTAGCATGGTGATAATTAAAAAGCCCCACTTTTCACCAGGAATTTGTAACATCCATTCTTCGACTAAATAGTCACCGCCTGTATAAGTAAAAGCCATTGAGAAGGCTGTCGCTCCGAGTAAAATAGCAAATACCATCGCCGTGACTTTCACGGTCTCTTTTGCTGCATCATAAATCATTCGCCAGCTAAATTGCCGATACACAATTGCCAATACAATCGCACCAGCGCCACCCAAAGCAGCTGATTCTGTCGGCGTCGCAATTCCTGCAAAAATTGACCCTAAAACCACGATAATAAGTGCAAGTGGCGGAATGACCGCTTTTAACGCATTACGCACTTCCGCTTGTCGACTGATTGAGGGGTCACGTTCCATTGCTCTGGCAGCGCTAGGATAGATTTTTGCGTAAATAAGAATGTAGATAATGTACGCACCGACCAAAATCACCCCTGGCCAGATCGCTGCCTGAAACAAGTCACCAACGGGGACGCCAAGCACATCGCCTAATAAAATTAATACGATGGATGGCGGAATAATCTGCCCGAGCGTGCCAGATGCGCAAATCGTGCCACAGGCTAATCCTTTGTCGTATTGGTATTTAAGCATCACAGGAAGAGAGATCAGTCCCATTGCGACCACTGATGCTCCCACCACGCCAGTAGAGGCTGCAAGTAATGCGCCTACTAATACGGTCGAGATGGCAATACCGCCTCGCACACCACCAAAAAGGCGTCCCATCGACTCCAAAAGCTGTTCAGCAAGTCGCGTTTTTTGCAACACTAAACCCATAAAAACAAAGAGTGGCACTGCCATCAATACCGTATTACGCATAATGGACTCGATGCGATACGGCATAAAAGCAAACATTTCCCAACCTTCAGCCCACACGCCAAAAATAAGTGCGATGCCACCAAATGTAAACGCAACTGGAAAGCCTAGTAATAAGGCAAACAGCGCGACAAAAAACATAATTATTCCGATCATTGCCCGCTCCTCTACGACCTATTTGACGGTTGATGCATCAGATATGGATTAAAAATTTTATTAAGTGAATGAAGTATCAAGCCGACACCTGAGAGTGCCATTAAGAAAAATGAAAGTGGTATCATCGCCTTAATAATCCACCGGTGACTAAGCCCGCCAGGATCGCCTGACGTTTCTCCAAGAAGGTAACTCTCTTTTGCAAAGTCAATGCCGTAGAAAGCGACCAAAAGACAAAATGGAATTAAAAATATTGTGGTGCCTAAAATATCAATGATCGCTTGCGCTTTTGTCGACAAACGTTCATAGAATAAATCTACTCGAACATGCCCACCAGCTTTAATGGCATAAGGTACGCCAAGCAAAAATACCGCAGAAAACAGGTGCCATTCCAATTCTTGAAATGCGATAGACACGTCATTAAATGCATAGCGCATCACAACATCGTAGGTCACATTTATAAGCAGTAATAAAAACAACATGCTCGACAGCCAACCTAGTCCGTCGGCAATTCGATTGAATAAGCGTTCAATGTATATCAGTTTTCTCATTTGTATTGGCCTATAACGCAGAGTGAATACACCACTCACTCTGCTTATTGATGAATAACCCACCCTAAATTACACAGTTAGGTATTTATACCCAACCAACTTGAAGTTGCAGGTAGGCGACAAGTGAGCAAAACCTTCGAGCACTTCATTAACATAGATAAATGATGTGATGAGGTTTGTGAGTGCCTGTCAACAACGCTGCAACTTCAAGTAGGAAGGGATAGGTTATTCTGCTTGGCTATTAAGATAAGCACCGTGAGAAATGGTGGACCAAGGGCGAACTTGTTTGATGTAGTCCGCTTGTGATTGCTGTATTTCCGCCGCTAATGGGTTTCCTTCAGCGTGCTTAGCAAGTAATTTGGTATTCGCCGTTTTCAATGCCGCCATCACCTCTTCTGGGAAGTTCTTCACTTTCACATCTGGATAATCTTGCTGAATTGAGGCCCAGTTTTTGCCGCTTTCGTGCTTTGATTGAGTGTACATATCGTAAGCCGCAGTTTTCATGGCGATGGTTAAGATGGCTTGTAGATCTTTTGGAAGGCTATCGAATTTACGTTTATTAACCAAAAACTGCAGTTCCGTACCCGGCTCGTGCCAGCCGGTGTAATAATAAGGTGCGATTTTATGAAAGCCCATGCGCAAATCTAACGATGGACCCACCCACTCTAGTGCATCAATCGTTCGGCGCTCAAGTGATGTATAGAGCTCGCCCGGTGCAATGTTAGTTGGTTTTGCACCGAGTTCAGCTAAAATTTCTCCTGCAAATCCAGGAATACGCATCTTTAACCCTTTAAGGTCAGCAACTGTATTAACCTCTTTTTGAAACCAACCGCCCATTTGAGTATCAGTATTTCCGCCTGGGAATGACAACAAGTTATGAGGGGCGTAAACCTGCTCCATTAACTCCATACCACCGCCATGGTAAAACCAAGCGTACTGCTCGGTTGGCAACATGCCAAACGGCATCGATGTAAAATAGAGTGTGTTAGGCACTTTCCCTTTCCAGTAATAAGAACCTGAATGGCCCATGTCATACTGGCCTGATTTCACCATATCAAAAATACCCAATGGGGCTTTATGCTTATTGGCAGAGTCGATACGAATAATGAGTCGACCATTGGACATCTCTTTCGCCATTTTTGCCATATTTTTAGTGGCATCACCAAAGATAGGAAAATTAGGTCCCCACGTCTCTGCAAGCTTCAAACGATAGATTTTATCTGCCGCCAATGCGTTAGTGGCAACTAACGATGTCAAAATAGTGGCTACTACTGTGGTTTTGGTTATTGTTTTCCAAACTCGCTGTAATAATTGTTGAATTACGCTCATTATGTTCATCCTTTCGTCACGTTAATGCTGGTTATACCCTTTCCACTTGAAATTGCAGCGTTGTTGGCTGGCTCTCACAAACCTCATCACATAGTCAATCTATGCTAAGAGGCTTTGTTTGCCGCCTAGCTGCAACTCCAAGTTGTTTGGGTATATGCAGACCAGAGCGTTCACTATGCCGAGTAAATAGGTTGAAAACATTGGCAAGAACACGCACAGCGCCAATACAGTCAGTAACAAAAAAAGCATCAATATCGACCTTAGTATTACGTATTAATGCGTAAGATAATGTTAGGCATGGTTATTTGATTGGAGAAAAACTCACGAAACATAATTTTTTATTTTTAAAATCAAATAATTAAAAATAAAATCAATGAGAACAAAAAGAAACAGTCACTAAAGACCAAGGCGCTAATACGCACGTATAGATACGATGACTTACGTTAATGGGATTTGATTATTTTGTGATCGCACGCATCTCATCCGTTACTCATGTCCAGACAACTTACCGTTGCTGTTAGATCTATACCCAAACTAGTTGAAGGTGCAGGTAGGCGACCAGCAAACAAAGCCGCTGTACACTTCGTGAACATAGATACACTATATGATGAGGTTTGTGAGTGCCAGTCAACAACGCTGCAGCTTCAAGTAGGACGGGGATAGTTATAAAAAAGCCTCGGCATCAATAGTGACCGAGGCTTTTATACACTGACTTATACCCTTCCTACTTCAAGTTGTTTGGGTATACAGGCTTAACTAGCGTGCGACTTTAATACGAAAAAACATCGCATAAAAAAGCGGAATAACCACTAGAGTCAATATGGTAGCAAACAACAAACCGAACATTATGGTTACCGCCATACTCTTGAAGAACGGGTCAATCAATAATGGCGCTACACCCAATATTGTGGTCAAAGCGCCCAGCATAACCGGCCGCACACGACTCAATGCGGCATCGATAATCGCGTCAAACCCCGCTTTTCCTTGGCTGATTTCAACATCCGCTTGATCAACCAAAACAATCGCATTTTTGACCATCATACCAATCAAACTTAGGAAGCCCAAAATTGCCATAAATTCAAACGGAGTCTGGAACAATATCAGGCCAACGGTTACCCCGATAAGGGCCAAGGGCGCAGTAAGCCAAATAACCAAAGGTTGTCGAATTGCATTGAACATGAAAATAACCGCCAGAATCATTGCCGAGAAGCCATACGGCGCGGAAATTACTATACCTTCATTCGCCTCTTTTGAAGCTTTATGTTCGCCATACCAAGTCAGTTCATAGCCCGCAGGCAGGGTCATTGCCTCAATTTTCTCGCGAATAGAATTAAACGCATCAGCGGTTAATACACCAGGGGCAGGATCTGCCTGTGCCAGTAAAGTGGGCATTCTATCGATACGACGTAACATGGCGTCTTGATATTCAAGATCGACCGATTCGACCAATTGACTCACAGGAACAAAGGTTCCGGTTACTGAGCTAAAGACCTCACTGTTTTCTATCGCTCTTTGATGCTGACGCTCAGATTCAGGCGCGCGCGCAATGATAGGAATGAGATCATCCCCTTCGCGATAAACACCGACATTTTTACCCGCTAGCGTCTGCTCGATAGCGCCGTTTATCTCTTGCGTTGTTAAACCAAATCGCTGCGCTTCTTCACTGGAATAGACGGGACGAAGCACTGGCACTTGCTGGCGCCAATCGTCTTGAATGGCAATCAAATTAGGATCAGCGTGCATTAGCGCCTTCGCTTGCTCAGCTAACTGGCGCAATACTTGACTGTCTGGTCCACGGAAACCCGCTTCGATTTTTTTACCGCCGCCACGGCCAAGCATAAACTTCCAAACTTTGATTGAGGCATCTGGGTATTTTTCATCAAGCTCGTTTTGTAGCGTCGTGATCAGAGGCGCGATTTTTTTATAGTCGTCAATATCAATGAGCAACTGCCCATAAGCACTGTTTCGTGCTTCCGGAGAATAACTCAACATAAAGCGCAAACCACCACCACCGATGAAACTGGTAATGTTACTGACGCCCTCTTGCTGTTTTACATCCTGCTCAATCTCAGCGATCACCGCCTCAGTTCGCTTGATGTCACTCCCTTGAGGTAAAAAGACGTCTACCACAAATTGTGGCCGCTGGGAGTCGGGCATAAAGCCGGGAGGCACAAACTGAACGCCCCAAATCGCAGCGCAGAGTGAAGCAATAATTGCAGCCGTGCTTATCAATCGATAACGTAATACCCAAGTTAATAAACCCTTATACAGACCCACCATAGCATTCGGCTTACGATTAGGATCAACTGGTTTCACTTTGAGGAAGTCATGACAAAGCATGGGTGTCACAGTGACAGCAAAGAGCCAACTCAGCAGCATCGAATAAAGAATCACCCAAAATAACGAACCGGCGTACTCTCCCATATCCGATGGCGACAATCCAATTGCACTGAAAGCACAAATACCAACCACTGTGCCACCAAGCAGCGGCCATTGGGTTGAGCGCACCACATCAGAGACAATGTTTGCTCGATCTTCATTCGGGTCTTGTTGCAATCGCACCAATACGCCATCTGTCACAACAATGGCATTGTCTACCAGCATGCCAAGCGCAATGATCAAAGCACCCAAAGAGATCCGCTGCATCGCGATATTTTCTATCAGCATGATGCATAAGGTACCAGCAACCGTAAGCAGCAAAACAAATCCAATGATGATGCCTGAGCGAAGCCCCATAAAGACTAACAGTACAACAAACACAATCACGACAGCAGCGATCAGGTTGTCAATAAAGTTTGCAACTGACGCGCGAACCGAATCTGACTGCATTGAGATGACATGCAATTCCATTCCAAGAGGACGCTGCCCCTCAAGCTCGGCAAGGCGCGCTTTTACCGCATCCCCCATATCAACCACATTTCCGCCGGAAACATTTGAAATGCCAAAGCCAATAGCGCGCTCACCGTTATATCGCATCAACATGGTCGCGGGTTCTTGATATCCTCGTACCACATTCGCTATATCGCCCAAACGCAGCACAGTATTGTTATCACCGACCGCAATTTGCAGATTCTTTAGATCAGTAAATGAATCAATGTTTGAGCTCGGGATCACCGGAATACGCATAGAGTCGGTTGCAACACTACCCGCTACCGTGACCATATTTTGTTTCTGTAGCACTTGATACACTTTCTGTGCTGACACGCCAAAGTTTGCTAGCTGCTCGCGAGACATCTCGATAAAAATCGCTTCTTGCTGCTCAGCCAGTGTTGCGGTTTTTGCCACGCCAGGCACAAGCACCAAATCACGGCGCAGTTCATCAACGTACTCTTGCAGTTGTTTATCGCTGAACCCTTCCCCTGTGACGGCAAAAAAGAGCGCGTACACATCAGCAAAGTCGTCGTTTACAATGCTTGGCCCAGCACCTGGCGGTAAAGAGCGTTGTACGTCGCTGATCTTTCGCCGCAGTTTGTCCCAAACTTGCTGCAGTTCGTTTGCATTAGCCGCAAATTCAAGTTTAATCTCAACAGTCACCTCAGACATGCCCTGTTTTGAAACCGAGCGCACCTCTTTTAGCTCTTGCAAAGATTGTACTGCACCTTCAATCACGTCAGTGACTTCATCTGCGACTTCCTGTGCGGTTGCCCCTTCATATGGGGTATAAATCATCGCTTGCCGAATAACGAATTCGGGATCTTCAAATCGACCGAGTTTGAGGTAACTGATGTAGCCACCAATGAGTACAAGGGCAATCATTACCCAGACACTGGTGCGTTTTGCCAGTGTTATGCGTGCTAAGTCCATCATTACTCTCCACGGCCTTCATCAGTGTAGGGGCGAACTTCCATCCCCTCCTGTACACTCGACACACCGGCAATAATGACTTTTTCACCACGTTGCAAATTGGCTTTTACTTCCACGCGATCTTGATTCAAAGCACCAATTTCAATCGCGCGGCGTTGTACTTTATTTTGCTCATCGACAACCCAAACAAATTGGCCACCTTGATTATCCGGCACCAAAGCCGTAAGCGGTACGGTGATAGTCACAAGATTATCAGTGTCAGCCTCATTAGCGACCGGCATGACCTTGACGGCCATTCCAGGCAACACCCGATAGCCTTTAAGATCGTCAAACCCGAGCACAACAGAATACGTTTGTGTCACAGCGTCTGCCTGAGTGGCATAGGTGCGCAGTGATAACGGGAAGCGCTGATTAGGAATTGCGGTAAGCTCAGCTTCAACATTCCCCTCTTTCTGACCATTTAAGATCACGCTATGAGGTATCTGAATAACGACCTCAAGATCATCGAGATTGTGCAGAGTGAAAACGGGCGCATTAGCTTGAATTTGAACATGATTATCGCTCAGCTTCCGCCCAATAATTCCATCAAATGGCGCATACAATCGAGTGTATTCAAGTCGGCGCTCAGCTTCAGCAACATGGTTTTTTGCTAAGTTATAACGCGTTGTAATGGCATCTAAATCACTTTTAGCAATCGCTTTGCTCTTGTTGTAGATCGCGCGAGCTCTGTCGTATTCAACCTTACTGTTATCAAGTTCAAGACGAGCAGACTGCAACGCTGTTTTTGCATCGCGGTCATCTAACTGTGCCAATAACTGCCCTTGCTTGACCTGATCGCCCTCTTTGACATTGACATCCGTTAGCAGTCCACTGGTGCGAAACGAAAGATCGGCCCGCTCTGCCGCCCTAACAACACCATTAAAACTGAGATCCGCTCCACGCTGAGCAGTAATGACTTCAATAAGAGCGGGCTTAATCACAGGTGCGACAACGACATCGGATTCTGGCTCCTGGCCACACCCTGTCGCTAATAAAATAGAGGCACTCACTGCAGTGAACAAAAACGTTCGCTTACCATTTAGGTAGCATCGCTTCAGAGCGGGTCGCTGAAATAAGCTCGGCGTTAACGAAAATAGACTCATGGTTTTATAGACCTCATCTAAGGCGATCGGAAATCGCGTTGAAATGCGACAACATGCCACACAAAAGTAAACTCATGAGTTTATTTTATTGCTCTCTCAAAGAAAGTAAACTCGTGAGTGTACATTTTTGTAAGTTTGTTTTACCAAGAGAGAGTATCACTCTCTTTCGTGGTTATAATTTTATCGATCAACTCATGTTAAAAAATGCAATCTGTATCATAAAAGCAGAAAGAGCTGGGGTAACTGCGAAACCCACGCAACTTACAGATGCGAGGTTTAGCGAGAATGATTTGGTTTGTCAGTGAGACGGGGAATTGACGATTGAGTGGCTCTCAATCGTCAATAAAAAGGCTATACCCAAACAACTTGAAGATGCAGGTAGGCGACCAGAGAACAAAGCCTCTGAGCATAGACAAGCTATGTGATGAGGTTTGCGAGCGCCCGTCAACACCGCTGCAACTTCAAGTAGGACGGGTATACAACTGCAAGTTATGTAAGCATGTGAGGCATGAACAAAAACCGTTATCTGAAATGCTGATATCCTTCACGAGGCATTTTTGCACAAATACAAACTATTGAGAGAACCGTTAAGAAAAGCACGGCGTTTGCTGTCGGCTGCAAGTTAAAATCAACCAAGATATGAATAAGCATGGCAAGCATCGCCATCAAACAACCTAGTGAGAGCCCCTTCATCATGCCGCTTCGTCGAGTGCGTAATGTATGAATCGATAACATCAAACAATAGATAACAGGGCAAACCAAAATCGCCGTTCCAAGTACTCCCGATTGGAATAAAAACTGAATATACTCATTGTGGGCGTGATCAAAAAATTGGGTAATTGTCTGTTGATGGTACGCAGGAAACACACTGTAGAAGGAACCCGCACCGGAGCCAAACCAGATATGATCACCTATCGCTTGTAAACTCCACGCCACAATTTCCGGACGAGCCTCAGAGGCAATTACCGTTTTATCAATACGTTCTTTTACGGTATCAAGACCGAAAATAGCCCCAACGAGCAGAGCGTCAATGACCAAAATACTGATGATTAGCACCACAAGAGCTCGAGGCTTATTCTTATAAAACAAAAAAGCAATCAAGGTTGCCATAACGGTGCTCATCATGAATGCTGTATTACCCATACGAGAGCGCGTCATAATTAAGGCGATAACCATAATGATCAGACTTAAGCGCACAATCATCTTATCACTCATGAATACCACAATAAGTCGCTGCATACGCTCAGCCATCGAGAGTCGCTCTGGTCCTGTATGTGACATGCGAGCAACAATTAAACCGATGCCCAGGGATAGACAAAGTAATAAATAATTAGCAAGGTGATTACGATACACGAATGAACCATTTGCGCCATTTTGTGTTGGCAAACCAAATATCGGGCTCGAGGAACTGTCACTGAGCGCCAACATACTCGCATAAAAGGCTTGAATTGTCCCCGAAACAATAATTGCTAAAACCAGCGCATAAAGCCTGCTGCGTCGGTCAATTAAAATCGAAAGATTCAATACCCAACAACAGTACGCGAATCCCAAGATGAGCATCAACTGAGTATGATGAATATCGAGAGTAATAGGGGCGTAATCGCGATTAAATATAGAATACGCCTTAGCTGAGTTCGGCGATAGCGCAGAGAGCCAATCAAGCGGTAACGGGACCAGTTGGAACGCTGTAAAACCTTGAAATAATATGAGCGGCAATAACAAAGGCAAGATGCTTTTAACTTGCCGCCAAGGTATAGTCGAGCGATAACACCAGATTACAGCACAAGTCTGAACAATCACCATCACTTGAAAAATGGACCAAGCCCACGGGCGATTTGAGCCCAATGGTATTGGCAACCAAACAATGGTTACCAATACCAAAGCAAAAATGACAGAATCAACACGTCTTTTTAATAACATTGTGTCTTATCTCATTCTTACCGTATTAATTTGGTGAAGCCACACCACCACTTCCGCTGCCGCTACCACCACTGCCTGTGCCAGGAAACGTCGGCGTTGATGGAGCTGAGTCACCACTACTGCCAGAGTCATTACTGCCACTGTCGTTACCTGAATTATTAGGCTGTGACGGCGCAACATCAGTCACATCACTGCCTGAGTCGTTATTTGTGTCAGTTGGCGCGGTCGCATCCGGCTGCGCATTGTCATTTTCTGCAGAATCTGATGACGTTGAATCATCACTAGCTTGCGTCTCAGATGTGGCTTCCTCGGCGCTATCTGTCTCGTCAGTAGCGGACTCCTCAGTGCCCGCCTCCTCTGCAGCCTCCTCGGTGCTCGCTTCATCGTTGCCCTCAACACCTGCAGCAGGCGTTGCCTCAGTAATTTCAGTGGGGTCAACACCATTGACCAAGGCGACCTCAATAATCGCCTCTGCGTCATCACTGACCGCGACAGCGGCATTGAACACTTCTGTGGCAGCTTCAGGTGCAGCCTGAATAGCGACTTCAACTATGTCGGTCTGAACCTCAGGGGCTGCTTGAATTGCGGCTGCGACAACAGCTTCCGGACTATCTGTTTGGGTGACGGCGGCTTCAACAACCGCCACGGCAAGCTCAGGAGCAGACTCAATTGCCGTAGCCACCACCGCAGCCGCATCATCGGTATTAGCGACAGCCACTTCCACAACGGCGACCGTCATTTCAGGTGCCGCTTCAATCGCAGTCGCAACCACGACAACTGCATCATCGGTATTAGCCACAGCCACTTCCACAACAGCGACCGTCATTTCAGGCGCAGCCTGAATAGCTGCAGCAACAACAGCTGCTGGGTTCTCACTTTGTGCAACGGCAACTTCAACAACCGCGGTGACCATTTCTGGTGCCGCTTGAATCGCTGTCGCAATAATGGCGGTAGGATCGTCGGTCTGAGTCACCGCCGCTTCAACCACCACTACCGCCATTTCTGGCGCTACCTGAATCGCACTTTGTGCCAACGCTTCAACCGAAACACTCGAATTTTCAGCCGCAAACGCCAGTGCAGAAGCAACTGTTTCAACATTACCTGCTGCGACCATGGCATTTATTACCGCTTGCAGCGCTTCAGGCGATTCCGCTGCAGCATCAGTCAGCTGCTTTTGCTGCGCTTGCGTCAATACATTAATTTTAAGGCTATCCTTTTCCTGAGCGATGGCGGGTAATGAAAACAGTACCATTGCTGTGATCATCGAAACTTTGTGTTTAATCGACATCATTGTCTTTCCTTTTAACTCGTATAATATTTCACTGACATATTTCTACAGCCAAGTAACCTCGTGAAGCGTGGTTAAATAGATAATCACTTGGATATAAATATTTTAAGCACAATCATTAATGCAATTTACAAACAACATTTTGGGGTTATTAACAAAGAGATCATCGACTATTTCCTTGTCGAAATAATTGTTAATTTTATCTCTAGCACTAAGCATTTGACATGATCGATGGGTAAGATTGTGTGTATCAGAAGCGATACAAAACACTTTATTACTCTCAATGAGTCCCATGGCAAGAGCCATACTTTCCTGTCTAAAACGGCCGATTATTGAACTTGCGGTAATTTGCATTAAACACCCTATTTCAACTAAAGCGCTTATCCCGGCTGATGAGTTATACCAGTACCGGCAACGTTCAGGGTGAGCAATGACGGGTATTACGCCATTATTTAACAACCACTTACAGAGTTGATTTGTACCACTAGGATAATGATTTTCCGGCAATTCAAGAAGAACATATTGAGTTTGATCTTTTTTTGCTAAGTAAGGTACTTTATTATTTTTTACCCACGGGACTAAATCAGGTGTTAAATGAACTTCTGCTGCATATTTTAACTTGGGAATATCATGACGCTCGCCAAGATCTGAACAAAACTGATGATATGCTGAGGACAAGGTAGATATTGTATTATTAAACTTTCCCAATCGAATATGCGGTGTCGCAATAACCCCCTCAATACCCTGCTGATACATCTCTTTTAGTATATCTAGTGACGTGTTGAAATCTTTTGGTCCGTCATCAATGTTCGGTATTACATGAGCATGAATATCGTACACCTATCACCCCTTAGGTATTACATCCTGGCAATATTATTTGTGTCATTGTGACCAGACGACACGCTCTATCCTTTGCATCGTTGGATAAATCGCTAATAATTCTTGTCGCTAAAGACGGCTGAAAGCGAATCAGTGAAAATAATGAACGAGTAGCTCCCGCTTTTAAATTACTATCAGCTGTAAGCCAGTGTTCAAAGACAATACTAACGTAAGTCGACTTTACCTCAATTGAATGTGGTCCATAACGTTCTGCGTAGATCAACCATTGTTCAGGATTACGCCCTATAAAATAACCAATTTTTGCTAAATTAACATAAGACATGAACCAAGTTGGTCGCCGCTGAACACTTTTTAATTCCAATTCGTATGCCAACTCAAGATAAAAACGTTTTTCAACCGGATTAAAGATCGACAGCCACACATAATGTGAACTGGCCAAGCTTAGGTAATGTGGGTGCTGTTCATCCAATGCTCGCATCCACTCAACTAACGTTGTTACACCCTTGATATCTTCGAGATCTGGTTTTGAGTTAACATTGTATTCACCTAGCCAACGTTCATGCTTATAAGCGACCAATTGAGAAAAAACATTCGCTAGTCCAAAATTAACTGGCACAATTATAATGCCGAGCACCCCAATTAAAACGATAGCTCGAAACACTCTTTTTTGCCATATTAATGGAACAAAAAATAAAAAATTATCTTTAATTCCAGCGCGCATCATTACGCTTTCCCCGATACATCATTATGATAGTGATATTGATACTCTGAATAATAACTGTAACTTTCTTCGTTTTTGCGCTTTATTCCATTGACAACTAAACCATCCAAATGAATGTTGTGGGTAAACAACTTATCTAGAGTTTGTCTTAATTGCTCTTTTTTACTTTGAT
Organism: Vibrio agarilyticus; assembly: GCF_012641465.1. Lineage (GTDB taxonomy): Bacteria > Pseudomonadota > Gammaproteobacteria > Enterobacterales > Vibrionaceae > Vibrio > Vibrio agarilyticus. Next base: position 15,304 of record NZ_JABAIK010000020.1, read on the forward strand.
TTATGCGGCTTACGACAATAACGCTCTTGATCAATGATAATACTGTTAACGCATCACTAAAAAGCAACATGGGTGGTGTATCAACAATAATTCTATCGTACTTAGTGGCAAGATCATCTAATAACTGAACAAATCGTTCCGATGAAAGGACTTGCTGAGGGTTCGGTGCAACAAAACCTGCTGGCATAACATCAATATTGTGCGCTTCTATATGGTGAATACAGCTATCAATATCGTGCCCCATAAGAAGATAATGCGTAAGACCTGAATCTGTATTGCTCAACCCAAATCGACCTGCAAGAGAAGGCCGTCTTAAATCCGTGTCAATCAATAACACTCTCTCAGACGCCGCCATTGCCAGACCAATATTTAGTGATGTGGTTGTTTTTCCTTCAGAGGGCAGTGCAGATGTCACAGCATAAATCTTCTTGTCCGAGTTCAAATAATTAATTAGTAATGAGGTTCTAATGCTCTGAAACGCTTCGCTGAATCCTGTTTTACTATGTTGATTAAAGTCCTTTGCAAAATAATCGGCATTAATTGTGCTTTTTACATTCGCGACATAGGGAACACATCCTAACGGCGTAAGCCCAAACTCTTCCGAGTAATCATTTGTGGCTTGAAACGTATTCCTAAAGACTTCAAGTAGCAAAGTCGAAGCAACAGAAACCATAAGACCTAGCAAAGATGCGAGTACAACAATTAATGCCTTTTTCGGCTTAGAAGGCACTAAGGGCACTAGTGCCTCATCGGTGAATCGTACCGAGATAGGCGTGAAGTCAGAGGTAGCGCTGGTTTCTTTCTGCCGAGTTAGAAAGAGTTCAAATAGCTCTCGATTGGTGGCAACTTCGCGCTTTAAGATGTCATAACGCGCTCTTTTAACGGCAATTTCTTGAAATTCATCTTTTTTCTCAAGCATTTCATTATTGAGTGCGACTTCAAGCTGGCGAACACTTTTTAACTCTTGTTCAATACCGCTGGCAAGCTTGCGAATAAAAGTCTCAGATTGTGCTTTTACCGCTGAATATTGAGATTGAGCCTGAATCATTTTGTCATGTTTCGGCCCATACCGTTTTGCGAGTTCGTTGATTCGATTTTCTGCCTCTGTTTCTAACGTTAACATCTTCTTGACTTGAGGATGATTGGCAATCTCTGACACCGATGCCATTGCGACGATATCGGTACTACTGTTGTCTTTAAGTACTTGAAAAATCGATTCTGCCGCTACTCTACGACTACGAGCATCTGATAGTTTTTTGCTTAATTCGGCAAGCTCATTTGATGTAAGGTTATCAATACCACTGGAGTCGACTAAACCTTCGCTGGTTAGAAAATCAGTTAATGCCCTTTCTGACTCCGCTAGCTGTAATTTCAGCTCTTCCGCTCTACGACTGAGCCACGAGCTCGCATCTTGAGTGGCACCAATTTTTGACTCCAGCGTCATATCGATATAAGTATGCCCAACTTCGTTTGCGATTCTCGCCGCCAATTTAGCGTCTAACGAAGTAAAACTGATTTTTACTAACTGAGTTTTACCCACCGATACGACGGTTAACCCAGCGCGAAAATTATTTAGCACTCGCTGGCGTAGTTTTTCTTGTTCTAAAGCGGGATCAAATTGCTGCCCCTCACTTTCAAATAGGGCTTTATAGACAGGAAGTGACCGATAGATACTCTGAATTTGATTTAATAAGCTTGAATCGTCAACCTCAAGATAGCCATTAAACTCAGGCAAATCTTTTAAGCGCAGCTGGGCAATAACTCGCTCAGCCAACTGATTTGACTTTAAGATCTCTAGTTGAGTGAGAAAGTATTCCTTTTTGGAATTATCAACACCAACAACATCTTCAATTGAAACCGTATTGTTCTGCTGGCTATCTAAAAGCAAAGTTGCCGAGGCTGTGTAGCCTGGCGGAATCGATTTCACGAACAATGTTGCTAGTGCTGCGCAAAGTAACGTAAAAAGAAAAATAACCCAAATTCTCTTCCTGAGAATTTGAAACAATTTACCCAGATCAATTTCATCGTGATCTGGTTTATTTTTTTGTGTTTGAGAAACGTCCATTTATACTCATCCAGCGTTAATTCGTACTGGTTTTTTTCACATTAAAAGAAGGTGTCGTCGATAACTATAATATCGCCAGGCTTTACCGCTGCGGTCAGCGGGGCTTTACGCGTCACTTTATCAGCCAACGTTACGGTAGAGGTCACCTCAATGGAATTACGATTCGCTCTATCAGTAAAGCCACCCGCTAGCGCTATTGCTTTGTCAACGGTGAGACCGGGCTGGTATTCATACCCTCCCGGCTTTTTAACTTCACCATTAACGAAGAATTGACGAAATGACGTGACGTTGACTCGTACTTTCGGCAAGATTAAATAATCACCTCTCAGTCCATCATGAATCGCTTGACGCAACTGATGCACGGTCATTCCGGCTGCCATAATCGTTCCTAGGTAGGGATACTCAAACTGACCACTCGCATCAATCATAAGATCCATTGACAGCTCTTCTTCGTCATAGACGCTAATAGAGATAGAGTCGCCGGCGCCCAATACATAAGCACTTGCATCGGACGCTAACGTGTTGTGGCTAATAAAAATTAAGACCGCAGTGATAATTACAGCAATCCTTTGCTGCCAATATTTCATAATTCACGTCTCAGTTAGATAGTAAATACAAGCGCTAACGATGTGATCCATTGGTCATAACCAAAGTTCTCTCTATTCGACTCTTTAATCGTTCTGTCTGCGCCAAGCGTCATTTCTGACCAACGATTAAATTGATACGTCGCGCTACCACCAAACCCTCGGGTTTTATCTTTACGACCACCCACGGTATATCGGTCATCTTTATAGTTGGTTGCCAGTCGAGTGCTAAAGGCGCTAAACCAACTGTGTTTCCAATACGCACTGTAGCTGGTACTGTCATTGGTCCCATTACCAACACTCGGATCTTCTGCGACCTTGCCAGTGTCAAAGCCAATGGTTGAGTGTTCAAATGGTGTCCATGTTAAACCGACACTCCACGATAAACTGTCAAAATCACTGTATGTCGTATCGTATCTCTTATCCTGCCAACCAACTTTTAAGCTCCCTTGAGTTTTACCTGTCAGATCCCAAGATGTGCCGATATAGTAGAGATAATGCTTATTATCTTGAATTGAATCATTTGGGAACTTACTGTCTGCCACGGAAACATCGACAAACCAATAAACATCATCGCGAGCGTTAATATCCAATTGAGCGCCTAGAGTCACTTTGTCATTATCCTTAAAACGCGTTGACCGATTGGCAAATTCACCCTCAATATGGCGAAAGTTTTTATAACGTTTCTTAAAGTACTGTCCAGACACCGACAAACGACCTTTTGCACCGTCAGCGCCATATTGATACAACGCCTGTAGTGTTACATCGTCATATTTGGTCAGTTCATTAATCACATCTCCTAGCCCTTCTGTCGCCCCCGATCCCGGCGTGTCATATTCATAGGCATAACCGGCATTGAGTATGAGACGGTTTCGAATATTGAGATCCAAATTCGCGTTTGCATCGACATAGAAATTGGTGTGATCGAAATTACTGTCAGTAGAATAAAAATTACTGCTTGAGCTTACATCAAGGCCAAAACTGCTTGCACCTCGCTCAGCAACAAATTCAAGTCGTGGCGAAGCGCTATAAATATGTGAGCTGTTTGGCTTCGATGATTGGGTGTAGTTATCATCGTAGGCCCACTCTAGATTGAGATAAGGGGTGACGGATATTCCACTGCTGGTATCAATTGGGTTGGGCGATAAGGCTGCAAATCCAATGCTTGGATAGGCTAGGAAAAAGGTAAGACTTCTGACAATTAGCGGTTTATTATTGCTCATAACTCGTGTGCTCATTGTTTGCTCCATGTCCATCGTGATGTATTTTCACAAAATACTCACTTAGTTTCACATCATTTCAACACAAACATCCATTCAGCACAACCCAACACTTTCGAATATCATATAATTCACGTGAATTGTTGCAACAAATGCGCAACCGCACTGAATCGACATCACGTTTTAAATTATGGTCAACAAATAGCAAATAAAAAAGCCGCTTTAATTAAAAAGCGGCTAATCATCTTTGCCTTTAGACTGGTTTACGAGTAACAGAATACTCGCAAGTCAGATTTACAAGAAATGGAAACTCGCGTTAAGTGAAAACGTTTCCGCCTCTTTATTGTCAATAGTGTAATTCATATAGCTTGCGCCAACTGAAATTGGGCCAAATACAAAATATTCTGCACCGACACCGAACATCAAATCAGTACCATCTTTATTTGCGGCGCCTGAGATTTCATTATCCCAGGCATGAAAACCACCTTTTGCCCACACATGCAGTGGACCCAAATCAATACTTGGCTTTAATGCCGCGTAATATGTCGTGATTTTATTGTCTTTGCCTTTAATGTCAAAAGTACCAAGGTTCGTCAAGCCGGCTTCAATACCAATAATCGGTAAAATCCCAGTCCCAACATGCAGGTTATAGGCAGTATCGCTCTTACCATCAAAATCAGACGCGCCGACAGACGCTCCACCATAGATCCAAGAGTCTGCGAATACGCTGGTTGATGCACCAAATAGTGCCAGCGCGAGTAATGATTTTTTCATCATAAACCTTCTTATATTAGTGTTGCCGCGTTCATGTTCAATGCGGCAAACTTTATCCCCAAATGGCAGTGAAACCATAAATAGCCAGAACGTGCTGCAACATTTGTGCCGTCAACACGCCAAAATATTGACCATTTTTAAATGAGATTAACAAGCCTCTATTGCATTTTTGACTCGCTTATCTGAGACCGGGTATGGCGTTCCTAGCTGCTGAGCGAAAAAGCTCACTCGAAGCTCTTCAATCATCCAGCGGATCTCTTTCACATTGTCAGGTACCGCCATTCCTTTGGGTATTTTATTGAGTAATTCCCTATAATCTTGTACCACAGACTCAATTTTGAGCATATGCAGCCGATCTTTATTTGGGTCAATCGGCAATTTTTCCATACGCCGCTCAATGGCTTTCATGTAACGTAAAATATCGGGTAAACGTTGCCAGCCACATTCGGTTGCAAAACCTTTGAAAATCAAACCTTCTACTTGCGCTTTAATGTCTGACAGCGCAAAAGCCATCGTAAAGTCAATTTTGCCTTTTAGCTTTTTATTGATATTAAATGCTGTAGTCAAAATAGTCTCAACTTGTTTGGCGATTTCTACCACGGTATCGCCCAGCTCGGCACGCACATGCTCCTTTAACGCCTCAAATTGCTCGGGTTGCCAAACCAAACCGCCGCGCTCTTCTATCAGTTTATCAATGCCGCATGCGATACAATCATCAATAAGATCAAGCACTTTGCCATAAGGATTAAAGTACAGTCCCAACTTGGATTTATTGGGCAAATTCGTGTGCAAATATTTAATTGGTGATGGCACATTAAGCAAAATTAACCGGCGCTGCCCTGCGCGCATGGCCTGCATCTGCTCTTGCTCTGTCTCATACAATTTGATTTCAACACTGTCTTTACCGTCGACTAACGCAGGATAGGCTTTAACCTCATAACCGCCGCGCTTTTGCTGGTACACTTTTGGCAACTCACCGAAACTCCAAGTGTGCAAACCTTGCTGCTCAATGTCATCATCGGCGACTTTAGACAGCGTCTCTTGCACCTTCGCTTTTAAACTCTCTTTGAGCGCATAAAGATCTTTGCTCTCTTTAAGTTTACGATTGCGGTGATCCACAGCACGGAACGTCACTTTGAGATGCTCTGGCACTTGGGCTAAATTCCAGTCATCTCTAAGTAATTCAACCCCCGTCATTTTCCGCAGCTCTTTTTCAAGTGCATCAAGAAGAGGAAGTTCAAGTGGCGTCACTCGCGCTAAAAATGCATCGGCGTAATTTGGCGCTGGAACAAAGTTTTTCCGCAATGTCTTTGGTAATGCTTTGATCATCGACACCACCAGTTCATGGCGTAGCCCTGGGATATTCCAATCAAAACCAGCAGATTCAACTTGGTTAAGAATCGGCAATGGAATGTGCACCGTGACACCGTCACTATCATCACCGGGTTCAAATTGATAACTGAGCTTGAGCTTTAAGTCATTTTGATACCAAAAATTTGGATAATCCAAATCTGTCACGTGGCTGGCGTCATTACGCAGCAACATCGCTTTTTCAAAATTAAGCAGTTCAGGGTTTTCTTTGCTCGCCTGCTTCCACCAAGTGTCAAAATGACGGCCTGAGACCACATCGGTGTCGACTCGTTGATCGTAAAAATCAAACAGCTCATCGTCATCTACTAGAATATCTCGACGACGCGACTTATGCTCAAGCTCTTCAACTTCTTCAAGCAACTTACGATTTTGTTTGAAAAACGCGTGTTTGGTCTCCCATTCACCTTCTACCAGCGCGCTACGAATAAACAGTTCACGACACACAGTAGGGTCAATGTGACTGTAGTTAACCAAACGTTTGGGCACAATTGGCACGCCATACAGCATCACTTTCTCATACGCCATGACTGCTGCCTGTTTTTTCGACCAATGCGGCTCACTGTAACTGCGCTTAATTAAGTGTTTTGCCAGCGGCTCAATCCATTCCGGTTGAATTTTGGCGATAATCCGGCCCCACAGTTTTGACGTTTCGACAAGCTCAGCGGCCATGATCCATTTCGGCTGCTTCTTGAACAAACCTGAGGCTGGGAAAATATGAAAGCGCGCATTTCGAGCGCCTTGATATTCGTTTTTTTCCTGATCCTTAATCCCAATATGCGACAACAAGCCAACTAAAATCGCACTGTGAACTCCCTGATAACTGCCCGGCTCATCGTTAAGCTTGAACTCCATCTCGCGCATCGATTGATGAATTTGAAAATAGACATCTTGCCATTCACGCACGCGCAAGTAATTCAAATAATCTTGTTTACACTGGCGACGGAAATGATTTCCAGAAAGTGACTTTTGTTGCTTTTGAATGTAATCCCATAGATTTACCAAGGTCAAAAAGTCCGACTCTTCGTGGAAAAAGCGACGATGTTTGTCGTCAGAACTTTGCTGTTTATCACTTGGGCGTTCACGAGGATCTTGAATCGACAGTGCAGACGCAATCACCATCATCTCTTTTAAGCAGCCGAATTTCGGTGCTTCTAGTACCATTCTTGCTAAACGAGGGTCAATCGGTAATCGTGCTAACTGACGCCCAATCGGGGTCAGCCGTTTTTTCACGTCACGCGCTTTTTCATCAATGGCGCCAAGCTCTTCAAGTAGACGCACACCATCTTGAATATTGCGCTTATCTGGCGCTTCAACAAACGGAAACGCTTCAATATCGCCAAGCCCTAAGGCGGTCATTTGCAAAATAACCGACGCCAAGTTGGTGCGCAAAATCTCTGGGTCAGTAAACTCAGGACGGGCGTTGAAATCCTCTTCGGAGTACAAACGAATACAGATACCTTCGGCCACACGACCACAACGGCCTTTACGCTGGTTGGCACTTGCTTGAGAAATCGGTTCAATCGGTAAGCGCTGTACTTTAGTGCGATAGCTATAACGACTGATACGCGCTGTCCCCGGGTCAATAACGTATTTGATCCCGGGAACCGTGAGTGAGGTTTCTGCTACGTTAGTGGCAAGTACAATACGACGGCCTGCGTGTGGCTGAAAGATTTTGTTCTGCTCACCTGCTGACAATCGTGCATAGAGCGGCACCACCTCGGTCGATTTCAGATTACGTTTATTCAACGCATCGGCAGTATCACGAATTTCGCGTTCCCCATTCATAAAAATGAGGATATCCCCGTACCCTTCGTCGCATAACTCATCAACGGCATCAAAAATCCCAGCCAGTTGGTCACGATCACTATCCTCCTCCCCCATTAGCGGGCGATAGCGCGTCTCAACTGGATAGGTTCGCCCCGACACTTCAATGATTGGCGCGCCACTAAAGTGCTTTGAAAACCGCTCGGGGTCAATCGTTGCGGAAGTAATAATGACTTTTAGATCTGGGCGACGAGGCAACAACTCTTTTAAATAACCTAAAATAAAATCGATATTCAGACTGCGCTCATGCGCTTCATCAATAATGATGGTGTCATATTGATTCAAAAAACGGTCGTTTTGAATCTCAGCCAATAGAATACCGTCTGTCATCAACTTGATTTGCGTCTTATCAGAAAGCACATCATTAAAACGGACTTTATAACCGACGAAATCACCCAACGGTGTTTCCATCTCTTCAGCAATACGATTTGCCACAGAGCGCGCAGCCAATCGACGAGGCTGAGTATGGCCAATTAAACCAAATTTACCTCGCCCAAGTTCAGCGCATATTTTCGGTAACTGCGTTGTCTTACCCGACCCCGTTTCACCAGCAACAATCACCACCTGATTTTCAGCGATCGCTTTAGCGATATCGTCTTTTTTCTGACTGACTGGCAATTGCTCTGGATATTCAATTTTGGCATGAAATGCCGCGCGGCTTTGCGCTTCCATCATCGATTTTGCAATATCAAATGCGATAGCATCAAGCGCACTGTGACGCGCCGACTCCTTCTTGATTTTGCTTGCTCCAGCAATCCGTTTACTAAATCGAAAACGATCGCGAATCATGCAGTCGTTTAACGCATTACGTAGCGCCGTAGGTGAATTAGCGATTGATGAAGTTGAATTGGCTTTTGATGACGTTGAAGATTCAACGTTCTGATTTTTATTACTTTCTGATGAAGACGAGGTCAAAACATGTCCTATTGTCATGGAATCTATTCAGCTGCACCAATTGTAACACAGCCCAGTTTCAGTTGAGCAGCGCTTTCTTGTGTCGTTTACAACGAGATAGCACTGCCCTTTTTGTTCGAAAAAATTGAACATCTGCAACGAAGTAGTCGTATTTTCTCAGCGAAAATGCTCTCTATACTGAGAATCAAACAAGCTCATAGGAAAGGAAATTACCATGACTCAAGTTCTTGCACTTAAATCAAGCATTCTCGGTGAACACTCTCAATCTAACAAATTAGTCGAACAATTTATAAGTCAACCTGCTAACTCAGCGGTCATCACTCGTGATCTCGCCGCCGAACCTCTGCCAATTTTGGATGCGGCTGCCATGGCAGCACTCACAGCAAACGATCCGCTGCACCCTATTGTGTCACTCTCAAACACGCTGATTGAAGAGATCAAAACTGCTGACACTTTGGTTATTGGCGCGCCGATGTACAATTTTACGGTTCCTACACAATTGAAAAACTGGTTTGATTTAATTGCACGAGCTGGCGTGACCTTTCGCTACAGCTCGGCAGGACCTCAAGGCTTATTGACGGGCAAGAAAGCAATTGTCATCACCACGCGTGGCGGCGTTCACAAAGCGCAGCCGAGCGATGTTGTCACGCCCTACTTACGCGCTGTATTGAGTTTTGTCGGTATTGTCGATATCGAATTTGTCTATGCGGAAGGGCTAGCAATGGGTGACGACAGTGTCGCGAATGGACTAGCGGATGCTCAAAAGGCACTCAATGCGTTAAACGAAAGATAAATCCTTTTATTCCCAAACCACTTGAAGATGCATGCAGGCGTAAAACAAACAATAACTCTGAGCAGTTCGTGAAGATAAGCTATATGATTAGGTTTGTGAAAACCTGTCCTTAGTTTTTTAAAAGAAAAGCACTGCAACTTCAAGTGGAACGGGTATCGGCCAATAATAAAATTCACATCTTACTGATAACTCTATACACTGCATTTTTGACCTTCAGAAATCATTCCCTAGTGAAAGCTTCAGAACTCTCAAAACAACTACACGCTCTACCTGCACACCTCGATCCTGATATTGTGACCGGCGAAAACTGGCTCCCGGAGCGGCTTGTCACTACACAGCTCGATGATAATCTGTTGTTTTTGCATTTCGACAGTGCGCCAGAGGAGAGCGAAGGAGACGAAGCACGAGGTTTTGTTGAGCACGAAATCGCTTTAATCCGCGAACGCTTGGACAGCATTTTAAATTGCGATGAGCCAATGACGACCAAAAGTGACGCCTTGCTGGCACTATTTTTACTCGGGCACGAGCGAAGCAGCACCGAAGTAATTGAAATGTTAGAAGATGCCTCAGAACACGCCTTTGATGAGTCTTATTTGAACTGATGAGTCTATACTCATTAGCTTATAAACTAGATTTTTTAACTGCCTATTTCACCTCATTCGAATAAGGATTGTTACTATGTTTTCTACCCTCACATCCCTATTTAAAGAGTTACTTGATGGCCGCGACCTCGGCCAAACTGCCACAGCCACGCCAGATCTGGCCATAGCGTGTTTACTCAGTGAAGTCGCAGGGGCCGACCACCAACTCGATCCGCGAGAAAAAGACGCAAAATGTCACTTTCTAACCAAGTTACTTGGCATCGATACTGATGCAGCAAATTCACTCATTGCCCAAGCTGAGCAACGACGTACTCAATCGGCCTCTTTGTATGAGTTTACCACTCAGCTACGCGAATTGAGCCAAGAGCAACGCTTTGAACTCATTAAAGGAATGTGGGAGGTCGCCTATGCAGATGGAACAATTGACCCACTTGAAGAGGCAGTGATTCGTAAAACCGCTGAACTTATTTATGTTGATCATAGCCAGTTTATTCGAGCCAAACTGCAGGTGATAGGCAAATAAATTCTTCCAACGCACCGAAACCATTTGACGTTTCAGCCTTGTATAGGAAGGAGATAGCGTCAATTTCAATTGACTAACCACTAGAATCTTCGATAATTTCCGCCGATTTTCTTAAATTTGGCGGTCATTCGTGCATAGCAACACCTCAATTATTCAGCGTTCTCGGTTACGCCCAATCTTTGCTAAACACAAATACACTTTAGCTGGCTGCGCTGCAATATTACTTTGGAGCACCATTGTCGCCTTTATCCGCAATGTTGCGGAGCAGCTCGGCCCAGTTGGTGGCGCGGCAATGATTTATTCGTTAAGCTCGGTTTTGCTGGTGATTTTTGTCGGTGCCCCACGTTTAAGCCGTTTCTCACCACGTTACCTTTTGATTGGTGGTTCACTGTTCGTAATGTACGAAATTTGCCTATCTCTCGCGCTGGGGATGGCAAATAGTTCGCGGCAAACCGTCGAAATGAGCGTGATCAACTATCTATGGCCTGCACTTACCGTGCTCGTCACCGTCATGATCAATCGTCAAAAAGTCAGTTATTGGCTTTACCCTGCCATATTATGCGCCTTCTTAGGTGTTGTATGGACTGTCACGGGTGAACAAGGCTTATCTCTTTCGCACCTTACACACAACATCGCGACGAATCCGGTCAGTTATACGCTGGCATTTACCGGGGCGTTCATCTGGGCAATTTATTGCAATGTCACTAAACAACTCGCAGCGGGGCAAAATGCAATCAGTTGGTTTTTCATCGCCACTGCGGTAGCGTTATGGATGCAATACATTAGTGCACCGCAACCGACTATGATGTGGAGTGGTGATACTGTGATAAATCTAATGTGTGCGGCCATTGCTATGGCGGGTGGGTACGGATTGTGGAACATGGCTATTTTGGGCGGCAATATGGTGCTTCTCGCGACACTATCCTATTTTACCCCTATTTTTTCTGCCTTTTTCTCTGCTGCAGTTTTTAGTATTAGCCTTGGTGTTTCGTTTTGGCAGGGGGTGATTTTAGTCTCGGTGGCATCGCTTCTCTGCTGGCATTTAACGCGTAAGTAAGCTGCACTAAGGCCACGCTTTATCCTAAAGCATTTTGAGTGCCAGCTTAGCTAAATTGTAAGCGTCAACATAACCTGAATGTTGGCGCCCTTCCCACTCGATGTCTAGCGCCTCTTGAGCTTGCTTATGCCCTATACGCTTATCTTTCAGCCTCTGTTGAATGCGGTAAAGTGTCGCTAAATTAATAAACTCATTAAACGGCTCTGCAATGCCTTTCGCTTGGCATTCGTCAAATAAAATCCGTTCGTCATGCCCCCAAGCCGCGTAAATCTTATTACTGCCGCCAAAGTTTTTGACCATAGACTTCACTACCTCAGCCAGTGGACGGCCTTGTTTATCTATTTTCCGAGGTGTAATACCAGTAAGCTCTGTGCAAAACATCGAAACCTCATCCCTTTCTGGCTTCACATAGTATTGCGCCCGTTTAACTATGCTTCCCTTTACTAAATCAATCTCCGCCAAGCCCACTTCGATGATCTCTCCTGTGCGACCAACGCCATTTTCATTCCAGCAGCACATTTCCAGATCAAAGCAGACAATACGGTTATGATTCATATCTCAAGGTTACTTAGGTCAATCAAAATAGGCGCTAGAGTCTAGCGTAACTTTTCACGAACTTCGATAGCCAAGACCGCGAGTGATTTAACAATCGATCATTTTTTGCCTTTATCGCCATTTTTTTCGCCAACCAATGCAACAGCAAAGCGCTGAAACCAATGAAATCCCATGCACCTCCCCTTGAATATGCTAATATCGGCCATCATTTATACCTCAATCAAAACAGAGCCTCACGTAACGAGAGAAACCATTATGACTGTTGATTTGAATGCTGTTCCCAATACCCTTGATTTGCTGCACATCGGTTTATTGCTCATTGCCCTGCTACTCTTAATAGTAACGTTTACTCGCAAACCGAAAGTAGTGGAAAAAATTGTTGAAAAACCGGTCGAAAAAATTATCGAAGTGGAAAAGCCGGTTGAAAAAATCGTTGAAGTCGAAAAAGTCGTCGAAAAAGTGGTGGAAAAGGTTGTTGAAGTAGAATCCAAATTGGCAACGGCCAACACCGATTCGGCATTACAGCTGTTAGCACTGTTGCAAAAGGAAGCGCGCCTCATCGATTTTCTAAAAGAAGACGTAACGGCATTTTCTGATGCAGATGTCGGTGCGGCGGCTCGCGTGATCCACTCAGGCGGCCTGAAAGTGCTAAACGATTATCTAACACTTGAACCGATTCGTAACGAAGACGAAGAGTCTCGCGTCACCGTTGACGCAGGCTTTAACCCTCAAGAAATTCGTTTAACAGGCAACGTGACTGGCGACGCGCCGTTCCACGGCACACTGATTCACAAAGGCTGGAAAGCTCGTGCTATTGAACTGCCTAAATTGGCTGAAAATTACGACGCATCCGTCATCGCGCCTGCAGAGGTAGAACTGTAATGGACAACCAGTCAAATATTGAAGCAACACCGCGCAGCCAGTACAGCGTGGGTATTGACCTTGGCACAACCAACTGCGTTATGTCATACCTAGACACACAAGATGAAAATGCGCGCGTGACTGTTATGCCCATCGCGCAATTAACGGCACCAGGTACGGTGGAAGAGCGCTTACAACTTGGTTCATTTCTCTATCAACCTCATGAGCATGAAATGAACCCCGCCTCACGCGTTTTACCGTGGACGTCAGAGCCAAGCGCACTGGTTGGCGCAATTGCGCGAAATCTCGGTGCTAAAACCCCCATTCGCCTAGTCGCGAGTGCCAAATCTTGGCTCTGTCACGCTGGGGTGAATCGCCGTGAAGCCTTTTTGCCCGCGGGTAGCCCTGAAGAAGTGGAAAAGGTGTCGCCACTGCGTGCAACTGAACTGTATCTCGAGCACCTAAAAAACGCTTGGGATCACGCGCACCCTAGCCATCCACTCAGCGAGCAAGATGTTACCTTAACCGTTCCTGCGTCGTTTGATCCTGGCGCTCGCGACTTAACCGCAGAAGCGGCGCGTAATGTTGGCTTAACTCAGCTCACATTGCTCGAAGAGCCACAAGCGGCCATGTATAACTGGATTGACAACAGCAATGACGATTGGCGCAATCAAGTGAGTGTCGGTGATATCGTACTGGTGGTCGATATTGGCGGTGGCACGACTGACTTATCCCTAGTCGAAGTCACTGAAGACGAAGGTAACCTTACGCTAAAACGAATTGCGGTCGGAGAACACATTCTTCTTGGTGGCGATAATATGGATCTCGCCCTCGCCTTTCGACTAAAAATGAAATTAGCTCAAGAGGGTAAAGAGTTACAGCCTTGGCAAGTACAAGCCATGACTCATGCCTGCCGCGATGCAAAAGAAGCACTTCTTAACGATGCAGAGCTACAATCCGTCCCCATCGTAGTGCCAAGTCGTGGTTCTAAGCTGCTAGGCGCGACCCTCAAAACGGAACTGACTCAAGACGAAGTCCAACAGACTTTAGTCGATGGCTTTTTCCCTAAGGTAGGCATCAGTGATCACCCGGTGCAGCGCGCTCGTGGTGCATTGACTCAAATGGGACTGCCCTATGCACAAGACGCTGGGATCACGCGTCATATTGCCGCCTTTCTCACCAAGCAAGCCAGAGCCGTCAGTGGTGAAAATGAAGCCAGTGGCGACTACAACCCATTTGCGGGTATGCCAGGAATGCCGGGCTCAGATCCCAGCAGTAACGCAGAAAATCACGATGCTTTTATCCAGCCCACTGCCATCTTATTTAACGGTGGCGTTCTGAAGTCAAATCTTCTGGCTGAGCGTTTAGAGCAGACCATTAATCAATGGCTAGCCAATGCAAATGCTAATTCTGCCACCCGACTGACGGGTGTCGATTTGGACCTAGCGGTTGCAAGTGGCGCTGCCTATTATGGCGCGGTTCGTCATGGACAAGGGGTGCGCATTCGTGGCGGTATCGCCTCGGCGTATTATGTCGGCATCGAAAGTGCTATGCCCGCCATTCCCGGTATGGCACCACCGCTTGAAGCCCTCTGTGTCGCCCCTTTTGGCATGGAAGAAGGCTCTGATGCCGCGGTTCCAAGTCAAGAATTCGGTTTGGTGATTGGTCAACCAGTTCATTTCCAATTCTTTGGTTCCACAGTGCGGCGTGACGATAGCGCCGGCACTCACCTTGACCACTGGGCGCCAGATGAACTTGAAGAGCTGCCAGAAATTCAGGTGACGCTCGCTGCAACAGATGGACGCCGTGAAGGCGAGGTGGTTCCTGTTACTCTGGCTTCGCGAGTCACTGAGCTTGGCACCTTATACTTAGAAGCAATTGCAACAGACAACGGTCAAAAGTGGCACGTTGAGTTTGATGTTCGTGATGAGAGTCCATTAACATCCGCTTAACGTGATTGCCCCTAAGCAACTTAACAATGCGGTAGGCCTTGATTTGTCAAGGACCTACTGCAGGTATATACCCAAGTGACTTCAAGATGCAGGATTCAGAGCGGACTCACTGGGCTGAGAGCAAGGCAAACAACGTAGCGAAATAGCCAGTCTATTTTCAAGGTGTTTAACGCAGCCATCAGTTCAGTGATCGGCTCCCAAAGGGCGAGCGGCCTTGGCTCATCAGCTTTATTGACGATTTTCGATTGAGAGCCACTCAATCTTCAAATCCTCGCCTCACTGACAAACCAAGTCATTCTCGCTGAACCCTGTATCTTGAGGTTACTTGGGTATAACTGGCACCATTCAAACAAACAGGAACAACACCATGGCGGCACCGAAATATCTGGTCGGCATCGATTTAGGCACAACCAATACCGTCGTTGCGTATTGTGAACAGCAGGCAGATCTCAATAGTTCGCCAGTGTCTCTGTTTGACATAGACCAATTGATCGGGCCTGGTGAGGTCGCACGTAGGCCGTTACTCCCCTCTTTTCGCTACCACCCAGCGGCGGCGCAAGTCTCTAAGAGCGATCTTGTTTTGCCATGGGAGCACCAAGCTGTTTCCGGTGATATTGACCAAGTCATTATCGGTGAATGGGCACGTGAGCTCGGCGCAAAAGTCGAAGGACGTCAAGTTTCGTCAGCCAAAAGCTGGCTCTCGCACAGCGGTGTCGACCGACAATCTGATATTTTACCTTGGGCAGGTGCGCAGGATGTCGAAAAAGTGTCACCTGTCATCGCGAGCGCCAGTTATCTCAATCATATTCGACAAGCGTGGGATCATCGTCATCCGCAGCATCCTTTGGCCAAGCAAGAGGTGGTTATCACCGTTCCTGCCTCTTTCGATGAAGCGGCGCGTAACTTTACCCTTCAAGCGGCAAAACTTGCGGGACTCAACAACATTCTACTGCTTGAAGAGCCTCAAGCAGTTTGTTACGACTGGTATGCCCGTTACCAAGCCACCGCAGCGCAACAACTTGAACGAGTGCCGCTGATATTGGTCTGTGATGTCGGTGGTGGAACAACCGATTTAAGTCTGATTGCTGCAAGCAGTCACCAAGACTCACTGGCTCTTGATCGCATCGGCATTGGTGAACACTTAATGCTTGGGGGCGATAATATTGACCTCGCCCTGGCGCATCTTGCCGAACAGCGCCTTGAAAACAGTGGCCGATTAAACGCGGCTAATCTTAGCAAACTCATTCAGCAAACTCGCCGAGCTAAAGAACAATTATTGGCAGATAATGCACCCAATGAGGTAAAAATCACGCTTCTCGGCAGCGGCTCTAAGCTGTTAGGTGGCACCAAAAGCGCCCCACTCACCAAGGCGGATGTGAATACCATTGCTCTCAATGGTTTTTTTCCACTATCTGAGTTTTCTGAAACACCGGATAAACGCCGCCGCGCTGTGGTCGAATTTGGCTTGCCCTACGCGGCTGACGCTGCAGTGTCAAAACATATTGCCGAATTTCTGCATCAGCATCAGGGCGTTTCGCAGCAAGCCCTCAGCGCCGATGATGATGGCGTTTTGAGCGAAACCACACCAGCACTTCCTGTTGGTCTATTGCTTAATGGCGGTGTGTTTAACAGCGCTCTCATTACTGAACGCTTAGTTAATTTGTTAAGTCATTGGCGCGGCACCCCCATCACCTTACTTGACAACCCCCATCCGGATTTAGCGGTCGCATTTGGCGCAGTGGCATATGCGAAGGCCAGACACGGCGCCCAACTCAAAATTGGCGGTGGCGCAGCTCGTTCTTACTTTCTACAGTTGCCAGAAAAAAAAGGGTTAGGCCAAGCGCTCTGTTTGTTGGCAAAAGGGACCGAAGAAGGCGACGAAATTCGCCTAACTGGACGCCGTTTCTCACTTACACTGGGCGAGCCGGTCCATTTTCATTTGCTTACCTCCACGTTTGATTCATTGAAAACCTCTTCATCGAGCGAACAGCGGATTCAAAATGGTCAACTGTACCCAATTGAAGCAGATACTTTTCAGCAGCTGCCACCTTATGTCGCAACGCTTGACGGCCAAGGCGCCGCGCTCCACGCGAACCAAAAAGAGCGCGTTGAAGTACAAATTGCCTGTCAATTAACTGAAGTCGGCACATTAAAGTTAGAGTGCGTTGCCATTGATGATGAATCTCAGCGTTGGCAGATGGAATTTGAACTGCGTCAAGCGTCTCACAACACGGAAGATAGCGCCCTGCCCAAGCAGCTGGCAGCCAGTTTATCGCTTATCACTCACGCGTACAGCGGTAATAAAAAAGCCAGTGATAATCGCGAGATCAAAACCCTAACCAAAACACTGGAAAAGCAACTTGGTAAACGTGATGAATGGGATTTTGCCACCCTTAGACAACTCTTTGACACATTGCAACCTGGCGCGAAGCGCCGCCGCCGCTCTGAAGCACATGAAAAACAGTGGTTACGTTTGGCAGGATACGCGCTGCGCCCAGGCTTTGGTGCACCGACCGACAGTTGGCGCATTGAGCATGTTTGGCGACTTTACGCACAAAGCATCCAATTTAAGAATCAACAGGGCTGGACCGATTGGTGGGTCTTTTGGCGTCGAGTCAGCGGTGGCTTAAATCAAGAGCAGCAAGAGACCATTTTGGGTGACATCGCAAAATATTTGCACCCCGGCGCGATGAAAAACCCTCAAAGTGCCAAAACCGCTCATGAGATGGGTTACGATGCCATAGTGCGTCTTGCCGCTGCGTTAGAAAACTTGCATTTCGATGACAAAGTTCTGTTGGGAAGCTGGTTTCTCAGCAAAGCACTTAATCTCACGCAATTTGAGCAGGCGCATTGGTGGGCGCTGGGACGAGTTGCCGCTCGCGTGCCACTTTATGGCAGTCAGCATAACGTGGTGCCTCGCGAGCAAGTGACTCAATGGCTTCATAAAATGCTGGATGTCGACTGGCAAAAAGAGCCCATGGCCGGGTTTGCAGCAGTGATGATGTCGCGTAAAACAGGCGATCGCACCCTCGACATTGACGATGATATGCGCAGTAACATCCTTGAAAAACTGCGTAGCAGTCGCCTGCCTGAAAGCTGGCTCACTCTGGTTGAGTCAGTCCAGACACTATCAGAGACCGAAAGCAAACGCGCCTTTGGCGATGCGCTGCCTCATGGGTTGACATTATTAACTTAGCAATAACCTGATGTTGCACTTGAGTCGCTTGAGTGCAATTTAGGCATATTATACCCCTTCCACTGGAGGCTGCAGTGTTGTTTGCCTTGCTCTCATCCCAGTGAGCTGGCTCTGAATCCAGCATCTTGAAGCTACTTGGGTATAAATTAATGCTCGCAATTCGTATGTATCCTGACATTCATTTCGACATCAGCGTTCTGATACATAAGAAGTGGTCGTTGGGTTTGAAAAAAGAAATGACCATGATAATTTCCCTCATGATCTGCAACCATATTAGCTCTACCTCCAACCTCTAAAACATGGTAATGATTATCAGGGCTAACATAGATAAACTTTACTTCATCGGATGCGGCTGCTTCGCCAGTTCGCAGTGTTAAATTTTCGATTTCAGGTAGAGATTGTAAATTCAAATACGGAATAATACCGTCTTGCGCTGTAACAACCAGTTTATAATCCATTAAGTCGGCAACTGTTGGACGTGCATTGATATCAAATATACGAATCTCGGTATGCTCACCAATATAATCAGCTGTACATATCGAAGAGTGAGCGTTCACTATAAACGATGTACCTAAGGAGATAATAATCAGCAATAGTTTAATCATCATATTCACTCCGCAACACATTCCACTAAAACAGAGGCAGTCGCTGATATTTCACCTGGAAGATAATTTTCAAATAATAATTCCGTTTGGAAGAACAGAGATTCTTTATATGAATAAATACTACCATCTTCAAGAGTCATTGCCATTGGTGAATTAGTAACGATTCGTACTTCAGAATTAAGTGCTTTAAGTTTAACATCATCAGATGCCACTCCAGATGCACTATTAAGACCGCTCACCTCAACATTACCGATTAAACTCATACGAGGTGAATATCCTGCACCAGTATTCACATGCAAAACATGTGTTCCAGTCGCATCAAAACCCGGAATATTATCACGCTCAAAGATAAACAGATTATTATTATGCAAAGGAGAAATAATCGCACAATCTGCATTATCAATAGTAATATTACCTGACAAATTTGCGCCATCAAGATAATTATGACTGTAAACGTTTGTGGATATAAAAACCGAGAATAAAAACAGCCTTAATCTCATACAAATCCTCCTACGCCATAGATGACTTCATGGTTTATAGCCAAGCAACTTGGGTTGCAGATAGGTAACAAGCGAATACAGCCTCTAAGCAATGTAATGTGATTAGGCTTGTGAATATCAGTCCCTGAATTTCAAAACACGCTGCAACACCAAGTCGAACGGGTATTTTTAGCTATCTGGACAATTCACTGTGATTGTTCCAACCAATCTTGCGCTAGGTTTTTTTGCATAGCTTGCAAAGCTGTCAGCAGTCACGGCAAAAATATTCGCGCTGTATCCATCGGCAACTTTCGTCATTGGGTTGT
Source organism: Vibrio agarilyticus (assembly GCF_012641465.1). GTDB lineage: Bacteria > Pseudomonadota > Gammaproteobacteria > Enterobacterales > Vibrionaceae > Vibrio > Vibrio agarilyticus. The sequence goes on from NZ_JABAIK010000020.1 coordinate 35,006, forward strand.
CCGCGGCTAAAAGTTTAGTTGTGCCATCCAATGTAAAGTAGGCATCAGTACCCGCTACCGCAGCGCTCGAATCACTTGCCTTCACTAAGGTTGTACTATTGTATTCAATGTCATAAGTGACTGGGCTAACTGAATTTGATCTCACCGACAATACATACAGATCATCACTGGCAGGTACTGAAGCACCTTGCTCTAACAAGGCAAATTCGATATCACCAGCGGCAGCGCCCACCTTTGTCGGGTCAGTAATACCGCATACTAAAGGAATTTCACCCACCGCGGTTATGACCGTTTCCGTGCCCGCGTAGTCAAAGTCTTCTGTCACTGCTAATACGCTGGTCGATAAAAGTGAGAAAAAAATAGGGGTAATTAAAACTGACTTTTTCATAAATTTCCTAAACCGCATTAATGTTCATAAGATAATGGTGGTAGTTCACCATTTAATTGCATCGCTTGAAGATTTTTCAATTGCTCTAAGGCTTCAATTTCAGCGCGCAGTTTTTGCAATTCCAACTCCGCTTTTTCAAATTCAATTTTAGCTAACCGCGAGCAATCAATACGTTCACCGCCACCAAAAGAGTATGCAAAACCGACATATATACCCTGCTCATCATCTATTCCCCTGCCATAATAATGATTGTTAAAATCACTATTTGCATCAGAGACACCGCCGTGAATAATGAAATTACCCCCATTGGATGAGCGGCATACCGCTCCATCCGTTGTTCGAATCTCATCAAATGATGTATTAGTATTAGGTGCGCTGGGCATTGTAAATGCCTGTGCTGTGATGCTAATAGTTGACAATATAAAAGTGGATATTATTAGCTTCATTACTTACCTTTCAGCTTTGAATATGGAAATAGAGTCTTCGCCGTAGTACACATCCTTGTTCTTATTGAACCATTATTTCGTGCAACACTACATACTTTATTTGTTGTCTCGACATCCGGAGGTGATGGCACCCAAACACTCATTTCCTTGCTGGTTCCAGAGGCAAGACAAGCACCATAAGGAGCATATATTTGCCCATTAATTTCAATATCAAAACATGTTTTTTTCCTAAAATAGTTACTCAGTGTAAATTCCATTTCGTAAACATTGGTGAATACGTATCTCGGTTTAACGTTTTGAGGCCAGTGTCCATGAGCCAAAACGCTAGAAGAGAATATGAACAATAGAACATACCGCTTCATACACTACTTTCTCTATATTACTTAATCTCAGGCAAGATGACTTTGAATTTTGAATGCACTATGTGATGAGGTTTGTGATTGCCAATCAACATCGTAACCACTTAAAGTAAAGCGATATCTGCGGCTGACTATGCCGCCGTTAGTGTATTCAACGAGCTTATTTTTCCATCAAACGCCGAGCGCGCCTACTGCATGGCAAAATATTTTTTTATAAAATGCAATTTCTGGCGCGTATCTAACTATTCGCGGTTGTATTTCGTATTATACCCGTCCCACTTGAAGTTGCAGCGGTGTTGACTGGCACTCACAAACCTCATCACATAGCTCATCTATGCTCAGAGGCTTTGCTCGCTTGTCGCCTACCTGAAACTCCAAGTTGTTTGGGTATACACTAATATCAATTGGCTGTTTTTTATGATGATTTACTTTAGTCGTGTTTTAACCATCAATTCCAAGCGATGTTTGCAACACTTGCTCAATCAGAGCATAGCGCACCGGTAGGCGCCGATTGCGCTTTGCAATAAGATACAAAGACTCACTCACGTGACGGCCTAAGTTTGCGATGTACAAGCGCTCAGTAGCGGGATAAGCCAAAATCGCACTTTGTGGCAACACGGTGAAGCCGATCCCCTGCTCCACTGGCAGTAAAATTTGGCTCAGCTGGTTGACGTAGCCGCTGACTTTGATTTTCTCAAGATCCATCTCGGCAAACCGTTTGACTCCGCAGCGTTCAAAGTAGAGCGAAAGATAGTGCTTGGCATCAGGGTGGTCAATTAAACCGCACTGTAACAGCAGTTCCGGCGTTATTTCTCGATTGGCATAGGTTACTGGAAGCACCAAACAGAGCGCCTCTTTCCCAATCAGGGTGACATCAAACACATTGCCATTAGGCGCGTAGGTGACAATACCGAGATCGATTTCACCACTTTGCACGTCATTTATCACTTTATGGCTTGGCGCCGCCTCCAAATGAACGGCTAAATTAGGGCGTGTCTTTTGCAATTCAATAAGAAGAGGATATAAACGTAATGCAATTGCACCAGAACAGGCGATACTGCAATGACCTTCATCGGGATTATCAAAATGCAGCGACTCAATCAGACGCGTCTCTCTATTGGCCAGTTCATTAGCGTATTGATAAACCAAACGCCCCTGCTCGGTAAGTTCAAATTGCTTTTTGTCGCGCTTGAGCAAGACTGCGCCACACGCTTGTTCCAGTTTTTTCAGATGTTGACTAACGCCCGGCTGCGTCATGTGCAACTTTTCTGCCGTTTGCGTGAAATGACCAAGATCAATCAATGTCTTAAAGGTTTTGAGCCACAATGTATTGAGCATAGTTCCTGCTTATTTATTCCAAACAGCCAACAGATGAAACGAGCAAAGATTACTCGATCACGCTTCTTGCACCATTTCTTGAAGAAGATTTGATTTTACCAGATGGTTAGCCTGATAATAGCATCATCAATTAACGCTTCGCCAAACAGTGTGAATATATTGCAGATATTGACGAATTTCTTTTGTTATACAATGCCCATTATTCGCTTTCTTGAGGTATAACATTGGCACTTTGAATTGAGATGATTCGCTGGTCTTCAAGAGTCGACTCAAATGTGACCATCAATGCTTTGGCATCAGACAAAAAGCACGACAGATACACGTTGTTAATTCGTGAGGTGATACTGAATGCAACCAGATAAATTTACCAATATCTATCGCTTGCCCGGCTCCTTACAAATTCGTATTGGTCGCTGGCAACAAACTTTTCGCGGCACGTCTGATATCGTGCTTCATCGTGCGCTCGAAGTTCGCAATGATTTTTTCCATAAACGCGCGTTCTTTCCAAAAGGTTGGAATATCCCCCTTGTAGACGAAAACGATTTTTCGATTACTCATCACGGAAAATACATTCAAACGGCTATGCGAACCATGGTCGATCGCAAAGTGGCTTATAAACGTATTTATCTTTCGCGTTTACCGATGGAAGAAGCCGAGCCCGCATTACGTCGCTTTAAACAAGAGTGGGCGCGCAAGCACAATCGTATCGCAAAAAAATACAATCAAATTAAGAAAAAACAATTTTTGCAGTACGCACGCGAAGAGGTAGAAACGCTCTATCCATCGGTTCCCAAAGAGCATTTTGACAAAGCGCTATGGAATCGCTTGGTGCAATCAGAATTTGGCCCAGAAAAGCGCTACAGTAACCCTTATTTTGTTAAAAAAGCACTTGTCTAATATATACCCAAACAACTTGAAATTGCAGGTAGGCAGCATACGAGCAAAAACCCTGAGCACTTCGTGAACATAGACGACCTATGTGATGAGGTTTGCGAGAGCCAGCCAACACCCCTACAGCTTCAAGTGGAATGAGTATAACTTCTCACTATTGCTTCAATCATCACTGCTACGCTTTAAGCAGCCATTTTGCTTTTAAACGGATTTCGCCGATGAGTGATGCACCAGAACAACCCAAATCTCATTTAATTCGCAATATTATTATCGCTCTTGTGGTCGCTGCATTACTTGGTGGTGCGGCGTATTTGTATGTAGAGCATCAAAGAAATTACCCCAATACTGATGATGCGTATATTCACGCAAATATTGTTTATGTCGCACCGCAAATTGACGGCAAAGTGTTAGTGGATAACGTCAAAGACTATCAAACCGTCACTAAAGGCGATTTGATATTGCAAATCGACCCAGCGCCATTCCAAGCACAACTTGATGAAGCTCGCGCAGCCTACGAAATCGCATTGCAAGACAATGCTGCGACCGGTGATGCAATACTGGCGGCCAGCGCCGAAGTAAAAAGTGCGGTGGCGCAACTCAATGATGCGCAAGTGAGTTACCGGCGCGTTGCCGAATTGGTCGCAGAACAAACCTTACCCGAACAGCAGCTTGATGATTCGCGTGCAACGCTACGCTCTGCCGAACAAGCCGTCATTGCCGCGCGCGCTAAAATGAAACAGTTGATCAAATCACAAGGCGCTCAAGGCGATGCAGCACCTGCGGTCAAAAAAGCATCTGCGGCCTTAAGTCAGGCAACCCTCTCGCTCTCCTATACCAATATTTTCGCACCGCACGATGGCACATTGGGCAAAATGGGTGTTCACGTTGGCAGTGTGGTAAGTAGTGGTCAAGCACTCGCCCCACTGGTTGAGTCGAACACATTTTGGATTCAAGCCAATTACAAAGAGACCGAAGTGGGCCGAATTAAACCAGGAATGCCCGCCACCATTAATTTGGATCTTTACCCTAGTGTTACCTATCACGGCACGGTCATTGCGATCTCGCCTGCCAGTGGTTCCACCTTTTCACTTTTGCCGCCTGAAAACGCAACCGGTAATTGGGTCAAAGTGCCGCAGCGATTTCCCGTGCTCATTCAATTTACCAATGAAAACGAACATCCCGATTTTCCGTTACGAGTGGGCGCGAGCGCATCGGTAACCGTCGACACCCTTGCGGGCACAACAAACGAGCATTAACTCATTGATGCATAAGTGACATCACGATGCCAAATTCAGCGCCTATACCCGCCCCACTTGAAGTTGCAGCGGTGTTGACGGGCACTCACTGGACTAAGGGCAAGGCAAACAACGCAGCGATGGAATAATCATGGCCGAAATTAGCCGCGCGCCAGCGCAATCTCAGCCCGACAGTATGAGTGACAACAGCCGCCTTTTGATCACAATTGCTGTTATGCTCTCTGCAATCATGGTGTTGCTTGATTTAACAATCGCCAACGTTGCGTTGCCGCATATGATGGGCGCACTCGGCGTGACCTCAGATCAAGTCACTTGGGTGCTCACCTCCTACTCAATGGCAGAGGCAATTTTCATTCCGCTTGCCAGTTTTCTCACGCTTCGTGTCGGCATTCGAAAACTGCTACTCATTTCAGTGAGCGGTTTTGTGATTAGCTCCGCTTTGTGTGGTCAAGCCGACAGTATTACCGAAATGGTAATTTTTCGAATTATGCAAGGCGCGTTTGGCGCGGCGGTGATCCCGCTTTCGCAATCGATCATGGTACAAATTTACCCTGCAAATCAACGCGGCAAAGCGATGGCGATGTTCAGTGTCGGTATTTTACTTGGCCCGATACTTGGCCCCACACTTGGCGGCATTATCACGGAACATTTGGATTGGCGGTGGATTTTTTATGTCAATGCCCCCATCGGCCTGATTTGCCTTACCATGCTGTTTTTCTTTGTAAAACTCGATGGACGTGGCCCCTCAACTATCGATTGGCCACTTGTGATTGCGATGGCAATCGGTATCGGTTTACTGCAAATGGTTCTCGACCGAGGTAACCAAGAGTCTTGGTTTGCCAGTAATGAAATTTTATTTTCGACCATCATCAGTGCCATCGCTATCATCTTTTTTATTGCTCGCTCGATTTACACCAAAGGCGATATTGCGCCGGTCTGGCTGCTTAAAGACCGAAATCTCGCCATGTCGTGCATTGTAATGGCTGGGTTTTCCATGGGCATGTTTGGTATCACTCAATTACAACCCATGATGCTCGAACAATTGCTCAATTATCCGGTCGAAACCACAGGGTTTGTTATGGCGCCACGTGGCCTAGTCTCTGCCGCTGTGCTACTCATCATGGCGCAATATATGGATAGGTTAGACCCGCGTAAGTTAATTGCAATTGGCCTAGTGCTTAACGCGCTTGGCACCTATTTTATGATGCAGTACTCGCTGGAAATCGACCTATTTTGGGTTCTTTTCCCGAGTATGATCCAAGGCGCGGGCATGGGGTTGGTGTTTGCCCCGCTCAGTCAACTTGCTTACACCACACTAGCGCCGAAAGACACGGTCGGTGGCGCAGTGTGTTATAACCTTTGTCGCACTATCGGTGGCTCATTTGGCATTTCAATTGTGAACACCTACTTTTTCCGTACTCAGCAACAAGAGTGGAATGAATTGGGTGGTTCGTTAAGTGAAAGCAATCTGCTTCTACAACAGTTGGCGACCGAGCGAGGCACCACGATCACCGATCCCAGTTTTCTCGCTCTGATTCAGCAATTACTTTCTGAGCAATCGACCTTAACCGCGTTTGTTTTTACCTTTGGCTTTTTAATGGTCTCCTATTTGGCGCTGCTGCCCTTTTTGATTTTCTTTAAATTAGTCAAAAAGAACACACCCGCACCAGTTGAATGACACAATTTGACATGATTTCGTCGCACAAAGGGGATGAGAAATTGCGTTTACATCACAATGTCAAAGCGATAACGCCGTTATGCTATGCGCGCTTATTGTTAATTTACTAAAAATATGGAATTTATTTTTCTCGTTGCGCTTATCGTTCTAAATGGTTTTTTCGCCATGTCTGAAATAGCGCTAGTCGCGGCAAAGCCAAGCCGTCTAAAAACATTGGCTGAAACGAAACGTGCGGCGCAAGTGGCGCTTAACCTAAAAGAGAACCCCACGCGCTTTCTTTCGACGATTCAAATTGGCATCACCATCATAGGGTTGCTCAGCGGTATTGTCGGTGAAGCGACCTTATCAAAACCGTTTGAGCACTGGCTCGTTGGACACGGTATTGAGCAGCAATCAGCCAATATTCTCTCGACCGCTGTCGTGGTGGTTTGTATCACCTACTTTGCCATTGTTGTGGGTGAACTCGTGCCAAAACGTTTTGCTCAAAGCAACGCCGAGCGCATTGCGGTACTTGCGGCTTACCCCATTCATTGGGTTTCGACCTTTACTCGCCCTTTTGTGAGCTTGCTGGCTTTTTCCACCAAGAGTCTTCTCGGCCTGCTTGGTCAACGTGACGAAAATATTGAAAGTGTCACCGAAGAAGACATCACCGCATTGGTCGATGAAGGTTCAGAAACAGGGGCTATCGAACCGCGCGAGCAAACGATGATCCGTAATATATTGCATCTCAATGACCGGCCTGTCAGTTCATTAATGACACCTCGTCGCGATATCGATTATATCGATATCGACCAGCCCATTGACACCTTGGTGCGTCGCCTGCGTCAAACTAAGCACAGTGTTTTTCCTGTTTGCCGCGGCAATTTGGATAACGTAATTGGCACGATTTCATCCAAAGCTCTCGTCAACCAGTTGGATAATCTCTCCATCCCCACGGTCGCCAATTTGCTAAAGCAACCCGTTTACATTCATGAGTCAATGAAAGGGTTGCAGCTGATTAACCATTTACAAGCGATTGGGGCGGAAATGGCGTTTATCGTCGATGAATACGGTGATATTCAAGGACTGGTCACCTACTACGATATTCTTGAGGCGATTGCAGGTGAGCTTTCACTCGCCCCGGACGACATTTGGGCTGAGGAGCTTGAACCACAACATTGGTTAATGGATGCATCAATTCCAATTGCCGAACTTAAACAGCGGCTGGATCTCAATCAACTCGAAGGCGAGGCGGAAGCGGGTTACCAAACGCTCAACGGCTTACTGCTATGGAAATTTGAAACTCTGCCTGATGTTGGTGATGAAGTGATGATCAACCATTGGCGATTCACTATCACCGAAGTTAAAGACCATCGAATTCTGTCGGTCGATGTCCATTATCAAGCGCTACCGGATACAGATATTTCACATTAATTGTCAATCGACCTATACCCTCAGCATGCGAGGGTATATGCATAAAACGCATAGCACCCCTTCTTATATGTCATTTGCATGCATAGTACTGAATCTATACACTTCGCGCTCATTTTATAACGAAGCGTCGATATGTATTCGCAAACCCTTTTCGCGCAGCTCTGCCGCATGACGGCACTTTTAGTGCTCAGTTTAATTGTGTTACACCAGTCACCACAGCTGATCTCACTTTTTGCCCACTACGCTATGGACAGTGGTTGCCACCAGCAACACGCTGAACATGCTCAGCCACATCATCACTAAGGTTAATTTCATGAGTATTTTCCGTTTTCCACCGCTGGTTTGGCTGGGTATTGGTATTTTGATTGTCTGCCTGGGGATTCGCCAGTCGTTTGGCATTTTCATGATGCCGATTTCAGACACCTTTGGCACGGGTCGAGAGTTCTTTGCCTTGGCAATTGCCCTACAAAACCTGCTATTTGGCGTGTTTCAACCCTTTGTTGGTATCGCAGCCGATCGCTATGGTTCCAAGCGCATTATTATCGTTGGTGCGATAGCGTATGCTTTGGGACTCATTTTGACCTCAATCGCCACCGAACCAAGTGTGCTTTATCTGTCGCTTGGCGTGTTGGTTGGACTTGGGCTTAGCTGCACTAGCTATGTGATTATCCTTGGCGCGGTTGCCAAAGTTGTTCCGCCACAACATGCCGCTAAAGCGTTTGGTTTAACCACCGCAGCCGGTTCGTTTGGTATGTTTGCGATGATCCCAGGCGCTCAAGCACTGCTTGTCCATTTTGGTTGGCAAGACGCGCTTTTGGTTTTTGGTCTTCTGTGCTCATTAATGATAGGTTTCGCCCTATTTATGCGTGGCAATCAAAACGGTGCCATGACGCAAACAGCGACTGCACAAGCAATGCCAGAGCAAACGCTAAAACAAGCGCTCGGTGAAGCATTTCGCCACAAAGGCTACTGGCTAATCCACATGGGATTCTTTGTTTGCGGTTTTCACGTTATGTTTATCGCAACGCATTTACCCAGTTATTTGGCCGACAAAGCGCTTGCCGCGGAAACCGCAGCAATGGCTCTGGCCTATGTGGGCATATTCAATATCTTTGGCTCGTACTTTTGGGGCGTCATGGGGGATAAATTTAGTAAGCGACACGTCATGTCAGCGCTCTATCTTTTCCGTACTGCGGTAATAGCAGGCTTTGTTACGCTGCCAGTGACTGAAAACAGCGCAGCTATCTTTGGCGCAGCGATTGGATTTTGTTGGCTTGGTACTGTGCCGCTTACCTCAGGTTTGGTTCGCCAAATCTTTGGCGCGCGTTATCTATCCACCCTATATGGCTTGGTCTTTTTCACGCACCAAGTAGGCAGCTTCCTGGGTGCCTGGTTTGGCGGTCGAATTTACGATTACTACGGCTCTTATGAACCCATTTGGTGGTCAACGGTGGTGCTTGCGTTTATTGCTGCTTTGATTCACCTGCCCATTAATGACAAGCCCATTGAGCGAGCGGTCGCTCCTGCAATAGCCTAACGAGATAGAAACTCCTGCTGGGTTAATCTATCGCCGTAACGCGCGACCCACTCCTCACGCAGCACCCCATAACGAAGGGAGTCATAATAGACTCCCTCAAAATAACGCACTTTACGCAATCGTCCTTCTAAAGTCATTCCAAGCTTAGAGGCGCACGCCATCATTCGAGGGTTGCCTGACCAAGTGGTTAATCCGATGCGTGCAATAGCCCGCTGCTGAGCAAATAGATGGCTTATCCAGCTAATGAGCGCTTGATAACCGACGCCTTGTTGCCAATAACTCGAGTCGTAAATGGCAATCCCAACCTCAAGCCAGCGCGTTGAATGACACTCCCAATAGCGCGTAACAATACCAATCGGCCGCTGGTCAACCACGATAAGCTGCATCTCATCACCCACCACCAGCTTACTAAACATGCCGCGGCGAAACTCACGCAGGCTTGGCGCAACAAAAGGCACATAAGGCGCATCAAATTGTTTCCAACTCATATCCGAAAGCATCAATTGGTAAATGCAATCTGCCTCTTCTCGTCTCGCCGCGCGCAGTTCAATCATCGCTCTCTCCTTGCTGCATGACCTTCAAAAACTATTGCCCTAATGTCTTGTACTACGACGCAGCGTTAATTTCACGAAGTTAAGTTGGTTCTTTCGCACTCGTCACTGCATATTGTTCAAATTTTCCTGTTTGGTAATCATTCACCGCTTGCTCAATTTCGTCTAGGCTATTCATCACAAAAGGACCATGATGAACGATTGGTTCATTGATTGGTTGACCAGCAAGTAATAAGGCACCACTTATCATATTTGATTCTATTTGAATTACATCACCAACGGAAAACTGCGCCAACTGTCCAACTTTAGCCGATTTTCCATCAATTGAAATTTCACCCTGATATACATAGAGCAGCACGTTAAACTCGTTTGGTAATGTCAGTGTTATCAGCTCATCTTTTGCACCATTCCAATCTAGCACGGTCGCCTCAACGCCGCTTTGTCGCAAACCTGTTTGATACTGCTCACCAGCAATCGTAACACTGCCGGTGAGAAGGCGCATGGTCCCTTGCTGAGTAACGGTTCGTTCTACTATTTGGTCGCTGGGCAACTCAAAGTAGTGTGCAGGCTGCTTTTTATTGCGCGCTGGTTGGTTGATCCAGATCTGAAATCCATGCAACGCCCCTCTATCCATCATGGGCATTTCACTGTGTATGACACCACGGCCAGCCGCCATCCATTGTGCGCCGCCAGCTTTAAGTTCACCAACGTTACCCATAGAATCACGATGTTGGAAATGCCCTTCTAACATATAGGTTAAGGTTTCAATTCCACGGTGAGGATGAGGAGGGAAACCACCAATATAATCATCCCTATGAGTAGACTTAAACTCATCAATCATTAGAAAAGGTGAAAACGCAGTATCGTTAAAGCCAGGTATTCGATGTATTTTAACGCCAGCGCCATCGGAAGCCGGGTGCGCGTTGATTAACTTGGTGATATGACGTGTTTTCATTGTTCACTCCTTAGATTGATGATGCCGTGTGAGTTTCAATACGTTTCTCATTAGGATTTATCAGGTTAATCATTCGAGATAACTTATCGATTAAACCTAGGTTAGATCATGAAGTGAACAAATAGACCCTATGAAATGTGACCATCTCATTCAGTAAAATTGAATGAGATGGGGTGCAGACATCACACCCTAAATTCGACCACCTTAGGATGACGTGGCGTAGCCATCTCATGATAAATGTCATCAAGATATTGGACGAGTTTCGATTCACAAAGATCTGATGGGATCACCACATCATAAATTCGTGATCGCATCCCTACTTCGGAAATGGAAAACAGTTGCCATTCATCATAGTGCCGCACTACTACCATGCGCTTACCAAATACATTGAAATTTTTGGTCATAATTTACCTATACCCAAACAACTTGAAGATGCAGGTAGGCGACCAGCGAACAAAGCCTCTGAGCATAGATAACTATGTGATGAGGTTTGTGAGTGCCCGTCAACACCACTGCAACTTCAAGTAGGACGGGTATATGTTGCCTCTACGCCCGCATGTCTGTTTTCGTTCTTATCACTCAAAACGTGACTGATAAGCGTGCTGTAACGCTTTATATGACGAGAGTTCTCGATCGTTTTCAGTCAAACCAAATTGTTTCGCCAATTCGACCAACGCCTTCCGATAGTCCTCGAGACGCGATTCATCATCCGTCATGATCGCAAATTCTGCGAACTCACCGATCCCTTCAAGCGAATCTAAAGTAATGTGAAACTCACCAAGGAAATAAATGCTACGCGTTTTTTGCGCAGTCATAACCAATTGATACCCCATTGTCTCCAACATCGAACGCGCACTAAGGGCATCGCTGATATTCACCGCCTGACAACGGTCAGGTTCTGGCCCCTTAACAATCCAAAGTAAAATACCCGATGGCTGCATTTGGCGAATAACGATACTTTTATTTTGCTCCCTCAGCGCAAATGATGGACTATCAAAATGCCAATCGGTTTCAAGATTATTTTCAACCATAACCTCATAGGGAAAACGTTGAAGCACAGCAAGAAAGTCGTTTTTTGAGGTGAGGCGATACTTTAATTCAACTTCAAATCGCCCTTTAAAATGGTCTTGGCTCACATCTATCACTCTAATTAATTCAATATTTCATCGTCACCTCAAGATGCGTGATTCATCCAGAGTGACTGGTACCCAAACAGCTTGGAAAAACGCTGCAATTTCAAGTGGGCTGGTCTCTCAGTGTACTCTTAACCACTGCCACTTTGTAGTACACAGGTCTCATTCAGCCACTCACTAATACGGGCCGTTTTATACCCAAACAACTTGGCGTTGCAAATAGGCGGCAAACGAGCAAAGCCTCTGCGCACTTCGTGAACAAAGACGAACTATCTGATGAGGCCATATATGGCTAACTCCCTAATTTTTAATCAAAAAGTTCTGCAACTTCAATTGGAAAGGGTGTAGTAACACCTTTGATGCGAGGTACTAGGCTACCTGCCTAGAATTATTTAGATATGTGAACGTAGCTAATGATTCGTTACAGAAAGTTTTATAAAAATGATTCCTTTTTAAGCAAACGATTCCAGCAAACGTTTACATTACCTCTTTTTATAAATTATCATGCGACGCCCTTAATGGATGGGCGGTTTGTATTTGAGATATTTATGAAAACAAAACTTTTAGCAACCCTAATCGCTTCTGCCCTTTTAGTGGGTTGTAACTCTAACGATGCTGAGCAAACGCCTGAACAGGTAAAATTCGCCTCATTTAACGTCTCTTTTGCCCATGACGGTGGCGCCACAGCCGACTACGATCAAAGCTATGATCAATGGGTTCAATACATGAGCTATACCCTTGATCAGCAAAATGAATTTATCGCGGAATGGAAAGAAAATAATAACGAAGGTGTCAATAATGGCTACCCGAATGAAAACATTGCTGAGCGCATCATTCAAATTCGTAATATTGCCGCTATCATTCAAAAAAATCGCCCTGATGTTCTGCTACTGACCGAATTCAATAACGATGGCACCGGCAGCGATTACGCCGCACTCCAAGGCTTCCAGAAGAACTATCTATCAGTGCCGCAAAGTTTAAATAGTGTCGACGGTGGTGACCTACTAGAACCAATCCATTACCCATTTGTGCAAAACTACGCGACCAATACGGGCCTGCACTCAGAGATGGATCTGAATAACGATGGCAAAATTGAGCCAAGCAATCCAGACGATGCCATGGGATTTGGTTTCTACCATGGTCACTACGCCTTTGCATTGATGTCAAAATATGAAATCGACACAGCAAACACGCGTACCTTCCAACACTTTAAGCGCAAAGATCTGCCAGGTGCGGTGAACCCAGAAATCAACGTATGTGATGGTTCAAAAGAGATCCCTGAAGGCATGGCGTGTGGTGATACTTGGTTTAGCGCTGATGAATGGAATGTCATTCCTATGTCGTCAAAAAACCACGTTGATGCACCTATCATCATTCCTAACAAAGACGGTAACAAAGTGATTCACGCTCTGTTGGCTCACCCAACACCAATGGGCTTTAACACGGTAAGTGATAACAACAAACACCGCAACAGCGACGAGAACCGTTTCTGGCACGAATACATCAAGGGTGGCGAAACCATCTATGATGATGCTGGCACACAAGGTGGCTTTACTGGTGAAAGTTTTGTCATCATGGGTGATTTGAACGCCGATGCAGAATTTGGCGATGCCACCGATGCGCGCTTTGACGGCGTTTATGAATTGATGAACGACTCACGCGTTCATCAAGCGGTTGCACACGTTGGCCATGAATTTACACCAGAATCTACTGGCGCGGTTGCTGAAAACAACGACAAAGGCCACCCATACCCAGAAGCGCGCACCGCAGTGTTTGGCAGCCGCGTTGACTACGCAGTCCCTTCTGCCGACCTTGAAGTATTGAATACAGGTGTTTACTGGCAAGCAGAAAATGAAGAAGGCCGCTTACTGTTTAACGACTCTCGTATTGGTAAGTACGGTAACAGTAAAGAAGTTTCATCTGATCACCGCTTTGTTTGGTCAACGGTTAAAGTGAACTAAGTATACCCAAACGACTTGAAGTTGCAGGTAGGTGGCAAATGCGCAAAACCTCTAAACATAGGCAAACTATGTGATGAGATTTGCGGAAGCCAACCCCTGACTTTGTAATGCAAAGCCCTGCAGCTTCAATTAGAAAGGATATTGCAATACAACCACAAAGTTTGTAGTTGTTTCATTCAGTGCCCACTTGGGCACTGAATTTACGACACTCCTCACAAAGACCATCCACCTTCCTAACGTGAGCAAAGCCACAAATTACAAAGTTAACATACGCTTTGAATTATGCACTTTATGTGAATTTATAGCACATTATATTGCGCCACAACCCCATCATCACTATATAATTATTCACCTAACTTCACCCGTTACTTTCTAAAATCATTAAGATCAGACAAATAAGCAGATTGATTTATTGTTCAAGTTACATAATATAGAATCATTGTCATGATTAGGTGCTGCAAATGCATATTCAAATCCAAAATAAATTTGATTATAAACAAGCAATTTGCTGCGCTTTCTCTACTATTACGGCAGTTACCGTAATCGGATTCTATAAATTAACTCGTCATGCACTCAGTGAATGGTGCAACGAGTAGCCCTCCTCTCCTAAGAAATCGATATGATTTATCGGTACGATATTTCACCGAACGCTATTTTATCTAAACAATACAAATAGACTGATGAGTTGCAACAAATCCGTCGCCTGAACCCAAATAACTTGGAATTACGGGTAAGTTACAGATAAGTGGCAAGCCAGCAAAGCCTTCTAGCATGAACGACTATGTGATGAGCTTTGCGCTAGCGAACCCTTTACGTTGCCCCCCGCACCGCAGTTTCAAGTAGTAAGGGAATATGTATCGTTAAGTTATACAGCGTAAGAATATTGTTACCCAATTTTAATTATCGATATATCAGAATAAGCCAAGTTTTTCCCTCTCTTTGGTTATGACACGTAACCAAAGAAGGGAAATAAGATTAATTAACTTCGCTTAAATCAACATGCCTAATATATTGACATGATAACGAGTATTTTCATTAGACATGCCACTCATCTTAAGCAGTCATGGGGAATGCTCATTACACTAGTCGAATAATAATTGGGTATACACTATCACAGCGATCCTTTCGCTCATTTTTGAGGGCGTTGCAATGCTGCGCATCATTAAAAATGTTCAGGTGTTTACACCAGAACCTCATTCACTGTGTGATGTTGTCATTACTGATAAACGAGTGCATTCTTTGAAGCCTATAAATAGCACTCACCCACCTTACGCTGATATCTACGATGGCAAAGGCGCATATTTAGTCCCTGGATTTATTGATGTATTAACTCATATTGTTGGTGGCGGCGGCGAAGGTGGGTTTGGTAATCGAACTCTCGAAATAACAGCGCAAGAGATGCTGCGCGCTGGCGTCACAACCGCGGTTGGCGCACTTGGTACCGATGCTGTCACACGTTCGCTTGCCAATTTGCTTGGAAAAAGTCGAGAACTGCAAGCTAAAGGCATAAGTTGCTATTTCTATTCTGGATCTTACCACTTGCCGCTTCGCACTCTTACCCCGTCACTTGAAGAAGATCTGATTTACATACCTGAAATATTAGGCGTTGGTGAGTTAGCTTTATCAGATCACCGAGGTTCCGTGGTTCACTTTGATGACCTACTTCATATCGGTCGTACAGTGCGCACCTCGGCCAATCTTGCAGGCAAAAAAGGCATCGTTTTTTGCCATCTTGGTGATGGCAAAGAAGAATTATCTTTACTCACTCAAATCATTGAACAAACGGAAATAACGGCCGAATATTTCCTTCCAACCCACATCAATCGCAACCCCAACCTCTTCCAAACAGGTCTCAATTTCGCATTGGACGGTGGCTACATTGATTTTACGACCAGTACCAATGCCGGGTTAATTGAAGATGGTGAAGTACCATCCCCACAAGCGTTGCAGCGTGCATTAAACGCTGGTGTTCATATTAATCACATCACGTTTAGCTCGGATGCGAATGCCAGTCTGCCGAGATTTTCCGCTTCGGGTGAGGTAATCGGCGTTGACAGTGGCCGCATTAGTTCACTATTTGAAGCCGTTCGTAATGCGGTTTTATCTTGTGATATTCCGCTTGAAATCGCGTTGCGCTGTATCACGAGCAACCCTGCAGCACGTTTAGGATTACCCCATAAAGGCCATATCGAATACGGATTCGATGCCGATTTTGTTCTTCTTGACCCCAACTCACTTGAAATTCAACAAGTTTGGAGCCAAGGCATCGCTCGAATCTAGCAGCTTCGCTTTTGCGGAGCGTATTAGCCGTGCTTAACGCATTGAAAGAAAAATGTCTTTCTGCATAGCAAGCGCAAGGTCCATTTTATTGCAAATAGGAAGCAAATATATGAGTACACACTCTGTGACACAATCGGCCAAAGCCACTAAGAAATGGCAGTTTAAAATGCCCACCGTCTACACCTTGCTATTTTTTATCACAGCCTTAGTCGTCGTCCTTACATGGTTTGTTCCTGCGGGAAAATACGATTATCGCACCGCCAATTCCAATGTACTTATTGAAGGATCTGAGGTTGCCAATTACGCAGGAGGAGAACGTTTATTACCCATTCCTGGTTCCTACACCGAACTGGAAAGTAACCCACAGAACGTCATTGATCTGCTCGCAGCTCCTTTGACTGGGTTTAGTGAAGCAAGCTCGATTATTCTTTTCGTTTTAATGATCGGTGGTTTTTTAAGCGTCACCATCAAATCTGGCGCGATGGATGCAGCGGTTTATGCTATATCGCAACGCTTTGCTGGCCGAGAGCAGTGGCTGATCCCGATTTTAATATTTATTCTTGCGGTAGGCGGAACGACTTACGGAATGAGTGAGGAAACCGTCAGTCTATGGGTGATCCTATTGCCGTTTTTTATCGCCGCAGGCTACGACCGACTCGTCGTTGCCGGTATGATTCTACTTGGCAGTGGCATAGGTGTCGCGACCAGTACCGTTAACCCCTTTGCTACTGGTGTAGCATCGCGTTTTGCGGAAATTCAACTCGGTGACGGTATTTTACTACGCTTGTTTACATTCGCCGTTTTTTACCTTATCACCTGCGTTTTTATCATGAGATACGCAGCAAAAGTAAAAGCAAATCCCAAGCATTCGCTTCTTGCAGACATTACTTTTAATGACCAATTTTCTCAAACGCCGAAAGCCATAGAGTTCACGGGCCGCCATCGTTTAACTATGACGGTGTTTTTTGGTGCTTTTGCATTGATGATTTACGGTGTTGTGCCATGGGAAGATATTGGTGTCACCTTTGTTCCTGCTTTAAATTGGTGGTTACAAGAAATCTCTATCGTCTATCTCACCGCGGCGATTATTATCGGCTTGATTAATCGCATGTCTGAAAGTGAATTTGTCTCCACGTTCGTTGCTGGCTGTAAAGATATGATGGGCGTTGCGATGGTGATTGCCGTTGCAAAAGGCATCAATGTCGTAATGAACGACGCTAACATCACGGACACCATACTGAGCTGGGCAGAGAGTGCTGTCGTTGGTTTAGACAGCGGCGTTTTTGCTGTGACCAGCTATCTCGCGCATCTTGTTTTAGCGTTTTTCATTCCTTCAAGTTCTGGCTTAGCTACTGTTTCTATGCCTTTGATGGGCCCGATGAGCGACTTTGCTGGAGTGAACCGCGACATTGTCGTCACCACCTATCAACTGGGCTCCGGATGGATAAATCTGTTTGCACCAACCGCCGCAACCGTCGTCGCTGGGCTTGCAATGGCTAATATCCCTTATGGTCGCTTCTTTAAATGGGTGATTCCATACATTAGCGCAGTATTCATCGGTTCATGTGTGATTTTATATATCGCTGCATAAGTTTTATCTTCTCTTTCTCAGCGCACTTAGCCATTGAGTTAACGTGCGCTGCCTCTTCTCTGTCTCAACCCCACTCGCAACAATCAGACTGGCTCAAATGCTTTACCTTTTAACATTATGCAACTAAGTTAGTAATAGTCATATTCGGAACGCAGTTCTGAACAAGGAATGGTGATAAGCGCAAAACTGGATGTGATGCGATGAAAAATAAACTTTGGTTTACCGCTGGCGCAGTTGTAACAGTGCTCTCAATTGGCCTATTGGTTTTTGAAACTGTGATGACATCTCCTGATTCACATCACAACGTATCTGCTCATCATGAGCACAGCGATACAGGTCACGACCATGATGCACATCGCCTCTCAGATACTGAGCCCCTTCTCAGTCAGCAAGCCCAGTCACAAGCGCCAACGCGCCTTGCTGCCGTCAATCATAGCGACATTTCCCCAATCCCAACTCAACTGAACATTGACCGCAATTTAGCCAAAATAGGCTGGGTGTTATTTCGAGATCCCAACCTCTCTTCCAATAAAGCTGTGAGCTGCGAAACTTGTCATCAACTGCAAACCAATGGCGCTGAACATATAGAAGTGTCAACGGGGGTGAAAGGCAAAGGATTTCGTAACTCTTTAACCGTCTATAATACTGCGTTCAATTACCGTTTTTTCTGGGATGGACGAGTCAATAACTTACACGACCAATTAGATGGGCCGATTCATAACGTGGTCGAGATGGATTCAAACTGGCCTCAAGTCGAAACCTATGTAAAACGTTCGCAGCATTACAACGACCTATTTGACAAAGCTGATATCGTTATTTCCACCGAAACCATTAAACACGCGCTGGTGGAATTTATGACCAGTTTAACCACGCCACACTCACCCTTTGATCGCTACTTGCTTGGCGATGAAACCGCAATGACTGAGCAGCAAATTCGTGGCTGGAATACCTTTCAAGATCAAGGGTGCGCGCGATGTCACCGTGGCACCAATATCGGTGGAGGCATGGTGATCAATTTCGGTTTTTTTGGTGATGACACTCGCGGTGCCAATCGCTCAACCGATACCGGACGCCACATGAATACGGGCAAGCGTGAAGATTTGTTCCTATTTCGTGTCGCCAGCTTACGCAACGTTGCTGACACCGCGCCTTACTTTCACGATGGCCGAACCCAAACCCTCGAAGAAGCCGTTTCTATCATGGCGAAAAGTCAATTGGGGCGCAGTTTTTCCCCAGAAACCGTACAAGATATCAAAGCCTTCTCACCGCGCTCTCAGCTCCGCGCCCAGCCATATTGAAGGAGCTCGAAGATGGACAGAACTAGACTCTTATTTAGCATATCTGCATTACTATGCCTCAGTATCATAGCGGCGATGACCTTGCTTTACGCCGAATACAAACGTATTTCTGAATATCGCGCCATGGTGACTGAGGTTGGCCATGAGGTGATTGAAATACGCGACGCTGTGACACTTTATGAAATAAGTACTCAAACCGATCCCTATCACCTTACCCGCACCTTAGTGGCACTAGAGCACCAAGCACAAGCCATTATGCAAGAGTTCGAAGCACGTCAAAATATTGGTCTGTATAAAATGGAGACTTTTATTCAACTTGACTTATTTACCAAATCACTAATCAAAATCACCGATGCACTTGATAACGTCATTGGCATTATTATTGTCAAAGAATCTTTACTTGAGTCGGTTTCTCATCAGCTCAATGTGTTAAACACCAATGACAATAGCGCGGCAAGAGCCCTGCTCATCGATGGTATTGAGTTCTTTGTCGATGAAAGCTCCGAGTTTGGTGCCAGCATTCAAACCTTTCAGCGCGTCGAGCAGCAAAAACAGCGCCTTTTTACACTGCTGCTTTCTCATGAAAATATGGCGTTTGTCGAGAACTCCGAAAAAGCGATGACAGAACTGGCTTCTCACGTTCGCAATAATATGATTCAACTGTTATTTGCTTTTATTTTGGTGGTTTCCGTTACCATAGTCATTACTTACTTGATGCGGGTAAGTGAGCTCAAACGAAACAACGCCAGTTATCAGGAAGCCATCGAACGAACAGAGCGGGCTAACCAAGCCAAATCACTGTTTCTTGCTACCATGAGTCATGAACTGCGCACTCCCATGAACGGCGTGCTAGGGCTGGCTCAGATTATTCAAGAGGACGCTAAAGAGCCTCAAATTCAAGAGCACGCAGCGATGATCATGACCTCAGGTCAACATCTGGTGACGTTACTCAACGACATTTTGGACTTTTCAAAAGTTGAGCAAGGCAAAATGGTTTTGGAATGCAAATCTTTTGCTCTGTCAGACATACTCATTCCGCTGCAAAACTCTTTAACCCCACTTGCCAAAGAAAAAGGAATCCGCTTTGAGATTTGCAATCAGCTCGACGAACGTGCTCGTCTGATTGGTGATGCTTCACGTTTGCGCCAAGTTTTGTTCAATCTTGCGGGTAATGCGATCAAGTTCACCACTGAGGGTAATGTCAAAGTAGCCGTCGAGCCCTTATCGCATCATGAAACTCAACGTGAACTGCATCAAGGCATCAAAATTGTGGTATCTGATACCGGGATAGGGATTGAAAAAGACAAATTAACCGGTATTTTCACCCCATTTGAACAAGCAGAGCTGTCAACCACTCGGCGTTTTGGCGGCACTGGGCTGGGGCTTTCCATCGTTAAACAGATAACTGAGCTAATGGGCGGAACTATCACTGTGTTCAGCCAACCCGGCATCGGGTCGCAGTTTACTCTTACCCTTCCGATTGCGATGGAAATGTTTGAAACCAGACCCACTAAAGCAGAGCAACCATTCAATCAGGCGCTCGAATTATCGACGCCAAAAGAGGTAAACACGCCAATACCAAACCATACGCTGCCTATCGCTGCGGAGCGCAATACTACGCCCCAAACGCCCATTGCATTGGCTCAAAACGCGTTGTCGGTAAAAACCGCCTCAATTGATATTCTTCTCGTGGATGACAACCGAGTTAACGCAGCGGTTGCTGAGCGTTTTCTTCACTCTCTCGGTCACAACATCACATTAGCCACCGATGGACATCAAGCACTGACCATTTTAAATGAGCGGCGATTTAACCTGATTATTATGGATAATCACATGCCCAATCTTGGTGGCATCGAAACCATTCGCAGGTTACGCCAAGAGCTCAATATCAGCACTGTGGTGTTTGCCTATACTGCAGATGTGTTTCAACAAGCCCACGATGAATTTCTGCAAGCTGGCGCTAACTTTGTGCTCACCAAACCGCTGCAAAAGGTGAGCTTGGAAAATGCCATCGCGCAATTTATTGACCAAATCACCGATACCGACTCTTTTGCACGCGCGAATAATGTTGTTCCACTCGTGCGCTACCCTGTGACCCAATTGCCAATGACGGAAGAAGAAATATCGTCAAGCAGCTTACTCAATGACGAAGAGATGAGCTTTGAAGAAACGGTGGATTTGCTGCGCTCACTCCAATCCGAATTTGATGAAAAAACCGACGCATTTTTCAGCGCTTACACCGAAGAAGATGCCAATGCGTTATATCGTGTGCTTCACTCAATCAAAGGCACTGCGCTTGAGTTTGGTATGCGTGAAATGGTGCGCCTTACTCAACATATTGAGCAAGAGGCCTATTCCGGTGACATTCCAAATGTCGAGACACTGCAAAAGCTCATTAACCGCATGCTGGTCAATAGCCATCAAGCGCAACGCGTCATTCACAAACTCAATCAACAACGCGAAACGGGATAAGACCCATGCAAACACACTTACCCCATGCGCTAAAAGAGCATCTGATATTGGCGCTGATTGCTGGGGCCATTTTTACTATCGACCTCAATATTCCGCTCGGTGTCGCCGCTGGGGTTCCCTATATCACGGTGATTTTAGTCTCCTTGTTGTCGAAAAATCAGTCGACCACCTTTATCTGGGCTATTGTCTGCACCCTACTGACGTTGACTGGTTACTACTTATCGCCATTGGGCAGCGACACCTGGAAAGTGACTTCTAACCGAGGTCTGGCGATTTATGCAATTTGGGCGGTCGCGATTGTGTCGCTGATTTTACTTGAGCGCACAAAGAAAATGATGACGCTAACCTCCGAACTGCAGCTGTCTGAATTTCGCGCCACCTTAGGTCAAGTAGCCGAGTACGCAAGCGATGCGGTGATCATCTCCGACGCAAACGGGCTGGTGATCTGGGTCAACAAAGCGTTTACCGATATTTCTGGCTATACCTTAGACGAGGTAGTGGGGAAAAAACCGGGTAATTTATTGCAAGGTAAAGGGACTCAACTTGACGATATTAGACGTTTATCGGAAGCTATAAAACAAGGGCAAAAAATTGAATTAGAGATCCTTAACTACCATAAAAATGGCACGCCCTATTGGCTCGATTTATCAATCAACCCCATTTACGAACAAGGAAAACTAGTTCGGTTTGTTGCGGTTGAACGGGATATCACCAAGCGTAAAGAGTTAGAGCACCGATTGGTGGAACAAGCCAGCCAAGCAATTCACACCACAGACGTGAAATCGCAGCTGATTACCTCAATGAACCAACAGCTTAAAGAGCCTATTAGCACCCTTCTCGACATCACCAAGCAATTAACATTAGCAAAAGAGAGCCACCACACCATGGTGACTCACTGTTATCGCGTGGCGCTGGCGCTAAAATACAGTGTTGAGAATGCCACCACTTTGTCGCAACTCGATCTCAATAACCTAAGCGCCAGCCCAAGCCAAATTTCGCTTACAAACAGCATGGATTTAACACGTGAAGCTGCGACCCAATTAGCACTGCGTGACCAAATCCACTTTGAACTGATAAACCGTTACTCGCCTAACTGCGAACTGGTGTGCGATTTTGCCCAATTACTGCCCATAATCCATTTCTTCTTATTCGATGCAATGACTCAAGCAGCGCGTCGAGAACTCCTCATGAACGTTGAGCCTCAGCGTCACAATGGCATCGAGATAATTGAAGTGACCATCCAATATGATGATAATGGCGCCCATTACCAGGCACTGGTTAATCCACCGCTCAGTATGCCATCAAATAAGACCATGGGTAGTGCGGCCGCAGGTGCGAGCCAAACGTTGATTGGCACATCCGTTGGCGCAGGGATTGCTCGCCAAGCGTTAGCAAAATTTGGCGGAGAGCTACTATGCTCTCGTCTGAGCGATCACCAGAGCGAAATTCGCATTCGTCTTCCTGCAATAGCCAAAACGCAGAAGTCACCAAGGGTAACGCCCTCAAGTAACAAGATTTTGATTGCTGAGGATAACCGCGTTAACGCGATGGTATTGACCAAGTTACTGCAATCACTCGGATTTCATGATTATGATTTAGCCGTCAATGGACAAGAAGCTGTCGAATACGCCAAAAAGCACCGCTATCTTGCCATTTTAATGGATAACCATATGCCCAAAATGACTGGAGTGGATGCGACCAAAATCATCATTTCACAATACAGCCCTGACGCCCACATTATTGCCTGCACCGCCGATACCGGTGAAGAGACTCGCGCTACCTTCTTTGAATATGGCGCGCGTGATGTCTTGTATAAACCATTAGACAAAAAAGAGCTGGCTCGCGTATTAGGGCCAGCACCAAACCAGAGCCAAAAAAACACCGACCAAGAACACGCCGTTGGGGCGAATTAATAGACTCGAACCCTATTTGAGTTATTCTAGATTCTCTAATAAAACGGTGAAAGGTATGGCGATAATGACCCCTAATACGATTACATCTTGCATCATATCGTTATTTTTTATGCTAAGCCCTGCGCTCGTACATGCGAGCTATCAATTAGGCAATTACCCGACATTACAATATGCAAAATTTGACACCCAAGGCCGAACTTTAGCCAATACAACAAACAGCATTAGCAATTCGATTGAGCAAGGTGATGCAATACCGCTAAAATTCGATAAAGAAATGCTGGCTAACCGAGCTTGGATTCTGCCCTCAAAATATTATGGTGACCAATATTGGGTTGATAAAATACTGACTCGAGATTGGGTTCGCAATATGCAAAACCTTATTACCAATTTTGTCTGTGCGGAATATCGATTTCGTCATCGGCAATATCAATCCGAAGATTGTTTTAAACAAGAATCTAGTAATATAAACGCCCAAAGAGAAGGTATGCCGTTTGTTTCAGGGCAATTTAAGCAAAACTCACTCGAAACGAATCTTGATTCTACGCATGCGCGGTTGAGTTATAAAATGTGGTTACCGAGTGGTAATTCCGTTTCACTTCAGTCTGTTTTTGGCAGTGTTCATGAACTCGGATCTTTTTTTGGTCCTTACCGACGCAATGATAATTCGCTAGTACTGACGATATATAGTCAAGTTTATCGTCTAAATCAGGATAACTTTCGTGGTGCATTGATCAATACCACGCCAAGTCACTATTTTGTTATTTTGCCTTCATCTCGAGAGCTCGCTGCCGCTCCCAACCAACAGGCTGCGGCAAAACAAGCTCTAGCACAAGCAAAACTCTTTATCCTAAATAGAGCTTATTGATCTAACCAATATACCCGTCCTAATTGAAGTTGCAGCGGTGTTGACGGGCACTCACAAACCTCATCACATAGCTTATCTATGCTCAGAGGCTTTGTTCGCTGGTCGCCTACCTGCATCTTCACGTTGTTTGGGTATCGATTTGAAATTTTAAGATTTCGTCACCCACGGAAATCTCATAAATCAACAAGGCGCCATAACGGCGCCTTGTTGATTTAGGTTACATCACACACTCTTTAACCTCTTTGGCTTGCTCAATCCCTTTTTCGATTAGCCCTTTAGCTTGCTCATTGCTGATGGTATCCATGATTTTATTCAAAAGCGCTTCTGCTGAAGAGTCCGAGGTGGCTTTCTCAAGGCAGCTGTAGGCATTAGCGATATGCTCTTGCACTTTGGTGAGCGCTTCTGGGTTACTAAAATCAGCATTGAGTGCCTCTTCCAGTGAAACAGCCAGCTCTTGCGCCGCTTCAGCGGCATCGCCAAACTGTTCATCGAGCTTTAGTGCCGATAAATCCAATTTGGTCAGCTCCTCTTGCATAGAGTCCACCGCACTGTTGGCAGCTTCTTGCGCTTTATCGACGGCTTTTGAGGCTTCTTCACACCCGGCAAGTGCCAGCAGCAGTGTTAAGGTTATAACGGTTTTTTTCATTGTTTGAACTCCACTTGAGAATACCCATGCCCAAATAGGGTGAAGACGCAGCAAAACAATCCGTAAACCAAGCCTAAAGCAAGGCTTTTAAATGCTGCGCCATCACAGAGGGCGAATACACGCTATTTTATACCAAAGTGATTGAACGTGCTGTAACACAAGTAAAACTCACCGAATCCTAACAAAGCAAAACCAAACGCGGTCACACTCTACATCAGACTTGGATCCACCTCGGTATTTTGCCCGCCGCTTTGCTCAGCACCCTCTTGCATTTCAGCATCAAAACGGGACGAATCGTCAGCCAAACCGTTTGAATCACCGCTATCATCACCGCTGTCACCTTGGTTGAGAGTTGGATCTGGCAGCCCGTTATTGGTCTGTGATGTCGATTGCATCGCATACTGTTCATCTATGGCAAAGTCAAGATTGTCTAGCGCGCCATCAATCGGCTGATCCGCATCATTAAACCCTTGCATCTCGATTTGACCACTGCCTTGGTACTCATCTGGGAAGGTCACAGAAAGTGGCGCTGAAAAATCGCCCGTCACAATATAGCTGCCATCGCCGTTATCCAGTGCATTACTCACTTCACTGCCGATGGGCAGGCCATCGAGCTCGACATAACTTAACGTCTCAGCATCGGTAATGCTCTCTGGCAAGTCAATCGCCACCGTGTCACCTGGCGCGCCGGTAATATCCGGGTCCGTGTCATCGAAAGGCGCATCGCCCTGTTGCGCGCTGCGGCTGACGGCCATTTGCGCCTCAATGATGGTTTGGTCGGTTTCACTGCCACCAGCATCGAAAGAGTCAACTTGTACGTCGAGCGTCAATGGCACGCTTTCAAGCTGACCATCAATTTCAACTTCCACCAACATATTCAGCTCGCCATCAAATGGCTCACTGGGCCAATAAATCCATTCATCATTGGGGGCAACGGCAAAATAACCCGCATCATCGGTGTCTGTCACATCGGTAACGATATCATCAGGGCCTAGCATCAGCTCTTGCAATAATTGCGCTGACGTCAGCGTCAATGAACCGTTCTCTGCTAAGGTGTATTCTTCGCTGCTGCCATTTGCCGTGCTGAGATCGTTTATCACTTCAACATGGCTGACAATCTGGTGCTCGCCATCACTGGCAATAAAACCCAGCTCCAGCTCACCGTCAAAACCTTCAGCGCGGATAAGCTGATAACTCCCATCGCCGGCAGTCTCAATAATACCTTGCCCTTTGGTGAGCGTGACGGACTCAATCATCAACTCATCGCCATCAGCATCACTGAGCGTGGCGAGCAGTTCTGCATCGCTAAACGCCAACGCTCCGTTATCATCCAGGTTTTTGGTCAATTGAGTCTCAACACTGGGTGGCACATTGGTGTAGCTTGCGCTATCAACCACAACAATGGCGCTCTGTTCATCGTAAAAGACGCCATCTCTGTCCACCACGTAAGCAAAATCCACTTGTCCAGTAAAGTCATCTGCTGGGGTAAACGTCCAACTGTTATCGCCGTTGTCGAATAATACCCCTTGCGACTTATCAACCAAATGAACGAAACGAATCGCATCGCTGGCTTCGGCATCCAAATTTTCCGCAGCGCTCAGCAAATCATCAGCGGTGAGCGTCAACGCGGTTTCAAATTCGGCAACAAAATCGCCCTCATCAACCCCATCGTCTAACGCTTGCGCCTCATCCCCATAATCAACCGTGCTTGTTGTTACCGTTAGGGCGAAATCACCGGCAAAATTTGGCGGTGGCGTGAGTTCAAGATCGGTGACATTCCACTGCGTCACATCTATGTATTGATTTACGGCGTTAATCGTCGCGGTATGCGTGCCATCGCTAACCACAAATCCAACCGGAAAGCCGGTGATCACCAGGTTGGTGAGCACTTCCGATTGGTCAAGCAAGCTCACATTAAGACACAAATGACCTGCCTCATCTTCATTGAACACCAAAGGACCTGAGTGCTCACTGCTCACCACTGCGCCATCGGCGATAGGGCGAATATAGAGCGGAATATCAAGTGCGGTCTCAAACTCGCCATCGCTAACAACCAGTTGCAACTCAGTTACCCCAGCAAAATCAGCGCTTGGAGTAAACGTCCAAGTGCCATCGCCGTTATCTTGCAGCGCTCCTTTGTCCTCATCCTGCAACAGAATTTGCGACACATTGATTGGGTTCTGCTCAACATCGGCGAAGAGATCAAGCAATTTAAACGCATCAAAGGTAAACGCTTCATCCTCGTTGGTTGCCATAAGTGCATTGCCGGTGCTAAACGGCGCGTCGTTCACAGGAATCACGTTGACATTCAGTGATCCTTGCACCGCTTCTGTGCCATCAAATACGGTATAGGTTAGCTCAACAAGACCATTAAAATTGGCCCCTGTGGTTAAGTGGTACAAGCCATCAATTAAACTGATGTTGGCGCTACCCGGCGCGCGCACACTCACATCGGTAATCGAAAGCGTGTCGCCTAAATCCACATCGCTTACTTGCTGCAAAAGATACGCAGGATCAATGGTCAGAAGATTGTCCTCTTCCCCACTGACGGTAAGCGTTGGTGCAATCGGAGCATCGTTTATCGGGTCTATCGTGAGCGTTCCTTCCACCGCAGTGGCAAGCTCACCATCAAACACCTCAAAACTAAAGGGGACATCACCGTTGAAATTGGTGGTGGGAGTAAAAGACCAAGTACCATCCCCTAAATCGGTTAACTCACCGAAACTTGGATTAATGTGGAGGTTTTGCGCGGATAACGCGTCTATTTCGGTATCGATATCACTGGCATTAGCGAGCAACATGGCTTGCGTTATAAGCAGCGATTCATCTTCGTCACTGAGCAAATTGACCGTATCACTTTGCGGCGCATCATTGACTGCCGCAAAATCAATATTGACAATATTATTGTCAGTTAGCTGACCATCACTTACCTGATATTCGAGCTCGACCTCACCGAAAAAATCAGGCTCTGGGGTAATCGTCCAAGTGTCGTTACCATTATCGGTTAACGTCGCTTTGTCTGCGTTATCCCCTACAAGGGCAAGCCCCTCAACAGAAAGCAATGGATTATCAACATCACTCGCCTGCCCCAATAGCTGAGCTTTGCTGATCACTACAGGTTCAAATGGCGCTGCTCCAGCGTCATTTTGCGTAATGTTGGGCAGTAAGGTGGTGAGGTCAATCGCGCTATCGCCCTCACGTAAGTCAAAATTCACTGTCTCGGTCAGCTCGTTACCATCAACGCCAATCGAGGTGAACACCGCTGAATCAGGCGAAGTTTGTGACACAGTCATGTTTTGCACGACATACGTGCCGTCGCCACGAACGGTTCCCAGCTCGAAATAGGCGACAGGTTGGTCGACGGTCAGGGTATAGTCGGTTTCATAGCTGTCGGGGTCTGTTTTATGGTAAGTGAGAGAGTCAATTAGCTGCCCTTCATCATCAAAGGCACGTATTTCCACTTCGGTAAAATGGCGTGATTCAGGCAAAAACCAACCGCCGAGGCCATCAAGATGAAAACTGATCTCATTGATGTCCATGCCGTCAACGCTGACGATAAGCTTCTCGCCGCTACTGAGCCCTTCTCTATCTGAATCGCCAATGCCGTGTCCGATATGGGTATTGCCATTCCACGCACCGAGTGGGCCATCGTTACTCACCGTGGTAACGGTTAAATCGCCATCGACAAACTCACGGGTATGATCATCAACTTTACGCCCCCAATCTCTTAAATTGGCCCTGTCATCAAACGTGCCAATGCGTGTTGTATGGGTGCTGTCAGCAATGGCGTTTTCATCGGCAACAAAACGCACTTCGGTATCCGCTGCGATTTCTTGACCAACGGCAAGCTCAACCCATTCGTCATCAATAAACGCTTCAACAATGCCATGCTCTGGTGCTTCATCCATGCGCAGCATAGGGTCATCACGCAACGCAACGCCAACAGACTCATCTTCGGTAGCGCTGATATTGAGCTCATCACCGGCCTCCGGCGCGTCATTCACTGGGTTGACCGTGACATCTAACGTGGTCCCTTTCGTGACCGTACCATCGCTAATATCATAGGTAAACGCGAGCGAGCCATTAAAATTTGGGCTGTGAGTAATGGTATAAGAACCATCGCCGTTTGGTGAGACCGATGCGTCGGGATCCGTTGTCTGCAAGTTACTGGCAACCAAACGATCGCCATCAATATCGCTCGCGTTCGCTATCAACTCAGCTTGCGTGATGATAAGCGTGTGGTCTTCATCAACCGTGGCGGTAATTCCATCACTGATTTCAAGCGGATCATTGACTGGGGTGACGCTAACATCAATTATCGCATCGATAGTTTCAATGCCGTCTGTAACGGAATACCCCAATTCAACTTCGCCATGAAAATTCGCATTCGGTGTGAATGTGTAAAGCCCAGTATCATGGTCAACACTAAGAGTCCCTGCATCACCCTCATAAAACACATCGACCAGTGTGACAGTGTCACCATCCACATCCTGTGCATGGTTAAGCAGCTCTTCACGAGTGAAGATCAACGTCTCGTCTTCGGCAACAGTAAACGCCTTATCCGTTGGCACAGGTGCATCGTTTATCGGATTGACTGTGAGGTTAAGGCCCGCCTCAACGCTTGTTTCTCCATCACTAACATCAAACGAAAGGACCAACTCGCCGGAAAAATCTGGGCTTGGGGTAATGATAAAAGTGCCATCGCCGTTGTCTTTTACCGTTGCATCACTTGCTGCGGTAAGATTGCTCGCGGTAAGATCATCCCCATCCACATCAGTGGCAAATTCGAGCAGTTGATCTTGGGTCAGCGTGATGGTGCCATCTTCATCGACATCAAAGGCGACATTTTGCGACACCTCAGGCGCATCATTTTGTTCCTCAATGCTGACATCAAAAGTGGTGTCATCCGAGGCAGAGTCAAATTCCTCCCCGACACGCATGGTCATATCTTTGTCGGCAATCTCTGCGCCTTCTAGTGTATTTGGCGCTTCGGGGCCAGAAGGAGAGGTCGGTGCGTTTGGCGGGGTGGCATCTTCAGCATCGGGACCACCAGAACGTAAATTCTGCGGCGGTGGCTTATTGGCATCATTTGCTTCGCGGGCACCGGCACGACCGTTATTGGCAGGCATATCGCTCAGCGGTGCGCGCGAACTACCCTCTGCTAATTCACTTTGAACCGCATTGCTTTGCGCGCCGCCACTTCGTCCGACCGCGCCACCTGCACCACCATTTTCAGCGTCTTCAGGTGAGGGAGATTCTGCCTCTTGAGATTCGCTATTGCGATTGGCTGATTGACCTTCTTGCGCCGCGGCATTTCCTGCCGCACCAGCTCCCGCAGCCGCCGCTGCGGCAGCGGTGTTGTGCTGGTTTTGCTGGCCCTGCTGAGATGAAGTACTGCCCTCTTCAGTTTCAACCTGCTCTACTGCATCATTAAGTTCATTATTTTGTGAATTGTTATTAGCCATCATTATCTCCTTGAGGAGCTCACTCATATTTATTTGAGTGAAGGTGATAGGTTTTTATTTTCAAATAATTAGCGGAAATTATTTGAACTTCGTGAGCTATTTCAAACTGACGTGAAAATAAATTTGGCGTTCTGTGGAATTTCATCCTTAGCTATAAATAACAAATTGAATGAACTCGATAAATTCAAACTATTTACCTCGTAGCGCACTATACCCAAACAACTTGAAGTTGCAGGTAGGCGGCAAACGAGCAAAGCCAGTAGAACGGGTATAAAAGAGTTGCGCTGCAAAGGATCTTGCATGAGCCAATCCAAAATAGAACATCATTTAAAAAGTGCGTTGATTTCTCATCATGACGCGATACCTAAGCATGACGACCAACGCATTATTATGGCTAGCGCCATGACGACTATGCATAAAACGTTATTTGTGTTTTTTGTTATTGTGTTAATTGCCATTATTTTTGCAGCACAGGCAAAACTTGATATTGTTGTCTCGGTGCGTGGTGAATTACTGCTCGAATCAGACGTTGAAAAAGTGCAGCATCTTGAAGGGGGTATTCTTGATGAAATGCTCGTCCGTCAGGGTGATGTGGTATTTAAAGGTCAACCTATTGCACGGCTTCGCTCTGTCGATAGAAACACACAGCTCAACACCGTTGACACTGAAATCATTCAGCTCGAACTCGATAAAATTCGCCTGCAGAGCTTAATTCATGCTCACCAGCCCGACTACAGCCGCTTTATTGAGGGCTATCCCACCCTTGTTGCCGCCAACCAGCAAGCTTGGCAACAAGAATCAGAGAAAAATCAGTCAAATGAATCCCTCATACTGCATGATATCCAGCATAAGCAGTCGCTGATTCAATCCATTACGAAAAGACGCTCAAGTGCCGCAAGGCAACTGGACTTAATTCGCCAACAACTCGAAATTAAACAAACTCTGCATCAAGAAGAGATGGCATCTCATGTCGATGTTCTCAATATGCAGGTACAAGAGTCCAATATGATTCGCGAAATCGAAAATATGGATGAAGGTTTACTCAATGAACGATTTGAATTAAGCAAACTAAAAAAACAGCACAAAGATTTAATTACCAGTCGCAATAGTGAGTATCGCGCCACATTAATGGATACTGACAATGCACTCAAACTGAAACAAATTCAAAAACCACAACATTCAGATCAAGTCGACCGTTTGCTCGTTTATGCCCCTATTGATGGCGTGGTTGATAAAGTTCATTTCAACTTTCACTCAGCCGTGATCCCACCGGGTCAGAGTATTGCCGATATTGCCCCGCTAAATAATCAATTGCACGGCGAAGCAAAAATCCCCCGTAAAGAGATGGGATTTGTCGAAGTCGGTCAGCGAGTCAAAGTCAAGTTTGATACTTATAATTTCGCCAAGTTTGGGGTGGTCGAAGGTCAAATAACTTCAATATCCCGCTCTTCTTATCAAGAAGAGGAAGAAGAGTTCTATCTTGCCGCTATTCGCATTGAGCAAAACTTTGTCGAAAACTCTGGCACTCAATACAAACTATCGCCGTACATGGAATTTACTGCGGACGTTAAAACTGGTTCACGTCGTGTGATTGAATACGCAGCAAGGCCTGTGGTGACCGCACTAAACAATGCCTTTGATGAGAGGTGATAAGAGATGAATGATGTTAAACCCTATCCCCTCACAATCTCGGCGATTCGCATTAGCATAGCGATAAGCCTGCTACTGACTGCCGCAGGTGTTTATCTACTGCTCTCCTGGGCTCGAGTGGACAGCTTTGCTCAAACCAAAGCCACGCCATTGCTCGTCGCAGCAGAGGCCCTCAATCAGCGCATTATGGCCCAGCGTGAACTTTTGCAAGCTTGTGCTTTGCAGCCTTCATGCGCCATTACACAAGATAATATTGAAAAGCTACGCGAGGCCTTAACCCAGTTTCGCTCAGTCGCGTCGGAAAACAAAAGCGAAGTTAGCTTAGTTGGCGCGGTTGAGTACACGGCACTAGAACTGGCACTCAATCGATTTCAAGCAAGCGCACAAAGCCAAGAAGACAGGTTGACTCTCTATATTGAACTGACCAGCAGTTTTCAGCAAATTGAAGCGAATTATGCTGCGCTGGTGACCAAAATATCGACCGATACTTTGATGCAGAAAAATCGTTTTTTCATCTGGCTAATGGGCATTATCGCCGTATTGGTGGCTGTTGCGTTTGTATCGAATCTCTGGACGATAATGAGATTACGCCAATCAAACGCCAATGAACGCAAGGTGGTAACAGAGTTTGAGCAGTTGGCTCGAGAGTTACAAAAAATTGATGCCGAACGTCTCGACACCTTGCTTAACGACACCAGTATTAATCGACAGCAACGCCAGATCTACGCGCGATTAAAACGCACCTTTTCTGATCTCGAGAATCAAAAACGAGCAAACGATTTGTATAAACAGCTCTACTCCCTGATTGGTTATGAGATACGTGGCATCACCAACACCATTAGTGGTGGCGTACAATATTTGAGTAGTGATAATGATAAAAACGGGCAAGCCATGGTTAAGGAAGTCACCACGGCGGCGCAAACCTTGGCAGAGCTTGCGGAAAACTACAACCGACTGATTTCTCAAGGTGCCGACAGCAAAGCGCATGAATTTTCCTTATTAAGCCTGCTTTCCGAGCTAATGCTGCACGTTAATGCGAAAGCGATGCGCAATCAAACGCCATTAGAAACACTGTTTGATGAGACGTTACCAAGCCGCGTTGAAGGCAGACAAACTCAGCTTTTTTGGGTTCTTTTCTTACAAATCGCGGATGCCATTAGCCGTCATGCAACTCAGCCTCTTTTTATTTCAGTCACCTCAGGGGCTGCGGCCGACGCTGGAAAAACGCAACTCACCCTCAGCCTGCATTTTTTAACCTCATTTGATATTGCACTAAACAAACTTAGTGCGCTGCACTGGCGTGAATTAGAGACGCCAACAGGCAGCAAAGATGACTTGGCAAACGCCGTGTTGGGCAGTGAGATGGGCTATCATAGCCAATGGCATCAATCAGGAAAGCAAGTTCGCTTTCAACTGCATTTTGATGTGAAAGCGAAAAACTTTCACGCCAGTAACGCGCTATTAGAAAACAAAAAGTTGATGCTTTGCTCCGAATACGCGTTACGTCGAGATGTGCTGCATCAAACCCTTACTCGCGCGGGCGCTGACGTTTCGCTGGTGTCATCACCGGCAGAGTTATTAACGCAGCACCCCCACTTTCATCAATTTGATGCGCTACTGCTCGCCGACTGTTTCGAGCCGAGCAAGCTGCGCTCTTTGGCCAAAACCGTTCAAAAGCAGTGTATGCAAAATGAAGCACAGCATGGCCTTCGCCCACAACTGATTGTTTATAACAACACACTTTATGGGCACCTATCTCATAGCACTAACGACGGAGCGAACGCACTCTCCCCTGTGCCTTTTATTGATGCTCAATTAAGCGCGCCGATGATGGGATTTGAAAGTCTACCTCAGTTGGCTTCAATTTTGGCTGCGGCGCAACATCGCGAGCACGATCAGCCAACTCGATTCCTGATTGTGGAAGATGATCGCGTTCAGCAAATTCTACTCAAGCGGATTTTGGCCAAACAAGAATATAACGCCGACTCAGTGAGCGATGGTGCGGATGCCGTAGCATACATTATGAAGCAACGTTCTGACATCATCTTCATGGATTGCATTATGCCTGGCATGAACGGGATTGAAGCGACCAAGCGCATACGCCAATTTGAGAAAAATGAAGGCATTAGCCCTTGCACCATCATAGGTGCAACGGCGCTTAGCAGCCAAAATGAACATCAAAGTTGCATTGCAGCAGGCATGGATTTTGTGGTGAGCAAACCATACAAGCAAGATGAAATCATTAAGGTGATAAACAAATATGCCGCAGCTCAAAGACTTAATTAATCACGCTCGAACGTTCAAAACAATGCGCCACCTCGCCAGCTGCGCGGCATTGGTCTTCTTGGGTACTCTTGCGCCGTTTTATATTAATGCAACATCACTGCCAGAAGCGGTAGAGCTTGGGCTGCAACATAATCTGGCATTGAAAGTGGAACAAAAAATCTTACTGGAAGCGAATGATGCCATTGGGATTGATCGCGCGCCGTTATTGCCATCTCTGTATGGTCATGCCAATACAACATGGAATGATGATGAATATTTCTATAACGGCGAACCCAACAATCGCGCTCAATACAACTCGCATGGTTACGGGTTGTCTTTTCGCCAAGCGTTGATTGATTTTGGCCACTATTATCGTTATCGCCAAGCCAAACTCAGCTTTAGCATTGCGGAGATGCGTTATCAACAAGTCGAACAAGAGACCATTGCGACCACGGCTATGCTCTATTTTGATTATCTCAAAATGAGCGCCGATATTGAGAATCACCAAATGGAACTTAATTCATCGATTGCGCGGGAAAAACATATGGCGCGCAACATTGAGCTGGGTAACAAGGCCAAAAATGACATTTATGAAGTCATTGCACAAAAAGAGTCCATTCGTACTCGGCTAAGACAAGGACAGACTGAACGTGCGATTGTGCTAGATGAGCTGATAAATCATATCCAATTCCCAATAACACCGAGCTTTGACATCAAAACAAAAGCCAAACTTGCGCCACTGGATAATTATGAGCAAAAACAGGTGCGCGAAACCGCGCTCAAATTCAACAATGCACTCTTAATCAGTCAGCGTAACGTCAAACTAAGCCGCCAAGTGCTCAAGCAAGATCGCGCGGCGTTTTATCCTACTTTAGATGTTACCGCTCAATATCAGCACAGTGACAGCAATAACTACGACATTAATATTCCCTATGAAACGGGAGAGAGTCACAGCACCAAAGTCGCGCTGAACTTGCGTCTACCACTATTGGATGGCGGCCGAGATTATTACCGATATCAACAGTCTAAAACGGCTATTGAACGTTTTGAACTGAGCCACGAGCAAACTTTGATGAGCACCACCCAAGACGTTAACACCGCGATGCTTAATCTCAATAATTTGGCAGATAATATCAACAGTTACCGACGTATCCTTCAAGCAAATCAAGCCGCTTATCGTGGAATTCAACGTGCCTATGAGCTAGGGACTCGCACCATAACCGATGTGCTG
This sequence comes from Vibrio agarilyticus, assembly GCF_012641465.1. GTDB lineage: Bacteria > Pseudomonadota > Gammaproteobacteria > Enterobacterales > Vibrionaceae > Vibrio > Vibrio agarilyticus. The sequence goes on from NZ_JABAIK010000020.1 coordinate 70,588, forward strand.
ACAGCCGAAAACCGCGTCTTTCGCTCGCAGCGCGACTTTCAAAACGCCCGTTATGATTATGTGAATGAAGCCATTCAACTCGAAAAACTCAGTGGGACCTTATCCCTTGACTCAATTTATGCGATTCAACCGCTGATGGTTGCCGTGACATCAAGGCCGCATCCGCTTAACAATCCATTAAGCGTGCCCGCTAATACCGAAAATGGAGTGGCGAATGAAGACTGAACACTTCTCTCAAAAAATCCACTTTGCCGATAAGTGCTATCTGACGCTATCCACGCTCATATCAACACTGCTTGCGCTGGTGCTGCCATTTTCAATCTTAATCATTTTTGACAAGGTGCTACCAAACCACGCGATCGAAACCTTGTTTTTACTTTTCGCGATTATTGTTGGGGCTATTTTTCTTGATTATCTGCTTAAAAACCAAGAAGAGAAAATGACCTCTCGGATCATGAAGCGGTTTGAAACGCGTTTGACGCATCATCTGTTTCACGCCATCTGCAGTGCGCAAATCGCCCGTTTTCGCCAACTGGAGCCCGGTGAGTATCTAGAACGTATTGCCACCATTCCAGAAATTAAAACCTTCTTTGGCGGTGAATTGATCCGCGCTTTCATTAACGTGGCCGTCAGTATCGCAACCATTGGCATCATTGGGCTGATAAATATCTGGGCAGCCGTCACCCTACTGTGCGCGTCACTCGTTCTCGCCCTATTTGCTCTGAGCATCTCAAAACAGAAAGTGCGCCAACTTGCCGACAAATCGGACATCGAAGGACTCACCACATCGAAAATCATCGAGATGATTGCCAGCCCACTGGATATTAAAGCGCGCACTATGGAGCATCGCGTCGAAAATCTCATGACGCATATGATTGAAGAGCGAGAGGTGCAATGCATTCAATTTGAACGGCTTGAAGCCAAATTGTTTCTTTTGCTGAGCCTTATTCAACAGTTGGCGATGGCTGGTGTGGTTGTGGTGCTCGCCAATGCCGTGATTGAGCAACAAGCGAGCCAAGGCGTAATGGCAGCAATCATTTTATTAACCAATCGTTATTTCTCACCATATCAACAAGTGATCCGTACCCTTGGGCGATGGGCGTTATATAAGATGCAGGTGCAGCGTATTGCTCAATTGCTGGATCTTCAATCACATGACACTAAAGTCAATAAAGCCAAACTGGGCTTAAAAGAGAGCAACACACAAAAAAATAATGAGAACGCTCAACAAGGAAATGAGAAAATCCATTTCCATTCTATTTCAGTCAAACTCGATCTCAAGCGACGCGTCGAATTTGAGCAGGGCCAGGCCTATCTCATCAGCGGTCGCAGCGGAAGTGGCAAAAGCCATCTGGCGCACTGCATTTCTCGTGAAACCGCTACGCCACGTTTTGACATTCAGGTGGATGCACATTCGCTGACTCATATTGGTTACGAGCCTTGGCGACAACAGGTACTGCTGATTAATAAGGCCAGCGCTTTTGTCGACGGCACTATTATCGATAATCTGACATGCTTTCGACCCAGTTTAAATACCACGGCGTTTGCTCTGTGTGAAACCATGAATATCAAAGCCATTATTGATTCACTGCCTCATGGGTTTTACACCGAACTAAAAGGCCACCTGCGCCCACCATTTTCTCGTCAAGTGAACTATGCCCTTTTGATCGTGCGTGCGCTTCTCGCCAATAAATCAATACTGATTTTCGACGACCTCGATACGGTGTTTGATGATAGCTTTGGCCAAACCGTTCTTGCGAGTGCGGCGTATCGAAGTAACGATAAAACGCTCATCATCATTAGCAATAAACTCGACAAGCTCAATCATCGCCTCACCCGAATTAAACTTACGAGAGATAGCCATGAGCATATTGATTGATTTCAGTAATATTCAACAGCGGCTGGCAGATTTTGAGTCCGAGGCATTTCAAGAGCGTTATGAAGAGACTCCCTTGTTGCGCGGCCTCGCCTACACCCTTATTGCGCTTGAGTGGGAAGGCACGCCCACGATGCTCAGTGACGCATTCGTAGTTAAAAATAGTGCAGCAGACAGCTTTAACGCAACCATTGAACGTTTAGGTTATCGCTGCGAACACGCCCACTTATCTAGTCTGACTCAATTAAACCAAATCGCGCAGCCTTGCTTTATTGAAATTGACCACTTATCCGCGATATTTTTAGGGTGCCGTGATGATCAGGCAATTTTATTTGATTACACAAACAACGATACCTTGCTCTACCCGTTAAAAGAGACCCCTTGCACTCTTATCAGTATCAGCGAGTATTCTAAGCTCTTTCGTGAGCCGCCCCCAGAAACCCACGATAAAGACCATTGGTTGCGCCATCATTTTTATCGCTATCATAATGAAATAAAGAGCCTGTTCTTATTGAGCTTTATCATTAGCCTTCTCGGTGCAGTGCAGCCCTTTTTTATTATGGCAGTCTATAACTTCGCGCTCTCATCTGGCTCATCCGGCACTTTATATTGGCTCGCGCTCTTTGCGGTGATCGTAGCCTTAAGCGAGTACGGGTTTAAACGCATGCGAGTCAATATCATCGCGACATCCGGTAAAGCGTTGGCGGTGCACATTTCACAGCAAGTGGTCGCAAAGTTACTTTGGCTGCCCTATGCCAAAACATCGCAAGCGGGAATTTCTGCCCAGCTAGCTCGTTTAAAAGACATTGATACCTTTCGTCGACTTGCTACCGCCGATTCCACCATCAGCTATTTTGATATGCCGTTCGTATTGGTGTTTATTATCGCCATCGCCATTTTATCCCCAACGGCTGCCATGGTGGTTATCGCCGGATTAGCCCTGATGCTGATTTACTGCTTTTACGCTCGGTATCGTTATTCACAAGCCACGGCTCGAAGCACTCGCGCCAATGCCTTGGTATCCTATCAATGGAACGAAGCGCTAAGCCGAATAAAAACCTTACAAGGTTTGCCGTTAATGCGCATTATTCAAGCGCGTTTAAAGGCCGCTTTACGCCAGAGCAGCGATGACGCGGAGCGCGTCACCACAACCAATAGTAAAATTCAGGTTGCTGGTAGTAGTCTGATTCAAATCATTGGCACAACCACCATAGTAGCGACTGTGTTAGGTGTATTGGATGGTGCAATTTCCGCCGGTGCCATGCTTGCAACTGTGATTTTGGTGTGGAAAGCACTGGGCCCGATTATGGGTATCTACAACGCCCTCACTAAGTTTCAGATCCTCAAAGCGTCAGCCACGCAAATCAATCACCTAATGGCAATGAGTGATGATCAGTTCACGCTTCAAAAAAGCCCCCCTATTCGACGTTTTGATGGGCGGATTGAAGTGAATCACTTACATCATCGTTTTACTGGGGCAGTGACTGGTTTGACAAACTTGGGATTCTCTTTGCCCGTCGGGCAAAAAGTGGTGATCTCAGGGCCATCGGGATGTGGTAAAACAACGCTGATTTCGATCATTGCTGGATTGGAAACGCGCTATCAAGGTGCTGTGACCCTTGATGGCTATAACATTCGCCAATTCAATAACTATCGCTATCGCACCTCAATTAACTATATCCCGTTTGACTTGCACATTTTTGAAGGCAGCGTTGAAACCAATTTTATCATGCACAATGGGCTGATCCCAACCGAGCAAATGCAAGCTATGTTGGATTTTTTTGAACTTGGTACATGGTTAGATAAAGGGTTAGCCACCGAGTTGAACGCAGAAAAAGTCAGCACATTACCCAATGGCGTGCAGCAACGCTTACGCTTAGCCATCGGTCTAGGCAACCATAATGCCGCGGTTGTGATTATCGATGAGCCATTTTGTGGCTGTGAGCTTGAGAACACCCACTATTTTAACAAACTGTTTAGCGATAAGTTAAATAGTCAAACGGTTCTCTTTGCATCAAACGACCCAAGCCTTATTGCCACTTCAACGATGAGCTTGGTGCTTGATAAAGACGGAAACCTGAAATACTGTGGTTCAACCGACAAATACCTCACAAACCTGAATCGTTCAAATCGTATAGCAATCGCCTAACCCATACTGTTTTCTATATAATTGGAGTTTACCAATGTTCATTTTCCCAAATTGAAATAAAAATCCCGAGTTCAAACGAACCCGGGAAAAATGAAAGCAATTGTATAGACATACAAACGATTTAGGAACTTAACAATGGAAACTATATAAATATACTATCGATCAATTCATCACTCTTTTTTTAGCACGATTCCAACGAGAATCAAGTTTCTCAAGAGCCTTATTAAAGTCTTTTGAGGTGATAACATCCTGAATATATCCACCAGAGTAGAAATCAATTTTTGATCGGTTTGTAACGCCAATAAAGGTGGATGAATTCACCGGAGTTTGAATTATTTCTGGCTTATAATTCATATATTCATTTAGTTGTGAAAGAGCGGGCTCTTTGGACTTCAATGTAGGAATAAATCCCGCTACTTGATCAAAATCAGACTCTTCAATCAAGAACTTAAGATAAGCTTTTGCTGTCTCTTTATTCTGTGAATGCTTACTAACTGCATAGCCCCAGTCATGATTCATTTGTCCTTTTAAAACACCAGAATCATCTGAAGGAATTGGCATAAAACCGATTTTAGAAGGTGATACACCACGGTCGATTATCTGTGGAATAACCCAATTACCGAGATAATACATCCCTGCGTTACCAGATGCAATTGCCGCTTTTGAGTCTTCCCAAGAATTTGTCATCAAATCTTTTTCGGTGTAACCGTTATCAATGAGTTTTTTAAGAACATTAAGCGACTTATTATATGCTGTATCACCAGAAAAAGGTTTATCTTGATCAAGCATCTTCTCATACACACCATCATTACCTTCAACAACTAAAGGAAATTTATCCCACTGTTGCAATGGCCACTGAGCACCAAAATTTACGTAAATGGCGATTTTTCCATTATTTTTAATTTTTTCCGCAGCTTCATAAAACTCAGATAATGTACGTAAGGGAACTTTAATACCCGCTTCTAGTAAAACATCCTTATTGTAGACCAAGCCTTCTACTGAATTCCCCATAGATATACCATATGAAAATCCTTCACTCGCCCATGCATCAAAAAAATAAACCTCTTCATCATTATAAATGTCATTTAAAGGTTCATAGAAATTGCTATATTGCTCCGAAGGAACAGATGGTAGAATAAGAACCAAATCACCATAATCACCAGTATTCATTCGCGGTCTCAAGCCACCTTGATAGTCAGCAAAGCCCACAACTTTTACATCATTTACTTGTGGATATAGCTTCTTAAACTCCACTTCGTAACGATCGTATACACCAGCTTCAACCAAATCAGTCCTATTTGTATAAAACGTGATATCACCTTTTACCAAATCCGTATTGATGCCATCAGTAACACCGGCGTTTGTAGCACTGCTTAAGCTCAATAATACTACACTTGCTAAAAATGATTTGGATAACTTCCGTACGTATTTATTCATTTTATTCTCCAGATTATTGTGAATTTTTATGTCATCTTGAATCGAATAAATAGTAACGTTACGATTTATTTATTGCTATACTCCTATTGAAACAACGTGATAGTAATCACCATTTTCAACCCAGCACTAGACGCAAAAGCGCATCACTTAAAAAAACAGCAACTTACACAAGACACTCTCTAAAATTTTATATCTAAACAAAGGTAAACGTGCGGCCCATCTTATCCAACTGATCTAAATCACAAAAACGTAACGTTACGAATAAACTTAAGACAAAGCAAATCCAACTAGACATTTTGAACTGACTTATTAACACTGTATTATCTACAAAATAATTACATCAAAACATGTTCATTTGAAAACATCACCACCAATGCAAAAACTGCCCCACAAACACCCATTAAAACCTACTCCACGTACTGGCCGCTACCTGTGCTTTCGGCACAGGTGAAACTCTGTAATGACCCAGCCGAAATTGGACAACTTAAGCCGCTAATTCATACGCTTTAGCGGGCGTTTTCATATTC
>NZ_JABAIK010000021.1 GCF_012641465.1 Vibrio agarilyticus
CCTGTACTAATTGCCCGTGAGGCTTAACCATACAACACCCAAAGGGTTTTGATGGACTCGATTAAGAACGAATTGAATGTGTAGAGAACGCATTAACAGCTTTCCGAATTTTGGAATTGAATTTATCAACTACATCCATGTAGTTGACCCTTCGGGCCGCACTGAAGTGCGTTAAATTTTGTTCCTGACAAAATTTTGCTTGGCGACCATAGCGATTTGGACCCACCTGATTTCCATTCCGAACTCAGAAGTGAAACGAATTAGCGCCGATGGTAGTGTGGGGTTTCCCCATGTGAGAGTAGGACATCGCCAGGCTTCAAATTTCAAAAATTGTCATAAACAATTTTTCCTTGTTTGCATGCTGATATGGCTCAGTCGGTAGAGCGCATCCTTGGTAAGGATGAGGTCCCCAGTTCGATTCTGGGTATCAGCACCAGAGTTTTACTTAGCGACAATAGCGTTTTGGACCCACCTGATTTCCATTCCGAACTCAGAAGTGAAACGAAACAGCGCCAATGGTAGTGTGGGGTTTCCCCATGTGAGAGTAGGACATTGCTAGGTTTTTATTCAGTTATCTTTTAATTGAAAGATAAAAAAAGCGTAAGACTTACAGTCTGACCAATGCGGAGCGGTAGTTCAGTTGGTTAGAATACCGGCCTGTCACGCCGGGGGTCGCGGGTTCGAGTCCCGTCCGCTCCGCCACTTATACTAAGCCCTAGTCGAAAGACTGGGGCTTTTTACGTTTAACGTTCTTGACAGTGCTCTGTACCTGCACCTTTATTCAATTCGATTTTTGCTGACTAACCAGTTTTCTGAGAACAATGCTATTAGTACTGAGCATTGCGTCTTTTTTCAAAGAAGTAACCGCGTCAATTAGGTCATATTTCGACGTTGATTGACATTCAGATTCTCAAGTCTGTACTGAATCTCTTCTCTATTTTGATACGTGCACCATATTCAGGACAGTTCTCCAAATTAAACCTTTTTCGGCTAAATTTAGATGCCCACTCACTATGCTTAATTGAATTATGTATTCGATTAAGCGGGTGCTGTGACTTGAATTGGTACTCGTCTCAATTTTTTGGGGGAGAAGAATGTTCAAGCACATTGCGTTATATCTATTTGTCCTTTTATCTTTAGTTGCTTGTGATCGTTCGCACTCACCATCAAATGCCATCGTTGACATTGTCATCACCAGTGACGCAAAAGACCCTGTGGCGGTTGGCGATATCGTTAGTTTTGTTGCGATGTCAGTCGATCGCGGCGGAAACCAGATGGATGTTACTGATAGTGTGCAATGGCAGACCGATAATAATGCGCTAGTTATTAATCAATCCGGGACTGCTGTTGCTGAGCAAGTAATTGATAGTGTTTCAGTTAGCGCTATATTGGATGGGGCTTTAAGTAACACAATTACAGTTAAAATTGTGGAGCCTAGTGTCGAGGCTCTAACCATTATTCCAAAAAGAACACAATTACCTCAAGGAGGCCTGGCAGAGTTTAGTGTCGTTGCAACTTATACCAATTTAACCAGCTCCGATGTAACAAAAACCGCTGCTGTGTCGCTCGATAATGCTAACGCCATAATACTTGATGCTGGTATTTTGCAAGGCGTAACCGCTGGAACAGTGACTTTATCGGCTGATTTTAATGGCGTGAAAAGTTCACCTCTTTCGCTATTAATAAATGATGTGACTTTAGCCAAGGTCGTTATTCATCCTTCCGAAAAACAGATGCTTCCCGTCAATGGCTCTCTTGAGCTAAGTGCGTATAGCGTCTTTAGTGATAACAGCGCCGAGAACATGACCCAATATGCAGCGTGGCGTTCGAACACCGCAAACGTTACGGTAGAGCAAGGGATTGTGCGTGGCATTAGTCCTGGAAATGCAAGTATTGAAGCGAGCTACTTTAATCAAACCAGTGCAGCTGTTGATGTTGAAACGGTCAATGATATTGGCGCATTAACTCAATTGACTTTAGTGAATGACCTTCAGCAAAGCAGCACTGAACTGATTGTCGGAGGTTCAAGCCAAATTTATGCGGTTGGCACTTATGCGAGTGGCGCTATTCGAGATTTGACCTCAATTGTCCAGTGGAACAGCAGCGATGAGGCTGTTGCTTCAGTTGAACAAGGCATAGTCACTGCCAATGGTGTTGGTTCGACAACGATCCAAGGCGCGTTGGATGGCATTGAGTCCTCAACGATTGATATCACGGTGGTGCCCGTATCATTGACAGAGATTCGTTTGGATCCTAGTAACCCTGAGACTCTGGTTAGGGGGACCCAGAACCAAGTTCGAGCGTTTGGTATCTTGAGTGATGGGTCGTCCGTCGACGTTTCCGATAAAGTTCAATGGATAAGCAGCGAGCCAAATGTTGTTATTGTGTCACTCGGCACTATTCAGGCGCTTCAAGCTGGGGTATCGATACTAAAGGCACAGCTGGCCGGAATTGTCAGTGACGAGCTGACAGTTGCAGTAACAGATGCGACCGCGAGTAGTCTATCGGTCGTCAATGCATCGAGTGACAATCAATTTGCAATAAACGATAGGGGTAAGTTCCAAGCTCTGGTCAACTATAGTGATGGCACTACGCTTGATGTGACCTCGCAAGTGGCTTGGAGTAGCAGTGATCCTACGGTTGCTGTGGTGCTGGATGGGGTCTTATTTGCCACCTCTGCCGGAACCACCTCAATTTCCGCAACCTTTGATGGCGTGAGTTCAAACGCGTTATCGATAACCATCAGCGGTGCGACGCTGTCATCATTGCAATTGACCTCGTCAGCGGGCAATAGTGTGCCATTAGGTGAACAGTTAACTTTGAGTGTTGAAGCGCTCTATTCCGATGGAACCAGTGCGATCGTCACTGACAATGTCAGTTGGACCGTATTACCCACCAGCACCCTCAGTATTGTTAATGGCGTGGTAACGCCTTTGATGACAGGGGACGCGACCGTCACTGCAACATTAGAGGGGGTCACCAGTAACGCACAAATTCTCTCGGTAACCGATGCCACATTGGAGTCGATTCAAATTAATGCCACAGGCGGTTTGTATGCGGTGACGTTACCGCAGCAATTTACGGTGCTGTTTAGCGCGCAAGGCAATTACAGTGATGGCAGCGTGGTAGACATCACCAGTCGAGTGCGCTGGATGACAGATAATGATGATGTTTTGCTGCTTAATAATGCTGCAGTTGGTATTAACCAAGGCGTTGCGAATATCACTGCGACACTCGATGGCACCAACAGTAATAGTGTGCCTGTAACGGTTATTGAGCCGACCATTGTCAATCTTCAGATTGATAACACCGGAGAAAGTGTGCCAGTGGGGGCGTCATTATCCTTGTCAGCTTACGGCCGTTATTTGGATAACAGCCAAGTAAACCTGACCAACTCGGTCGAGTGGCAATCAAGTGACCCATCGGTGGCGATTGTCGATAACGGGAAAGTGACCGCATTAACCCAAGGTGATACCACGATAACGGCGAAAACTGGCAACCTCACCAGTCAGGTGGCGATTACCGTCACCGATGCCACATTAACTCAAATCCAGATAGCGACTAGCGATACCGCTTTGGTGAGTGCGTTACCGATTGGGGTGGGGGTCACCTTAACCGCAACGGGCTACTACAGCGACGGACAGTCACAAGACTTAACCAGTCAGGTGTCATGGAGTAGCAGCGACACCAGCGTACTTTCTGTGGTTTCAGGGCAAGTCGTCGCAGTCGCGTTAGGCAGTGGAGAGATAGGGGCAAACTTTGCTGGAGTCAGCGCGACGCCGTTAACCGTCACTACCGTGACTGAGCAGTTATTGTCGCTGCAAATTGTTCGGGAAGATGGTGCGACACAATCGAGCGCCATTGCTTCAGGCACCAATGTCACCTTGTACGCTGTGGGTGTTTATTCAAATGGCGCCATCTTGGACTTAACATCGCAGGTAAGTTGGCGGTCGAGCGCGGTAAATATTGCGTCAGTACTCAGCGGTGTGGTGACGGGGCTGAGCGTAGGAAGCGCGGCAATTACGGCTAGCTTTGATTCCGTGACCAGCGCCGATTTTGCTATTGAGGTGCAATCGCCCACGTTAACTCAAATTCAGATCAGCGCGCCTGACGGATTAACGGTGGTCGCTGGGGAAAGTGTGACTTTGCAAGCGAGTGCGTTCTACAGCGATGGCACGACAGCGGAGATCACTGACCAAGTGTTGTGGCTGACCAGTGATGCACAAAGTGCGTTTGTGGTGCAGGGGCAAGTGTATGGTCTTGCGGTTGGAGAGGCGCAGATTAGTGCTCAGTTTGGTGAGAGGACGTCAAACACTCTTACGGTGAGTGTGACTGATGCGACATTAGAAAGTGTTAGTGTGTTTAATTTAGCCAACTCATCAGAGTTTCCACTTACCACTAATAGTCGGTTTTTAGCCCTAGCAAACTACAGTGATGGCACCACGCTTGATGTGACCTCGCAAGTGGCGTGGAGCAGCAGTGATCCCGCGGTTGCTGTGGTGCTGGATGGGGTCTTATTTGCCACCTCTGCCGGAACCACCTCAATTTCAGCAACCTTTGATGGCGTGAGTTCAAACGCGCTATCGATAACCATCAGCAGTGCGACGCTGTCGTCATTGCAGTTAACCTCGTCAGCGGGCAATAGTGTGCCATTAGGTGAGCAGTTAACTTTGAGTGTTGAAGCGCTCTATTCCGATGGAACCAGTGCGACCGTCACTGACAATGTCAGTTGGACCGTGTTACCTACTAGCACTCTCAGTATTGTTAATGGCGTGGTAACGCCTTTGATGACAGGGGACGCGACCGTCACTGCAACATTAGAGGGGGTCACCAGTAACGCACAAATTCTTTCGGTAACCGATGCTACATTGGAGTCGATTCAAATTAATGCCACAGGTGGTTTATACGCGGTGACGTTACCGCAGCAATTTACGGTGCTGTTTAGCGCGCAAGGCAATTACAGCGATGGCAGCGTGGTAGACATCACCAGTCGAGTGCGCTGGATGGCAGATAACGATGATGTCTTGCTGCTTAATAATGCTGCAGTTGGTATTAATCAAGGCGTTGCGAATATCACTGCCACACTCGATGGCACCAACAGTAATAGTGTGCCTGTAACGGTCATTGAGCCGACCATTGTCAATCTTCAGATTGATAACACCGGAGAAAGTGTGCCAGTGGGGGCATCGTTATCCTTGTCAGCTTACGGCCGTTATTTGGATAACAGTCAAATAAACCTGACCAATTCAGTCGAGTGGCAATCAAGTGACCCATCGGTGGCGATTGTCGATAACGGGAAAGTGACCGCATTAACCCAAGGTGATACCACGATAACGGCGAAAACTGGCAACCTCACCAGTCAGGTGGCGATTACCGTCACCGATGCCACATTAACTCAAATCCAGATAGCGACTAGCGATACCGCTTTGGTGAGTGCGTTACCGATTGGGGTGGGTGTCACCTTAACCGCAACGGGCTATTACAGCGACGGGCAGTCACAAGACTTAACCAGTCAGGTGTCATGGAGTAGCAGCGACACCAGCGTGCTCTCCGTGGTTTCAGGGCAAGTCGTCGCAGTCGCGTTAGGCAGTGGAGAGATAGGGGCAAATTTTGCTGGAGTCAGCGCGACGCCGTTAACCGTCACTACCGTGACTGAGCAGTTATTGTCGCTGCAAATTGTTCGAGAAGATGGGGCGACACAATCGAGCACCATTGCTTCAGGCACCAATGTCACTTTGTACGCTGTGGGTGTTTATTCAAATGGCGCCATCTTGGACTTAACATCACAAGTGAGTTGGCGTTCGAGCGCGGTAAGTATTGCGTCAGTACTCAGCGGTGTGGTGACAGGGTTGAGCGTAGGAAGCGCGGCAATTACGGCCAGCTTTGATTCTGTGACCAGCGCCGATTTTGCTATTGAGGTGCAATCGCCCACCTTAACTCAAATTCAGATCAGCGCGCCTGACGGATTAACGGTGGTCGCTGGGGAAAGTGTGACTTTGCAAGCGAGTGCGTTCTACAGCGATGGTACGACAGCGGAGATCTCTGACCAAGTGTTGTGGCTGACCAGTGATGCACAAAGCGCGTTTGTGGTGCAGGGGCAAGTGTATGGTCTTGCGGAGGGAGAAGCGCAGATTAGTGCTCAGTTTGGTGAAAGGGCGTCAAACACTCTTACGGTGAGTGTCACAGAGGCCACCCTTACCGCGATTCAGATCTCGGCACTTGATGTCTCAGGATTACCCGTGGGCACGACACGCGCACTCACCGCGACAGGGTTTTATTCTGATGCAAGCACACAAGACCTCACTAGTCGCGTCAATTGGCAAAGCAGCAATACCGCGATCGCAACGGTTGTGGGCGGTGTAGTGAGTGGGGCTGCGGTAGGAGAAGCATCGATTAGTGCGCAATTTGACGATGTAACCAGCTCATTATTTTCCGTGACGGTAAGTGAGGCGCAGCTAACGCAACTTCAACTTGTCGCGGTTGCGCCAGAGGCGCTTGCAGGGCTACCAATGGGCGGTAGTACCGAGCTGAAAGTTTTTGCGACCTACAGTGATGGGGCTGTTAATGACATCACCCGTGATGTGTTCTGGCGTAGCTCAGCGCCTACCATCGCTGGGGTCGTTTCTGGTGTCGCCATTGGCTTTAGCACAGGCAATGCAGGGGTTTCTGCTTCCTTTAATGGTAGTGAAAGTAACGTATTAACCGTGACGGTGACTGAAGCAGTACTCAGTTCAATTGAGATCACAACACAAGAAAGTACAACATTGCCTGTCGGGACTCAAAGCAGCTTAATGGCAGTGGGTAACTATACCGACAGTACCACACAAACGTTGACTGATACGGTTAACTGGCAGTCGAGTTTCTCCACGGTGGCCACCATTAACGATGGCATATTGAGTGCTAGTGCGGAAGGGAGCACCACGATTACGGCAACGCTAAATGGCGTGCGCAGTAATGAATTGGAATACGAAGTGGTTTTGGCCAGCGCGACTCAATTGACGATTGAATTACCCGAGGACATTACGGCAGCATCGCTACCCAAAGGGCGGCAATTGCAGCTCAGAGTAACAGCCAATTACAGTAATGGGGTTCAAAGTGATGTATCGGCTCGCAGCCAATGGCAAAGCAGCGACCCCAGCATAGCCACCGTTGTTGCAGGGACAGTCGTAGCTATTGGTGAAGGTGTCGCTTCCATAACCGCCAACTTTGCCGGTATTTCGGTATCCCAAACCGTGACGGTCACAGAAGCTGCATTAGAGTCTTTAAGTATTACGCCTACAGAGACGGTGACGATGCCGGCCGGTATTACCACACCTATGACCGCTATCGGTCAATATTCCGATGGGTCACAAGTGGATTTAACAACACAGGTGGTTTGGCTCAGCAGCAACCCGTTTGTGGCAAGGGTGTTTGAAGGCAACGTTTATGCTGCAACTCGTGGTCAGTCAAGCATTACCGCGGTGTTAGATTCTGTCACCAGTAATGCAAGAACCGTCGATGTGGTTGACGGAACCATTCGAAGCATTCGAGTTCGTCCGGCTGAGTTTCCTGCGACATCCAACTTATTAGTGGGAGAGGAACTGCAATTAGAAGCCACGCTGTTTTATACCGATGGTTCATCCATTGACATTACCAATCTTGATGTATGGATAGTGGACAATCCCAGTGTCATCTCTGTAACAAAAGGATTGGTTGTTGCTTTGAGTCCTGGTTTCACTTTTTTGTATGTCGATGTCAACGGATTTCTCTCGGGCGACACCTTTATTGATGTGGAATAAGCCTATATTCAAGCTCCGTGAAGATGCAGTTTTGCCAGCGTCACTCAGCAAGGCTGCAGCTTCAAATCGCGCAAGCGCACGCTCATGATAAGCACGTGTATGCTTTACGCGACCTCCCACAGAGCATTCACAAGAGGGTTGTCGAGTTGAGCGTGAAGGCAACAAATACCGAGCTCAAAGGGTTTGATGGGGACCAATTTTAGCCGTTCAATTTTGTCGCGAACTGGGCTGTTGTTGATCACGATATCTGGTGCGATGCCCACGCCACAACCAAGCGCCACCATACTTACGATGGCTTCATGCCCTGAAACCTGAGCATAGATGGTGGGACGAATATTCATCTGTTTAAACCACGTGTTCGCGCGCTCTCGAGCGGTTCCCGCTTCAGGCACGATAAAAGGAATTGCGTTCCAATCGGGGCGAGTTTGGTGGAGCGCTTCGGCAAAGTTGCTGATGCCACTGGGGGCAATCACTGACAGCGGAATTTCACCAATGGGTTTAAAGGCCACTTTGCTTGGTAACTCTTCTGGCAATGCAGAAATGGCCACATCCGCCTCTTCATTTAAAATGCGTTCGATGGCTTGCGCGGGATCGCCCGTCGATAGCTTAAATTCAATATCGGGGTGTTTGACACGAAATTTTGAGAGCAAATCAGGCAAATAACTGTAGCTTGCGGTGACTGAGCAAAAGAGGCGTAACTCTCCTTGCAATTGATCGGCCATACCTTGCATTTGGCGCTGCAGTTGCTGCCAATCGTTCAGCATACGTAATGCCACTGGCAGCATTTTTTTTCCTGCGCCAGTCAGCTCCACCCCACGATTATCTCGCACAAATAAGGTTTGGCCGACTTCATATTCGAGCTTTTGTACCTGACGGGTTAATGCCGACGGGCTCATGTGCATCGCAGAGGCGGTTTTAGCAAAACTGTGACTATCGCAAAGATGGATGAAGAGTCGAATTGATCTGATGTCCATAAGCCTTCCGTGGTTGCATTTATTGCAATGACTTGTTGTGAATATATCACTTTAAGCAACGAAAAAACTTAATTAGTATCAGGTTATCCGCTCAACATAAGTGAGCGATTGACGGAATTTTTGTAAGGAGAGCCTGATGAGCAATTATTTTAACACCTTGAATTTACGCGAACAGCTAGACCAACTTGGCCGCTGCCGTTTTATGGATCGTGACGAATTTGCAACCGAAGCCGATTTTCTTAAAGGGAAAAAAGTGGTGATTGTCGGTTGTGGCGCGCAAGGTCTTAACCAAGGTCTCAATATGCGTGATTCGGGTCTTGATGTGGCTTACGCTTTACGTCAAGCGGCCATTGATGAACAGCGTCAATCTTACAAAAACGCGAAAGACAACGGCTTTGAAGTAGGTAGCTATGAAACGCTGATCCCGCAAGCGGATTTGGTGGTGAACCTTACGCCAGACAAACAGCACAGCAATGTGGTTGAAACCGTTATGCCTTTGATGAAACAGGGCGCTGCACTGGGTTATTCTCACGGCTTTAACGTGGTTGAAGAGGGAATGCAAATTCGCTCCGATATTACGGTGGTTATGGTTGCTCCTAAGTGTCCTGGCACGGAAGTTCGTGAAGAATATAAGCGTGGTTTTGGCGTACCAACACTGATTGCAGTACACCCAGAAAACGATCCAAAAGGCGAAGGTTGGGATATCGCCAAGGCGTGGGCGGCAGCCACCGGTGGCCATCGCGCAGGATGCCTAGAGTCTTCTTTTGTCGCAGAAGTAAAATCAGACTTGATGGGCGAGCAAACCATTTTGTGCGGCATGCTTCAAGCAGGTTCTATTGTTTGTTATGAAAAAATGATCGCAGAGGGTATCGACCCAGGTTATGCGGGTAAATTGCTGCAATACGGTTGGGAAACCATTACCGAAGCGCTTAAGTTTGGCGGTATTACTCACATGATGGATCGCCTATCTAACCCAGCGAAAATTCGCGCCTTTGAGTTATCTGAGCAACTTAAAGATCTTATGCGTCCTCTGTATAACAAGCACATGGATGACATTATTGCCGGTGAGTTCTCTCGTACCATGATGGCGGACTGGGCAAATGATGACGCGAACTTGCTAAAATGGCGCGCAGAAACCGGTGAAACGGCGTTTGAAAACTACCCAACAACCAATGTTGCAATTGCTGAGCAAGAGTACTTTGATAACGGCATTTTGATGGTGGCAATGGTTCGCGCTGGTGTTGAATTGGCGTTTGAAGCGATGACGGCTTCTGGCATTATTGACGAATCAGCTTACTATGAATCTTTGCATGAGCTGCCATTGATTGCCAATACCATCGCTCGCAAGCGTTTGTATGAAATGAATGTGGTGATTTCAGATACCGCAGAGTACGGCAACTACTTGTTTGCCAACGTGGCAACCCCATTGCTGCGTGAGCAATTTATGCCATCGGTCAGCACTGACGTTATCGGTAAAGGTTTGGGTGAAACATCAAATCAAGTCGATAATGCTCAACTGATTGAAGTCAATAGTACGATTCGTAACCACCCAGTGGAATACATCGGTGAAGAGTTACGTGGCTACATGACGGACATGAAACGTATCGCGGTAGGCGACTAATATAACCGCCTCAAGCCGCACTGTTGTCGGTTTGAGTGATGAAATACTCTTAAAATGAAAAGGCTTGCTCTGTGGCAAGCCTTTTTACTTTTTTACTTCGAAAGCGCCTTAGGAATAAATGTTATTTATCCGCCAGCTTTTCTTCAAGCTGAGCCAGCTTTTGCTCCATCTCAGTCAACTTTTGGCGTGTACGTAACAACACTTGAGTTTGAACATCAAACTCCTCACGACTGACGACATCCAGTTTATTGAGCTGGCCTTGAATGACCTGGCGTACCTTGCTTTCCACATCCGCACCCAAATCTTTGACAGGCTGTGGCATGGAGTCATGGATTTGTTTGGCAATTTGTTCAAGTTTTTTTGGATCAAACATAGTTGCGATTACTCCCTTCAATTTATTGTCATTTTAAGGAATCAGGGCGAGAAAGTCGTTAGTCAATGGCAAAAAGCGTCATCAAAATTCACCATTGGCTAACATTCAGCACAAATGAGACCGAATTAAATGAAATCCTCGTCTCATCGACAAGCCCGCTCTTTTGTGTTGATTGGCGCATCTTGAGGCGACTTGGGTATAATAGGGTTTTCCTTTGAAGACGCTGGTTATGAAACTCAATCCACGACAAGATGAAGCCGTCAAATACGTTTCTGGGCCATGTTTGGTGCTTGCCGGCGCCGGCTCTGGCAAGACTCGAGTCATTACCAATAAGATTGCGTATTTGGTGCAGCAGTGTGGCTACAAGGCTCGCAATATTGCCGCAGTGACATTCACCAACAAAGCCGCTCGTGAAATGAAAGAGCGTGTCGCTCAGACGTTAGGTAAGCAAGAAGCCAAAGGGTTGATGGTTTCGACGTTCCATACGCTAGGGCTCAATATTATTCGTCGTGAATACAAAGCGCTGGGACTCAAAGCGGGCTTTTCACTGTTTGATGACCAAGATCAGTTGGCGCTTTTAAAAGAGCTGACAGAAAAGCAGATTGACGGCGATAAAGATCTATTACGCCAGCTGCTCAGTTGTATTTCTAATTGGAAAAACGACATGCTGACGCCGGAGCAAGCAATGGCGCATGCACAAGGTGAGCAGCAACAGCTTTTTGCGTTCTGTTTTGGTTTGTACCAAAAGCAGATGCGCGCGTATAACGCGTTAGATTTTGATGATTTGATTGCTCTACCCGTTCAGCTGCTACGCCAAAATGAAGAGGTGCGTACGCGTTGGCAGAGCCGCATTCGTTATTTGTTAGTGGATGAATACCAAGACACCAACACCAGCCAGTATGAGCTCGTGCGCTTGCTTGTTGGCGAGCGTGGCCGTCTCACCGTGGTAGGGGATGACGACCAATCGATTTACTCATGGCGCGGGGCAAAACCGCAAAACTTGGTATTGCTTGGGCAAGATTATCCCAATTTGCGCCTTATTAAGCTCGAACAAAATTACCGTTCTACGAGCCGAATTTTGCGCGCTGCAAATATTTTGATTGCCAATAATCCCCACGTTTATGAGAAAACGCTGTTTTCTGAGATCCCTGATGGCGAAAAAATCAAAGTACTCTTAGCCAAAAATGAAGAGCACGAAGCGGAACGCGTTACCGCAGAAATTATCGCGCATAAATTTATCAATCACACACAATACCGAGATTATGCGATTTTATATCGAGGCAACCATCAATCTCGTTTAATTGAAAAATCATTGATGCAAAACCGCGTGCCATACAAGCTCTCCGGCGGTACGTCATTTTTCGCGCGCGCGGAAATCAAAGACATCATGGCGTATCTACGCGTCTTAGTGAACCCAGACGACGACAATGCGTTTTTGCGTATCGTCAATACGCCACGGCGTGAAATTGGGCCAGTGACACTCGAAAAGCTAGGCAGCTACGCCAATATGCGAGGAAAAAGTCTCTTTGAAGCCAGTTTTGAGTTGGGGCTTGAACAGCACCTTACGGGGCGAGGGCTAGAAAATTTGCGTCGATTTACCCAGTGGATTGTCGCCATAGCCGATCAAGCTGAGCGCGGCAATACTGTTGAAGCAGTGCGGTCATTGGTGCGCGATATTCATTATGAAGATTGGCTGTACGAAACCTCGGCCAGTGCCAAAGCGGCAGAGATGCGGATGAAAAACGTCTCCGATCTTTACGGCTGGATTGTTGCCGATTTGGAAGGGGATAATCCGGATAACGAAGAGAAATCCCTTAAAGAAGTGGTACAAAGGCTCACACTGCGCGACATGATGGAACGTGGCGAAGAGAATGATGACAGTGATGCGGTTCAGCTAATGACGCTGCATGCGTCAAAAGGCCTCGAGTTTCCTTACGTTTATCTGATTGGCTCTGAAGAGGGCATTTTGCCTCATCAAACCAGTATTGATGAAGATAATGTCGATGAGGAGCGCCGTTTAATGTATGTCGGGATCACTCGTGCGCAAAAGGAGCTGACCTTTGTGATGTGTAAAGAGCGGCGCCAATATGGTGAGTTGCTCAAGCCAACGCAAAGTCGCTTTTTAGATGAATTGCCCTTTGATGATTTAGAGTGGGAGAGTCAGAAAAAGCCCGTCACGCAAGAAGAGCGTATGTCTAAAGGGCAATCGGCCATCGCGCGCTTACGCCAGCAACATCTCGGTAAAGGGCGGTAGCGTAAGAAAGAACCTGAAGGCTTAACATTGGGTTGCTAAGCCTTCATATTGGTTGTGCCAAATGACGCGCTTAGGTTTGCATTCGCGTTCTATTTGACGTTGCAGCGGGATTACCTATTGCTTATAAACCTCATCACATAGCGCACTTATGCGCGGCGGTTATGCTCAGAGGCTTTGCTTGTCGTCAATCGGCATCTTTACGCTGTTTGGGTGCAAGACTAAAAAGGGTTAGAGGCCAGCCAGCATGTGATCGATCGCCGCCTGAATTTCATCGTCTGAGCAGTCCATACAAGTGCCTTTTGCCGGCATGGCATTAAAGCCCGTTAGGGCGTGCTCTAACATCACTGCTTGCCCTTGAGCGATGCGCGGCGCCCAGGCATCGCTATCACCACTGATCGGCGCGCCGCTAACGCCGGTCGAATGACATGCCATGCAGTAGGTGTTGTAAACCGCGACACCATCACGTGGGCCAGTTGGCACGGCGACGACGACAGCTTCCTCGCCAGCAAGATACACATTGCCAACGGGTTTGATCCGCGCTTCGATCGCCTGATATTGCTCTTCACTGATCTTGGCGGCAAGGGCATTCAATGGCGCGAAAATAATGAGGCCGACGCTTAGCGCAATCATCGTAAGACGACGCCAGAGCGTTAATTGAACCGTTGGTTTTGATTTATTCCTTGTGTTGGGCATATCCATTACTCACTTCACTGGCTGGTGGCTGTTTATATCCGTCATACTTGAAACGTGGCTGGGTTGGCGTACCGACTTTCTTCGAACGGAGTGTTTGTCACTATTTTCGAAGTACTCGCAAGCCTTTCTGTCACGTCAAATCTTTTGGGCATAGCTCTTAGGTATATTAGTAATACTGTTAATTCAATGTAAACGATCAGTGAGTATATCTCGAACGGTTGTTGCGCGAAACCATCACTTTTCCAACGCAAGGGCTAAATCACATCCACTCTGTGGTCATTTGCAGGGCGACTTGTTGAAAAACAGACCAATCGAAAAAAAAAAGCAAAAAAAAACTAGACGATACTGGGTGATATCCGTATTATTCCACTCCGCCGATAGGGCATGCGCCCGTAGCTCAGCTGGATAGAGCGTTGGCCTCCGGAGCCAAAGGTCGAAGGTTCGAATCCTTTCGGGCGCGCCATTTGCTCAAAGGTATCGGTGAAAAATTTATGGTGGCTATAGCTCAGTCGGTAGAGCCCCGGATTGTGATTCCGGTTGTCGCGAGTTCAAGTCTCGTTAGCCACCCCATTTTTTATCTTGTGGTTCGCCCAAGAATACAGTTTCGGTGAATAGCGCAGTTTGGTAGCGCATCTGGTTTGGGACCAGAGGGTCGGGGGTTCGAATCCCTCTTCACCGACCATATATTGGTTTATGGCTATACTATAGCGGTAAACAACAAATTGATGGTGGCTATAGCTCAGTCGGTAGAGCCCCGGATTGTGATTCCGGTTGTCGCGAGTTCAAGTCTCGTTAGCCACCCCATTTTTTATCTTGTGGTTCGCCCAAGAATACAGTTTCGGTGAATAGCGCAGTTTGGTAGCGCATCTGGTTTGGGACCAGAGGGTCGGGGGTTCGAATCCCTCTTCACCGACCACTTTCAAGACCTCGCATCATGCGGGGTTTTGTTTTATCTGACGAAAGGAAAACGGCTGCGAGTCGGGGTCTGGGAGCCCAGCCGCGTGGAAGCCCAGCCGCGTCGAATCCCACTTCACAGGCCACTTTTCAAGACCTCGCATCATGCGGTTTTTTTTTTATCTGACGAAAGGAAAACGGCTGCGAGTCGGGGGGCTGGGTGCTCATCTGCCTAGAACCAGCTGCGTCGAATCTCACTTCTCAGGCTAAATATCAAGACATCGCTTCATGCTCGGTTTGTTTTGCTTGGCGAATAAATGAGCGGTTGAGCGCTGCGTAGATCTGCGATTTTAATACACCAATTGTCTGATTTTTGGACATATCAAGCGCGTTTTTTTTAATGTTACGCGTTTAGACGATTATCCTTTCATTTGACTGAAAATGTCATAATTATGCAAATTGATGTTTTGGGCTTTAGTTGTTCTATTGGTGGTAATTCTATTTATTAGTGTACATTTAATACAAAACACTGCCTATTGGTTTGTTCATCGAAGAGTGTGTTGTTATGTGAATGTTGATGCCTGGTTGTGTGAAATAATAAAGTTTCGTCACTTTATTCATTTTTGGAGCATTTGTCTGATAATTTTTGTGGATAAAATCACGCTTTAAATTGACATAGAACAACATTTAATCAGCAAGTGGTGAGAAAGTAATATATAACGCTTTGAAAGCGGATTCTTTCAACGTTTAATTATTATTTGTTGCATTATTATGTAAGTTTTGCCAGATTATGCGTCATATCAGTTAGTGGGATTTTATTCTGCTAGGTAAATGGAATTTTAGTCGTACATATGGGGCTGGCCCCATGTTGACACAGACAAGGCAGTTGAGGTCTGAATATGTCACTACTTGAAGTGAAAAACCTGCGTATCGAATACCCATCACGTCACGGCGTTCACGCTGCGGTAAAATCGTTATCGTTTAACATTGAGCGCGGTGAAATTGTTGGCGTGGTTGGTGAATCTGGCGCTGGCAAATCAA
Organism: Vibrio agarilyticus; assembly: GCF_012641465.1. Classification (GTDB taxonomy): domain Bacteria; phylum Pseudomonadota; class Gammaproteobacteria; order Enterobacterales; family Vibrionaceae; genus Vibrio; species Vibrio agarilyticus. The sequence goes on from NZ_JABAIK010000021.1 coordinate 15,629, forward strand.
CCGTTGGCAATGGGATCATTGATCTATTGAGCCCGCCAGGCCACGTCGCCTCGGGCGAGGTTTTTCTCGATGGTGAAAAGATTTCGGGACTATCGCCTGAAGCGATGCGCTCAGTACGAGGCTCGAAAATCGGTTTCATTTTTCAAGATCCGATGACCTCGCTGAATCCGCTGTTTACTGTTGAGCAGCAGCTTACAGAAACCATTCACGCCAACATGGAAGTGAGTGACAAAGAAGCGTATCAACGCGCGTTGTCGCTCATGCAGCAAGTTGGTATTCCTCAGCCAGAAAACCGTTTGAAGCAATATCCCCACCAATTCTCTGGTGGTATGCGTCAACGTGTAGTGATCGCGATTGCGTTAGCTGGTGAGCCTGATTTAATTATTGCCGATGAACCCACGACAGCGCTGGATGTGTCAATTCAAGATCAAATTTTGAATCTGATCCGCGAGCTGTGTATTGAAAAAAATGTTGGCTGTATGCTCGTGACTCACGATATGGGCGTGGTTTCAAACGTGACCGATCGCGTTGCCGTGATGTACCGCGGTGATTTGGTTGAGTTTGGCCCAACCAGCAAAGTGCTTGGCGATCCTGACCATCCTTATACTCGCAGCCTTATTTCTGCCGTGCCACGTTCCGATGTGAAGTTAGCGCGCTTTCCTTTGGTCAGCTATATCGAAAAAGCCGAAGCGACTTCAAGCTTGGATGTCAAAAATCATTGGCTTGGTCAAAGTCAAGATCAGCGAGAATATCAAGGCGCGCTGTTAAAAGTCGACAATGTCAATTTGCGCTTTATTACCAAAGACTCGCTGTTTGAAAGCCGCCGAGAGTACGTTCAAGCATCGGATAATGTCTCTTTTGAAGTGCATGAGGGGGAGACCTTTGGCTTGGTTGGCGAGTCTGGATCGGGTAAGTCAACCATTGCGCGTGTTATTGCTGGTCTTTATCAGCCTAATTCAGGCCAAGTCAGTTTTGAAGGCATTGATTTGACAGCATTAACGTCAGAAAAAGCGCGTCGTCCGCTGCGCCGTCAAATGCAAATGGTGTTTCAAAACCCGTATACCTCAATGAACCCGCGAATGAAAATTTTTGACATCATCGCAGAGCCAATCCGTTTTCATAAGTTAACCGCCAATGAAGCGCAAACTCGCCAAGTGGTGAACGACTTATTGGAGCATGTTGGTCTTGGTGTCATGGCAGGCGTGAAATACCCACATGAATTTTCAGGTGGCCAACGTCAGCGTATTTCAATTGCTCGCGCGCTTGCCACTCGCCCTCGCTTATTGATTTGTGATGAACCCACATCCGCCTTGGATGTGTCGGTACAGGCTCAAATTCTTAACCTGTTAAAAGATCTACAAAGTGAGCTGAATCTCACCATGTTGTTTATTAGCCACGATTTGCCGGTGATCCGTCAAATGTGTGACCGTGTTGGTGTGATGAAAATGGGCCAATTACTGGAAGTGGCGCCGACAGAGCAGCTGTTCAACTCACCAACACACGAATACAGTCGTCAGCTAATCTCGCTTATGCCGGAGTTTACCGGTTTACGTGAGCAGGTGATGTCGGCGTGACCTTTCGGTCCGTGTATACGCTCAACCGAATTAAACGGTGACATTTGCTGTTTAGGTTGAGCAAACCATAACCATTAATAAACACAACAAACGCAACTGCATAGGGAAAGGTTTCCCGCATAAGGAGTTATGCAATGAAAATGTTGAAAAGCACCTTAGCGGCCGCATTGATGGCTGCAGGTCTTAGCTTCAGCGCCATGGCCGCTGATATTACTGTCGCTTACGATGCCGATCCGGTTTCACTTGACCCACATGAGCAGCTTTCTGGTGGCACGCTACAGCTGTCGCACATGGTGTTTGATCCACTTGTGCGTTACACCCAAGCGCTTGAATTTGAACCTCGCCTTGCTAGCAAGTGGGAACGCGTGAGTGACACGACGTACCGCTTTCACCTACGTGAGGGTGTTAAGTTCCACTCAGGTAATGTGATGACTGCAGACGATGTGGTCTGGACATTTAACCGTCTTAAAGCGTCTCCTGACTTTAAAGCCATTTTTGGTCCATACGAAAAAATGGTTAAAGTTGACGCCAACACCGTTGATTTGGTTTCAACTGCGCCTTACCCATTGGTACTGCAAACCGCAACTTACATCTTCCCAATGGACAGCAAGTTCTACACTGGCACCACAGCCGATGGTAAAGACAAAGCGGAGATCGTTAAGCACGGTAACTCATTCGCTTCAACCACACTATCGGGCACGGGACCTTACATCGTGACCGAGCGTGAGCAGGGCGTAAAAGTGGAATTCAAACGCTTTGCTGATTACTGGGATACCGACTCAAAAGGTAACGTAGATAACATCACTCTCGTTCCTATTAAAGAAGCGGCGACTCGCGTTGCGGCCTTGTTGTCGGGCGATGTTGATATGATCCACCCAGTCGCACCAAATGACCATGAGCGTGTTAGCGGTGCTGACGGCATTGACTTGGTTACACTACCTGGTACCCGTTTGATTTCATTCCAGATGAATCAAAACGGTCATGAAGCGCTGAAAGATGTTCGCGTTCGTCAAGCCATCGTTCATGCGGTCAACAACGAAGGCATCGTGAAGAAAATCATGAAAGGGTTTGCCACTACCGCAGGTCAGCAAGGACCAAAAGGTTATGTGGGTTACAACGAAGCGCTGGTACCACGTTATGATCTGAAAAAAGCCAAACAGCTGATGAAAGACGCAGGTTATGCTGATGGTTTCACTCTAACCATGATTGCGCCAAACAACCGTTATGTTAACGACGCGAAAATTGCTCAAGCGACAGCGGCAATGTTGTCAAAAATCGGTATCAAGGTTGACCTAAAGACCATGCCAAAAGCGCAATACTGGCCTGAATTTGACCTATGTAACGCAGATATGCTGATGATCGGTTGGCACGCAGATACGGAAGATTCAGCAAACTTGACTGAATTCCTAACGATGACGCGCAATGCCGAGACGGGCCGTGGTCAATACAACTGTGGTTACTACTCAAACAGCGAAGTGGATCAATTGATTGAAACATCAAACGTTGAAACCGATCCTGCGAAACGTTCAGCCATGCTGAAAAAAGTAGAACGCATCCTTTACGATGAAGCGGCATTTGTCCCTCTACATTGGCAAAGTGAAGCGTGGGGCGCGAAATCAAACGTTGGCGCTGCGGAGATCGTAAACCCAATGGTAATGCCTTACTTTGGTGATCTTGTCGTTAAGTAATGATTGACCATGCCACGCTGCGGTATTTGCCTCAGCGTGGCCGCCGCTCAAATTCAGTCGAGGCGCGGCGGAAACTTTAGACTGATTCATGTGGCGCGTTGTTGATGGCGCGCCACATATCGTCATCCAGTGATGAATCGGCTTTGACTCAACGAAGTTAAAAGCAGTGTGATTGGCTGTGATTGCGTTAGCAGTAACGCTCTGGTAAGCAGAGTAATAAGGACACAAGGGGCAGGGAATGTTTTCTTTTCTGGTCAAGCGCCTATTTCAGGCACTGATAGTGATGTTTGTGATCAGTTTGGTGGCGTTTGCCATTCAAGACAACTTAGGCGATCCATTGCGTGAGTTGGTTGGTCAATCGGTTTCTGAAGCTGAGCGTCAGGCGCTTCGCGATGAGCTTGGGCTTAACGATCCCTTCTTCACCAAATATTCGCGTTTTATTGGTGCTGCGCTGCAAGGCGATCTTGGTACCTCCTATTTCTTTAAGCGCCCTGCGGTTGATGTCATTTTAGACAAGCTGGTGGCGACACTTGAGCTGGTGTTTGGCGCGAGCGTTTTAATTGTCGTGCTGTCGATCCCACTTGGCGTTTATTCCGCAATCCATCCTAAAAGCTGGTTTACCAAAGTGGTAATGGCAGGAAGCAGTATCGGCATTTCCATTCCGGTTTTCCTAACCGCCATTATGCTGATGTATGTCTTTTCGATAGAGCTAGGCTGGTTGCCTTCCTATGGACGAGGCGAAACAGCCAATATTTTGGGCTGGGAGTCGGGTTATATGACCGCAGATGGCTTGGCGCATCTGATTTTACCCTGCATTGCTTTGGCCTCGATTATGCTGCCACTGTTTATTCGTTTGGTTCGCGCCGAAATGTTGGAAGTGCTCAGCTCGGAATACATTAAATTTGCCAAAGCAAAAGGGTTAGCGCTTAATAAAATTTACTACCAACACGCGCTGAAAAACACCATGTTGCCGGTATTGACCGTTGGTGGTGTTCAAATTGGTACTATGGTCGCTTACACCATTTTAACCGAGACCGTATTTCAATGGCCGGGCACAGGATTTTTGTTTTTAGAGGCGATTAACCGCGTTGATACACCACTTATCACTGCGTACGTTATTTTTGTTGGCTTGCTGTTTGTGGTGACGAATACCATCGTCGACTTGCTCTATGGCTTAATTAACCCAACGGTGAATTTGACTGGAAAAGGAGCTTAACGATGGAACTTGTCACAACCACACCATCACGCTGGCAGCGTTTTAAACAGTCTGATTTTCTTTATTACTTTTTGCGCGACAAAGTCGCCATGGCAAGCTTTGCGGTATTCGTGTTTTTTGTGGCGCTCGCATTGAGCGCGCCACTGCTCGCGCCCACCGATCCTTATGATCTCTCATCGATTGATATTATGGACTCGGAATTGCCTCCCGCTTGGATGGAGGATGGCGATGAGCGCTTTACTCTTGGGACCGATGAGCAAGGTCGCGACATTTTATCGACGATTTTATACGGCTCACGCCTGTCATTGACCATCGGGTTTTTGGCGGTCGGTGTTCAGCTCTTTTTGGGCATTATTATCGGTTTGTCGGCGGGCTACTTTGGCGGTCGTATTGATAGCTTTTTGATGCGTTTTGCCGACGTTCAGTTGTCGTTCTCAACCATGATGGTAGCGATTATCGTGTCGGCGATCTTCAAAGCCAGTTTTGGCAGTGAATTTTTCAGTCAATACGCTGTGGTGATGCTGGTGGTGATTATCGGCGTTGCCGAATGGCCACAATACGCTCGTACGATCCGTGCGTCGGTGCTTGCTGAGAAGAAAAAAGAGTACGTTGAAGCGGCAAAAGTGATGGGATTCAAAGCGCCACGAATTATGTTCCGTCACATTTTGCCTAACTGCTTGTCGCCTATTCTAGTGATTTCAACGGTACAAGTGGCGAATGCAATTATGTCAGAAGCGGCCTTATCGTTTTTAGGATTGGGCTTGCCTGTTGATCAGCCATCACTAGGTTCGCTCATCAGCATTGGTTTTAACTACATTTTCTCTGGTGCTTGGTGGATCACCGCATTTCCAGGTCTTGTGCTAGTGACACTGGTATTGGTGATTAACTTGTTGGGTGACTGGCTGCGCGATGTGTTTAACCCTAAGATTTATAAAGGTTAATATAAATCTTATTGGTGTAAAAAACAGGTTGTTTTTGTGGCGATGCCGCAGCCAAACAGTGAACTGGTTCAAAAATTTGTTGTCATTAAAGAGCTGTTTAAAAAAACGGCTCTTTTTTTGCTTCTTTTTTATGGCTTGTTGTTGTTTGAACGCTCAACGGTATTGGTTGAGTTACTGTGGAAATGCGACGATGAAAAAAAACACCTCTAATTTGGGCAGGCGCAACGCGCCATGGCGCCTCTTGACGTTGATGAGTTTGCTTGCCATGCCTTTTTCTGCGCAGGCGTATTTATGCAGCGCAACCCAAGCCAGCCCTGATGCGCTACCGTTACTGGATGCTCAATGCCCTATAGGTCATGGGCACTGGCGTAGTGAAGCGCCAGCCCAGCAAAACTCAAGCTATTTTTGGATTCAGTGCGGTTTGCTAAAGGCTCCGTTGACACTGGCTCAGGCAAAACCGCTCTACCAGAATATGACAACGGATGTGTGGATGAAGCCTGAGGGGGACGACTTTCGTTGCTTAATCGGTCCTTATGAGCAGTTCACGGCAGCAAAGCAAGATTTGGCGAAAGTGAAACAAGTCCCCGGCTATCAAGATGCGTTTATTCGTGTCGCGGCGACTGGCGCGAACGCCGCTAAAGCGAATGCAAGCAAAGCCTCCATCAAAGTACCGCCTAAAACGGAGCGTGCCAGCTCAGCCAAAGCGCGGCAAAGTGTGTCCGTGCCATCAATCTCTGCCGTTGCCGCGGTGATGCCAGCGGCGCCTAAGGCCCCGACGGCGCCAAAAGCGCCAGCGCCGGCCTCACTGGCTGCCATGCCGCCACCAGCAGAATCGGCCACCGCGAATGCGGTACAAATTCGATTAAAAACCGTTTTGCAAGGACACGTCTACGCCGTGCCTTATTTGCAGGACAATCAGCATGAATTTTACATGGAACACAGTAAGCCGTGGAATCGCCTTGATTACGCTGCGGCCTTGGTCGTATGCCAAGAAGTCGAGATGCGTTTGCCCACAGAGCAAGAGTTTACTGTGCTGCTGGGCTCTCAATTAATGCAAAAAGAACATTGGCCAATGCATTTGCCGTACTGGGGAGAGGGCCGCACTGGATTATTTGCCGATGGGCGCGCGCTGACTTTGACGGGAAGTTCTTTGCTGAACGTGCTGTGTGTTCGATAGTCATGTAATTTGACCCAGCGGCGCGTGTTGCGCTCATTTTCAAGGCACAATTTTGCGCCTTTTGTATTCGGGCTCTACGCTTTTGATTGGACTACCGTCTTGGTTTATATCAAAAGGGGAACTCGAAAATGAATAGTCAACTAACTCAAGTTGTTGTCATAACTGGAGCAAGCAGTGGGATCGGTGAAACCACGGCGCGGCTGTTAGCCTCAAAAGGTGCCAAAATTGTGGCGGTCGCGCGCCGCAAAGCGCGCCTAGAGCAATTGGTTAATGAAATCAACAGTGCTGGTGGGCAAGCTATCGCTTTAGAAGCCGATGTCACCTCGTTTGATCAGATGCAGCAAGTTGCGTCAAAAGCCAAAGACCATTTTGGCCGTTTGGATGTGTGGGTCAATAACGCTGGGGTGATGCCGCTCTCTCCGGTGGAAATGAACCGCCATGACGAATGGATGTGGATGGTGGATGTGAATATCAAGGGCGTATTGAATGGCGTTGCGGCAGCGCAGCCACTGATGCGCGCGCAAGGTAGTGGGCATTTTGTCAATATTAGCTCTGTAGCGGGCCACATTGTTTTCCCCGGTGCCGCAGTTTACTGCGCCACCAAATTTGCGGTGCGTGCCTTAAGTGAAGGGATTCGCATGGAGTCCGATGGTTCGATTCGCGTGACCAATATCAGCCCAGGGGCGATTAAAACAGAGCTTGCCGAGCACATTGGCGTTGATGAAGTGAAACAGGCGGTAAAAGCGTTTACCGATATTGCGATTGAGCCTCAAGCGATTGCTGATGCAATTTTGTTTGCTCTTGCTCAGCCAGCCGATGTTGATGTGAACGAAATGATAGTGCGTCCTGCCAAGCAAGCGCTGTAGCTTTTTCGGATTGGCACTTTTGCGGATTAGAACAAAAAGGGCAAGCGAGTGCTTGCCCTTAATCTCTTTAGCGCTTTCGTGGCAATACACTCAGCGCATGGTAACAAACTCTTCAGAGCCTGTCGGGTGAATCGCGACCACCGAATCGAAATCAGCTTTGGTTGCGCCCATCTTCATTGCAACGCCAAAGCCTTGGATCATCTCATCAACGGTATAGCCAATGCCATGAAGGCCGACCACGCGCTCGTCTTCACCAGCGCAAATCAGTTTCATTTTGCACGGCTGACGATGACGAGTCACAGCGGTGTACATTGCAGTAAAGCTTGAGCTGTACACCTTAATATTGTCTACGCCATATTGCTCAATCGCTTGTGGCTCGGTTAAACCAATGGTGCCAATAGGAGGATGACTAAATACCACGGTTGGCACCAAGCTGTAATCCATTTTGGCGTTTGGCTTGTTGTTAAACAGTCGCTCAGACAACTGACGGCCCGCTTTCACCGCGACTGGTGTCAGTTCGATACCGCCGTACATGATGTCACCAACGCAGTAGATCCCTGGCACATTGGTTTGCTGGTACTCATCGACCACAATGTAACCGTTGCGAGTTTCTACGCCCGTAGCTTCAAGATTGATTTGCTCGGTGGCAGGGTGGCGACCAATCGCCCAAATAAGCTGGTCAACATTGTGACTTTCGCCATTTTCTAGATGCAGCGTCACGCTACCGTCGGCTTCTTTGCTGACTGATTTTGGCACGCTGTGAGTATGCAGTAGCGGGCCTTCGCTGTGCATCACTTCAAGCAAGGTTTCGACGATCAGCGGGTCAAAGCTGCGTAGCGGCGCTTCTTTACGGCAGAAAAGGTGCGTTTCCGTGCCAAGTGCGTTTAGCACGCCTGCGATTTCCACCGCAATGTAACCTGCACCGACCACCGCAACGCGTTTAGGCTGCGCCTCTAACTCAAAGAAGCCATTTGAGTCGATGCCATATTCCGCGCCGGGAATGTTAGGAATGGTGGGCGCGCCACCTACGGCAATCAGAATATGATCTGCGGTGTAGTGCTCACCATTGACCTCAATAGTTTGCGGGCTGCCAGTGACAAAGCGAGCAAAGCCTTTGATCACATGAACCTTATTGCGGCCAAGTACACTATCGTAAGACTGGTGAATGCGATTGATGTAGGCTTGGCGACTTTCTACCAAGGTGTTCCAGTTAAACCCGTTTTGGGTTAAGTCAAAGCCATAATCTGCCGCGTACAGTTTGATCGCATCGGCAATTTGCGCGCCATGCCACATGACTTTCTTCGGCACACAGCCAACATTGACACAAGTACCGCCTAAATCGCGCGCTTCGATGAGGGCAACTTTGGCACCATGCATCGCGGCGCGATTGGCTGAGGCAATGCCACCGCTACCACCACCGATACAGATATAATCAAAATGCGTCGCCATTATTTTCTCCAATCTCAGTTAGTCAGCCAAGCGGCTGAGGTGATTCCAATTCCAAGTCGTTCAATGGGTGTCCATGATTGTTCGTTCTTCCATGACGCTACCCTATGTTTGTTTCGCTGTTGAGGCCATTGTGTGGTAGCGCTGTTCCATCAATGATGGCGCCACTTTATTGAGCGTAAGTGGCGTGTCTGACAACTTCTTGTTCCGCGTATTGAATTATTCAGGAACAATCCAGTCAATCGTGTAATGCCCAGTTGCAGGCGCAATAGCGTGTTGCAGCGCCGGCAAAATGGTTTGCATTTGGCTTTCTAACGTCCAAGGCGGATTGATAACAATCATCCCCGACGCTGTCATACCGCGCTCATTGGTGTCAGGCGATACTCCCAACTCCAACTGTAAAATTTTACGAATGCCAAGCGCTTTTAGCCCGTCAATCATATCGTCGATAGTGGCACGATTTACCACAGGATACCAGATGGCATAAATGCCAGTGGCCCAGCGTTTGTAACTTTCGCCAATCGCTTTGACGACGTCGCGGTATTCTTTCGCAAGCTCGTAAGGCGGATCAATCAAGACCAAACCACGGCGCTCAGCGGGCGGTAGGCTCGCTTTTAAGCGGCGAAATCCATCTTCTTGATAAATCGTGACGTGACGGTCGCGTGCAAATTCTTGCTGCAGTAGTGGGTAGTCACTTGAATGCAGCTCGGTCAGCACGATGCGATCTTGCTCGCGGATCTGCGCGCGCGCAACGCGTGGCGAACCGGGGTAATAACGCAGCGATTCATTGGCCGCTAATGTTGGATTGAGTGCCTCAATCGCGGCAAAGTAGCCCGGTACCAGTGACTTAATCTCGCCATTGTGCCAAATGCGGCCAATGCCTTGTTTGTACTCACCGGTTTTTTCTGACCATTCGTGGGTTAAATCGTAACGCCCAGCACCGGAGTGCGTGTCATGATAGACAAACGGTTTCTCTTTTTGTTTGAGCGTCTCAAGGATCAGGCTCTGAACAATGTGCTTAATAACGTCGGCGTGATTGCCAGCGTGAAAACTGTGGCGATAACTTAGCAAAATAAACCCTCGAAACACTGCTCTAACAGTGTGGTTGTGCATTGAGTTGGCGCTGATTATACACCGAAACTGGACAAAAATATGCCATTACGGTGGCGTTGTATCTCAGGTTAGCGGGCTGAGCTTGAGCGCAATGGCGTTGTGAGGCTTTTCTCGTTTTCCGCCTACCTGAACCGCTAAGTTGTTTGGGTATATACCTGCAACTTGTTGTTTCGGTATATAGTGTTATACCCTTTCTACTTGAAGTTGCAGCGTTGTTGGCTGGCTCTCACAAACCTCATCACATAGTTTATCTATGTTCACGAAGTGATCAGAGGCTTTGTTCGTTTGCCGCCTACCTGCAACTCCAAGTTGTTTGGGTATAGATATATCTTGAGTATCAAGACCAGACTTATCCCGCTGCGTGACACTCACGTAGCCAAGGGCGATTCCCCTTCTTGGCATACACGCCACAAAACAAAAGGATTGCGCATGACGAACCCTCTGCTGACTTTTACCGATCTTCCGCCGTTTTCTGACATCCTTCCAGAGCAAGTTAAGCCTGCGATTGAGCAAGCGATTCACGATTGCCGCACCGAAATTGACGTGGTATTGGCGAGTAACTCGCAGCCGACGTGGCAAAGTGTGATTGCGCCGATAGAGCAAGTGGACGACCGTTTGAGTCGCATTTGGTCACCGATAAGCCATATGAACTCGGTGGTCAACAGTGAAGCACTGCGTGAAGCGTATGAAAGCTGCTTGCCTTTATTGTCGGAATACGGCACTTGGGTGGGGCAGCACAAAGGCTTATTTGATGCCTATAAAGCGATAAAAGCGAGTGAGGATTTTGCAACCTTAACCTTAGCGCAGCAAAAAACCATCAATAATGGTTTACGCGATTTTGAACTCTCGGGCATTGGCTTGCCAGCTGATGAGCAGCATCGTTATGGTGAAATTAGCAAACGTATGTCAGAGCTCAGCTCGCAATTTTCCAATAACGTGCTTGATGCCACTATGGGGTGGTCAAAGCGAATTGAAGACGCCGCTGAGTTAGCTGGGCTGCCTGAGTCGGCACTTGCCGCAGCGCAAGCAGCGGCTGAAGCCAAAGGCGAAACCGGCTATTTATTGACCTTAGATATTCCGTCTTATTTGCCAGTGATCACCTATTGCGACAATGCCGAGTTACGCGCGGAAATTTATCAGGCGTATGTCACGCGTGCGTCTGATCGTGGGCCGAATGCCGGCAAATGGGACAATACCGAGATCATTAACGAAGAGCTCAAATTACGTCACGAAATCGCCCGTATGCTTGGTTTTAACACCTTCAGTGAAAAGTCGCTCGCCACCAAAATGGCGGAAAATCCAGAGCAAGTACTGGGCTTTTTGAATGATTTAGCCAGCCGCGCTAAGCCACAAGGTGAGCGTGAAGTGCAAGCCCTGCGTGATTTTGCCAAAACAGAGTTTGGCGTGACCGAGCTAAATTTATGGGATATCCCTTACTACAGCGAAAAACAAAAGCAGCATCTGTTTGAGATCTCTGATGAAGATCTGCGCCCTTATTTTCCGGAAGCGCGGGTTCTTAGCGGGCTGTTTGAGGTGCTTGAGCGTGTGTTTGGTATGTATGTGGTCGAGCGTGAAGGGGTGGAGACTTGGCATCCATCGGTGCGCTTCTTTGACATTTTGGACGGCGCCAACACACTGCGTGGCAGTTTCTACCTTGATCTCTATGCTCGCGAACACAAACGCGGCGGTGCGTGGATGGATGAGTGCCGCGTGCGTCGTACTACGCTAAGTGGTGAGCTGCAAACGCCGGTGGCGTATTTGACCTGTAACTTCAACCGCCCAATTGGCGATAAACCCGCGCTATTTACTCATAATGAAGTGGTGACCTTGTTCCACGAATTTGGCCATGGTATTCATCACATGCTCACGCAAGTGACCACCTCAGGTGCAGTGTCAGGGATCAACGGCGTGCCTTGGGATGCGGTCGAATTGCCAAGTCAGTTCCTAGAAAACTGGTGCTGGGAAGAAGACGCGCTGGCCTTTATTTCCGGTCATTACCAAACTGGTGAGCCGCTGCCCAAAGCGATGCTTGATAAGATGCTTGCGGCGAAAAACTTCCAATCGGCGATGGCGCTGCTGCGTCAACTTGAGTTTGCCCTGTTTGATTTTACGTTGCACACCGAATTTGATCCGGAAGTCGGCCCTAAGGTGCTTGATACGCTCGCGCAAGTAAAACAAAAGGTGTCGGTTCTGCCTGCGCTTGAATGGTCGCGCTTCTCTCATGGCTTCTCGCACATTTTTGCGGGTGGTTACAGCGCTGGCTACTACAGCTACTTGTGGGCTGAAGTGTTGTCATCGGATGCGTACGCGCGTTTCGAAGAAGAGGGCATTTTTAATATCGATACTGGCGCCAGCTTTTTGACCAATATTCTAGAGATGGGCGGCAGCGAAGAGCCAATGACGCTGTTTAAGCGTTTTCGTGGCCGAGAGCCGCAAATTGATGCGTTATTGCGTCATTCGGGGATCCAAGCTTAGGCTTTGTTCGAGTATAAGCTCTCGAGTGAGTGAACTGAGACACATCGCGTATCAACCAGCCTTCGGGCTGGTTTTTTGTTCGATCTCGCCAGCTGCGCTGTGCCTTCCATGGGGATATTAAGGGTTGACGTTGCGATTGATCGGATTTTGCAACGAAATCAAAGTCTCGGTCGATTGCACTTCATCAATTGCTTGCAATTTATCAATCAAAACGTATTGCAGCTCCTCGATGGAGCGACACATCAGTTTAACAAAAATATTGTACGCGCCAGTGGTGTAGTAGGCTTCTACCACCTCTTCCAATGCGTTAAGTTTTTCTAGCGCCGAGTGATAATCGCGCGCCGCATTGAGATTGATTCCAATAAAACAGCACACATCAAAGCCGAGCTTTTTGGTGTTGACGATCACTTCCGTGCCTTCAATCACATTGGCAGATTTCATCTTTTCGATTCGCACGTGAATGGTGGCAGGGCTAACATGAAACTCCTTTGCCATTTCAGCGTAAGGCTTGCGCGCATCCGCCATTAGCGTTTTTAAAATGGCTTTATCGAGTTCGTCTAACTTGGCTGGTGTGGTCTGCATCTTGAGTCTCTTTTGTGCGCGATATTGTGCGACTATACCTGTAATTGATGCCTTTACCCAAGTAACTTCAAGATACGCGTTGACGTGGTTAGGTAGGGTTTGCCATTGGTGGAAACAACAGATTTGCGGTGGCTGCAACTTTTTCGAGAGTGAGGTACACTGCCGCGAAATTTCGAACCCGAATACCGATGTGGCGATATCGCCATGACGAAGGAGTGCGCTGTGCACATTCAATTGATTTGTGAGTGCGTTTGCCAGCCTGAGCAAGCGCAACATCGACTTGCTGACATTGCTGAGCGTTGGCAGCTTGTCCATGATGATACCAGCCCGTTTGCGCTGGTACTAACCGATAGTCAGCTTGAGCTGCGTAAATTGGATGAGCCGAAATTAGGCGCCATTTTTGTCGATTTGGTCGGTGGTGCGGTGGGGCATCGTCGCAAATTTGGCGGTGGCAAGGGACAAGCCATTGCCAAAGCTGCGGGCCTAAACAAAGGCGCGATGCCACGCGTTTTGGATGCGACGGCGGGACTGGGGCGCGATGCGTTTGTGTTGGCTTCGTTGGGCTGTTATGTACAGATGGTGGAGCGTAACCCTGTGGTTGCGGCGTTACTTGATGATGGATTGATGCGCGCGGGAATGGATCCTGAGATTGGTGCTTGGGTTCGCGAGCGTTTATCGCTACTGCACGCTTCAAGCCATGATGCGTTAGAGACCTTATCCCAGCGCGATGACTTTGTGCGTCCAGATGTGGTCTATCTTGACCCCATGTACCCTCATCCTGAAGGCAAAAAGAAAACCGCGTTAGTCAAAAAAGAGATGCGCGTATTTCAATCGCTGGTGGGCAGCGATAATGACGCCGATGCGTTATTGGCTCCAGCCTTGTTGCTGGCCAGTAAGCGCGTTGTGGTGAAACGGCCTGATTACGCGCCATGGCTGGCTCAGCAAAAACCCTCAATGGCGATTGAAACCAAAAAGAATCGCTTTGATGTTTATGTGCAAGCGGCGATGGGAGCCTAATCTTCGCGTATTCGAACCACCGCCGCAGAGTTTGGTTTACACTGAGGCTTTGCGGCCCTGTTTGGCGTAATCTGACGCCACTTTGCGTTTAACCCAAGTCTCATTAACCCACAATGAAAGCAAAATTAACGCGCCGCCGAGCAACAGGCGCGGAATGTCTTCATCTCGATTCCACAAAAGCAAATTGACCAGCAACCCTGCCGGGACTAGCGCGTTGTTCATGACCGCCAATGCTCCTGCGTTGACTAGGGTTGCCCCCTTGTTCCAAGCAAAATACCCCAAGCCCGACGCGATGGCGCCCAAATAGACCAACACGCTCCATTGAAGTGGTGTGGTCGGCAATTTGTCACTGTTGCCTAAAAGAGCAAACGCCACTGTGGCGACCACGAGCGCGCCAAGATAGAAATAACCAAAAACAGTATGCTGAGCCACTTTGACCGAACTTTGCTCCATCACATATTTGTAGCCGACTTGGCCGATGGCAAAGCAGAGGTTGGCACCTTGCACCACCCAAAACCCAAGCCAAAAATGACCTTCCGGTTGCGCAAATTTGATCACCGCCGCACCGAATACTGCGACCGCCGCCGTGACGAGATACCACAGTGAAAACCGACGTTGCAGTAAATCATAAAGGAGAGTGACGTAAATCGGAGTGAAGACGGTAAAGAGCAGTACCTCTGGCACAGAGAGCAACAAAAACGATTGGTAATAAAAACAGTACATCAAACCAAGCTGAAAGCCACCAATGATCATAAGTTTGGCAATCAGCGTTTTTGCGATACCACGAAACGACAAAAAAGGGAGGAATATGACAGCCGCTAACGCCACACGCATCCAAACGGAGAAATAGGCATCCACCTGCCCAGCTAAATACACGCCAATTAAACTAAAGGAGAAGGCCCACAGTAAGGTGACGGCGACCAAGTACGGCATAATATCCTCGTTGATATGAGAGATTGGGATGAGAAAAGAGCCTTGAGTGTACTGAGTTTGGCGCGCAGAAAAAAGCCTCGACTGGCGAGGCGTTTATGTTAATTAACTCTCTTCACGCAGCGGAATGACGAGCATATCAACGGGCGAGCAATTGATCAGCTGACGGGTGGATGATAGCCATTTGCTCCAAAAATCTTGGTGATGACCACACACCAAGAGATCAATTTGATAGTCGCCAATGGTATCGCACAGCTCTTGCCCAAGATCGCCACTGCCAACAAAGGTGTGAGTGATAGGGTAGCCGGCGTAAGACGCGAGTTTGTCGAGCTTTTCTCGTGAGGTTTCCATCGCTTGATGTTGCGCCTCTGCCATATTGATATCAATCAGGCCGGAATAGAGCTCGGCAAAATTCACATCGATATGAATAAATGAAACCTTAGCCTCCAAGCGACTGGCCAGTTTGACGGCTTTATCAATCAGAACATTGCTTTCTTCAGAGAGATCGACAGCGACAAGGATGTGTTGATAAGTCATGATTTTTCTCCGTAGGTGCGCTTCAGTGGGCCATTAAAATTTCATTTTCGCTTCGCAGAGTGCTTTTTAAAGATAACCGCCGCGAAAACGCAATTTACTGCCGAATGAAGCATGACGCCTTAAATAGTATGGATTAACCATAGCATTGCGACGGTAAAAAATGTGTCGTCAAGATCTCAGAACCCCAGCAATAACTGAGGTCTGGAGCCAAATTTCAATAATAAATCAAACCGTTTCACATTGGCGTTCTTGGTTCTTGCAGTTGCGCGGGGATAGTGGCAAAGTGGTTGAAATATAACCACAAGGAGTCGGTATGTTATCCAGTGATATGGTGAGTCAACTCAACGAGCAAATTAATCTCGAGTTTTTTTCATCCAACCTATACTTACAAATGAGCGCGTGGTGTGAAGATCGAGGCTTTGAAGGCGCGGCTCAGTTTTTGCGCGCCCATGCCGTCGAAGAAATGGAACACATGCAGCGCTTATTCACCTATGTCAGTGAAACTGGCGCGTTACCCATTTTGGGCGCAATCGCTGCGCCTCGCCATCACTACGCCTCACTTGGAGAGGTGTTTCGTGAAACCTATGAACACGAGCGTATGATTACTGAGAAAATCAATAAACTCGCTCATGCGGCATTTACGAGTCAGGACTATTCGACCTTTAATTTCTTACAGTGGTACGTGGCCGAGCAGCACGAAGAGGAAAAGCTGTTCAAGGGAATTTTAGATAAGCTGGAATTGGTCGGTGAAGAAGGCAAGGCGCTGTTCTTCATTGACAAAGATCTGGCAGAGTTAGCGAAGAAAGGTTCATCTTCAGTGATGGATGCGACGGTTGCCTAAGTGCGCGCAGTAACAGGCAACAAGTAAAGAGGCTGCCGTCTCTTGCTCTTACGCATCCTCGAAGGTGTAGGGAGGAAGAGATGATCAATGGTGATACCATTTTATTCACACTTATGGTGGTAACCGTGGTGAACATGGCGCGATACCTCACCGCATTGCGCTCACTGATCCACATCATGCGAGAGGCGCATCCCTTGTTATACCAGCAAGTTGATGGCAACGGGTTTTTTACCACCCATGGCAATATGGCCAAGCAGGTCCGTCTCTACCATTACATTAAGGGAAAAGAGTATCACCATCATCACGATCCTGTGTTCACGGGCAAATGCGATCGCGTGCGAGAGTTGTTCATACTCTCCACTGCGTTGGTTGTCGTCACCTTGTTTGCCGCCTTTATGCTGTGACATCGAACCAAAGTAGAATCGTGCTTGGACGCTTGGTGTTTTGAGATAACCTCGGTAAACTAGCGGCCATGAGGCTCAGATGAGTTGAAAAGGATGTGTGTAGCACATCCTTTTTTTTATTGGCATGATTCCGATTAACGGCGCATGGCGGCACGAGAGACGGGCAGTAAACACAGGTTGTAGAGATGAATAAGCAGTTTGATGTGGTGATCATTGGCGCAGGCGCCGCAGGACTAATGTGCGCAGCGCAAGCGGGCAAGCGCGGTCGTCGAGTGTTGCTGCTCGATCATGGCAAAAAGCCGGGCCGTAAGATTTTGATCTCAGGTGGTGGCCGCTGCAACTTCACCAACTACGATGTGTCTGCCAAAAATTACTTAAGCCAGAATCCACATTTTGTTAAATCGGCATTGGCGCAATACACCAATTGGGATTTCATCTCGATGATTTACCAATACGGCATTGAGTTTGAAGAGCGCGATCATGGGCAGCTATTTTGCCTCGATTCAGCCAAACAAATCGTCAATATGTTACTGGCCGAATGCGATTTACCCTCAGTGACTCAGCGTTACCAAACCGAGGTGCTGGCGGTGGCAAAAACCGAACACGGTTTTCATCTCACGTTATCAACCGGTGAAGTGGAATGCGCGTCACTGGTGGTGGCGACTGGCGGCTTGTCGATGCCTAAATTAGGCGCTACGCCGCTGGGTTATCGCATTGCTGAGCAATTTGGTTTATCAATCATACCCACGTGCGCTGGATTGGTGCCGTTTACGTTGCACACCCACGATAAGACGGCATTGGCCGAGTTATCGGGCACTGCGCTGCCAGTCGAAATCACCGCAGAAAATAAAACGCGTTTTAAAGAGGCGCTGTTGTTTACTCACCGCGGATTATCGGGGCCAGCGGTATTACAAATTTCATCCTATTGGCGCGCAGGGCAAAGCGTTTCGGTGAATCTCACCCCTGATCTCGATGTTATGGCCTTTTTAGGCGAGCAACGAGCGCAAAACCCCAATGTCTCGATTAAAAACACCTTGGCAAAAGTGCTCCCCAAACGGCTGGTGGAGGTGTTATTACACCAACAATCGCTGGAAGATAAGCCAATCAAGCAGCTTGATAATAAGGTATTACAGGGGCTGGCTCATTTTGTTCAACATTGGTCTATTGCCCCCAATGGCACAGAAGGTTATCGCACCGCAGAGGTCACGCTGGGTGGCGTTGATACGCGTGCGTTATCGTCCAAAACCATGGAGTGTGCTTCAGTGGCAGGGCTCTACTTCATTGGTGAAGTGGTGGATGTGACAGGCTGGCTTGGGGGGTATAACTTCCAGTGGTGCTGGTCGAGCGGCTTTGTTGCCGGTCAGTGGGTCTAGCGGTCACTTAACCGGCAATCCAAACCATTTTTGACCCGAGCAGCGTGACGTTATGTGACGATAATGCGTTAATTGTGCATTGAGTGAGGTGGTGGTCACGGCAGAAAGGTCGACCCACGGCAGTTGGCGCCAGCGCTCTTTTAAACACCAATCGTGAGCGCTGCGCACCCAAAACTGTGGATCGTGCGAGGAAAACGCGTTTACCACGCGAAGCGCTGCCACTTCAAAGCCCATTTGATTGCAAGTGTGAATGCAGCGCGGTGCGTGCCATGCTTGTGCGACCAGGGTGATATTTTTAGGGCAGCCCAGCTCCCTTGCTCTGCGTGCCACATCTGTGGTTGTCTGGTAGTCACTGCTATGAATCGCGTGCAACAGCGGCTGCTCAAGATGGTAAGCAATTTCACTTTGTGCGTAGCAGGGCAATGAGTCAGGCAATTGGCACACACGGTCGGCAAGACTCAGATTGACATCGTGCAGTTCGCCAAAGGCAAAGGCGAGTATTGCCTTTGTGTGGGACGGCTCGCCAAAATGATCGCATGTGACTAAATGACCGCATGTGGATAAGAGGTGAGCTGTCTGTGTGTGCCAAACATCGTGTGTCAAAAGTGCCATGGGCGCCGCTTTGGTTCGATTACTTATTCCAGTGTGGTTAAAAGCGGCGGCGGCGCATAAGGTGAAGACGAGAAATGTTTGAACGTCTTGAACTTAATACCCAATCTCAATACTCAATCTCACTGACCCACGATGTACTTCGTGGGTCAACATTACAAGGTTTCATCTTTTTGACGCAGATACATTTGGTAAGCGGCGTAGATTTCTGAACGGTCGCTAACGCACAGTTTTTTCTTCACATTGCCCCAATGGGCGTGAGCGGTGCTTTTGGCCAAACCATACTGATGAATAAAATCAATAATTTTTCCGCCTGAGGCCAGCACTTCAACCAGTTCAGCTTCACGTTTGGTGAGAGAGTCATGCTGCCATGGTGGCGCGAGGCCATGACGTCCTCGAGCGTTGTGCATCTCAATCGTCACCAAACGCAGCGCCGTATCATAGCCAATCAAATCCTCACTGCGATTGAGTAACGTCACGGTGACGTTATGCCCAAGCAGACGGACCTGAAGTTTTGGCGGCGCGTCAGGATGGTAATCCTCAGAGCCTATGTTGCTAATCAATTTTTTCAGGGTTTCGCTGATGCGTCGCTCTTTGTGATGCAAATAACCTTGGTGCAGTTGCAACCCAAGCTCGCTATTTTTCGCTAAAGTTTTGGCGTGGCGATTGCTGTTTATCACCTTGGCATAACGATCGACTAAAAAAGCCGAATCAGACAGTTGTTCAAGGAAAAATTGAATACTGGCAGGGTAGGTGGTGACTTGGCGCATACGCTGCCCAGCCTCCCATACTTCATTCATCAGTGGCAGATACTCGGTAATGAGGGCAAGTATTTTTTGCTTAAGCCCGGGCTGAGTATTGTCATACAGCAGATTGACACTAACCCAATGATCGCTGGCGTGATGCACGGCGAAGACCACGGTATCATTGACGCCTTGAGGCTCGAGCCAAGACCAAAACCCGCTGGCACGAAGCGCCTCAGCACTGATGTATTGTGACAACGCATATGGCGTGATAGGGGGAATTTGCGCTTCGATTTTGGTCCAAGGATCTAAGGATTGATACCGATTAACGTAATCATCGACTTCTTGTTCGCTGAGGCCATAAATCACCGGACTGGCTAAGGTTTCGAGCAGATCTTTCGGAATGTAAAAATCAGACGATTGACGATTTCGCAGCATCAAAAAGGCTTTTTTTGCCCCCGTCAATTTGACCATTTCACCTAAGACGTCGCGCCAATGCTCAACATTATTGATGGTTTTGTAGAGTTTTTCTTTTAAATCTTTATGTGCTTGCATGCGCCACCCAAAGCCAGCAGATGCGCTGCTGGCTTCTCACGCAACTATTTGAGTGCGATCAGAGCGCCATAGTTGAGGCTTTTATCACACGGGAAATAGTCCTTTATTGCCAAGATGATCTCAAAGCCGTGTTTTTGGTACAGTTTGAGCTCGCCGTCAATGGAATATCCATCAGAAGAACGGCGGTCGATATAGTCACGAATTGAACCTGCGTGACGCTCATACCATTTTTTGTAACCCGGTACGCGACTGCCAAGCATTAACATATAACAAATTCCGCTTTCGATGAAGCGCTTATGAAAATAGGCGATCACAGATTCCGCAACGCCGAATTTCTCACCAGACATGCCAATGCCGTAAAGAATGTGACCATTATCGCGATGCGATTGACGAATCGATCCATAATCGGTGATCGCATCCCAGCTTTCTGCGCCAACACAGTTGACTCGCTGCACCGCCGCGTAGCCGACGATGTTTCCTTCTTCATCAACGGCCACCACACTGCCTTGAGGAAAGATGTTATGTCGTGAGCCAATCATTTCTACCGTGGCCGCCTCTTCTCCCCAAACTCGCTGCTCTAGCGCCTCCACAGCGGCATAATCATCGAGTGTCATTTCACGAACGATCATGTTTACTCCTTAATGTCGTTATCGTTTCGATGACACCACGATAAGGGTGAGCCGCGTTGAGTGCTGTGTGCCGATTTGTGCGCCGCTGTGTGTGACTTGTGCGCTGACATAATTGTCAACACAGGTTGAGCGCAGCAAACACAGAAATGCTTAATTTTCATATTGATAATTTGAATGATTTCATCAAAAGGAACATTCAATGACTCAATTAGTAGCAGGCTATCCGTGTGATAGAGAGATGGCGGTAAAATACGCACCTGAGTATCAAAGTGCTTTGATTCAGCAAACGCTTTTGTTACCCGGAGGGGGCTGTGCGTATTATCGTGCGCAAAAAGGCGATGCATGCACATTTTGTGCATTTCCCGGATTCATTCGCAGTGTGATAAAGGGCGAGGGGTTTGAGCACGACTTCTCGAGCTGGAAGTTGCCCAGTGAGATTTATCACACCATGTTAGAGACGTTAACCGCGAACAATCACGGTGTTGAACGGTTAGCGATTTTTAACGGTGGCAGCTTTTTTCCCAACTCTGAGTTACCAGGAGATTTTCAGCGTTCGGTCTACCAATATGCGGCAACGCACCCCACGATAAAGCAGCTGTTTGTTGAGGGGTATCCCAACTTTATTTCCAAGGCCAAGCTTGTCGAAGCCAAGTCACTGCTCGGCGACAAAGATCTCTTGGTGGGGGTTGGCTTTGAAAGCGCCAATGATACGGTGCGCAACACTATGTTGAAAAAAGGGATCGACAAGCGAGTGTTTGAACAAAAAGTCGCCCTGATGCATGAGTTGGGGGTGCAAGTCTCCGTTTATGTGTTTTTAAAAGCGCCGCAGCTAACGGAATACCAAGCGTATCAAGATGTGGTGGCGACATTGCGTTATCTGCATGATTTGGGTGTGGCACACATGGCGCTCTCTTGCGCTTTTGTGCCTGAAAACACACCGCTGGCGACGCTCTATCATTCAGGCGGCTTTCGCCCACCTTGGCTTTGGACCATAACGGAAATTAAGAAATTAGCGGATAAGGAAGGTTGGCCTCTGACCATTGGTGGGTTTGATGATACACCGCCGCCGGTGGCTGGCCCGAGCAATTGTGCCAAGTGTAATGGTTCTGTTTTGGGGGCGATTGAGCGCAGTCGTCGTGAAGGGTATCTTGACGTTACCGCCATCCCAACGTGTGAGTGTCAGCAGCAGTGGCAACCACTTTTTCAACGTGAGCAGGAGCAGGTGATTGTATAACTAAATGTCTGCAGTATACCGCGCAAAGCGCGGTATTGAATTAAAGCAGTTGTGGCGGGGGTGTTGTCGGGGCGGTAGGACTCGGCTCTGTCGGAGCCGAAGTGGAAGGCGATGATGCAGGCGTCGCTGGTAGAGTGATGTGCAACTCGACGGTTTTTCCGCTAAGACTGATCAATATCAGTAATTGCAACAGCAGCGAAATCAAACCAAATAGACTCAAATATTGGCGAAGGCGCCAATGTCGCAGTGACCAAGCGAGTGAGCAACGGACTTCGACATTTTGGCTGGGAGAGGCTCTTGTGGGGACCGCGCGATAAGGCGAGCGTTGTCGAACGGCGGCTGACTTTATTTGGCTACTCTTAAGTGATCGTATCAGTGATGGTGGCGGAGTGTTCTTGTTAAGTTTTGAAATAGGTTCCGTGGTCGACATAGGGAATGGCAGTGGAGAGTTGAGTGGTCGACGTGATGACGCGATGAGGCGACGATGGGAAAGAGGGCGCTCTGAAATCGGTTTAAATGGTTTGGATTTTGGCGTGACGGGTTGAGTGAAAAGGGGGTTGGCCGCCAGTAACGCATTTTGGTGATGTGAAAGAGCGGGCGTTGAGATTTTTTTCGATGCTTGTTTTTTTGCTGGCGCGTGTTTTTTGGCTGGTGCGTGGTTGAATCGCTCAGTCCAAGCGTGCGCCAAATCTGGCGAGGCGCAGATAAGCTCAAACATCGATTGCATTGCCACTCGCCCACTGAGTTGAGGCATCACCGCGCGGTAGCGCCAACCGCGTAGAGTTTCGGCATTAATGTTGGGACCTTTATGTTGTTCTGATAGACGGCAAAGCTGCTCACCAGAGAGCTGAGTCAGGGTAAAAAATGACTTGAGTATGGCCTGAATCGTGTCACCACTGGGCGGCTCATTGATGGTTTGATAGGTGATAGTTCGAGCCAATGACGGTTTCGGGGGCATAAAAACTCCTCGCTATTATGTGAACTCGTTCGGTATAGAAGAGCGAGCGCAGTGTAGCGAGGTGTGTGGCTTGAAGTCGAATTGATTGTATAAAAAAAGGCCACACAAGGTGGCCATTCCCGAAATCGGGAGATTGAGAAAGCTTCCCAAAACTTTCACTGTATCAGTCTGCTCACAGCATTGTGCGCAGCGCATGATTTTTTAAGTCAATTAGGCGTTAACCGCGCGAACTAAATCCGCCAGTGCGTCCCATTCACCTTTATCCATAAGATCTGTCGGAACCATCCAAGTGCCACCGCAAGCCACCACAGATTTCAGCGCTAGGTAGTCACCTGCTGTCTCAGGGCTGATACCGCCCGTTGGCATAAAGTTGACTGGGTAAACGGCCGACAATGCTTTAAGCATCGCGATACCGCCCGATGGCTCTGCAGGAAAGAATTTCAGAGTACGAAGGCCCATTTCCATCGCCTGTTCAACCAGACTTGGGTTGTTTACGCCAGGTACGATAGTCACGCCACGTTGCTGACAGTATTTGACTGTCGTTGG
This sequence comes from Vibrio agarilyticus, assembly GCF_012641465.1. GTDB lineage: Bacteria > Pseudomonadota > Gammaproteobacteria > Enterobacterales > Vibrionaceae > Vibrio > Vibrio agarilyticus. The sequence continues at coordinate 39,083 of NZ_JABAIK010000021.1, forward strand.
GTTTAAACCTGGGCTGACGATGAAGTCCACGCCAGCGTCAATCGCTTGATCCACTTGCGCTGAGTTCAATACAGTACCAGCACCAATCAAAAGCTCAGGGTACGCTTCACGCATGATGCGAATTGACTCAACCGCCGCTTCAGTGCGGAAGGTCACTTCTGCACACGGTAGGCCGTTTTCAACCAACACTTTTGCCAATGGCAACGCGTGAGCGACGTCATTGATAGCGATAACAGGAACGATGCGAATCTCGCGGAGTCGTTGTTCGATGGTTTTCATAGGACCTCTTTTTTTAAACGGAAACTCCCGAGATGAACTCGGGAGTGATTTCGATAGCTTGTATAGATTACAGAACGATACTTAGCAGTGCCGCAATGATAAAGGCAATACCACCTAGTAAGGTTTCCATAACAGTCCAAGTTTTTAGGGTTGTTTTCTCATCCATATCAAGTAGACGAGAAACCAGCCAGAAACCTGAATCGTTAAAGTGAGACAGTACAGTTGCACCACCTGCAATCGCAATCACGATAAAGCAGAGGTCAAATTGGCTTAGGCCTGGTGTTGCAGCTACCATTGGGGCAATCAGCGCCGCAGCTGTCGTCAGTGCAACTGTCGCAGAACCTTGAGCAACACGTAGACAGGTTGCGATAACGAACGCAGCAACAATCACTGGCATACCAGTGTCGCTTAAAACGCTCGCCAGTGCATCACCAATACCAGACGCACGCAGTACGCCACCGAACATGCCGCCCGCACCTGTAACGAGGATCACGCCACAGATAGGAGCAAGCGAGTCGCCACAAAGTTTTTCAAGTTTTGCCATGCCGTAATCTTTGGCAAATACCGCCAAACATGCCAGCAAAGTGATAAGCAGAGCAACTGGCGTTTTACCTAGCATACGTAGGAATTCAACCAGTGGCGTTTTACCGTCGATAACGCCCGCTACCGCTAGTGTATTCAATACTGTATCGAAACAGATAAGGAATACTGGCATCACCAATAGCGCCATTACCGTGCCAAATTTTGGCAGTTTGCTTTCGTCAATCAGTTCCGCATCAGCAAACGCTTTTGGTAGTGGAATATCAAATTTCTTACCAGCGTACAGACCAAACAGGTAAGCACCGATGTACCAAGTTGGAATTGCAATTGCGATACCGACAAAGAGTAGCAAACCGATATTAGTACCAAAGAATTCCGCTGCCGCAACTGGGCCAGGGTGTGGTGGTACAAAACCGTGCATCACAGCAAACGCACCCGCAGAAGGTAGTGCGTATTTGATTGGCGAACCACCAAAGCGTTTTGCCACGCTAAAGATGATTGGCATCATCACAACAAGGCCAGCATCGAAGAAGATTGGGAAACCAAACAGGAGCGATGCCACACCAAGAGCAAATGGTGCACGTTCGGCGCCAAAGCGGCCGATCAGCGTGTCTGCCAATACTTTTGCACCGCCGGTGATCTCAAGGATCTTACCAATCATCGCGCCAAGGCCTACTAGAAGGGCAACAGACGCTAGCGTGCCACCGAAGCCACCCATCATGGTTGGAACCACTTGATCGGAGGTCACGCCCGTTGCGATTGCAGTACCCAAACTTACGATGGTCAGCGACGCGAACGCATGAATTTTCAGTTTAATGATAAGCACCAAAAGTGCCACGATTGAAAGAACAGCAATGGTCAGCAGAAACGTAGGGTCGGCTGCCTGTGTCAGATGTTCCATATGTTCACCCTAATAATTAGTTTGTGTGTTAGTTCACATTTATCGTAGTTACGGGTAACATGTTACCGATAACATTAATAAGATACACCCAGTTTTTGAATATTGATTCGAAAAATGAGATCACGCGCAAGTTTAGTTTGGAGATATAGGTTATGGCAGGTAGTTCAGTCATTGTGATGGGCGTATGTGCAAGCGGTAAAACCACCATTGGTGAAATGCTTGCTGAAAAACTGGGTCGAAAGTTTATCGATGGTGACAATCTTCATCCACGAGCCAACATTCAAAAAATGGCTTCAGGTCAACCTCTTAATGATGACGACCGCACGCCATGGCTAGAGCGTATCCGTGATGCGGCATACAGCCTAGAAAGCAAAAGCGAACACGGCATCATCGTTTGTTCTGCACTCAAAAAAATCTATCGCGATCAGATTCGTGAAGGTAATGAAAACGTTAGCTTCTTATTCCTTGATGGCAGCAAAGAGCTGATCATGGAGCGCATGCGCGCCCGTCAAGGCCACTTCATGAAAGAGAACATGGTCAACAGCCAGTTCGATACCCTTGAGCGTCCAGAAGGTGAGCCACGTACTCTCTTTGTTGATATCGATGCGACCATTGATGAAGTGGTGGCGAACGCAGCACAACTGATCCAAGCACAAGACGAGGCAACAGCATGACTCATCCAGTCATTTTAGCGGTAACTGAGCGCTTAGAAGCGCGCTCGGCCGCCACTCGCGCGCAATTTGAAGCGCGCACCGCAGAGCAAGCGGCAATTGGTAAAGCACGTGGTACCTTGTCATGTGGTAACTTGGCCCACGCGGTGGCAGCGTCATGTGCCACTGAAAAGAAACACATTCTTGATTTTACCCGTGCCAACGTGGCGCTGATCAGCTCTTACAACGACATGCTCAGCGCGCACCATCCATACCAAGAATACCCAGCGCAAATTAAAAACACCCTAGCGACATTGGGCCACACCGCTCAAGTGGCTGGCTGTGTTCCTGCCATGTGTGATGGCGTGACGCAAGGCCAAGCGGGCATGGACATGTCGCTGTTCTCACGTGATTTGATTGCGCAATCGACCGCACTGTCGCTAAGCCACAATGTGTACGATGCGACGCTGCTTTTGGGGATTTGTGACAAGATTGCACCAGGACAAATCATGGGCGCGCTGGCTTACGCGCATTTGCCAACCGCATTTGTACCAGCAGGGTTGATGCCAACAGGCATTAGCAACGAAGAAAAAGTCGATATTCGCCAGAAGTACGCTGCGGGTGAAATTGGTAAAGACGCTCTGCTGGATATGGAGTGCCGTGCTTACCACTCGCCAGGCACCTGCACCTTCTATGGTACGGCGAACACCAACCAAGTCGTCTTTGAGGCGATGGGCTTGATGCTACCTGGCTCGGCATTTATTCATCCAAACACCGAACTGCGTCATGCTCTGACCGATCACGCTGCGCTGCGTATTGCCGGTATGACAGCAGGTTCTGCAAACTTCCGTCCACTGTCTGAAGTGGTGACGGCGAAGAGCTTGGTCAACGGTATCATTGCGTTACTTGCCTCTGGCGGCAGTACTAACCATTCGATCCACATGTTGGCAGTCGCGCGCGCAGCCGGTTTGCAATTGACGTGGCAAGACGTGAGCGACTTGTCTGAAGTGGTGCCATTGCTGGCAAAAGTGTACCCGAACGGTCCTGCAGATATGAACGCGTTCCAAGCAGCAGGCGGCGTTCCAGCTTTGTTGCATCGTTTGAATGAGCAAGATTTGCTGCACCGTGACGTGAAGCCCGTATTTGGCGAATTTGCAGACATGATGTCGTTACCGACACTTGCCGATGGCAAACTGGCATGGCAAGCGTGCACCGGTACATTGAATGCGGAAGTGATTGCCGCCAGCGGCGAAATGTTCCAAGTCACCGGCGGGACACGCGTACTCAAAGGTAACCTTGGCAGCGCTGTGGTGAAAGTCTCTGCCGTAAAAGAAGATCAACGCTTTATCGAAGCACCAGCGGTGGTATTCCAATGCCAACACGAAGTGGAAGCGGCATATAAGCGTGGTGAGCTGAACAAAGATTGCATCGTGGTGGTGACCCATAACGGTCCTGCGGCAAACGGCATGCCTGAGCTGCACAAATTGATGCCAATTTTGGGCAACATTCAAAAAGCAGGCTTTAAAGTCGCCTTGGTGACTGACGGTCGTTTGTCGGGTGCCTCAGGCAAGATCCCATCAGCAATTCACGTGTCACCAGAAGCTCTGCGTGGGGGTGACATTGGTTTGGTGCGCGATGGCGACATCATTCGTCTCGATTGCCAAAATGGTACGCTGAACAATTTGGCGGATACGGCGGATCGCAGCCCGTTAGTGATTGATACCGAAGCGACACAACAAACTTGGGGTCGCGGCCTGTTTAGTGTGATGCGTCAATCGGTTAGCGGCGCGGACGAAGGTGCTAGCTTCATCGTCTGATTAGCATCATCATTCAGACATCTAGTGTGTTTGAGTCGAACGTAGAAAAACGGAGTCCATGTTGACTCCGTTTTTTTATATGAAAATTTATTGCTGTATGGGTATTAAACCTGCTCACTCGGGTGACCCCACATCAAGGGCGAAGCGTAGGGGCCTTGCACCGTTGATGTTGATTCTCCTACGCCATCAAGCGCGCCAGGCGTTAGCGCTTTCGCAAACCAACACTCTAGTGGTGCCAATGTTTTAACTGGCGGCCTAACTTGATGTGGAGTGTTATAGCGATTGCCGTAATGGAAGGGCTCTCCCATCACGAAGATGACGTCTGCGTCGAGTTCACTCTCTGCTTTTTCCATTAAACGAGTCGCGAACCCTTTGCCTTGGTATTGCGGCAATACAGCGAGTGGCGCCAACACATAACATTTTAGGTGAGGTGCTTTATCTATAGTTATTGGGGTATAACACGCGTGCGCGACGCCTTCATAAACGATGGAATAGCTGCCATCGGCAATGAGGTCGTCAGCAAACTCAGCGTAGAGTTTGGCATGGCGTTCATCGTAAAGGCCACCAGCGTTAGCAAAGGCCTCGTATTGAATTTGATAAGGTGTATTCATTTTTGACTCTCTTAAAATACTGACCGGTCGGTTTGCTTGCGAATTGGAAATATCCCCGCGTTGGTGAGTTATTCTGCGAGCGTTTACCTGCAGAAGCGTGATGGGTGAATTATTAAAATACAAACCGACCGGTTGGTCTGTAATTTAGGGTTCATAATTTGATCTGTCAAGATTTATTGTACGTCTCATTGATCGCGACATCGGCGTGTACACGTCCGTATTCGCCGTGAAGCTATTACGTCGCTTTGTATCATTTTCGCAGCAATGCGGCTTTTATCATATTGGTAACAAAAACACATAGCGTCAAAGTGCATAATTAGGGCATGCTTATGTTTGGGCACAAGACCCAAGTGTTTTCGTTAATTACAAAGGTAAAGCCCCTGCAATGGACTCACTTTATCGCCGCGCCGTCGCGGTCAGTTTGACCTTTATCACCGCATTCTGGTTATACGCTCGTTATTTGCTGCGGCGTATCTTGCACGATCGCGTGAATGTGAATGCCGGCTACCTTGCCTATATTACGTTGCTGTCGCTGGTTCCTAGCTTGACCGTGTTGTTTTCCGTGCTGTCGACATTTCCGGAATTTGCAGGCGCTGGCAGCGTGTTGCAAGATTTTATCATTACCAATTTTGTGCCAGCCGCTGGCGATGCGGTTGATAAGGCTCTACAACAGTTTGTCGCCAATACCGGGCAAATGACGGCGGTGGGCATTGGTTTTTTGTTTATCGCCGCGTTGATGCTTATTTCTAACATCGACAGTAACTTAAACTACATTTGGCGCGTGAAGCATAAACGGCAGATCATCTACTCATTTTCAATGTACTGGATGGTTTTAACCCTTGGTCCGATTTTGGTTGGCACCAGTATTGCGGCCACTTCTTATCTAACGACGTTGAAAATATTAGATAACGATACTCTGTCTCACGCTTATCAATATTTACTACGCTGGTTGCCGTTTTTATTATCGTTTTTTGCCTTTTTAGGCCTGTATCTTTTGGTGCCCAACACTAAGGTGCCTATGTGGCATGCGTGTGTTGGCGCTTTGTTAGCTGCGCTGCTCTTTGAATTAACCAAGCGCGGATTTGCCGCCTACATCACGACATTCCCATCGTATCAGCTGATTTATGGCGCGTTGGCTGCGATCCCGATTTTGTTTATTTGGGTCTACCTTTCTTGGATTATTGTGCTGGTTGGCGCAGAAGTGACCGCAGCGCTTGGTGAGCGAGGTCTGTGGAAGGCGGAACCGGACGTGGTAGAATCTTCGTCTTATCCAACGTTAACTCAAGGAAGTTCTTCAAATGATCGCTCTAATTCAACGCGTTTCTGAGGCCGCTGTTCGTGTCGATGGTGAAGTGGTCGGCGAAATTGGCCATGGCCTTTTGGTGTTACTGGGCGTCGAACGCGATGACGATGAAGCAAAAGCGCAGCGCTTAATGGAGCGAGTCACGACGTACCGCATATTTGGTGATGCTGAGGAAAAAATGAACCTCAATGTTAAGCAAGTAGCGGGAGAGCTACTGGTGGTATCGCAATTTACGCTGCCTGCTGACACCAAAAAAGGGACGCGTCCTGGGTTTTCTCGTGGCGCGCATCCGCAAGACGCTGAGCGGCTTTACGATTATTTTGCCGATCAGTGCCAAGCGGTGTTGCCCACTCAGCGTGGTCGTTTTGCCGCCGACATGAAGGTCTCTTTGGTCAATGATGGGCCAGTGACTTTCTGGCTGCAAGTGTAGGGGGATATTCCCCTTCTATACCCGTCCTAGTTGAAGTTGCAACTTTAAGTGGTTTGGATAGAGCAACTTTAATTTTCGTGGACTCAATCTCAGTGGAAAGGAAACCATGTTTAAACTTATTACGCCCAGTACGGACAATCAGCTAAACAAGTATTTTCATTTTCGCTGGCAGATGCTTCGCGAGCCTTGGCGCATGCCGATGGGCTCGGAACGCGATGAATACGATGGCGTGAGCCATCATCGCATGATTGTCGATGGCCGTGGGCGGCCGATGGCCATTGGTCGGCTCTACATTACCCCAGATCATGAAGGCCAAATTCGTTACATGGCGGTCAAAAATGGGCGGCGTAACAAAGGAATGGGCTCATTGGTGTTGGTGGCTTTGGAGTCATTGGCGCAACAAGAGGGTGCGAAACGCTTAGTGTGTAATGCTCGCGAAGATGCGATTTCGTTTTACGAGCATAATGGCTTTGAGCGTCGTGGTGAATTGACCGATGAGCGTGGCCCTGTGCGCCACCAGCAAATGGTGAAACCACTTGACCCATTAGCCAATGTGCTGCGCAAACCCGACTGGTGCCAAGAGCTGCAAGCGCGTTGGGAGCAGTACATTCCGATCAGCGATAAAGTTGGGATCAAAATCAGTCAATATACGGGGTATCAATTTGATTGCACCGCCCAACTCAATCCCAATTTGAATCCGCATAATACGCTGTTTGCTGGCTCGGCGTTTACGCTTGCCACACTAACAGGGTGGGGAATGGCTTGGCTGCTGCTCAAAGAGCGTGGGTTAACCGGGGATATCGTGTTGGCGGACAGTCGAATTCGTTATCGTCATCCGGTGACGCAAAATCCGCGCGCGTCCACCTCACTGGACGGCATCAGTGGTGATTTGGACCGCTTAGCGGTGGGGCGCAAAGCGCGAATTGTAATTCATGTGACCATTTACAGCGGCAATAAACCTGCCATCGATTTTTACGGCACGTATATGTTACTGCCTAATTACCAAGCTTGGCTTGGCAAACAATAGTTGGGTATAGAGTGTTTCAGTGAACACGTGACGACATTTGGGTGGCCGCGCACGGTTGTGCCACTTGCGAGCGCGGATCCCATACCATTCCACGCCATTGAAAACACTCAGGTGCAGTCGGGAGGCTCTTGCCGTCTTGGGTGGTGATGACAGGCGTTGCAACTCCTTGTATTTGGTAGCGTAATGTACTTTGCTCTGGCGCGGCTAAATCGAGCTCACCTTGCCACCAAGCCTCAATGTTTTCACCGTCATCTGCCACTGGTGGCGTTGTGGCGAGCGTGACTTTCGGCAGTGTAATGCGCCCACGCTCTGCTTTGAGCTTGATTGGGCTAATGGAAACGGAGCGCCAAGGCGCCTTCACCAGTTTGGCTTTACTCTGGTATAACTCCGCGGTGATTTCGCCACTTAATGTGTGGCTTAGCATGTTCCAGTCACCGCCCAAGCCCTGTAAATCGACCGAGCCACTGCTTAAACTCTCAATCGAGAGAGGGTATGGGAGTGACAATAAAGAGGCGACAGGCAAACCTTCCACGTTCAGATTAAGCTGCCAAGGTCGACTGAGTTTGGCTAAATTCCACTCGGCCGTCATATCGACATAACCCAGTTCAAGCGGCGCAAAGGCGCGAGTAATGCGCCACAAGCCGCGCTCACTTTCCATTGTGATAAGAGGCTGATGGGTGAGCAATTGATCAAAACTGGCGTTCGCGGCACTCAGCTCCGCTCGGCCTTGCCACATGCCCCATTTTCCTGCTTGTTTCAGAGTGAGATCGCTCGCTGTAACATTTAATCCGCTTACCTGCCAGTAGGGTTTATCCGCAAGCTGAATGAGTTGGCTGTGCTTGATCGCAAGGTTATCAAAGTGCCAGTCTGAGTAATGAGCAAGAAACTCAGGCAGCTCAAGCGCGCTTTGGTGTTTGTCTAGCGTCCATTGCACGTTGCTTATCGTCAGATCGTCAAGGTGAATGCGCGTTGGTGTGATGAGACCTTGCGTGCTAATCAATCCTTGTTGCCAGTTTGCTGCCATGTCATGCAGGGTCAGCGTCTCCTCGTTTAAGGTTAAGTGCGCGCGCGGCTCTACCCACATTTGCTCGTCAACACTCAGGCTATCGGCAGTAAAGGAGAGGCTGGCGTTGCTTTGTTGCCAAAGTCGCAGCGGCAGCGCGATATTTTCGACCGAAAGATTTAGATTACGCCAGTTCTGCGCTTGCCACGAGATGTCGCTACGAAGGATATCCAAGCTGTTGATGTGACTGACATGCGCCAAGAGCCACTGCCAAGCCGGATGAGTCAGTGGCGCGGGGGGACTTTGAGTGAGTTGCAACCCTTCCACCGTGACATTAACCAGTGACCACCCTGAAGGGTATTGCTCCGCTTGCCCAGAAAATTGCGCGCCACGCCAAGTAAAAGAGGCGCCATAGAGCGTGCTGTCGTGAGGGCGATAAGCGAAATCGAACAGCGGCTGTGAAATACGTTCATCGTTCCAGCGGATTTGATTGGCCGAAAATTGAATGTCGCCATAAGGGAGATATTGAGTGCTATTGAGCCATTGTGGCTTGCGAATTTGCACACTCAATTGCTCAATCTGCTGCTGCGGCGTAATGATGTTAATCTCGCTGAGTGCGAGGTGCGCGATTGCCACGTGCTCGAGTTTGGCGCGCCACGTTTGAACCGCGTTCAGCGGGCTATCCCCTTGCGAAGTCTCGATGGTTTGTGCATCAACACTCACGGTTGCGCCTTTTATCAGCAAGGAGTCGAGTTGCCATTGCCCATCTTGATAGGGCCAAGAAGCCAACCAGAGATCGACTTGCGTTACCTGTAGTGGCGTTGATGATCCATCGGCCGCAGCAAAGGAGACCTGATGCAAGGTCAATTGGTTGGGAAAGTGGTAATCGTATTGTTCTGCGCTGAGTGACCAATCCAATTGTTTAACGATGTGATTGGCGATATGAGTGCCAGCTTTTGTCGGTAGCAATGCGACTAAGGTAATGACGCTAAGCAGAGTGAGGCTGATGAGTAAAGCGAATGTAACTAACAGTTTTTTCATCATAATTTGGCGCAGGGGCTTTGGTATAGCTTGATGTAAAAACGGGTCAGGAGCAAGGTAAAAGCCCCAAAATGGGGCTTTTTGTTATGTCGAGTGTCTCAGTGGATTACCATATTTAATCCAGCTGGGGGCCTGCCTGAATCAATGAACGACCTTCATCATTGTCGGTGTACTTGGCAAAGTTATTGATAAAGCGCTGCGCTAAATCTTGTGCTTTGCTCTCCCATTGCAGCGGATCGACATAGGTATCACGCGGGTCAAGGATTTCAGGATCAACGCCTGGAAGCGAGGTTGGAACGCTGAGGTTGAAAATCGGAATTTGACGTGTTTCTGCGTTTTCAATTGAACCGTTCAAAATCGCGTCAATGATGCCACGGGTATCTTGAATTGAGATCCGTTTACCACTGCCGTTCCATCCGGTGTTCACCAAATACGCTTCTGCGCCAGCCGCTTCCATCCGTTTGACTAATACTTCTGCGTATTTTGTTGGGTGTAGCGTTAAGAATGCTGCGCCAAAACAAGCGGAAAACGTCGGTGTTGGCTCGGTAATGCCGCGCTCAGTACCCGCTAATTTTGCGGTAAAACCAGAGAGGAAATGATATTTGGTTTGCTCTGGTGTCAACTTAGACACTGGCGGTAACACGCCAAAGGCATCAGCGGATAAGAAGATCACCTTATTGGCATGGCCACCCTTAGACACTGGTTTAACAATGTTATCGATGTGATGGATTGGGTAGGAAACGCGAGTGTTTTCGGTTTTTGAGCCGTCGTCAAAATCGATAGATCCATCGCGGCGCACGGTCACGTTTTCGAGCAATGCATCGCGACGAATGGCGTTGTAGATGTCAGGCTCGGCCTCTTTGGATAGCTTGATGGTTTTAGCGTAGCAGCCGCCTTCAAAGTTGAACACGCCATCGTCATCCCAGCCGTGTTCGTCATCACCAATTAAGGCGCGTTTCGGATCGGTCGATAGGGTGGTTTTGCCAGTGCCTGATAAACCGAAGAAAATTGCCACGTCGCCTGCTTCACCCATGTTGGCACTGCAGTGCATTGAGGCCACATCTTTGAGCGGCAAGAAGTAGTTCATCATTGCGAACATACCTTTTTTCATTTCGCCGCCGTACCAAGTACCGCCAATTAATTGCATTTTTTCGGTGAGGTTAAATACCGTGAAGTTCTCAGAGTTGAGGCCCTGCTCTTGCCAGTTCGGGTTGGTGCACTTGGCGCCATTCATCACCACAAAGTCTGGCGTGAAGTTCGCTAATTCGTCTTCGCTTGGACGAATGAACATATTTTTGACGAAGTGTGCTTGCCATGCGACTTCGGTGATCACGCGAATCGCTAGGCGGGTATCTGGGTTGGCACCACAATAGCCATCAATCACAAACAGACGTTTGCCCGACAATTGATGGGTTACGAGTGCTTTGAGATCGTTCCACACGGCCTGATTGATCGGTTTATTGTCATTTTTCACCGCGTCAGATGTCCACCACATGTGTTCTTGAGTGGTGGCGTCTTTCACGATGTATTTGTCTTTAGGAGAGCGGCCGGTAAAGATCCCGGTATCGACCGCAACAGCGCCGAGTTCGGTCACAATACCGCGTTCGTACCCCTCTAAATCTGGGCGGGTTTCTTCTTCAAAAAGCAGTTCATAACTTGGATTGCGTACCACTTCTTTCACGTCATGCAACCCATATTGGCTTAGGTCAAGAGTGAGAGCTTTAGTCTGTTCCATCACGGTCATAGATGCTCCTTAATTAGGATTTTGTAGGGATTTTGTAATAATTTATTAAGAGGTTCTGTAATTAACTCTAGCAACGGGTTTGGCATAAAACAGGGATGCGCATCAAAATTTGTCCTTAATGTTTTTAAGGTCAAAAGTCTCGCCGAGCTGAATCTTCTTAGTAATATTAACGTGTAGACAAAGCCTTATGCCACAAGGGTTGGATTAATATTTTATAAAAATTAAGGCGTTGTAAAATTACGAAGTGAAGCAAAGAGATTGCGGGGGTGTTCGCAAAAAGTCGGCCTAGAGCCGACTTTTTGATTAAAAAACTACCAACTTAGTGCGGAAAAAAAATTAATGAACTGTCGGTTGAGTCGGAGTTTCACCATCATAAAGTGCGTTTACCTGCGCTTTATCGAAGGAATATGTTGTGCCGCAGTAATCACAATGTAACGACACCACACCTTCTTCTGCGAGAATTTCATCAATTTCATCACGTGAGACGGTAATAATGGCTGCGCCACTGCGCTCGCGTGAACAACCACAATGAAACTCTACCGGTTGCGGGTCAAACACGCGCACCTGATCTTGGTTGTAAAGGCGATACAGTAGCTCTTGCGCTGGCAAGCCAAACAGCTCTTCATTTTTGACGGTGTTGGTCAACTGCTCAAGGTGCTCAAAATCTTCTGGCGCGCCAGTGCCATCTGGCACGACTTGAATCAGCATACCGGCCGCATGACGCACGCCTTCATGTTCACCAACACGCAACCATAGGCGAGTTTTAAGCTGCTCTGAATTGGCAAAGTAGCCTTCAATCACTTGAGTGAGATTGTCGCCATCAAGACCGACAACACCTTGGTAACGTTCGCCTTTCTTTGGAATGATGGTGATCACCAAATACCCTTTACCCATCATTTGGTGCAAAGTTGCATCGTCAGCAATATCACCTTCCCAACGAGCGACGCCGCGCACTTTCTGGTCATGGTCGCCATTAATCACGGCCAGTGATACCGGACCATCGCCTTGCAACTGCAACGTGATAGAGCCTTCAAATTTGAGCGTGGCAGTGAGTAGCGTTGTTGCCACCAACAACTCACCGAGCAGAGTTTCAATCGCTGCTGGGTAGTCTTTGTTGGCAATGATTTGTTGATACGCGTCGTCCAATTGAACCAATTCGCCACGAACGGAGAGATCTTCAAAGAGGTAGCGATGTAACACGTTGTTTGCCATAGTAGCAGTATCCTCGTTAGCCAGTCAGCTTACTGATTTTTAAATTTGATGATGTCGCGACGCTGTTTTTTATCAGGGCGACGATCGGGACTTGGGTTGTGAGCGTGCATTTTACGCTCAAGAGCTTGGGTTTCGCGCTTGGTAATGCTGTCGTCGGTTTCGCGATAGAGCGTTTGCGCTTCGGGTGCACCGCGGCGTTGCTCACTGATCCGCTCAATCACCACGGTTTTTTCTTCATTACCTTGACGTAGCACAATAACCGCGCCGAGCTCGACGGTTTTACTTGGCTTGACGCGCTGTCCATTATAGTGAACTTTACCGCCGTCGACCATATTACGTGCAATTGAACGCGTTTTATAAAAACGGGCAGCCCAAAGCCATTTATCGAGTCGAACAGCGTCGTTTACGGAACTCATTGCCAATATGCCTCTCTAATGATGCTTGACCGAGCAGAAATCGAAAAGGCATTGCCGTGCGATGTCTACTCCGTGCTATGGTGCGCCATTGACCTGCGTCATAGCGATACGGCTATACAATGGTGATCGAAGTCCAATTTTTCAAGGAAGTTGGCAAAAACGGTGAAGAGAAACAGCTGTGCCATAAAGCTGTGATATAGTTCACTACTATTTTTTATGGTCGGTTAACGCTCGATGTGACGCAACATATCGATATTGAAGGAAGCGAATTAGTGAAGCAATTGGAGTTTGGTCGCAGTTTAAGTACGTCCCCAGTTTGGGCTCGTTTGCGCGCCAACAGTGTCCCAATCCAGCGCCGCGTTAGCACACTGACAGCCGTTACGTTTGTGGCGCTTAGTGGCTGGACCCTTGGCCAAGTCGTCTGGTTAGTTTACCCCAATAACACGCCAACTGTCGCGCAGTGGCAGCCGCCTGCGGTCTCCAGTAGCGCTTCAACCTCAACCAGCAATGGGTTAAATATCGCCCCCTTGAAAGCCGCCAATCTCTTTGGTCAGTATCAAGAGCGCCAAGCCCCTGTGGTGAAAAAGCCGGTCGTGGTTCAAGAAGCCCCAGAAACGCGTTTGAATTTGGTGTTGGTCGGCGCCGTCTCGAGCAGTGCCGCAGAAAAAGGCTTGGCTGTGATTGCCAACCGTGGCAAGCAAGCCACTTATGGTATTGGCGAAGTGGTTGACGGTACACGCGCCTCACTGAAAGCGGTGTTTGTTGACCGTGTGATCATTGATAACCAAGGCCGTGATGAGACGTTAATGTTGGAAGGGGTCGATTATTCGAAAACCCCAACCTCAATCGCGCAGCGTAATGATTCGGCATCCAGTGCGCCAGCACTGTCTGATGAACAAATCAGTCAAGCGCGCGCCGAAATTGCCGCCAACCCTCAAGCAATTTTCCAATATGTGCGCTTGTCGCCGGTGAAAAAAGATCAGCAGGTGATTGGTTATCGAGTGAGTCCGGGCAAAAATGCCAGCTTGTTTGATGGCGTGGGTCTGAAAAATGGCGACATCGCGGTGCAAATTAATGGTAGTGATTTAAATGACCCCGCCGCAATGACCGGAATATTTAAAAGCATTACTGAACAAAATGAGCTGAATCTGACGGTAGAACGTGACGGTCAGCAGCATGATATTTATATCCAATTTTAGTCCTTACGTCAGCGTAAGAGTGAGGAGAGAGTCGTGAAACATTGGTTGAACAAAAGCGCGTGGCTGATTGCCGGCAGTTTGTTCTGCGCCTCAGGTGCTGTAGCAAATGAATACAGTGCCAGCTTTAAAGGAACGGACATTCAAGAGTTCATTAATATTGTCGGTCGTAACTTAGAAAAGACGATTATTTTTGACCCTTCGATTCGTGGAAAAATCGATGTGCGCAGTTACGATGTGCTCGATGAAAAGCAGTACTACAGCTTTTTCCTCAATGTGCTCGACGTTTACGGCTATGCCGTGGTTGAGATGGAAGATGGCGTGCTAAAAGTGGTGAAAGCTAAAGACGCCAAAACCGCGGCAATTCCAGTGCTTAGTGGTAGCGAAGGCAAAAACCTGCCCGGCGATAGCGTGATCACGCGTGTGGTGGCGGTGCGCAATGTCTCGGTGCGTGAGTTGTCGCCACTGCTGCGTCAATTGATTGATAACGCGGGCGCGGGCAACGTGGTGCATTACGATCCGGCGAACATCATTTTGATCACAGGTCGCACTGCGGTGGTGGACCGTTTGGCAGAAATCATCAAACGCGTCGACCAAGCTGGTGATAAAGAAATTGAAGTCATCGATCTTAAGAACGCCTCGGCGGCAGAGATGGTGCGCATTGTTGAAGCGTTGAACAAAACCGACAAACAGACCACGCCGGCTTTCTTAGAGCCTAAATTAGTCGCCGATGATCGCACTAACTCGATTTTGATTTCGGGCGATCCACAAGTGCGTCAGCGCTTGAAGCGCCTGATTATGCAGCTTGATGTTGAGATGGCGAGCAAAGGCAATAACCGCGTTGTGTATCTTAAATACGCCAAAGCCGAAGACTTAGTCGATGTGCTCAAAGGGGTATCTGAAAATCTGCAAGCGGAAAAGAACAGCGGACAGAAGAGCAGCAGCTCGAATCGTAATGAAGTGGTGATTTCCTCCCATGAAAGTACCAACTCATTAGTGTTGACCGCGCCACCCGATATCATGATTGCGTTGCAAGAGGTGATTTCTCAGCTCGATATTCGCCGTGCGCAAGTGCTGATTGAAGCTTTGATTGTCGAAATGTCAGAGGGTGACGGTGTTAATCTTGGCGTGCAATGGGGCTCACTTGAGACCGGCGCTATAATTCAGTACGGCAATTCTGGCGCTCCATTAGGTCAGGTACTTGTCGGTCTTGAAGAAGCCAAGGATAAGACGGTTGATGTACTTGTTACTCCTAACGATGGGTCTCCACCTTATACCGTAAAGGAAACAGAAGAGGGCGATTATTCCACTTTAGCTGCAGCGCTTGGTGGCGTTAATGGCGCGGCGATGAGCATCGTGATGGGTGACTGGACGGCGCTTATCAGCGCGGTGGCGAGCGATTCAAACTCCAATATTTTGTCATCCCCAAGCATTACTGTGATGGATAACGGTGAAGCCTCGTTTGTTGTGGGCGAAGAGGTGCCGGTTATCACTGGATCAACTGCAGGTTCTAATAACGACAACCCATTCCAAACCGTTGATCGTAAAGAGGTCGGTATCAAACTCAAAGTGGTGCCGCAAATCAACGAGGGCAACTCGGTTCAGCTCAATATTGAACAAGAAGTCTCTAACGTGCTTGGCGCCAATGGCGCGGTGGATGTTCGTTTTGCGAAACGTCAGCTCAACACTTCGGTCATGATTCAAGATGGTCAAATGCTGGTGCTTGGCGGCTTAATTGATGAGCGCGCCTTGGAAAGTGAATCCAAAGTGCCGTTACTGGGCGATATTCCCGTTTTAGGTCATCTGTTTAAATCCACCAGCACGCAGGTTGAAAAGCGTAATCTGATGGTGTTTATCAAACCAACCATCATTCGTGATGGTATGACGGCCGATGGCATCACTCAGCGTAAATACAACTACATTCGCGCCGAGCAGCTTTACAAAGCGGATCAAGGCTTGAAACTGATGGACGACAGCCACATTCCTGTGGTGCCACGTTTTGGTGAGCCACGTCAGCACCCGGCTGAAATTCAAGTGTTTATTGAACAGATGGAAGTGCAGTAATGGTTGATTTTGCTGAGATGCAGGCAATGCGTAGGCTGCCGTTCAGCTTTGCCAATCGCTTTAAAGTGGTGCTCGAATATGAGCACCCAGAGCGCGCGCCAACGTTATTTTACGTAGAGCCACTCGCGCCAGCGGCGCTGCTCGAAGTGCGCCGCGTGGTAAAACAAGCGATTGTGCCCGTCGCATTGAGCAGCGAAGAGTTTGAAAAGAAATTGACGCTGGCGTATCAGCGCGACTCTTCAGAGGCGCGTCAGCTGATGGAAGACATTGGTGCCGATGATGATTTCTTTTCGCTGGCAGAAGAGCTGCCGCAAAGTGAGGACTTACTTGAGTCCGAAGACGATGCGCCAATCATCAAATTGATTAACGCGATGCTTGGTGAGGCAATCAAAGAAGGCGCGTCGGATATTCACATCGAAACCTTTGAGAAAGCGTTATCGATTCGTTTTCGTGTCGATGGTGTGCTGCGCGATGTTTTGGCGCCGAGCCGTAAACTGGCCCCCTTGCTGGTTTCGCGGGTTAAGGTAATGGCAAAGCTAGATATTGCCGAAAAACGAGTTCCGCAAGATGGCCGCATTTCGCTGCGCATCGGTGGCCGCGCGGTTGATGTGCGAGTCTCGACTATGCCTTCATCTCACGGTGAGCGGGTGGTGATGCGTCTGCTGGATAAAAATGCCACCAGACTCGATTTGCACAGTTTAGGAATGACTCGAGCGAACCACGATGTGTTTGGGGGGTTGATTCAGCGTCCGCACGGCATTTTGCTGGTGACAGGGCCAACGGGCTCGGGTAAATCGACCACGCTTTATGCGGGCTTGCAAGAGCTCAATAGCAAAGAGCGCAACATTCTCACCGTTGAAGATCCGATTGAATTTGATATTGACGGCATTGGCCAAACTCAAGTCAACCCCAAAGTCGATATGACGTTCGCTCGCGGATTGCGCGCAATTTTGCGTCAAGATCCGGATGTGGTGATGGTCGGTGAAATTCGTGACCTTGAAACGGCGCAAATTGCGGTTCAAGCCTCACAAACCGGTCACTTGGTGATGTCGACCCTGCACACCAACTCAGCGGTGGGCGCGATCACCCGTTTGCGTGATATGGGCATTGAGCCGTTTCTCATCTCATCGTCACTGCTTGGCGTGCTCGCGCAGCGCTTGGTGCGTACGCTCTGCTCCGATTGCAAAGCGCCCTATGAAGCGGATAAAGAACAGAAAAAATGGTTTGGTCTGCAAGAGTCTGACTCTTTAACCCTGTATCGCTCGGTGGGATGTGAGCGTTGCAACCAAAAAGGGTATCGAGGCCGAACTGGTATTCATGAGATGCTGGTGGTGGATGAACAAGTGCGCGAGCTTGTCCACGAAGAAGCGGGTGAGCTGCAAATTGAACACGCGATCCGTCGTCATACTCCAAGCATACGCGCCGATGGTTTGGCGAAAGTCAAACAGGGTATCACCACGCTTGAAGAGGTGATCCGCGTGACGAAGGAGTCGTAATGGCAGCGTTTGAATACAAGGCACTCGATAGTTCAGGAAAGCACAAAAAAGGCACTCTCGAAGGCGATAATGCCCGTCAGGTGCGCGCGCGCTTAAAAGAGCAAGGTCTTATTCCGGTTGAGGTGATCGAAACCAAAGCCAAAGCGGCGAAAGCCCAATCTCAAGGCGGTTTTCAACGGGGGATCAGCACTGCAGAGCTGGCGCTCATTACGCGCCAATTGTCGACACTGGTGCAATCGGGCATGCCGCTAGAAGAGTGTTTGCGCGCAGTGGCTGAGCAAGCCGAGCGTCCGCGTATTCGAACCATGCTGGTGGCGGTGCGAGCAAAAGTGACTGAAGGTTACACGCTGGCCGATAGTTTTGCTGACTACCCCCACATTTTTGATGAGCTGTTTCGCGCTATGGTGGCAGCCGGGGAAAAGTCAGGGCATCTTGATGCCATTTTAGAGCGATTGGCCGACTACGCTGAAAATCGCCAAAAAATGCGTAATAAGCTCCTGCAAGCGATGATTTATCCGGTTGTTTTGGTGGTGTTTGCAGTCTCGATTGTCGCCTTTTTGCTTGCAACTGTGGTACCCAAAATTGTCGAACCCATCATGCAGATGGGGCAAGCTTTGCCAGAGTCGACCCAATTTTTGCTCGCGGCGAGTGAGTTTATTCAAGAGTGGGGTCTTAGCTTATTTATTGCGACTGTGGTGACCGTTTACGCGGTGAAATGGGCGCTCAAGCGTCCTAACATTCGTTTAGCGTGGGATAGGCGCTTACTCCGCTTGCCTTTGATTGGCAAAATTTCACGTGGTCTTAATACCGCACGATTTGCCCGTACATTGGCGATTTGTTCGTCCAGTGCGATTCCGATTTTGGAAGGCATGCGCGTCGCGGTGGATGTGATGACCAACCAGTTTGTTAAAAAGCAGGTGCTGGCCGCGTCCGATAACGTGCGAGAAGGGGCCAGTTTGCGTATGGCACTCGACCAAACCAAACTGTTTCCACCCATGATGCTGCATATGATTGCCAGTGGTGAGCAAAGTGGTGAACTCGAAAGCATGCTGACTCGCGCTGCCGATAACCAAGACCAAAGTTTTGAGTCGACAGTGAATGTGGCGTTAGGGATCTTTACTCCAGCCTTGATTGCTCTGATGGCGGGTATTGTGCTGTTTATCGTGATGGCAACCTTGATGCCAATGCTGGAAATGAATAACTTAATGAGTGGCTAATCGGCACGCATTGTCACTCAGTGTGAGTGTGAAGATTTAGGCACTTTTAGTGATTGCTATTGTGGAGACAATAATGACAACAAAAATGAAAAAGAACGCAGGTTTTACCTTGCTTGAAGTGATGGTTGTGGTGGTAATTCTCGGCATTTTGGCGAGTTTTGTTGTACCAAACCTATTGGGGAACAAAGAGAAAGCCGACCAACAAAAAGCGATCACTGATATTGTTGCGCTGGAAAATGCTTTAGACATGTACAAACTGGATAACAGCATTTACCCAACCACAGATCAAGGGTTGGAAGCGTTGGTGACACCGCCAAGTCCTGAACCACGTAACTACCGTGATAATGGCTATATCAAGCGTTTACCAAACGATCCATGGGGTAATGAATATCAATTTTTAAGCCCGGGTGATAACGGTACCATTGATATCTTTACGCTTGGCGCTGACGGTCAAGAAGGCGGTGAAGGCCCAGCAGCCGACATCGGTAACTGGAACATGCAAGATTTCCAGTAAACCCAAAATAGGCGGCGCGAAGCCAGCACTTCTCGCCGCTGTCTCATTGATTTCAACATCACGGAAACCGATTTTGCAGCAGCCTCACCGCGCGATACGCGGATTCACTCTCATCGAAATTCTCTTGGTTTTGGTTTTGCTCTCGCTGACCGCCGTTGCGGTAGTGACGACATTGTCGACCGCGGTGAATACCGATGCGCGCGATCAGGCGCAAAGTTTTTACCAGCGCGTACGGCTTCTTAATGAAGAGGCGGTACTTTCTGGTAAGGATTTTGGCGTACGCTGGGATGAAGAGCAGCGTCGCTATCGTTTATTGCATTTAAATCAAGACGGTTGGCAGCCACTCGAATACGCTCGCATTCCCAGTGATACCGAATGGTCAGAAGAGCTTGTAGTGGCACTGGAAATTGGCAGCAGCGCTTGGCAAGACCAAGACCGCTTGTTTGAGCCGGGTTCTTTGTTTGACGAAGAGATGTTCGCCGAACTTGAGGAAGAGAAAAAGCAGCGTCCACCGCAGATATTACTGTTATCCAGTGGTGAGTTGACCCCCTTTACCATGGCATTTTACCCTCATGATGGGGACAGCGAGCAAGATGCTTGGCGTGTGGTCGCGAAAGAAAATGGCCAACTGATCCAACTGGCTCCCGGCGAGGTGCTTGATGATGAAGAGTAAGCACACTCGAGGCATGACCTTGCTTGAAGTGCTGGTCGCGTTAGTGATTTTTGCCACTGCAGCGATGAGCGTGATCCGCGCCGTCAGCCAGCACGTCAATACAGTCGGGTTTCTCGAAGAGAAAATGTTCGCCGCTATGGTCGCAGATAACCAGATGGCACTGGTGGTGTTAGCGGGCAAAAAGCCGAGTGCAAAAAAAGGCGAAGCGGAACTGGCCGGCCGCACCTGGTATTGGAGCGTGGCGCCAGTAGCGACCGCTCAACCACTGCTGAGTGCGTTTGATGTCAGCGTGGCAACGGCGAAAAATGCCAAACCTATCGTGACGGTGCGCAGCTATGTTCCTCAATAATTCTTGCGCGCCAACAAATAGGCGCAAAGCGCGTGGTATGACCCTCATTGAGGTGTTGGTTTCCATTGCTATTTTTTCAACCCTCAGTGTTGGGGCCTATCAAATCGTTAATCAGGTGCAGCGCTCCAATGAGATTTCTGCCGAGCGCAGTGCCAGATTGAATGAAATTCAGCGCGCGTTGGTGATGCTTGATAATGATTTTCGCCAGATGGCGCTGCGTCAAACTCGCAGCGATGGCGAAGAGGCCGGAACCAAGCTGCTCCATTGGCAAGATTATCTGTTGGACTCGGATGAAAAAGGGGTAATGTTTGCCCGTGTCGGGTGGCATAACCCCGAACAGCAGTTTCCTCGCGGCGAAGTGACGAAAGTCGGTTATCGAATTAAAGATAATGTCCTTGAACGTGTCTGGTGGCGCTACCCCGATACGGTCGCTGGGGAAGAGGGGTTGGCACTGCCGCTATTGACTGGGGTTGAAGCGCTGGATATGCAATTTTTTGATGGCAAAAGCTGGGTCAAAGAGTGGGATGTTGAAAGCTCGCTCCCTGAAGCGGTCACGCTGGAGCTAACGCTGGATGATTATGAGACCCTTTCTCGCGTTTACATTACCCCGGGAGGAAGCCTGGATTTGGGGCAAGCTCAAGGCGAGAACTCGCAACAAGGTGACACACAATGAGATCGCATAAGCGTTCACGTGGCGTCGCCCTGATCATCATTTTATTATTGCTGACCATCATGACCACGATAGCGGGCGTGATGTCAGAGCGACTGTTTGCGCAGTTTCTGCGCGGCAACAACCAAATTAATTATCAACAAGCGTATTGGTACGCCATTGGCATTGAAGCGCTGGCAAAGGTGGGGATTGAGCAAAGCTACAAAGATACCGACACGATTAACTTGAGCCAGCCATGGGCGTTAAAAGAGCAAACCTACCCACTAGATTACGGGATTGCCAAGGGATTTATTGTTGATAAACAAGCTTGTTTTAATCTCAATGTGCTAGCGTCTGTCGCGCCAGCGGCTGGGCAGACCGAGCGGCCCTATCTGGTTGAGGTGTTTCGCACGCTTCTAGAAGAAGCTGGCGCAGAGCCTTATCAAGCGGAAGTGATTGCGGATGCGACATGGGAGTTTGTCGATAGCGATGATCGGGTTATGTCGCAGATGGGGGTGGAAGATGCCACCTACGAGAGTTTTGCGCCGGCGTATTTGGCGGCAAACGGCTTAATGGCCGATGCCAGTGAGCTGCGCGCTGTCTACCAAATGAGTGGGCCGCTGATGAGTAAGCTGGCCCCCTTAGTTTGCGCTTTGCCAACCAATGATTGGCGCTTGAATGTCAATACGATTGAAGCGGCGCAAGCGCCGATTTTGGTTGCCATGTTTGCGCCGTCACTGAGTTTGAGTGACGCGCAAGAGCTGATTGAAGGCCGTCCTTATGATGGCTGGAACGATGTCGAAGATTTTTTTGCCGAGTCTGAACTTGGCAGTGTGGATGACTCAAAACGCCAGCAGGCTCGTGGCTATCTCAGTGTTGATAGCGCGTTTTTTGAGTTGGATGCGCAGGTGGAAGTTGCGGAGTCGCGCGTGCGAATTCGCAGCCTCTTACACAGTAGTAACCGTGAGGCGGTGGATGTAGTCCGTCGCCGTTTTGGAGGGTTCAGTGAGCGAGTTTCTGACCGTTCGACTGAGTAGCGAACAGCACCATAGCGTGCCTTGGCTGGTATGGTCTACCAGTCAACAAGAAGTGATTGCCAGCGGAGAGCTGCCGAATCAGGAACATTTGGATCAGCTAGTCGCTTATGCTGAGCAGCGCTCGATCATTGTATTGGTTGCGGCCAGTGACGTGATGATGACCCAAGTGACCGTACCGCCGGGCGGCGCGCGTCAGTTTGATGCGATGTTGCCGTATTTGGTGGAAGATGAAACCGCGCAAGATGTCGATGCGCTTCATTTTACTGTTGTCGAAAAAAGCGCAGGTCAAGCGCACATTGTGGCGATTGAACGGGCTTTTGTTCAGCGCACCTTGGAGCAATTTCGCGCCCTTGGGCTGGATGTAAAAAAAATGCTGCCCGATTGCCTTGCACTGCCATTTAATGGTGATGCGGCGAGTGCAGTCAAATTGGGCCAACAGTGGCTCATTCGTTTACAGCCATACCAAGGCGCGGCATTAGATGAAAGCTGGATGCCGCTGTATCTGGATGCGCAAGCGGGTGATGCGCCACTGCCCATTGATTGTTATAGCGATCTTCCTGTGCAAACCGGAAGTCGAACTTGGCGAGCGCAGCCAGCTGAAATGGCGATGGCGCTATTAGCAAAAGGGGCGATTGCCAGTAAGGTCAATTTGCTTTCCGGTCACTTTAAAGCCAAATCTTCGCTGCTCAAACACCTCAAGGTGTGGCAAAAGGCAGCGTTGGCCGGTGGGCTTTTGGCCATCTCGCTTTTAGTGCAACAAGCACTCACACTCCACCAGTTGGAACAAGAGACGGCCGCTTATCGTGCTGAGCGCGATCGCGTGTTCCGCCAAGTGATGCCGGGTAAGAAAAAGATCCCAACGGTGAGCTATTTGAAGCGCACGCTTAACGATGAGGTGTCACGTCTTTCCGGTGGTGGTAGCGACTCACTGCTGCTGCCTTGGTTAAACCAACTGCCTGCGACGCTCGGCAGTGTTAGCGGCATGGAATTACTGAGCGTGAAATACGATGGTTCGCGTGATGAAATGCGTTTGCAAGCTCGCAGCCAAGATTTCCAGACCTTTGAACAGGCGCGGCTTAAGTTAGCCGCTGAGTTCACGGTGGAACAAGGTCAGCTAAACCGCAACACCGAAGGGGTTGTTGGCAGTTTTGTATTAACCCGTAAGTGAGGCTTGAATGAATAATTTGCTGATCCCTTTGCAGACGTGGTGGCGCAGTATTACGCCACGTGAGCAGCGCTTGGTCGGGGCGGGTGGTGGTCTTGCACTGCTTGGTTTGCTTTATTGGGGGCTTATCGCGCCATTGCAAAGCGCGGTTGCGACGGCGCAACAACAAAAAATCAATGAACAGCAGACATTGGCTTGGGTTGAGCAAAAAGCCGATGAGATTGTTAAACTGCGTGCTAGCTCAGGTATGGCGGTCAGCGCTCAGCCCTTAAATCAAGTGGTGGCAAGTACCGCTGGTCGTTATCGAATTGAATTAGTGCGGGTGCAGCCACGTGATGAGATGCTACAAGTGTGGGTACAGCCAGCGCCGTTTTCTCAGCTCATAGATTGGCTCGCGTTTTTGCAAGAGACACAAGGGGTCAGTGTCGAGTTCTTGGATATTGACCGTGACGCGCAATCGGGCGTAGTTAAAGTGGCCCGATTGCAGTTTAAGCGAGGATAGAATGAAGAAAATAATTGGCTATTCGCTGCTTTTTGTCTCATTTTTCATCGCCAGTGTCATCGCTACGCTTCCGGTGAATGTGGTGCTAGAGTGGGTCTCTTTGCCGCGCGCGTTGCAAATTCAAGGCGCCAGCGGCACCGTGTGGCAAGGGCAGGCGACATCAGTACGTTGGCAGCGTTATCAATTGGGTGCATTGCAGTGGCAGTTTCGCCCAAGCGAGCTGTTTTCCGGCGCGGCAGTGGTGCAAGTGCGCTTTGGGCGCGGTAATCAATGGCAACTGAGCGGCAAAGGACTGGTCGGGTATAGCTTAAGTGATGGGGCGTTTGCGCAAAACGTTGTGGCGTCACTGCCTGCCGCGCAAGTGCTTGACCAATTAAAACTGCCGATCCCAGTACCTTTATCGGTCACAGGGAATGTTGACATCAATATTAAGCAAGCGATTTATGGCGCGCCGTGGTGTGCCAGTGGCGAAGGTTCATTAGCTTGGACTGGCAGTGCGGTAAACAGTCAAATTGGCACGGTGGCACTTGATTTAAATTTGGATCAGGTCATTGCGGATGTGCAGTGTCAAAACAGTCAACTGACGCTAGAAGGGCGTCAATCGAGCAATCACGTTATTGCTGAATTTGACGCCGAGTTGACGCCACAGCGCCAATACAGCGCCAGTGCGTGGTTTAAGCCAGAAGCGCAATTTCCAGCAGAATTGGCAAACTATCTCAAGTTTATCGGTTCGCCAGATGGTCAAGGACGTTACCGCTTTACTCAGGCGGGACGGATATAAAGACACCAAAGGAGCGCGATGCGCTCCTTTTTCTTTTTAGCTGATGAGTCGAATGCCCTGACGGGCTTAACGTGCTAGAGAATGCGTTTTAATACGCCATCGGCCTTGATGCGTGTAATTTTGCGCATTAGTTTTTGCACATTACTTGGATAATCTTCCACTTTTTCTAGCTGTTTGTAAGTGCAAATCAGTTGAGTGTGCTGAAGAATGTTACTCATTTCTTGCTCAAACTTGTCAACCAACAAGGCTTGCGGATCTTGGATCAGTAGGCCATTTTCCAAATCCAGTCCCCACGCACGCGGATTGAGGTTGTTGCCAGTCAGTAGCATATAGCGTTTATCAACCCAGATCCCTTTGAGGTGGAAGCTGTTTCGCTCGTGTCGCCACAAGCGAATGGAGAGATTGCGGGCCGCAATTTGCGCTTCGTTGCTTTTGGCAAAACGGCGCAAATTCAATTCGTACAAATAAGGCAGGCCACCAATGGTTTTAAAGCTCTCTTCTGGCGCAATGTAAAAATCATTCGCCGTTTTATCGCCAACCACTATGGTGACTTTGACGCCGCGTTTCAGTGCGCGCTTAACCTCTTTTGCGATGGCTTTGGGAAAATTAAAGTAAGGGGTGCAAATCAAAATCTCATCACGAGCCGCTCGCAGTAGACGTATCACCTGTTGATTGAGTAGATTACGACGCTTTCCAAGCCCTACCAGCGGAGTAATGGCAACATCGCCTGCGGAGAGAGTTTGCGGAGTAAAGTGGTATTTGGCTTGAGCCAAACCTGCACGAAGCTGGCGGATCGCCGGCTTTATCGCTTTGGTTGACGGTTTATCGCTCGCGGTTAAATCATTAACCGCTGGGTGCGCAATCATCTCTTGGCGAATAAAACGCACCATGCTATCGGCAAGATTTTGATTCTTAATGACATGATAGCGGTCAAAGCGATACCGATCGTGGTAGTTAAGGTAAATATTATTGAGACTGGCGCCGCTGTAAATCACGCTGTCGTCGATAATAAACCCTTTAAGGTGTAAGACCCCAAACACCTCTTTGCCACGCACGGGAATGCCGTAAACCGGGATTGGGGTGGAGGACGCCTGAGCAAACGCTTGATACATCGCCGCGTTTCCGGCCGATGCAGCAGCGCCAATAAGGCCGCGCTGAGCACGGTGCCAGTCGACACAGACGCGCACATCCAGATTCGGATTTTGCTGTTTCGCTTGGTATAACGCGGTTAAGACTTCACGCCCCGCCTCATCATCTTCAAGATATAACGCGACTAAGTAAATACGCGTCTTGGCCTCAGCAATAGCGCTGAGCAGCCGAGTACGAAATTCACTGGCACTAAAAAGAACGTCGACATCATCGGCGCGCGTTGCCAGTGCTGGAGTGGTAGCGAATGGATTGGTGCTAGCCATCATAGAATGTGTTGAACCTTTATTAAAGCCAAGCGCGACGCCAATGGGTGCGTTGCAGACAAAGCGGGGATTCTAGCAAAGATGGGCAAATTTTTACCATAAAACCTGCTAGGGGCAAGTTATGGGCAGGTTAAATTGCATCGGAATGAGATCTTTACCACTTACTGTGTAGCGTTGGTAGGCCATTTTTAACCCATTGGGTAAGGTTTCGGGATCAATTCGCTGAAAATGGTGCGCAGCGTAATAAGCTTCAAGATGCGCGTAGGCAAAGCAAAATACCTGTGAATCAAAGTGGTGTTGCGCACAATGGTCAAGTAATGCCGCGCCGACGCCTTGACCACGATATTCCGGCGGCACCAGCATGCCCGTGAGCAGCTGCGCTGACTCAACACGGCGTAAACGAAGCAGTGCCGCTATGGCACTTTGGTGCTGCGCGACCCAAATTACTTCATCAGCTTTGGCTTTAGCGCTTGGGTAGTGGGCTTTGTAGAGCTTTTTTACCAGCGGCAGTTTGATAGGGTCAAGCAGATGAAACTGCAAGCAAGTGGCAATAGTCACTGCGGCGCGACTCCTTTACGAGTAGAATGGGCCAGTCTACGTGAATTAACCTAATTTGTGCAAACCGCTGTTATGCAAATACGTCACTCTGCTTCGCTCAAGGCATACCATACCTTTGGTATTGAGCAAACCTGCGACACTTTGGTGGAAGTCACCAGTGTGGCTGAGATTGAATCTGTTTATCGCAACCCACAGTGGGCGACCAAGCCTAAATTGATGCTTGGCAAGGGCAGTAACGTGCTGTTCACCACGCCCTATCAAGGTGTGGTGATATTAAATCGACTGCTTGGCAAAACCGTGAGTGAGACCGAATCTGAGATCCGTCTTCACGTCGCCTCGGGTGAAGATTGGCCTGAACTGGTGCGCTGGTGTGTTGAGCAAGGGTTTGGCGGGTTGGAAAATTTAGCACTGATCCCCGGTTGTGCCGGCTCTGCGCCGATCCAAAATATTGGCGCCTACGGTGTCGAGTTCAAAGACATTTGTGAATACGTCGATGTGTTGGCTCTCGATACCTTTGAGGTGACACGAATGGCGGCTGACGAGTGTCAATTTGGCTACCGCGATTCGATTTTTAAGCATCAGCTCTATCAGCGCTGCGTTATTGTCGCAGTAGGGCTGCGTCTGCGTAAGCCTTGGCAAGCGGTTGTCGATTATGGGCCACTACAGCAATTACCACCTAGTGAGCGCACGCCGCGAGGCATTTATGAGCAGGTGTGCCGCACGCGCATGGAAAAATTACCCGATCCTGCTGTGGTTGGCAATGCGGGCAGTTTCTTTAAAAACCCGATTATCAGCCAAGCACAATACCTGCGTCTCATCGCGATCGCGCCAGATCTTGTTGCTTACCCCAGCGGCGAGCAATACAAGGTGGCGGCAGGATGGCTGATTGACCAATGTGGCTTGAAAGGCTTACGCATCGGAGGCGCGCAAGTCAACCCGCAGCAAGCGTTGGTCTTAACCAACATTGACAACAGCCACGCCGAGGATGTTATTGCGCTCGCCACAGAAGTCTGTCAAACCGTTTGGCAGCGCTATCGAATTGCGCTAGAGCATGAAGTGCGTTTTATTGGTGCAACCGAAGAAACCTCACTTCAGCAGTTACACCCTGAGTTGTCGCATGCTATGGCAGCCGAACAGAATGAGAGTGACAATGAAGCGCGATAATCGAGTTAAGCTGCATATTCTACATCGCTTGGCGGGCGGTGGTTTCGTTTCCGGCGAAACCCTTGGCCTAGAGCTTGGGATTTCGCGTGCGGCGATTGCAAAACAGATCGGAGGCCTTGCCGATTGGGGAGTCGATGTTTATCGCATTCCGGGGCGGGGTTATCAGCTGGCAGCGCCGATACAGCTGTTAGACGAAGCGACGATTGCCAATGGATTGACCACGCCAGTTACTCTCGTTCCGGTGATTGATTCCACAAACCAGTATTTGCTTGACCAAGTGACCAATTTATCTTCTGGCGCTTTGTGTGTGGCTGAATACCAAACGCAAGGCCGCGGCCGAAGAGGGCGTCAGTGGTTATCGCCGTTTGGCAGCAACTTGTATATGTCGATGTACTGGCGACTCGATGCCGGTATGGCGGCGGCGATGGGGCTGAGCCTCGTGGTTGGGATTGCCGCAGTAGAAGCGCTGGAGTCGCTCGGCTTTGCTGGCATCAAGTTGAAATGGCCTAATGATATCTACTATCAAGACAAAAAACTGGCGGGCATCTTGGTTGAAATGTCAGGACAAGCTGGTGGGGCTGCGCATCTGGTGATTGGCATGGGCCTTAATATCGCAATGAATGATACTCAAGGCGTGATTGACCAGCCTTGGACCGCATTGAGTCAATTTGAACACGAGGTTGACCGAAACACTTTGGTGATTGCATTAGCCAATGCTTGGCAGCACGCTTTGACCGAGTATGAGTTGCAAGGCATGACGCCTTTTGTCGATAAATGGGCTCGCTTAGATAACTTTCTTGGCCGTCATGTCAAATTGATCATGGGGCCGCGTGAAGTGCAAGGGGTGGTAAAAGGCATTGATGTTCAAGGGGGCATTGTGCTGGATACGCCAATGGGCGAGCAGAGTTTTGTCGGTGGAGAAATCTCGCTGCGCAAAGTGTGATTGGGTGGTGGCAAAGGAAACGGCGCCACACCATTCACTTGCTGTCACTTGGGTATAGATCACGCTGCTCAGAGGCTTTGCTCGTTTGCCGCCGACCTGCGACGCCAAGTTGTTTGAGTAAAAAACGCTGGGGCTATTTACGCAAGCGAATGCTTTCGACGAGGTGGTTCTCACCTTTATGCAAAATGAGGTGAGCGCGCTCGCGCGTCGGCAATATGTTCTGCGCTAAGTTGACCCCGTTGATTTCACGCCAGATCTGCTGCGCTTTCGCAATCGCCTGCGACTCGTTTAGCTGAGTATAGTGACTGAAGTAAGAGCCTGGTTTGGTGAACGCACCCTGACGAAACTGCAAGAAACGCTCGATATACCACTGCTCGATGATCTTCGATTGCGCGTCAACGTAAATTGAAAAATCGATAAAATCAGAGAGAAACACACGATTAGGATCGGTTGGGTAGTCACGCCCAGTCTGCAACACGTTCAGCCCCTCAATGATCAGCACATCGGGCCTATCAATGGTTTTGACTTCATCGGTGATGTCATAGGTGATGTGAGAATAGACCGGTACGGTGAGGTTGGGCTTTCCCGCCTTAAGATCGGAGACAAATTGCACCATGCGTTTCATGTCGTAAGACTCAGGGAAACCTTTGCGATGCATGATGGCTTTTTCTTCTAGCACCGCCTTAGGGTAAAGAAACCCATCGGTAGTGACTAAGTCCACCTTAGGATGATTGTCCCAACGTGATAGCAGTGCCTTGAGTAGACGCGCTGTGGTGCTTTTTCCCACTGCAACGCTACCGGCAATTCCGATAACAAAGGGGGGCGCGTACGCTTCTCGATTTAAAAACGCTTGCAGAACCGAGTTACGGCTTTGACGAGCACCAACATAGAGATTGAGAAGGCGCGATAGCGGCAAATAGATTTGGACCGCTTCATCCACAGTGAGGCGTTCGTTGATCCCTTGCAAAGCCTTTAAATCGGTCTCAGACAGCGTCATCGGTACCGAGTTTCGCAACTCGGCCCATTGGGCGCGGTCAAATGTGAAATAGGGGCTCATGGCAATCTCAATTTCTAATGAAGAAGGCATGAAAATACAGCATGACGCTGCAAATGCAAATCACGCCAGTGCAATCGCAGTAAAAATCATACTTATCTGTATAATTTTGCAGCAAACAATCGAAAAATAGTAAAAAAAGCCATTTTTTTTGGATTTGCTATTGCAACCCTGAAAATCATTCTCTAAAATCCGCCCCACTTATGCCGACTTAGCTCAGTAGGTAGAGCAACTGACTTGTAATCAGTAGGTCACCAGTTCGATTCCGGTAGTCGGCACCATTCTTTCCCGCTTAGTGATAAGCCGTAGTCAGAATGGAATAAAATTTGGAGGGGTTCCCGAGTGGCCAAAGGGAGCAGACTGTAAATCTGCCGGCACTGCCTTCGATGGTTCGAATCCGTCCCCCTCCACCATATTCTTTAGGAAATAGCGCTTCGAGTTACGTGTTGCGGGCATCGTATAATGGCTATTACCTCAGCCTTCCAAGCTGATGATGCGGGTTCGATTCCCGCTGCCCGCTCCACTCCTTTAAGTGCTGATATAGCTCAGTCGGTAGAGCGCATCCTTGGTAAGGATGAGGTCCCCAGTTCGATTCTGGGTATCAGCACCAGTCTCGCACCGTTGTTTCCTTAGTTAGAATATTCACCATTTGTTTGGTTGCGTGGTCTTCATACCACCTAAATCCGTACCTAGAGGGACAATCATGTCTAAAGAAAAATTTGAACGCGTAAAACCGCACGTAAACGTTGGTACAATTGGCCACGTTGACCACGGTAAAACTACTCTAACTGCAGCTATCTGTACTACTCTTTCTAAGCATTACGGTGGCGCAGCGCGTGACTTCGCATCTATCGATAACGCTCCAGAAGAGCGTGAGCGTGGTATCACTATCTCTACTTCACACGTAGAGTACGACACTCCAACTCGCCACTACGC
>NZ_JABAIK010000022.1 GCF_012641465.1 Vibrio agarilyticus
GTTTTGCCTTTGATGATGTCTTTGACGAGCTCGGCTTTACGCTTTGCCGTCCAACGTTTTACTTCTGGTTCCATAGTACTAATGACTCCTTTTAGGGTGACACAATATCATGTCCAACTCTTCTCTGGGTCATTACAGGGCGATGTTGGAATATCAACGCCTCACGCATACTTGCGGGTTGGGCGAATTATGAGGGGATCCGCCAGCGCCATTACTAATGGGCGCATAAATGCTTGGCTAAAATTAGCGACGAAGGAGCGCAAGCCAAGCTTTTTACGTCCTTTTGAGTAACTTGTTAAGTTTCGACTACTTGAAAGCTTTTTTAAGCATTTTTTCTATTTCGGAATGAGTATATTCGGAAACTAATGCTTCTCCTTCTTCAGTAGCGACTTCAATTAAAGCATCATAGTCATTTGACTCACCGCACTCCTGACATTTGATCATGTCTCCTGATGCCAACTCATGTTCTGTATCGCCTTCAAGATCGCAATCACAAAACAGACACTTTAATGTTATAGAAAAGCTCTTATCTTCCATATTATTCACCTGTAATTTTTAACACAAATGTTGCTAGAGCAATTAAAGAACCGAGGAAAATCAATATGCCTTTATGATCCTCGATGTAATCAGAAGTTTTCTTTAGCCATGAACGCGATGCTTTTAACTCGGCTGCACGCTCTTTTGAGCGAGCAACTCCAACACCTTTAGCTGTAATTCCAATACAACCATATTTTCCGCCGCCCACTGCTGTGTGCTTTAACCATTCATGAGCTAAACATTTGTCCGTAGCCTTTTCAATTTGTTGCAGAGTAAAGCTCTCTTCAAACCTTGAATTCAATTGATCAGTAAAACTCTGATCAATAGATAAATGAACCAATTTTGCTGTTGAGCCTGTACTTTCCATATGCTCAACGATGAAACTTAATATCTTGAATTCAGGCACTGTCCCTCCTTAGAAACTTAACGCTCGATTAGCGGGTTAAAAATAGTGAGCTAAAATCGAGCGAAGCGCCCGCTGTTTTTAATCCCTGTTTAATGCTTGTTAGGTATTCATATACACGATTGCGCCAAATAAAATTATTGCTGATGAAAAGAAAATAGCAGTACCTATTGTACTTTTCTTTTCTTGATAGGACAGCTCAAGTTCATGGACTGTTATTCCATTTGGTACTGTTTTATGAGCCTTAACAGCTGCACCCTTTTGTCCCTTTTCAGGTATTTCAATACTAACAATTAAAGACGAGCCTTCTTTATGTAATTCCTTGTCGTATCCCTCAATATTTTTTAGCGGCAAAAAACCATGCCTTTCTGCGCCGACGTCCACAAATGCTGCCTCTAATGTAGGTTCGACTCTAGTTATTATTGCCTTAAAAAAGCTACCTTTTTTGAATAATTCTACAGAATTCAATGTTACTCCCTGAATACCTAACGCCGCGCTCTGCGGAAATTTGGGAGCGCCAGCGAGTAAATTTTCCGTAGCAGCGCCTTGTTAGTGCTTTTTATACTCACCAGTCCGAATCCTTCTGTCAATTTCACGCTCTACTGCACCCGTTGCATAATCTTTGTTCCCACCACTTATCGATGCAACAACATTACGACTACAGTTTTCACAAATAAAATCGGTTTTATTGGCGTCTGAGTAAAAGCTGCGGCAAGAACTATCATCGTAAACTAATATTGCATCGCATCTAGGACAAAAGCACCATACATTAGATATTTGATTTCCAATCCAGCTCCAACGCCATTTAGCACCATACATAAAGTCTTCAACATACGATTTAAACTCAGGTTCTTCAGATTCACCCTTAAAAGCTAAATATATGTTTATCATGCCAATCAAGGCGAAGATAAAAATTAGTAACCACGCCCAACCTGGAAGAGAGTATGAGTCAACCAGTGCATCCCAGCACCAAACAACACCTGACCAACCCCATGATAGAAAACTAACAACATAACCTCGTAAAACTGGCACAGCTAAGAGTATTACTCCAGCAATAACGGAGGCTATGGTTGCATTTCTAATTGATATAAATGAATTCTCGCTCATATTTCCTCTTGAGCACTAACGCCTAAAGCACGGGCGCAGCTTCGCTATGTCCCGTGACTTTATTTGTTAGGGCTTTAGTGCGCCAATTGAGTAAACCTCTGGTTTTTATCATAAAAACTCATCTTCTATCGGAGGTCCTTCTTCTCCTACGCCGCTAATTGGCGTAATGTCGAAAATATACCCGCCGAACAAGGAATTGAATTTCGCTTCAACATCTTGAAGAAACTGAAGAATGATTTCTAGTAAACCTCGAAATGTTGTGCAGTGCCATTCAATTCCTGGGGCAATTGAGGATAAAACATTTTTCTTGAATCCTTCCAGATCTGAAGGTACATCAAGCAACTTTCCAGTGTTAAGCATAGGGCTCATCATCGGAAAGTTGAACATAGAAAATGTCATTAAGTGAACCGTATACTGCGAGCGTAAGTGGTCGAACTCCTTCTGCTTGTCAGGTGGTAACTTATTATATTCTTTGTCTCGGTAACCATTAAACTCTTCCGTATATTGCAAGACGCGATCAGCCGCATCGCCAATCCGAGGGCAAAAAAACCGCTTCCACCAAGCTTCGAAATACCTTTGTTGAAACTCCAAATAAGTTAGCCCAACGATATTTGTATTTCGAGTGTACTCTTTTGCCCCGGACTGGAGGCCATGTTTAGAAATAATGAATCCGATGTTGGCTCCAGTCTCAGCCATTACCGTGGTAAAGGAATGTACAACCGACTGAGGTATAGCGCTCTCCCAATTCTTACATTCGACGATATATTTAATCTTATCTACGCTTTGTCCATCGATTGCTAGGACATCAACATTAACCGAGCCACGGGGTGTCACTAGATCTACTTCGACATTTGCTGATAGGCCTATATTTCGAAATATCCTGCGAACTCCTAGTTGAAGGTCTTGCCATTTTTCGGGGTATGGGTCATCAATCATACTTAACTCAATAGATCCTTCAGTCTAGGTAGGAGCCCTAACGCCTTGCTCATAGGCGAGTTAAGCTGGTGCTTTTTGTGCGGCGTTTGCACAAAAAGTGACAGGTTGACGTGTCCTTTGCAGCAACTTGTTATCCCGTTCTAGCTAAAATCGCCAACTGCTTCATCAAGCATATTTATCAATACTTGCTCATCTAATAATGCATCATTTTCATCGTTTAAGTCTTCCCACGATTCGTCGTACATTATCTCTAAAATTCTTGCACCTAGCCCTAACTCATTTAATTTTTGTAGTATTTCTCTAATTTCTTCATCAATATCTACATGATCATTCATGTAAAGTTCTGCAAAATAAAATGGTGCACCACTAGAAATAATGTCTTTAGCTTTTTGATAGTCAACACCAGCAGCATGCCGGATAAACTGCACTTCGGGATGAAATATCTTCATTCCCTCTTTGCGGTGCTTTACTGCTATCGCTATCTTACTCATGACTATCCCTAGGTATAACAGTGTATTAAACAGCATTCTGTTTATCACGCAGAGTAGTTGCCTCACTTTTCCTCTCACTATACTCCTGAAATCGTTTTTTAATCAATCAGTTAAATATCATCAAGTGCGCAATTTTGAGCACTTTCTTCTGGCGAAAGCGAGCATTGCGTTTAACGCTGCGCTCGATTATCTCATGTCTATCAAAATTTACCTTTAGATTCATATAGATAGAAAAGTTGAGCTGGAATAACCGTGCATTATTTTGCATGGTTATCCCAAATCTCGTTCTCATTTTCACCAAAAACCACTTATAACTGGATATAAACACAGCCATGTTGAGGTCGTGATGTCACGCTCACGAATTTTTGACGCTATTTACAAGCGAAAAGAATAGATGCCAAAATTTCTAATTTAAGTGATTACGCTAAGAAGGTTTTGTCCAAAAACGAGTTACGAAAGCTCTTTTGTGAGTGATACTGATGGTCAAGAAAAATCATAAACGCCTAGCGACTAGCGAGCCGTGCGAGCGTCAGGAGTGGCTTTATTATTTTACTTTACCATCATTCCCCTAGATACCCTTTTAGCCGGGTGATGGTTCACGCAGTGAGGCCATCGCCTTGCCAAGACTTTGGGTAAAGTCAGCTAGAGTGTATTTGATTAATTTGTTATTATTTTTGTAAAGGATATTGGGGATGATTTGGTCGAGTTTAGTCTTATAAAATCATCACCTTTACAAATTAAAGGGTATTTGTAATGTATTTTTACCGTTGATCGCACTTACACCCCTTACAATAACTAGATAGTCACTCACTCACCCACCGAGTAAAGATGATTTTTAGTTCATATAATAAATATACGCCGGAAAAGTCGAATAACAATAGATCGCCACATTGGTTGCGATCACTCATTAGCTAGGAGCAATTATGTCAAACAATCGCATTCTTCATACTATGTTGCGAGTCGGTAATCTTGAGCGTTCAATTGAGTTCTACACCAAGGTGCTGGGCATGCAACTGCTGCGCACCAACGAAAACACTGAATATGAATACACCTTAGCGTTCTTAGGCTATGGCGACGAATCTCAGGGCGCTGTCATTGAATTAACGTACAACTGGGGCACCAGCGAATACGATCTTGGCAGTGCATTTGGTCACATTGCGATTGGCGCAGATGATATTTACAGCGCCTGCGACGCGATTAAGGCGGCAGGTGGTAATGTCACGCGTGAACCCGGCCCGGTGAAAGGGGGCAGCACTCATATCGCGTTTGTAAAAGACCCAGACGGTTACATGATTGAGCTTATCCAAAACAAGCAAGCGACCGCTGGCTTAGAAGGCTAATCTGCTGGCCGTTTTGAAAGCTCACAAACAACGTGATAATGCAGGTAGGCGACCGCCTACCTGTTATCTCTAAATTACAGCTGGGTACGCCCCAGTGAAATCACGACGCGACGGTTTTTGTCTTTACCAAGAGGCGTCGCATTATCGGCTATCGGCCGACGCTTGCCAAACCCCTGCACTTCAATTCGCTCATCAGCTAAGCCCAGATCTTGAAAATAAACGCGCATCGACTCTGCTCGACGCTCGGTGACATCTTGGCTGATGCTCTTATTTTCAACACTGTCGGTATAGGTGGAAATCAACACCAGATCGACATCCTCATTGTAACGAACATACTCCGCGATTTGCGCTAAACGCTGCTGAGACGCTTTGGTCAAGTCATTGCCGTGGCGTTCGTAATGTAAAATGGTGAACGCGATATCTTCAAAACTGTATGGCAGCAAATTGGCTACACATTGACTAAAGGCTTGGTACTGCGGTTGAAATAAAACCGATGAAAGCGCCACCTCAATGCGTTGATCGCGACTTTGCCAATCTTGATAGCTAAACGTGGGATAACGACCACGCTCAAGCTCAGAGAGTAATCCCCAAGCGGTTTGCCCCCCAATATAACCGTCAAATTGCTGAAAAAACTTCAATTGTGAAACGCGCTCGGCGTGCTCACCGGGACGCCACGGAGGAGGCATAGAAATCAAGCTGACATCACGGGTCGCCCCCATTGGACGGCGCATCTTAAGTTCAAAATCCAGAACAATTTTTTTGCTGGCATAGGAACTAAAATGCGCGTCACCGAAATTTGGGATCGGATGCACTAAACGACACTCCAGCGGCGTGTTAACGGTCAGCAACCACTGCGATTCAGTGGGCGCGGCCACATAGCGCTTTTCCACGAAAGCTTGAGCGCTTGGCGAGCACGCCAAGTGGGCGAAAAGAACCGCGCTAGAGTAAACAAGCCATGATTTCATGCAGTAATATCTCTTTTAATACATCGATTTTTGCGGCAGCCAATTGCCGCTAAACGCAACCTTTACAGAGCGCGCTCATCTTAAACTGTTCATGCAAAAATAGCGCCAATACCGCATTATTCATGACACTAGACCACATATCACTGCCCACTGCGGCTATATACCCAAGTGACTTCAATGAACCATGCATCTTGAGGTGACTTGGGTATATAAGTCATTTGACTATATTTGTTAACGAGTACAGTTTTTATCGTTCAAATTATCTGTAATAATGTGGGTTTATTACTGGTGTTTCTTCGCGATGAATACTGACAACGAAGCTTTAACCCTAAAACAGCGCTTTCGCGGCTATTTTCCTGTCGTCGTCGACGTCGAAACTGCGGGATTTAACGCCCAAACCGACGCACTTTTGGAAATCTGTGCCATTACGCTAAAAATGGACGCCAATGGCGATCTTCACCCGGCATCAACCCTTCATTTTCATGTTGAGCCGTTTGAGGGTGCCAACATCGAAAAAGCGGCGTTAGAGTTTATTGGTATGCGTGACCCATTCAGCCCACTACGTGGCGCTGTGACCGAAGCGCATGCACTCAAAGAAATTTACAAAATGGTGCGCCGAGAGCAAAAAGAGAGCGACTGCAGTCGTGCGATCATGGTCGCTCATAATGCGACATTTGACCTCAATTTTGTCAATGCCGCCAACGAGCGTAGCAAACTAAAACGTGTTCCATTTCATCCTTTTGCCACCTTTGACACGGCGGCACTGAGCGGCTTGGCCTATGGCCAAACCGTATTAGCAAAAGCGTGTAAAACGGCGGGGATGGAATTTGACAATCGTGAAGCGCATTCTGCTCTTTACGATACCCAAAAAACCGCCGAGCTGTTTTGCGGCATCGTCAATAAATGGAAAGCCCTTGGTGGCTGGCCCATCATTGACAATAACAATAATAAATAACCCCTTAACACTTGAAGATAAGGGCATTTCGCCCATCTCGATGATGTTGGTCATACGACCTAAACCTCAAGGAAGAGATTTTAGCGCCGCCCGTTGGATGCTTTGACTTTTTACCTAGCAAAGACATCCAATAACGACGCGTCAAGTTGTCACGGGATAACACAACATAATAAACCCGAGAATCATATGAACCCAGTAGTCATCTCTGTCTGCATCATGCTGCTTCTAGCCTTAATGCGAGTGAATGTGGTGGTTGCACTCACCTTTAGTGCAATCGTTGGTGGCCTCTTTGCAGGTATGGACCTTAAAGTGGCGGTCGCCGCTTTTGAAAGTGGATTGGGTGGCGGTGCCACTATTGCGCTCAGCTACGCCATGCTTGGCGCTTTTGCTGTTGCAATTTCACGTTCTGGCATTACCGACTTGTTAGCCAACAGTGTTATTAAGCGTCTCAATGGCAAAGAGCACGCGCATGCCTCAACAGGCCTGAAATATTTAGTACTGTGTGCGCTTGTCCTTGTGACGATGTCATCGCAAAACGTGGTGCCGGTACACATTGCTTTTATTCCCATTTTGATCCCGCCACTACTGAGTGTGTTTGCCAAACTCAAACTTGACCGCCGTTTGGTTGCGTGTGTGCTGACGTTTGGCTTGATCACCCCATATATGGTCCTGCCTATTGGTTTTGGTGGTATCTTCCTAAACAACATTCTGCTGAAAAACTTACACGATAACGGTCTTGCCGAGGTCACCGCCGCGCAAGTGCCTATGGCAATGCTGCTACCTGGTGCGGGTATGGTCTTTGGCTTGTTGATCGCCGTCTTTTTCTCTTATCGTAAGCCACGTGTTTATCAAGCAACCGAGTACACCGAGGTTGATACCAATCGTGCCGATATTAACAAACAACACATTGTGGTAGCGGTTATCGGCATCGCAGCGGCGCTGGGTGTTCAGTTGCTAACCGGATCAATGATTGTGGGTGGCTTAGTGGGCTTCATGGTGTTCACCTTTGGTGGTGTCATCAAATGGAAAGAGACGCACGACGTCTTTACCAAAGGCGTTCATATGATGGCAATGATTGGTTTTATCATGATTGCGGCGGCTGGATTTGCGGCGGTGATGAAACAAACCGGCGGCGTTGAAACCTTGGTTGAGTCCCTTTCGACGAGCATTGGTGATAATAAACCGCTTGCGGCGCTGTTGATGTTGGTTGTTGGTCTATTGGTCACTATGGGCATTGGCTCGTCATTTTCGACCATTCCAATCCTTGCAACCATCTATGTCCCGTTAGCCTTGGCGTTTGGATTCTCTCCTATGGCCACCGTTGCGCTCGTTGGCACCGCTGCGGCACTGGGTGATGCAGGCTCACCAGCGTCCGATTCAACACTCGGCCCGACATCGGGTCTCAATGCCGACGGACAACACGACCATATTTGGGACACCGTTGTACCCACCTTCATTCACTACAATCTTCCTCTGATTGTGTTTGGTTGGATTGCAGCAATGACGCTGTAGTTTCAGTCGATAGCGTACTTCAAAAAAAGCCGTTCACTTGAACGGCTTCTTTTCTTTAAGCGAACGGCATTTTAATGCCAATGGTTTTAATGCCAATGGGAAACAATCAATTCACGAATCTGTTTGAGCGTTGGCTCCGTTGAGGTGTAATTGACATCAACAGGGAAAAAGCTATCGTGGATCTGCAACACCAAGCTTGGATAAGAGTGCACGCCAAGACTTTTGGCTAAACTGCGCTGATCATCAAAAACCCCGTTAAGCAAGTCACTATCAATGTCTTTATCAAATTGAGCAACATCAAGGCCAATCTCTTGGGCGAGCTGGCGATGCGTTTCCAAACGGTGAGGCGGCATTGCTCGCAGATAGTACGCTTTTTGTAACGCCAGCAGCATGGCCTCATAGCTGTCTTGAAAGCCTGCCGCAATGACCACACGACACGCGGGGTACGTGCTGCGCACGGGCACGCAATCACGCCAAAAGTCATAATTGAACTGGGTGCCCAGTTGCTGCTCAATTTGACGCCAAATACTTTCAATTTTCTGCGCCATTTCCGGCGGCATTGGCAATTCCGTATCAGCGGCTAAGCCTCCTAACAGATACTCAAACTGAATGGTTCCCGGTAATTGTTGCTTCAATTGGCTGATGGTCGACTGGTAAGCCCAACACCAGCTGCACATAGGGTCATGTACGTAAAACAGTTTTATCATTCCAATCGCATCACAAGTCAAACTGATCAAAAAGGGAGCCATTTGGCTCCCTTAACACGGGTTGTCCCAAAGCTGTCACTTACTCAGCGCTTTGCGCGCGAGTCGCAGCGTCTTTAACTAATGGCTGAAGCTCACCTTTCTGGAACATTTCCAAAATGATATCGCACCCTCCAATAAGCTCTCCCTCAACCCACAATTGAGGAAAAGTAGGCCATTGTGCGTAAGCGGGAAGCTCGGCGCGAATATCTGGATTTTGCAAAATATCTACGTAAGCAAACTTCTCGCCGCACGCCATCAATGCCTGCGCCGCTTGGGAAGAGAAACCACAGCTTGGTAGCTTAGGTGAACCCTTCATGTAAAGAAGGATTGAGTTTTCAGCGATCTGCTGTTTGATTTTGTCGATAGTCTCCATTGCTTCCTCATTTATGGCGTTACTTCACATACCTGCACATTCTAAACCATTAGCTGAGAATAAAAAGCATAGAATGTTTATGGTTAATGATAAGTAAAATTTGATCATGAATTTAGCGTGTATTGCTTTTAATAAAGTAAAAACTTGCTAAAATACTCATCGTCAGTCAACAAGACACAAGTTTCAGCGCGCAAAGTCACTTGAGTTCACTTTGCGTCAAACTTGCAATAATAACTCTTGGAAGCAATTAGAAAGGTTACCTTTCATTAAAACGGAGAATCTGAGCAATGGCATTTGAACTACCAGCACTTCCTTATGCGAAAGACGCCCTAGAGCCACACATCTCAGCGGAAACTTTAGAATACCACTACGGTAAACATCACAATACTTACGTAGTTAAGCTCAACGGCTTGATCCCAGGCACTGAATTTGAAAACAAATCCCTTGAAGAGATCATTAAAACCTCTTCAGGTGGCGTATTTAATAACGCAGCTCAAGTTTGGAATCACACTTTCTACTGGCACTGCCTATCGCCAAACGGCGGTGGTGAACCAACAGGCGCATTAGCCGATGCAATCACAGCGGCATTTGGTTCGTTTGACGCGTTTAAAGCGCAGTTTACCGAATCAGCGATTAACAACTTTGGTTCGTCATGGACGTGGCTGGTGAAAAACGCTGACGGCTCTTTGGCAATCGTTAACACCTCAAACGCGGCGACGCCAATCACTGAAGAAGGTGTAACACCGCTACTGACCGTCGATTTGTGGGAGCACGCCTACTACATCGATTATCGTAACTTGCGCCCTGACTACATGAATGGCTTCTGGGCTTTAGTGAATTGGTCTTTTGTCGCTGACAATTTCGCCAAATAAACCGATTGTTCAAACCCGCCACTTGGCGGGTTTTTTATTACCTATGGCGATTCACTAAAGTTTTGTCATTTCATGCCGATATAAAGATCCAAAGCTTAGCGCTCGCAAGCTAAGTGTGATTAAGGATAGTTATGTCGGTCAATGCGTTAGAAAAAGCAACCATCATCAATGAACTTCGTTTTGGCGTTAGCCTCAGCGATGCGGTTCAATGTGGACGACGCGCCGATTTTGCT
The DNA here is from genome assembly GCF_012641465.1 of Vibrio agarilyticus. Lineage (GTDB taxonomy): Bacteria > Pseudomonadota > Gammaproteobacteria > Enterobacterales > Vibrionaceae > Vibrio > Vibrio agarilyticus. The sequence goes on from NZ_JABAIK010000022.1 coordinate 10,471, forward strand.
CTACTTGTCTCGATGTTTTCCAATGATGCTAGAGATACTGCATCAACAGAACTCATTGAAAGTCATGAAACAACCGATGCTACTCTGCGTCAACAATTTGGCTTATCTGAACCGCAAGCATTACGCTCTGATGAGCGCAGTTACCACCGAGCGGCGGAGCACATTCGCCAATTCCATCAAGCCGGTTTGCCTGCCAATAAGTTATCACATTACCTCACGCCAGATGCGCTCACCTATCTTCCCGAGCACACCTTTGACTTACCCGAGGCGCTTTATCACAATCTCTCGAGCCATGAGCGCAGAAGCCTAGCCAACCCTAAACGAGAGACTCTGCCTAATACTCATCTCTACACACAGCTCACCACGGCTTATCGCCATGATCAGTTGCGGATTCAGGTGACCTAGCTGAGTGCGTAGCACGTCTTTGCAACTTCTTAGCGTATCAGCGCCAAAATTGTGACGATTTGCAAATATCCCGTCATTTTTTCGAATAAGTCGTATTTGTTTGAAGGTTTTCACACCGCATCAATCGCTTTTCATCCATGCTGTCTATACCCAAACAACTTGGAGATGCAGGTAGGCGACCCCGCTGAGCATAGGTGAACTATGTGATGAGGTTTGTGAGTGCCCGTCAACACCGCTGCAACTTCAAGTAGGACGGGTATCTAACAAATCGCACTCACGTTACTTATCGCTCTTAGCTTAACCGCCAAGGCATGAATCGCTAGTCAGCATGACAGAGGTCACTGGAATGGATATACGAAACGCACTAGTTCTTGTCACCAATGCTGGCTCGGTGCTCGGCCGCACGACAGCGTCTCATTTCGCTCAGCTAGGCGGTACGCTCATTTTATGTGACGAAGACAAATCGAAACTCGATAGAACCCATCACGACCTCCTCACAATCACTCGCCAAGTTCATAGCTTTCACCTCAAAGAAAACGATGCAAATGGCATTCAGCGTTTGTTCCAGCAAATAATCAACGAATTTGGTCGAGCGCCAAATGTGTTGCTCAATTGTTGGACCAGCACACCGATGCCAACGTTAATTTGCGATGATGACGCTGACGATGCGCTTAGAGAACTGACCACAACGGCAAAAACGCTCTATGGTTTCAGTCGTGTATGCGCAAAACAGATGCAAAACGCCAACACCTCTGGTGTGATTGTCAATGTCATCTGTTGCGGAGGGCATCAGCAATTAACCGGGCTGGATAATGTGATTTCTTTGGTTTCAGGATTCACTCACAGTTGGGCGAGAGATCTGACTCCGTTTAATATTCGAGTCGGTGGTGTGGTACCAAGTACCAATCGCGAGTATGACCATTGCTCTGCCAATCATTGGTCTGAAATCCACGATGAATTAGTAAGAAATACCGCCTATATCGTAGGAAATGATTACTTTAGCGGCCGCGTGATGACCGCCAATATTTAGCAAGCCTCTAATTCAAGAGATAAAAAAACCCCAGTCAACGACTGGGGTTTTACTTTTTCCCTAAAGCAGAGCGCTAATTACGCTTTTGCTTTCGCTTTTTTCTCAGCTTTTGGCGCTTCACGGTCTTCCGCTTTCTTGATAACGGTAGTGCCTTCGTAAGTCTCACCTTCAACGAACGCTTTGCCGTAGTAAGAAGCAATTAGCACGTCTTTCAACTCAGAGATGAGTGGGTAACGTGGGTTTGCACCAGTACATTGGTCATCAAACGCTTCAACTGATAGTGCATCAACTTTCGCTAGGAAATCAGCTTCGTTTACGCCAGCACCTTGGATAGATGCAGGAATATCAAGTTGAAGTTTTAGCTCTTCCAACCAACCAATCAAACGCTCAATCTTCTGCGCAGTACGGTCACCAGGTAGAGATAGACCTAGGTGATCAGCAACTTCTGCGTAACGACGACGTGCTTGAGGACGGTCGTACTGAGAGAATGCAGTTTGTTTCGTTGGGTTGTCGTTTGCGTTGTAACGTACCACGTTAGAGATCAGCAATGCGTTTGCTAGACCGTGTGGTAGGTGGAACTCAGCACCCAATTTGTGCGCCATAGAGTGACATGCACCTAGGAACGCGTTCGCAAATGCGATACCAGCGATAGTCGCAGCGTTGTGTACTTTCTCACGAGCGATTGGGTCGTTTGCACCATTCGCGTAGCTTGAAGGTAGGTACTCTTTAAGCATCTTAAGCGCTTGAAGTGCTTGACCATCTGAGTATTCGTTTGCAAGAACAGACACGTAAGCTTCTAGTGCGTGAGTTACTGCATCGTAACCACCAAACGCTGTTAGTGACTTAGGCATGTTCATAACAAGGTTTGCATCAACGATAGCCATTTGAGGTGTCAATTCGTAGTCTGCAAGTGGGTATTTCGCACCAGTACGATCATCGGTAACAACCGCAAATGGTGTTACTTCTGAACCAGTACCTGACGTTGTTGTGATACAAACAAGCTCAGCTTTTTGACCCATTTTAGGGAACTTGTAGATACGTTTACGGATGTCCATAAAGCGCATTGCAAGTTCAGCAAAGTCAGTTTCTGGGTGCTCGTACATTACCCACATGATCTTCGCCGCGTCCATTGGTGAACCACCGCCTAGCGCTAGAATCACGTCTGGTTGGAAGCTTTGCATCGCTTCTGCACCTTTCTTAACCACAGACAACGTTGGATCCGCTTCTACGTCGAAGAAAGTTTGAACTTCCATGCCTTGTGCTTTTAGCAACTTAACGATTTCATCAGAGTAACCGTTGTTGAATAGGAAGCGGTCAGTAACAAGGAACGCGCGTTTCTTACCTTCAAGGTCGCCAAGAGCAATTGGAAGGCTACCACGACGGAAGTAAATAGACTTAGGAAGTTTGTGCCACAACATGTTTTCAGCTCGCTTAGCAACAGTTTTCTTGTTGATTAGGTGCTTAGGACCCACGTTTTCAGAGATAGAGTTACCACCCCAAGAACCACAGCCTAGCGTTAGTGACGGTGCAACGTTGAAGTTGTAAAGGTCACCGATACCACCGTGAGTGGTTGGAATGTTAATCAAAATACGTGCAGTTTTTAGCTTGTCACCGAAGTAACGGATGCGATCTGCGTTCACGTCTTGGTTAGTGTAAAGGCCAGAAGTATGGCCGATACCACCGATTTCAACCATGGTCACAGCTTGAGCAACAGCGTCTTCGAAGTTGTCAGCGCGGAATAGACCCAACGTTGGAGACAATTTCTCGTGAGCGAAAGCGTCGTCGTAAGATACTTTACCTAGGCCTTCACCAACCAATACTTTAGTATCAGCAGGAACAGACACACCAGCCATTTCAGCAATCGCTGCAGCAGGTTGACCTACGATTTTCGCGTTTAGCGCGCCATCGATAAGAAGAACTTTGCGAACTTTGTCCGCTTCTTCTTTGTTCAGTACATACGCTTTGTGAGAAGCAAAACGCTCTTTCACTTCGTCGTAGACTGCATCAACAACGATTGCCGCTTGCTCAGAAGCACACACTACGCCGTTATCGAATGTTTTAGACATTAGAATTGATGCAACTGCACGTTTGATGTCAGCAGTTTCATCAATAACAACAGGAACGTTACCTGCACCTACACCGATTGCTGGTTTACCAGAAGAGTATGCTGCTTTAACCATGCCTGGACCACCAGTTGCAAGGATAAGTGCGATATCATCGTGCTTCATTAGAGCGTTAGAAAGCTCTACAGATGGTTGGTCAATCCAACCGATGATGTCTTTTGGTGCGCCAGCTGCGATAGCTGCATCAAGAACTAATTTTGCAGCTGCGTTAGTTGAGTTTTTCGCACGTGGGTGTGGTGAGAAAATGATAGCGTTGCGAGTTTTCAAAGAGATCAAAGATTTGAAAATCGCTGTTGATGTTGGGTTAGTGGTTGGAACGATACCACAGATGATACCAACAGGCTCAGCGATGGTCATTGTGCCAAGGTTTTGGTCTTCTTCAAGAATACCGCAAGTCTTTTCATCTTTGTATTTGTTGTAGATAAACTCAGAAGCAAAGTGGTTCTTGATTACTTTATCTTCAACAATACCCATACCAGACTCTTCTACCGCCATTTGCGCTAGAGGGATACGAGCTTGGTTAGCAGCAAGAGAAGCAGCGCGGAAGATTTTGTCTACTTGCTCTTGAGAGAAAGTAGCAAATTCAGCTTGTGCTTTCTTAACGCGTGCAATCATCGCATCGAGTTCGGTTAAGTTGCTTACAGGCATAGGGATTCTCCTAAAATTACTAAATATTAAAAACTTTTTATTAAGCGGTCTGTCTGTATCACTGCGCGTGCTGTCAATCAGGCTTCTTAGTAAATCGCTTTCAGGACTGATTATATTGTTTCAGTTCGTGAAAAAAATTGACTCAGATCAGTTCCCAAAAAATATTTCTTTTCACATTTATAAAATCCTCAACAAAGTCCATATAACCACCTGATTTAATTCAAAATAAATCCAGATTTGCTTTTGAGCACTTTCTCACCACATGAGTTTATTCGCTCAAAAAGTAACGCAAAAATGAAAATTAGTTTCAGATTAAGGCAATAAACTTTCTTGTATGACAAATTTATCGCGCCACAAAAGTGCGTTTTTGCTGGTTTTTTGACCTATTCAGAACTCACTGCGTAACACCAAACAAAAAAACTTTCACCACGCTGTGGCAAACGCCTCTATTAATGCACGCGAATGCCGTGCTACGGCATCATGTCGTTATGGCACACCTTAGCCACAGTTGCAACATCGCGATTGCTCAGATTTTACCCAACACCAAACCTAACAGTGCAAAAGTGTATCCGGCCAAGAAATTTGGCCATATTGAGCGGATTTTATGAAATCCAAACAAAAAACCAGCACATTCATCCATAAAATGAACCTTAATTCAGAATTAACGACCGTTTAGTAACAAAAATTCAATCCATGTCATTATTTTTTAACCGAACAATGGTTTTTTTCACTATGCTAGGAATCATATCTAAAATAAAATGCAGCATTCTGTTTGTACTGCCAGAGACTTTCACCTGATGTCCACCATTGAGTTTGCTATTTTTTTACAGTTTTTCCTTGGCCTTGTTGCGGCGGTTAACCCCGTTGGTATCATGCCGGTATTCGTTTCGCTCACCGGGCATATGACCCTAGAAGAGAAAAATCGTACCGCGCGTACCGCCCACATTGCAGTGTTTGTGATATTAACGGTCTCACTGCTCGCAGGTCAGCTATTGCTGGATCTTTTTAGTATTTCACTCGATTCGTTTCGTGTTGCCGGTGGTTTGCTCTTAATGAGCATTGCATTTTCCATGATGAGCGGGAAACTGGGTGAAGATAAGCAGAACAAACAAGAACAATCCGAATCGGTCAGTCGCGAGCAAATCGGTGTGGTCCCCCTTGCAATGCCTCTTATGGCAGGCCCCGGTGCAATCAGTTCCACTATCGTTTATGGCGCGCGTTACCCAAGCATGTTTGATACGTTAGGGATCACTCTGACTATCGCGGCGTTTACGCTCTGTTCATGGTTGCTGTTCCGCTCGGCGCCGTTGATTGTTCGCTTCCTTGGCCAAACCGGGATCAACGTTATCACTCGGATCATGGGTTTGATCTTAGGCGCGCTAGGCATCGAATTTATTGCCAACGGCCTGCGTAGTCTCTTCCCTGGGCTGGTTGGTTAACTGACATTTGCGGTATCGCCCCTGAAAAATTGCCGCTCGCTTAAGCACGATTTTTTGGCAGGCGATACCCAAGTGACTTGACGTCGCTATATATGCCCAAGCAAATATACCCAAACAACCTTGAGTTGCAGGTAAGCAGCAGACAAAGCCGCACAGCACTTCATGAACATAGATAAACGATGTGATGAGGTTTGTGAGAGCGAGCCAACAGCGTTGCAACTTCAAGTGGAAAAGGTATACCCAAGTCACCTCAAGATGCATGGTTCAGCGAGAATGACTTGGTTTGTCAGTGAGGCGAGGATTTGAAGATTGAGTGGTTCTCAATCGAAAATCGTCAACAAAGCTGATGAATCAAGACAGCTCGCCCTTTGGGAGCCAATCACTGAGCCGATAGCGGCGTTAAACATCTTGAAAATAGACTCGCTATTTTGCTGCGTTGTTTGCCTTGCTCTCAGATCAGTGAGCCGGCTCTGAATCCAGCATTTTGAAGTCACTTGGGTATATAATAAACACACATTGTGTGGCTCTCATGGAAGGTTATGCCTCGTTCAACACTAAAACATCGACTCTACGTCATTATTTTCGGCACTCACACTCGAGCAGGACGCAATTTTGATATTGCTCTGATTATCGCCATCTTAAGTTCGATTGTGGTGCTGGTATTGGAATCTGTACCCAGTGTGATGATGATATGGAGCCGTGAACTGCGCACCATCGAATACTCACTTACCGCCCTTTTCACAATTGAATACCTATTGAGACTCTACTGCTCGCCTAAGCCTTGGGCTTACGCTAAAAGCTTTTACGGCTGGATAGATCTTCTCGCCATTATTCCAAGCTATTTGGCGCTTATTTTCCCTGGTACATCCTTTGTTGGCGTTGTGCGCCTGCTTCGCGTCATGCGAATATTCCGCGTACTAAAATTAGTAAGATATCTAAAAGACTCCAACATTTTGCTGCGCTCACTGCTCACCGCAAGACGGAAAATATTAATATTTTTCAGTACAGTAGGCATTTTGGTCACCATTATTGGTGCCGTAATTTACATTGTTGAAGGGCCAGAGCATGGCTTTAGCAGCATTCCTATTAGCATCTACTGGGCTATCGTGACAATCACCACCGTTGGGTATGGCGATCTGGTGCCGCAAACGGGGCTTGGAAAGGCCATTGCATCACTGGCAATGTTGCTTGGTTATTCGATTTTGGCCGTGCCAACAGGGATCATTACCGCCGAGCTCAGCAGAGAAATGACCTCACACAAGACGCTAGTTAAGTGCCCAAACTGCAATCAAACCGGCCATGAAGCCGACGCCCTGTATTGCAAACATTGTGGCAGTGAACTCGCAGAGCCAGAAGAACGTGTGGTGTCAAACGTGGACCACGAAAATGAAAAAGGCCATTGAATCACGATTCAATGGCCTTAGCGTTACACCCATTCAACGTCGAGTTATTTGGGTCTCGTTGATTTCGCTGACACGCTTATTTTTCTGCCAAAATGATGCGCAGTGTGCGGCGAAGCGGCTCTGCTGCACCCCATAGAAGCTGATCACCAACAGTAAATGCGTTAAGGAAGTCATCGCCCATCGCCATCTTACGTAAACGGCCAACTGGGATCGATAGAGTGCCTGTTACCTTCGCAGGTGAAAGTTCTTTTGCCGTGATATCGCGATCATTTGGCACGACTTTGACCCAGTCATTATGAGTACCAATAATCTCAATAATTTCGTCCATCGGAACGTTTTGTTTTAACTTAATGGTTAGCGCTTGTGAGTGGCAACGCATCGCACCGATCCGCACGCAAGTTCCGTCAATTGGTACCGGAGTCTCTTGCAGTCCTAAAATTTTGTTGGCTTCAACGCCCGCTTTCCACTCTTCCTTGCTCTGGCCATTGTCACGCTTGACATCAATCCATGGGATCAATGAGCCAGCCAGTGGCACACCAAATTTATCAGTTGGGAACGTTTCGCTGCGCATGGTATCGGCAACTTTCTTATCGATATCAAGAATTGAGCTTGCAGGGTTGGCCAATTCAGAGCTTACCGCATCGTGGATCACGCCCATTTGTGAAATCAGTTCACGCATATTTTGCGCGCCGGCGCCAGATGCCGCTTGGTACGTCATGGCTGACGTCCACTCAACGAGCCCTTTTTCAAATAACCCGCCAAGCCCCATTAACATAAGGCTTACCGTGCAGTTACCACCTACAAACGTGTTGGTGCCTTGATGAATGCCTTGCTGAATTTGGGCAAGGTTCACAGGGTCAAGAGTGATGATGGCGTCTTTGTCCATGCGCAATGTCGAGGCCGCATCAATCCAGTAACCTTTCCAACCCGCTTGACGAAGTGCTGGGTAGACTTGTTCGGTGTAACTTCCCCCTTGACAGGTGATCACCGCATCCAATTGCTTGAGACTGTCAATGTCATAAGCATCCTGCAACAAACCAGCATCTTTACCAAAGTTCGGTGCTGCAATACCAATTTGCGACGTGCTAAAAAACACGGGTTCAATCAAGTCGAAATCACGCTCTTCAACCATACGTTGCATTAGCACAGAACCAACCATGCCACGCCAACCGACTAAACCTACTCTCATATGCAATACTCTCCATGTAGTTTATTTTCACTTTCCCCATAGTTCATTGTTCAACCAAAAATCTCAAGCAATTATTGAAGAAAAAAGACAACTTTTTCATCATTTATCGCTAGGACGATGTCCGCCCGACTAAAGATGGCACGAGAAAGTAAAACTGAGGGCTATACTCAAGTGCCCTCAAGATGCGCGGTTCAGCGAGAATGACTTGAGTAATTTAGGTTTCGATCGCGGCTTCTGGTTGAAGGTGGCGTACAATCACGCGAGCCTGCATCAACGTTTGTTCAAGCAAATAACTCAAATCGTGAAATTGCTGTTCCGTTGGTTTATTACCACTTTTGATTTGACGTTCAAGCCGCTGGGTTAATTCTTGCAAAGGCGCAGCCGCTAGACTTCCTGCGACGCCTTTAATACTGTGGATTTGCCGCTGCGCTGTGACGAGATCCTCTAATGCCAACTTTTTGATAACGGCACAATCGTGTTGATGTTCTTCAACAAACAGTCGCAGCACATCGCATACTGCGCCAGAGTTTTCCCCCATTGACGCAAGAAGTTGTGGTAGCTGGATCAGTTCCTGTGATGCCTCATGCATTTCCGTCTGAGACGAAGCGCCAGTGTATCGCTCCGCGTCGTTAAGCAACGTTCGCGGCGGTGCGTCTTGCGAAATCGAGGAATGTTTTGCTGAAGCAGTCGGTAATTGAGCTAAAAATGCCAAGTCACTTGAGGCTTCCGCTCCCGTGCTTTTGGTTGGGGGATCTGCAGGGATATCAAAATCGCTCGGCGTTTTTACTTGTCTAAATTCATTCGAGGTCACTTGTTTTTGCTGAGTATCTGGCGTGGTATCAGACATCTCTTGGTTATGTTTGCGTCTGGCTTTGTCTCGCTGGCGGTAAACCACAGCGCAAAGTGTCACACCAAGCGCACTGGCCATAATGCTAGTTAAACTTAACGCCAAAAGGGTGAAATAATAATGTTGTGTATACTGCGCAACGTCATGCCACACTTGATGGTTAAATAGATGACTTTGCTGGTCCATTGCCTGGTGGTATTGCGCCAGCACACTCCTTACTTGCTGCCACTGGCGAAAGGCTTGTCCACGTTCCAATGGCTTTAACTCGCCGCTCTCCAGTTTGGACTCTAGCGAAGCCTCTCGCGATCCTTGTTGTAAATCCGGTAACAACAGGCCATCGAGTAATTGACTGGTGAGTTGATAATAGAAATGCGCCAATATCTCATTATGTTCAGATGCTTGGCGCAACGACGCGAGACGCGTGGCTGTTTCAATTAAGGATAATTCAGCAAAAACACGATGTTCGGCTTGGGACAAAAATTGAGCGCTACTGCCTGCAACACTCTCGACATTGGGATGCCAATCATTGGCATCGCTCGCAACTAAGCGCCAACGCAGCGATTGTGCGAGCTGTATTTGCAATGCAACGGCATCTGCCTCAGGCAAACGCTCAATCGACTCTCCGGAAAAATGACTGCGGATTTGATTGAGCTGATAGGTCAACTCATGCACGAGTTCCATACGTTGAAAGAGATGATAAGCTTGCATGGCCACACCAGCGAAAATGCCGCCGCATAACATCAAGATCAATGCCACTGTGCGTTGTTTCGACCAGCCCCACATTTGCTTCATTTCAACCACCCTTTTGCTGTACGCGAATTTTGCTGCCAATTTATACCCAAACCAGGTGAAGATGCTGTTAGGCAGCAAATGAACAAAGCTCTAAACCATAAATTCGCGATGTGATGAGATTTGTCGGCGCAACCCATTGCTTCTTCAAATGAAACACGGCAACTTCAAGTAGGACGGACATAGTCAGCATAACGAAAAAGCACCTAAATATGGCGAGTTACATTCACTTTCGCTGAGATTCTGTCGTTTGATCACGCTCTGATACTTCACGTGTAAGAAAATGACTATACCAAATCGGTGACGGTTTATTTTAGCCATTTACGCTAAACATTCAACAGACCGCTGATAAGCTATGAGTCATTATAATTAACTGTTTTTATTGGCCATTTAAATGACCAACCGAATAACAGTTTACTTATAGTGCCAAAGCGAAATATGATTGATTATTGTTTGCATAACCCCAACTCGAGTCTCAATGGCAAATACACCTCAAAACCGCGCCAAACAACCTAAAAAACCCACTCTAGTCACGGTTAAGTCCGTAGAAGATCTTTCTAGCGGCCTACGACGAATTTGTTTTATCAGCCCTGAACTACACCACTATCCTGAAGCGTGTGGCGGCGCGCACATTAAGCTCATGATGCCGCACGGCGAGCAAGAGGCTCCTGTTTTACCTGTGATGACAGAGAAAGGCCCTCGATGGGAAGATCCTACGGCTAAGCCTTTGATTCGCACCTTTAGTTTACGCGCCCTACGCCGTGAAGTAGGAGAATTGGATATCGAGTTCGCGCTTCACGGTGACAGTGGTCCTGCGACGCGGTTCGCTTTATTTGCTCAGTCTGGTGATGTTGTCGCCATTTCTGGTCCGGGCGGCCCCACGCCAATGCTAAAACCTGCGCAACGTTATTACATGGCCGGGGATTTAACCGCCTTGCCCGCCATCAGTGCGATGCTTGAAGCAATGCCTGCTGACAGCGTCGGCTATATTGCCATTTTGGTGCCCGAGCAAAGCGCTACAGTCGCCATAGCGCACCCCGAAAATGTCAAAATTGAATGGGTTATTGGCAGCGCCACTCAAAGTCATCGATTGACGGATGCCTTTTTAACAGAGCTATCTCAACTTGAACAAAACGCACAGCTTGATGTCACGCAAAGCTATTTTTGGTTTGGCGGCGAGGAGTCGATCATTGTGCCTTTGCGTAATTATGCCAAACGCGAACTCAAGGCAGAGCGTAGCCAAATCTATGCGGTACCTTATTGGCGTTACGGTAAAGATGAAGATGCCTATCATCAAACCCGACATGCAGTAATAGATGAGGCTAATACAGAGGAAAATAACTAGAGAACAAAAAGGCCGTATTAAACGCGGCCTTTTTGTTTACGATGAACTAGCGATTGCGCGTTAATTGATCGCGTAAGTTCGGTGGAGTCCCCTTAATGGTCAAGGTGTCGGTTTCGGGATCATAAAACACGCGCTCACCGAGCAAGAGGCTGTCGAAACTCAGATTCAAACCGCCGCCAGCGCCCACAAACTTCGTCAACTTACGCACGGTCGCGCGATCAGCTGGGAATTGTTCTTCAAGCTGATAACCCTGCTCTTGAGTGAAGTCCCAAAAACTGCTGCCATCTTCGCTCGACGGCAACTCACCAGACAGCTCTCGTACGGCAACTTCTTCACCGGATTTCAATTGATCACTGCAGTAGTCGTACACTTTCTTTTTGTACTCCGTCACCTCTTGCTTATCGAGCTTGGCATCAGCGCAAAAATCATCCACCGCTTGCATCAGCACTTGGTTTTGTACTTTGGTGTCTAAACCTGTCTCTGCTTGAAGAAAATCCAAGAAAAAATCTGCCACTTTACGGCCAACACGCCCTTTGACGTAAGACAAGTAGCGATTGGACTCTTTGTCTGTCTCATAGCTCGATAAGTCGATACGCGCAGCAATGTCCATCTTCGTGATATCGAGATATTCCGTTGCACTAATATCTAATCCTTCGGTCACTTTAAGGCTCTGATTAAGCGGTAAAATACCGATAAAAAGATAATTGGTGGCCAAGCTTTGGTATTCAGCAAAAACCAAGATGCCCTCTTCGGCAAACGGATACTTTGCTAACTCGTTTTTTAGTCGTTGCGCACATTGCTGAGAAAAATCATAAAAACTCAGTTCACCTTTGCGCTGCGCTTGCAACCATTGCTGGCACTCACTGTCAGATTTAAAAAAACCAAAACCTTTACCGGCTTTAGCGTGAAAAACACGATGAAGTTCAGCCACTAAATTTTCGGTCGAGGCGTCATTATCAAGCAGCTCTGCACGAAAATTAACACACAGCTCGTCTTGGTCGTTCTTGCTCAGTTGGTGCAAGATCACATTAGATAGGTAAAGGCTCATAATGATTTTGTCTGGCGATAGGGTTAAGTTGTTTAACAATGTAGGGTATCATAGGCCGTTTTTATTATCATTATTAGAGTATTTATGCCAATTACATCTAAATACACCGACGAACAAGTCGAAACCATTCTCTCTGAAGTCGGTGCGGTGCTCGCTAAACATGGTGCAAGTGCTGATCTTGCGCTAATGATCGCAGGAAATATCGCTACTAATGTCTTAAATCAACAAGTTGCTGCTTCACAAAGGAAAGTGATTGCTGAAAAATTCGCACAAGCACTGTTGGCTTCTATCGAAGCACCTAAGACTCACTAATCGGACAGTAGAATAATTCATGGTAGACAGCGAAAACTCATACGGCGAGCGTGTTTCCAAATTGGTTGGCTGGGGCCACTGGTTTGCTTTCTTTAACATTATCGCCTCAATGTTAATTGGTACTCGCTACCTTGCACAGTCACCTTGGCCAGACACTCTGCTTGGCCAAATTTATCTGGTGACCTCTTGGGCGGGTCATTTTGGCTTTTTGGTTTTCGCACTCTACCTGTTAGTGCTGTTCCCCCTGACCTTTGTCGTGCCATCGCGTAAGTTGTTTAGGCTTATTGCGGTGGTGTTTGCGACTGCCGGACAAACGGTTTTGCTGGTAGACACGCAAGCCTACGACATTCTGAATCTTCACCTCACACCCGTTGTGTGGGAGCTGCTTTTTAGCAAAAGCGACTCCGCTTTAAGTACCGACCTGCAATACCTCTTTGTGGTGATGCCGCTCATTTTTCTATTACAGCTTGTATTATCTGAGTGGGTTTGGCGCAAACAGCGCAAACTCTCACACAAGCGCATCGGCCGTCCTTTTGCCGCGCTGTTTTTCGTGTGCTTTATCACCAGCCACTTAATCTATATTTGGTCGGACGCCTATTTCTACAATCCAGTTACCGCGCAACGCGCTAACTTGCCGCTTTCTTACCCGATGACCGCCAAAACCTTTATGGAGCGTCATGGCCTACTTGATAAAGAAGAGTATTTAAAACGTTTAGCGAAAAGTAACGAAGGCGTTGAACTTGTGCGTTACCCAACCGATGAGCTGGATTTCAACCGCCGTGGTAATCGTCTCAATATTTTGCTACTCAGCGTGAATAACCTTCGTGCCGATCGACTCAATGCCGAACAAATGCCCGTCACCTACGATTTTGCCACACAAAACCAAAATTTTACCCAACATTACAGTTCAAGTAATAACGCACTTGGCATGTTTGGTCTGTTTTACGGCTTACCCACCAGCTATGCCAGCAGCATTAAAGCGCAAGGGACCGCCCCTGTCTTAATGGACGTACTAGAAGATCGTGGTTACAACATTGGCTTATTCAGTGGTAATGGGTTTGATAATGCGCTATTCAGCGAGCTCATATTCCGCCAAGCCGGACTTGCTGAGCAGATTGAACAGGTCGACAACGCGCAAAACGATTTGGATGCCATTGCCGATTGGCAAGCTTGGCTGGAGAACGTCAAAGCGCCTTGGTTTAGTTATCTTGAGCTAACCACCGTTGATAACTACTCACACCCAAGCCGCGATAACACGAAGAGCGCCAGCGAGGCGCTTAAGCAAGCCTATGATGATGCGGTCAACGCCGCCGATAATGAGGTAGCTAGAGTTCTCAACACACTCAAAGAGCAGCAATTACTGCAAGAGACTATTGTTGTCATTACCTCAAATCACGCCAGCGAGTTTAACGAAACGGGCAGCAACAGCTGGGGCTCGAACACCAATTACAGCAAGTATCAGCTCAATGTGCCTATGGTTATTCACTGGCCTGGAATGCAAGCGGCCGAATATGACCACAGCAGCAGCCACCTCGACTGGTCGGTAACGCTTCTACAAGAGCTGTTTGGTGTGGCCTCGCAGCCAAATGTGTTCAGCTCAGGCAGAAATTTATTTGATGAATCACCAAGATCGTGGATTTTGGCCGGCGACAGCCGAGAGATTGCGCTAATTACGCCTGAAACCACCACAGTGATTGATAAGTTTGGCAACTACAAACTCTATGATGGCGCCTATCAAAGGCTACAAAATGAGAGTCCGAAACTGCCCATTTTGATGCAAGGCTTGACTGAACTGCAGCGTTTTTATACAAAAAGCCAGCAATAGCTCATTAAATAAGCACTTAAACAAAATAACTATTTACAAGCGCATCGGTCCTCGTTACTATGCGCACCACACGGAGAGATGGCTGAGTGGTTGAAAGCACCGGTCTTGAAAACCGGCGTGCGTTAATAGCGCACCTAGGGTTCAAATCCCTATCTCTCCGCCACTTTTGCACTGTTTGGCACGCCGAGCAGTTTGCCTCGATAGCTCAGTCGGTAGAGCAGAGGATTGAAAATCCTCGTGTCGGTGGTTCGATTCCGCCTCGAGGCACCATTTTATATACTGGTGTTGCTGTATTACATAAATTCCAAAGGGTGTTATGTACTAGCCTCCAGTCAGTGCCCTAGGCGGGCCCGTTATTCCGCCTCGAGGCACCATATTTGGTGTTCTTAATTAGTAAGACACACACAGAATTGTTCCTCCTTAGCTCAGTTGGTAGAGCGACGGACTGTTAATCCGCAGGTCGCTGGTTCGAGCCCAGCAGGAGGAGCCACTTTTAAAGCCATGTCGCAAGACATGGCTTTTTTCTTGCCTATTCATCAGCGATAGCGATGACTCTCAAGCTAAACCGAGGCCCCCTTCTCTCACGCACTTATTTACCCTAACTTCGCAGCACACCATACGCACTGAATAAGGTTTAACCATTTAAACTTTAAGGGCTTTACAAACTCGCATCCACCTTCTACAATGCGCGCTATAACGGAGAGATGGCTGAGTGGTTGAAAGCACCGGTCTTGAAAACCGGCGTGCGTTAATAGCGCACCTAGGGTTCAAATCCCTATCTCTCCGCCACATTCAGAGAAGCCGCTGTATTTACAGCGGCTTTTTCGTGTTGAAAACTCACAATTGACTTAGACTAATGATAACGGTCAGTTGAATAATCTAATGGCTCAAACATGCCAAAAGACCCATCCTTCCTTTACGGCGATACCGCCTACACAACCACCGTACTTTCGTGCATTAATTTAATCCGTTGTTATATATCTCTTTTACACCATAAAGCGGTTGCTTTTTCATTACCGTCAATTGGTGATTATTTAAACACCTTCAGATATCAAACGCTTCCAGTTGCGCGAAAATTAAAAAATATTTTTAGAAAACTCTCGGTTTGAACAGATAATCAGACTAACTAGCTCTTTTTAAAAACTTTCTAAAATGACGCTATTTACTTATTTCTCATAGTCTCGTTATCATCGCGCCAAACGAAAAGGGCCATTTTCTCATTGAGACAAACCTGCGTTACACAATCATTACCCAAGCCATCCACCATGTGAGTCAAGTTTACTGCTCACTTTAATTCAACGAAATTCAATGAAAAAAATCATTTTTCTGCCTGCGATATTATTGGTAAATGGTTGCTTTGATTCTGAAAGCTACACCACGACACCTTTAAACTCCGCCCCTATTATTGAAACAATCACGCCCATCACTGTATTAGTTGATAGCACCATAACCAACACAATAAATGCCAGCGATCTTGATGGCGATCCATTGACTTACACTTTGGTAAACCAACCTAGCTGGGCCTCGCTCAGTGGCAATCAATTAACGCTAACGCCTAATCGCAGCAATGCTGGTCAACATCAATTCCAAATCACGGTTTCAGATGGCAGCCTTACCGCAACCAGCCCTATATCAGTGCAAGTAGCGCTACCGATGACCCCCATTGACCCAGATGCAGTCAACCATGCCCCGGTTATCGAACCAATAGCCTCAATCACTGCAGTAGCAGAACGCAGCTTAACCAGCACAATAAACGCCAGCGATCTCGATGGCGACCCATTGACTTACGCTTTGGTAAACCAACCTAGCTGGGCCTCGCTCAGTGGCAATCAATTAACGCTAACGCCTAATCGCAGCAATGCTGGTCAACATCAATTCCAAATCTCGGTTTCAGATGGCAGCCTTACTGCAACCAGCCCTATATCAGTGCAAGTCGCTTTACCGATGACCCCCGTTGACCCAGATGCAGTCAACCACGCCCCGGTTATCGAACCAGTTGCCCCAATTACCGCATCTGCGCACAGCCCAACGCATACCGAGATTCGCGCGTCTGATGCTGATGGTGATGCCCTAACCTATCAACTGATTGATCATCCCGAATGGGTCACCTTGGAAGGCAGTACGCTAGTTGCAACGCCATCGTGGGAGCACGAAGGCCAGCATACCTTTGCCATCAGTGTCAGTGATGGCAGCTTAAGCGACCAAACACCAATTACACTTGACGTCATTGCAACACGCCATCGTGTCTCGACAAGCGTGAATGGTGAAGGGGCTATTTCACCGACTGAACGCGAGGTTGTTGAAGGGCTTAACGCGACGTTTACGCTCACGCCAAACGCGAGCCACCAACTCGTTTCTGTTCAAGGGTGTGGCGGCGTGCTTAACGGGTTGGAATACCATGTCACCAACGTTATTACAGATTGCCAAATTGAAGCACAATTTGAACATAACGCCAAAGTCGCCTTACAAACAGGCGATCATAACCAAGCCAGTTTGGAAGAGTTAACCCACTATGGACAAACGCTTTTTAACCATATTGGCGTTAGCCACCAAGCCTTGCTTGAGCAGCTCTATCATGGAATATCTGTACCTCTAACATGGGACCCAACCCATGACAGTGCCTATGCACGCAACTTGCGCCCAAGTCAAACCTTTGCAGCTCTTAACTCTACTAACAATGGTGCTGGCGAGCCTTCCAAAGAGGGGCTCGTCTTTGCTGGCTCCGAAGGGAATCAAAAATACGCCTATCTTGGCGCTAACTTATTTGTGCATAACCGCACTGGTCCACTGGATCAATTTGGTAAAAACTTACTCGGTTGGCTGAGCAACAAACCGCTTAATGACGTCAAAGCTCAACTTTCTATCGTCACCGCACATCTTAGCAGTGCAAGCGACAGTTATTGGTTTCAGCATAATGAACAACTGAAAATCTGGTTAGATGAGAATCTTTCTGGTCAATATCATACCCATCCTGCAAGAGAGTGTGATGGCACTGCATTGCTTGGATGCCTTCAAACGCAACAGCCTGACATTCTCATATTGTCACATCGAGACAGCGGAACAACTTACGCCGAGATTGAACCAGCAATAACCTATGCAAAACAGCAAGGCATTGCGGTTATGTTGGTTAACTATTCACGTGGCGAATACAGTGAACTTTTGGCACCACTAATCGATGATATGGGGCTTGTTATTCATAATAATTATTGGTCCAAACATAAGATCGCAAATTTTGATACTCAGGCACCCTATATTTTCCCAACTGAGCTAAGTAACGCCTCACAGCTGCTCGTTCGCCTAGCAACCGGTGAATTTGAACCATCAAGCTTAGAGCCCTGTAACCTTAACTTCTTACTCTGTACCGAAGCGCCATTTGTCGAAGTGTTTAAAGCGGGTGCAGATTGGTATCGAACCAGTGCTATTTACGCGGATGGACTGGGCGTCGATCCGTTTGCTGATGATGCGTTCTCACCACTTAAAATTGGGTTATTGATCGCCGATAAATTCCGCCAACAAATTGACTACCCAATCCACTTTGATGAACAACAAGAGTGGCAGCAAGCGCTGTTTGCCGATTGGGTGGTCAGCTATACACGTGCGAACAATCAAGCTCAACCCGACCTTGGTGAATACATTATTGACAAAGCGCTCGTTACCAAAGGAAATATGGCACATTATGCTTATCCTGAGCTCACCAGTGAAAGACAACAGGTGTCAGTACCCTATAGCGGGCAATGGACATCCACTGGATGGTACGCGTTACCAGGCCAAAAGGTCACTATCACGCGCCACGATAACAGTGACAGTCAAGCTTATGTGAAGTTGCATTATGCGCGGGATAAGACCAATCGTGTCTTTGAAAATAATATTTATCGAGCGCCGATTGAGTTAACCACCGAGCGTCTTAAGATCCCAGCTCAAGGCAGCGTGACCTTTTCGACACCATACGGCGCACCAATTTACATCAAGATATCTAATGGCGACATGCAAGTTGACATCAGTGCCACAGGTATTGCGAAACACCCTGCGGTATTGGACTTTGGTGATCCCGCTCAGCTCACTAACTTTGAACGAATTTTAAACGAAACAGAAATCCCTCACGTTGACTTAAAAAATGCGGGGGCTGAGCAGCATTTGCGTCGCGACCGTTTTATGGGCGCACTAGGTGAAGCTTACCCTACGGTTGCCGATTTATTGCGCGGCATTAAAACGGATCACATTGGAAATTTATACACCCTTGCTGGCTACAAGTTACCAGGACAGTCATTAGTAGAAACGTTACCAAGCGATGTCTCATCTATCTGTACTGGCTTATTTGGCGATGATTGCGTGGATGACACGCTGCACGTCAGAACCAACATTCAACACGCCAACTACGATCAAAACGCGCAATGTGGGTTTGGCTGCGCCGGTAACCCTTGGGATTCAGGCACCAATATCACGCCAACCGGTTGGCTCGATAATCACGAGCTTGGACACAATCTGCAAACTCATCGTCTTAATGTCGCGTTTGCAGAAGAGCGCAATAAAAACCAATGGCACAAATATGAAGGTCGAGCGACAGAAAACTCGGTCAATATCTTCCCCTATTATGTACTTTGGAAAAGCCATTACATTCGCGACGGTAAAACCACTACGATTAAAGACTCTCACATGAATCATAAAGATGTTTTTAATGTGGTGATGTCGGATATTTTAAACCTCACTGACAGCTCTGGCAGTCGTGTGTTGTTTGACCGCTCTTGCACTGTTTACCCAGATGGTATCAGTCGTTTTGTCGCCCCTTGGCAGAGCAATGCGTATGCGGTGCATAACAGCTATCGCATGGGCTTTTATATTCAGTTGCTATTACAGATTGAACAATTTGAGATCGCAGGCAAGCCACTTGATATGGGGTATCACATTTACACTTTAATGTATCTGCATGATCGCATTTTCGGCAAGTACGCTAAAACCGAAGCACTTTGGAATGAGCATCGAACAAAATTAGGCTTTAGTTTATTTGATTACACCAATGCGGGTGTATACGGCGAAGGTAAAAACATCACATCGATGCCGGGCAATGACTTTATGTTGGTCGCACTTAGCTTCTATACCCAAAAAGATTGGCGCCCTTATTTTGACATGTTTGGCCTGCACTATACCGACCTAGCAGCGCAGCAAGTTACATTACACGCAGGTGAAAATGCGATTCAAATGGGGATGTACGTTCTAGAAGAAGACTTGCCCCCAAGAGAGTTGTCAAAAGGGGTCGATTGGTTACCACTGAACTTCAGTGATACGACCACGCTTTGGCCGCGCAATGGCAGCTCGCCTGCCGACTGCTTGACTCATTGATTTAGTGTTAACGATTGAGAAAAATAATTCATGCCTGGGGTAAAAACTCTGGGCATTTTTTATTTTTGCCCCTGCTGTTGTACTTCTTGCCGCCGATCGTTATGGTAAACAAAATGTTAATTATCGAACAAGCGCCATGAGCCAAAGCGAATCACACTCGAACCGTTCCACCCACGGCAAAACCATTGACATTGGCATTGACTTCGACCACAGCTACGCCACTCAGCTCTTTGGTTTTTATCAAAATCAGCGTCCTGATGAGGCTCCTGATCCTCAATTAATTGCCTTTAATCACCGTCTCGCGGGCGAATTAAATATTCAGCTTAACAATGCCGATGAAGAGGCGCTGGCGCACTGTTTTTCGGGCAACGCATTGCCAAAGGGAGCCAACCCGATTGCACTTGCTTACGCTGGACACCAGTTTGGCCACTACACGCCGCAAT
The DNA here is from genome assembly GCF_012641465.1 of Vibrio agarilyticus. Lineage (GTDB taxonomy): Bacteria > Pseudomonadota > Gammaproteobacteria > Enterobacterales > Vibrionaceae > Vibrio > Vibrio agarilyticus. The sequence goes on from NZ_JABAIK010000022.1 coordinate 30,654, forward strand.
TAGGCGATGGCCGCGCGCTACTCATCGGCGAAGCGTTCAATCGTGATGGTGCGCGTTATGACATTCAACTCAAAGGATCTGGCCGCACCGCATTTTCTCGCTCAGGTGACGGTAAAGCAGCGCTAGGTCCGGTACTCAGAGAATACCTTGTCAGCGAAGCAATGCATGCGCTCGGCGTGCCGACAACTCGCGCGCTTGCGGCAGTGACCACCGGAGAGCGCATTATCCGTAGGCAAGCACTAGACCAATTCAGCATCGGCGCCATTTTAACGCGCACCGCAGCAAGTCATATTCGTGTCGGGACTTTCCAGTTTTTTGCCCATCAAGGCGAACTCAATCACCTGCGCCAGTTGGCAGATTATGTTATTGCGCGCCACTACCCAAACGCGCGCGACGCAAAGAGGCCCTACTTGACGCTGTTATCACTCATCGCTGAGCGTCAAGCGGCTTTAGTTGCAGCGTGGCAATGCATTGGTTTTATTCACGGCGTGATGAATACCGACAATACCGCAGTATCGGGAGAAACCATCGATTATGGTCCGTGCGCCTTCATCGACCGCTATGATCCTGATACGGTTTTTAGCTCAATCGATTCCGAAGGGCGCTATGCCTATAAAAACCAGCCATATATCGCTCAGTGGAATTTAGCTCGACTGGCCGAAACGCTGTTACCACTGATAGACCAAGACGAAGCGCAAGCAATTGATCTTGCTACCGATGTCGTGCACCAATTTATGCCTTCCTATCAAACGCAATGGGTTAAGCAAATGCGCATAAAGCTTGGGCTTACTGACGCTCATAATGACGATGCAAAATTGGCTCACGATCTACTTCAGCTGTTTGAAGCACACCAAATTGACTTTACTCAGGGTTTTCGCGCTTTAGCGCGTACCTTGAATAATGACCTCTCCGCCCTAACGCCACTTTTTACTGCCGATTCAAGCTCAACCCCCAATCAACTTTGGTTGAACGACTGCTCAGCATGGCATGCTCGTTGGCTGCAAAGGCTGGCACAAAACCCAATGAGCATAAACGATCGCAGCACGTTGATGGACAACCACAACCCCATTTACATTCCACGTAACCATCTGGTTGAACAGGCCATCTTTGCGGCAGAAACCTCAAATGATTTTGCGCCTTTTAAACAGTTGCTTGCTTTAGTCACACAGCCGTTTATCGAAAAGCAAGATTGTGAGGATTTTGCTAAACCGGCGCCCGCAAGCTTTAGCCCCTACCAAACTTTCTGTGGCACTTGATGTCGCCCTTTGTGAGCGATACCCAAACAACGTGGCGTTGCAGTTAGGCGGCAAACGAACAAAGCCTCTGAGCACTTCGTGAACATAAACGAACTATGTGAAAAGCCCTGCGGCTTCAAGTGGAAAGGATATAAACACATTAACCTTTTCTTTGGGCTAAGTTAACTTACCTTCTACAATTCCCAATCTGGTTTAATCCAAACGTGCGTTCATTATCATTTCTAGCAATTTGATCTTTTTTTTCATTTTTTAGGTCAGTATGGTTACTGGAATCAAGGCCTCACTCTAACTTTGATTTACACCCTAGATAGCTATCTTTGGTGCAAATTCATCACAACAATAATAGAGGCTATTTTTGAGCAAAACTCGGCTGCCAATGTAATGAAAATACAAACTTTGAATAACAGACCCACCATCGGGGTTATTTTACCGATGTTAAGTGGGTTTTATATGGGAGAGCTCAACGCTACGCTGCGCCAAATGGCAAAAGAGCGTGGCGTTAATTTGGTTTTTATTCGCAGTGGCCACCGCCGTGATTTTGATTTACCGATTGCACTTAATCATCTTGACGCGTTAATTGTGGTACTCCACGCCGCATCGTATCAATTGGTCGAACTTGCGATCAGCAAAAATATTCCTGTGTTGTCATTAGGTGCGAGTTATTCCCCGCTAAAAGTAGAACAATTCGTCAGTGTCCAGAGCGATGGTGTGACGGCTCTATACCAATGGCTTTTAGAACAAGGTCATCAACAAATTGGCTTTTGTGGTGACTTATCCATCAATGATGTTCGCGCTCGCTTCAAAGCCTTTCAGCATACTGTGATTAAACACCGTGGTCGATTTGATGCCACTGACTTTTTTTCGGTAAGTAACTGCTCACTCGCTGGTGGGCGAGAAGCCGCGATGAAGTTCATTGAACGGCGCTCACAGTGCTCTGCGATTATCTGCGCAACGGATCAAAACGCCATTGGTATGGTAGAGCAGTTCAAACATTTGGGCCTTGAGATCCCAAACCAAGTTGCAGTGGTCGGCATTGATAACGTGTTTTTCGGTCAGCAAATTCAGCCACCTCTCACCACGGTTGACCAACAGCTTGAAACGCTAGCCACCGATGCGTTTCAGCGTGCTATCGCCCGCATTGACGGCGCACCCTATTGCGCCGACATCATCCAAATCCCACAAAAGCTGGTCATTCGCCAATCGTGTGGTAACAGTGACCCAGCATTAGAAACCAAAGAATCACCGGACTCGGTGCGCCATACCCTGCTAAATGTGGATGGGCGCTCGCCAGTTGAAATCTTTGAAAGCTTTTACTCGCAAGCCCAAAACGGGTTCAGCTCGATTTTAGACGCGCAAAGTTTGTATGGAAATAATCTCGATTGGGCATGTTTGGCCAGTTGTACTAAAGAGCGCTATGAAGTAGAAAGTTGGGTTGAGCAAGGCATGACTTGCCCATCATCCCCCCCAAAAGAGAGTGCACCAGAAGGCGATGTACGTGATTTTCCGTATCTTGACAGTAACGCACATTTCGTCGCCACCTTAATGCCTATCGCGACAGGGCAAAAACAGCAATGGCAATTAGTCGCAGTGGTCGATTCGCTGTTTGATGTGCAAAATATTGGCACTCAGTCGGTATTTAGCAATTATTTAGACATGCTATCGCTGTTTATTGAACGCGATGCCCTGCTCCATACCAGTACCCTGCGGCAAAAGAACTCCCAGGCGCTATTGCAGCAACTTAAAGTCGTATCAAATAGCTCGAATGATGGAATCTGGGATTGGAATTTATTAACGAATCAACTTCGCTGGAATAGCCGTTTAGTTGATATGCTCGGCAATAAATTTTTATCACGTAAACGTCAAATCCATTGTGATAGATTATTTCATTTCATTCACCCCGACGACATTAATAAACTGGAAGAATGTATTCGCTCCCATTTAGTTGATAAGACGCCCTTCAAAACCGAATTTCGTATTCGAAAACACGATAAATCTTATATTTGGGTTCAAGCCAACGGCTCGGCGGTGCGAAATAGTGCCGACCAAGCAGTGCGCTTTATCGGCTCGATGACCGATGTGACTCAGCAGCGTGAAAGTGCCGCCAAAATTCACCATATGGCCTATTTTGACTCGCTCACCGGCGTCGCCAATCGGCGCAAAATCATGGAAGAAATCGCCGAGCATATTCGCCGCTCTCCAGGGGTACCACGGGCAGTGATGCTAATGGATCTGAATCGTTTTAAGATCATCAATGACTCGTTTGGCCACCATGTCGGTGACGCGCTGCTCTGTCATATTGCCAATCAACTGCAAAATATTTTGCCCTCATCACATACGATTGCTCGATTGGGAGGCGACGAATTTTTGTTTTTCTGTAACGCCCAAAATAATGACGAGTCCAGTGATATTGCACAGGCCATTCTTCAAGCAACCAAAACACCAATGATTCATGAAGAGATAGAATTAGTCAGTCAGGGCTGCCTTGGCATCGCATTTTATCCTTATGATGGTAGCGATGCCGCAGAATTGGTCAAAAAAGCCGACATTGCGATGTACCGAGCAAAGCAATCTGGCGCGCAAAAAGTGCTGCATTATAACGACACGATGGCCATCGGTTCACAAAGCTTGGTGCAAATTGAGCATCATCTTAATCAGGCACTGACCAAAGATGAAATCACGGTATTTTACCAGCCACAATGCTGCAGCCAGACACAACAAATCATTTCAGTTGAAGCTTTGGCTCGCTGGGAGTCTGCCACCTTGGGGTCAGTGCCACCAAGCCAGTTCATTCAAGTTGCTGAAAGTGCCGGACTTATGGGCAAACTTGGCGACTATATTCTCAACCGAGTCTGTCAAGACATGCAACATTCTGCGTGGCTGCAATCATTACACCGAGTCGCGGTAAATATCAGTGCCAAACAGCTCGTCCAAGCGCAGTTTGCCGATGAGGTAATTCAAACCATTCACCGTTATGCACTGCCACCAGAGCGATTTTGCATCGAAATTACAGAAACTGCGGCAATCAGCGATTACGACTTATGTGTGCAGTCATTAGAAGCGTTACGCAATGCGGGCATTCATATTGCACTTGACGATTTTGGTACCGGTTTTTCCTCGCTGTCACTACTTAAAAAACTGCCCCTGGATGAAGTGAAAATTGATCGCTCCTTTATTGGCGATATCACTCAAGATCAATCTCATCTAGAGTTTGTTTCTACGATGATTTCAATGGGAAAAAGCCTCGGCTATCGTGTCGTTGCCGAAGGGGTTGAGACCGCAGAGCAAATCGCGCTTTTAAGCGGATCAGACTTAGATTTACTGCAAGGCTATTACTTTAGTCGACCACAGCCTCTAGGGGAACTTGAGCAATTGTATCCGCTTGACTTGAACACTTATACCTATACCCAAACTACTTGATGATGCAGATAGGCTTGTGAGCGCAAGCCCATTCGACATAGCGAACGCCTAACATTTTAGAAAGTCACAGTAAAGCACTAAGATGAAAAAGAATAAAATCAGATAAAATAAAATCAAAAAGTTTGAACTTACTTCCATAAATCAATAGAATCCTCGCGATCCGCTCTAAGGGCAAACCCATCGTGAGGTGGGGACGCAAAGTGACAGCAGACGAAAGTCTGGGCTGCATTACTGAGTTTAGTGTTTGATGTGCTTCACTAGGCGACTTAGACTATGAAAATCCGTTTATTGGCTTTAAGCGCAACTGCGCTCTTCTCCCTAAGCAGCGTTGCTGCTGATTTGACTTTTTACCCAACCCAAGTTAATGGTTCAATCCGTCACATGGATAACACCCCCAATCGTGACGTGACCGTGATTATTGATGTGCACGCAAAGTACACCAAAGAAAACGGTAAGAACAAGAAATTCAACGAAACACTTCAGTTCTCACAATCGCAGGCATCATTTGCTGATCTGCTCACGCCGCTTCAATACAGCCGTGAGGAACTTGCGCAGTACACTACCAATGCAAAAGTTCGTGCCACAGGCAGCAATGAATTTGTGCAAAGTTTCGACCTGCCTTTTGACATCGCGAACGAAACCTATAAGCGAGCACAACCTGCTAGCATTGGTCATGCCGCGCTGTTTCACGAGACGGTAGTCGACGCAGAAGGTCGTTACAAAAACTTTGATGTTCCAGCACTTTACGTGAACATTAACGGAACGTATGTTCCTGCAAAAAATGCACAACTTCATGCACCAAGCTTTGTTAAACACAACGGCCGCCACATGTTTAAAGTCGTGGTAACCGATATCGTTGATAACGTGATCGTAGGTTTTATCGAAGCAAAACAAAAAGTGACCTTTGAAAAGGCCGATTACTTTTTGAATGACGGCGATCGTATTCCTGTTTACTGGACAATGAAAGCTGAAAGCGAGCCTTCTTGCAACAGCGCGTGCCAAAACCAGACCGAGGCACACCTTAGCGTGAGCCAGGCTCAAGTAATTGGCGAAGGCAAACGTCGCTCTGACATCAAAGCGAAAAACGAGCATGGTGAGTTAATGGATTGGTTCCAATACAGCCAAGAAAATGGGGTTAACCTTGGTCTTGGTAACAAACCGCTTGGTCTGATTAAAGACGCTGACGTTGACGGTCGTTACTGGGTGTATGGCTCAGCCATCACTAAAGATGAAAATGCGGCAAACAGCAACAAACCCTATTACAGTAACGAGCATAAAAACACGCCAGCGATGGCCGTCGCGATCGATTTGTAAGACGCGCTCTCGCCCGCAAGGCAACGTTATATAATGCACTCACTGATTAAAAGCACCACACGATGTGGTGCTTTTTTATCATCAAATCTCGCAGCGCCTTGATATTACGTTAGTGTAAACAGGTGCGCTTGCACACATCCGAGTACTGCACTTAACGCAGGCCCAGGATGATGACGCCGCGACACAACACAACCCACACTGGTCAACCAGCCACTTTTTTCATGACTAACTGGTAAAGCCACGAGCGACCCATCAACAAGCGCAGCTCGAACCAAACTCTCTGGCACATTGGCCCAACCCACCTTTTGCTTGACCCATTCGACCAGCGTCTCATGTCGGTTGGCATACCACAGTTCAGTACTGATTCCGTAGGTAAACCACAGTTCTTCTTTATCCAGGCTGCGATGAACGCACTGACGATAACGCTTAAGATCGTTATCGCGAACGGTGGCTAATTGCGCCAACGGATGCTCAGGCGCTGCAATCGTTAGAAACCGCGTTTGCCCTAACAGATAAAAGTCCATATCCGGAAGCAATTCACCCGTCGCGTAGACGATCCCGATTTGGGCCCGCCCTTGCCGAATCAATGTGGGGATGTCAAAAGTCGAAACGCTCAAAACCTCAATGTTTGTGGTCGGAAAACGTGTCGATAATGCACCAATTTCACGCAGAAACTCACTTGTGGGCAAACTTTCATCTACCGCAATAACCAACTCGTGCTCAGCGTCTTGCCTCAACGCTTCAATTTTTTGGTCGAAGTAGTGTGCTTGCTGCAAAATCGCCTGCGCAATGGGCAGTAGCGCCTGACCGCTTTCGGTTAACTGTGGTCGGTTTTTCTCGCGGCTGAATAACGTTTGATCAATCGCAATTTCTAAATTTGCAATCGCTTGGCTCACGCCAGACTGGGCGCGATTTAATCGCCGTGCCGCCGCAGAGAACGAGCCACTTTGGCATACTTCAACAAATATTTTTAACTGCTCAATACTGTACATAGTCGACTTTAGCACTCATACCATCACATTATGTGATAGCTGTTAGTTTGGTTTTCATTTAGAGATCTCGATAATAGCCGCCACTATTTTTGATATTAAACGTACAGTGCGCCACTTTGTTGCCACACTATACGCTGTTTTGGAGTTTATATGAAACCAATCGAGCGTGTCTTTCACGCGGTATTATTTGAAGCACTCGCGATCACCTGTTCGGTTATTGGACTGGCCCTGTTCACCGACCATCAAGTAAGCGCACTATCAGGAACAATGATAGTTGTCGCAACCATAGCAATGATGTGGAACTACGTTTTCAATTGGGGTTTTGACCGTTTTGTTCCTGGGGAGAAAACCGAGCGAAGCATTAAGACGCGTATCATCCATGTGTTACTGTTTGAAGCCGGATTGCTGTTTGTCACCATTCCGGTGATGGCGATTTTGCTCAATGTGTCATTGTGGCAAGCCTTTTTGATGGATATTAGCGTCACCATTTTTATTACTTGCTACGCCTTTGTTTATAACTTTGCGTATGACCATATTCGCGCTTATATTCTGCGTCGTCGCGGCGTTATCTCCCTTGCGGCCGACGTTGAAACGGTTGGTTAGCCCTCAGATTAAAATCTCTAAAAATCATACCGTTATTTTTCCTACCATTGACTGAACAGTCGCCATCACCATGTCACTTAACTAAGCAATACGAAGGTGGTGATGGCCTCGTTTCAATGGCGCCGATTTCACGTCAACCGTTACTTGAGATCCACGTACTGCCCATTGATGTTTCGTCCATGCCCCACTTTTTACTCTATACCCGTCCTATTTGAAGTTGCAGCGGTGTTGACGGGCACTCACAAACCTCATCACATAGCTCATCTATGCTCAGAGGCTTTGTTCGCTGGTCGCCTACCTGCATCTTCAAGTTGTTTGGGTATATATAATTAATGAAATCGATAACGAATATAAATCCATTCGATTTCACTGATTATTAATACGTCGCTATGCTAAAGGCTGATTTAACCTAGGAATATCAGTATGCTTTCCGATCAGTTTTCAACGTCACTGTGGGCTAATCACACATACACTCGCTTATTTAGCGCGCAAGTCATTTCACTTATTGGGACAGGAATGAGCTCTGTCTGCCTTGCGTTATTAGCGTATGATTTAGCGGGAGACGATGCCAGTCGTGTACTTGCGACGGTATTTGCGCTAAAGATGATCACTTATATCGTCTTTGCACCGCTCATTACGCAATGGGTTCAACATTGGCCCAAGCGACCTACTTTAGTGACACTCGACCTACTGCGCGCCATGACATTTTTAGCACTGCCATTGGTCAATGCGGTTTGGCAGGTCTACCTACTCATTGTTCTGATTAATCTTTGCTCTGCCGCCTTTACGCCACTGTATCAAGCGACTTTGCCACAGGTGGTCACCCGCTCGGAAGATTACGCCAAGGCACTCTCTTTTAGCCGAATTGCCTATGATTGTGAGCAAATTATCAGCCCGATCTTAACCGCCTTACTTCTCGGCTGGCTCAGCTTTCGCACCCTTTTTGCGTTTGACGCCGCAACATTTTTACTCTCCGGATTGCTGATTATGTCGTGTCGACTTCCTGGTTCGAAGCCCACTAATTCCAGTCCTCAAGCACCCACCCACACTCGCAAATTGACCGCAGGGCTATCTGATTATCTCAAACAGCGTCAACTTCGCTCACTTTGGTTTGCTTACCTTGCGGTAGCGGCAGCCAGTGCAATGGTTCTGGTCAATACCGTGGTTTACGTTCACCAAGTCCTGCATGGCGATGAGCGTGAAACGGCGGTTGCGATGTTACTTGTCGGCATAGGCTCCATCGCCACAGCGCTGAAATTACCAACATGGCTGCGTGATCGCACGCCGAATCGATTTCATCTGTTGGGGATTAGCATTATCGGGATGGCGCTCGTGCTTGGCGCGCAACTACCGAGTTGGTTTGGCTTTGCTGTGGTGTCAGTAGCGCTGGGGGTCGGTATGTCATTAATTCAAACAACCTCTGGCCTCATCATTCAAAAAGCCGCAGACAAACATGATGCCAGTGCATACTTTGCGGCCCACTTTTCGCTCACGCATTTTTGGTGGCTCATCACTTATTTAATTGCAGGAATGACTGCGCAGCAATGGGGACTCGATGGTGCGTTTTGGTCAATGTTACTTCTTTGCTCACTTAGCGCGATCATGGTTTGGATTACGCAGCGCACGCCGTTGGCGAATAACCGCGATGCCAGTACGTCTTAGTATCAAATCCAAGACTTCACGCCATCCCAGTCTAGCTCAACTTGTAAAGCTTTCAGACCAGATCAGAATTAAGAAGCGTGATAATGCAGAAGGAGCATCGCCATGGCAGATAAAGATCTGGTCAACTTCAATGAAGAGTATGAACTGAACTACTGTTTACGCAGTGCAGGAAAACGACAGACTCAATCCAACCGTAGCACCTTGGTCGAGCTTGGTCATCAAGTCAAACAGCAGTTGGGCAAGCGTTCGCTTACCCACCATGAAGTCAATGATGCGATTAAAGGCAATGAGGATTTGTTTGATTAATCATGCCCGCGCTGGCTGTAATCAACCGCTGTCGTCGTTAAGAGGATGGCGGGGTCACGTCAGCGTCAGGCACCAGTGTTTCCTTGAGATACGCCGAAAAACGTTGCCACGATTTTTTATCGGCTTGTTCATGGTAGCGCGGAGAACCAATCACTGAAAATGCATGAGGTGCACCGCTGTAGGTTGCCATTTCATGAACAATACCCGCCTTTTCAAGCTCCTGAGCTAATAGAGCGAAATCTGTCATGGGCACCGCTTTATCCGCGGTTCCGTGAAATATCACCACTTCGCCGGACGTGTCCGTGTAACTTTGCCCTTCAGGGGTTTTTAACCCACCATGAAAACTGATAAAGCTCTGCATTGGGACACCAGCACGTGCCATTTCTAGTGCAACTGCACCACCAAAGCAATAACCTACAACCGCGGCATTATTGCGATTGCCGCCTAAGGTCACCGCATGCTCAAGACTTGCCGCCATTAGCGCCCGCATTTTGACACGGTCTTTATATAGTGCTTGGGTCATTGCTCGTTTGTCTTCGAGCTTTTGTGGCCGAACGCCTTTGCCGTAAAGATCAACCGCAAACACACTATAACCTTGCTCATTGAGCATGGCTGCGCGAGTTTTCTCGTAGTTGGTCAAGCCATCCCAGTCATGCACAATAACAACCAATGGCGCTTTCTCACCAGCATCAAGATAGTACCCTTGATAGGGACTCCCATTCACAAAGTAGTCGCTGGTTTGACCCATCGCATTGAAAGAGAGTGCGGTAAACATCGTTATGATCCATTTCAACATGTTAATTTCCTTATATTGACTTCCTTACACGTGTTCAATTCCCTACTGCTCGTTACGGGTTCGAACCTTTGCCACGCCCCTTACTCGGGAATGATTTGGCTTGAGAGCGGCGGCGTCCACTTGCGCCCTTGCGCTTAAATACGGCTTTCTCAACTGGCGGCAACGCTCGCAAAGCGTCGGGTACAGGCCCCTGTTTTACCGTATTGATTAACTGCGTAATTTGCGCTTCTAGCGCCTGCATAAAAGGTTGATAGGGTTGGTCGCGCTCTGCCATTCCTTGTAATTGGTGCTCCCATTGCGCCGTCATATCAGGATAACTCGCCTCTTGAGGAAGCGCATGAATCAGCCCTCTTCCCGCAGCGGAACTGATAATGCTTTTGCCCTGACGCTGCAGTAACTGACGTTTAAATAATGTATCTAAAATTCCCGCGCGAGTTGCCTCCGTGCCCAAGCCGTCTGTTTCGCGTAATATCGATTTTAGACCTTTATCATGAACATAGCGTGCGATTCCGGTCATTGCTTGCAACAAAGTCGCCTCGGAGAATGGTTTTGGCGGCTCAGTTTTTCGCGCGCGGATCGCCCCTTCACGGCACGTTAACGTGGTTCCTTTTGCTAAAGGAGGCACACTGTCTACGCCATCTTCTTCCTGACGTGCCTGTTTGCCGAGTAGTGCTCGCCAACCGGGTTCGATTAATTGCCGCCCTTTGGCCACGAATACGCCACCTGCAATATCAAAAACCAATTTAGCGTCGGCATAAATCGCTTTGGGGTAAAACTGGATCAGATATTGGCGCGCAATTAACTGATAAATATTCAACTCGTAGGAAGAAAGAACCGCTGAACTCAGCGTCTTCGGCGTAGGGATGATGGCATGGTGCGCATCGACTTTACTGTCGTTCCATGCTTTTGAGCGTAAACTCAAGTTCGCGCCACTGACTGCCGAGGCTAAAGCATCTGCATTATGGGCTATGGCGTTACTCACATCACGGGCTTGAGCAAAGTGGTCGTTGGGAAGATAGCGGCAATCAGAGCGTGGGTAAGTAATCAGCTTATGTTTTTCATACAGAGATTGGCAGACGTCTAACACTTGCTGGGCGCTCATTGAAAAACGCTTGGAAGCATCGATTTGCAAAGCAGAGAGCGAATAAGGCAATGGCGCGCTTTGTGGCGTCTGTTTGTGCTCGGCTTCGGTCACCACTGCAGGCTGACCTTTTATTCGTGCCGCTACATTTTCAACCAACTTTAAATTTAGAACTCGACCTTCCTCATCTTGCCATGGTCGACACGCTTCACTTGGCTTCCAGCGCGCGCGGATCTCTATTGGGGAAGCATCGGCTGCGGCAGATGGCGGGGTATAAGGCAATAACGCGTCAAGGGTAAAATAGTCTTTTGCAATAAACGCCTCTATTTCTTCATCACGACGCACCACCAGTCCTAAAACGGGGGTTTGTACTCGGCCAACAGACAACACGCCTTGATAGCCCGCTTTTTTTCCCAATAAGGTATAGGCCCGTGACATATTCATTCCATAGAGCCAATCGGCGCGAGAACGAGCCAGCGCCGAGATCGACAGCGGAATAAAATCCCGATTACTGCGCAATTGCTCGAGAGCACGCTTCACGGCTGGCAAATTTAAGTCACTGATAAGCAATCGTTGAGCGGCATTTTTTTTGCTTTGACTGAGCTTGCAATAATCAAGCACCTCATCCACCAGCAATTGGCCTTCTCGGTCAGGGTCACCTGCATGGATCACTTGCGTTGCTTGCTTAAGCAACTTGCGCACCACGGTCAATTGTTTGCTGGCACTGCTGCGCGGTCGCAATTGCCATTGATGAGGCACAATCGGTAAATCAGCCAGATCCCAGCGCTTGTAGCGTTCATCGTACGCGTCGGGTTCAACTTGCTCTAATAAATGCCCAATGCACCAAGTGACAATGTTGCCGTCACCACACTGAATAAAGCCCGTTTCATTTTTTTTCGGGCCGGGTAACGCCGCAGCAATGGCTCGGCCTAAACTGGGTTTTTCGGCAATAAAGAGACGGGTCATCGTCATAAAACTCACACTGTTACACTGCGCTCACCTTACCGAAAAAGCCTTAACGACGCCATCAAAACTGTATATTTAACCAGTTGTCACTATAAAAATTCAACAAATTGAGAAAGATCGCGCTCTGGTGGGCTCATTGGCGTCGTTTCTGGAGTCCCTAAATAGAGGAAACCAACAATTTCATCGTCTCCTTGCACGCCAAATGCCTCGCGAACACTTGGGTGAAACATCCAATTGCCAGATCGCCAAAATCCTTGAAACCCTTGTGCCACCGCGGCCATTTGCATCGCCTCTACCGCGCAAGCGGCTGACCAGTGCTGCTCGACAGCAGGGACTTTGGGGTGTGATTTGACCTTGGCTATTACTGTGATCACCATCGGGGCGCGAAAAGGCGCGTGCTTGGCTTTTTCAAGAACCGCCGCTTCACTGTCATCACTTTGCGCCGCAGCCAATAAAATCGCTGCCAGTTTCTTGCGCCCGTCTCCCTGCGCAATAACAAATTTCCACGGGGTTAAATTACCATGATCGGGCGCGCGCAAACCCGCGCGAATGATATTTTCAAGCGCCTTACCTTCGGGTGCGGGCTCTTTGAGCTTACCCATTGAGCGGCGGTTAAGTAATAATTCTAATGCATCCATGTACACTCCTGTGACATCAGTTTCAACTTACAGCGCCAAACCTAATTCGACACCCTGCTTAATGGCGCGCGCGGCATCAAGTTCACCAGCATGATCTGCGCCACCTATCACGTGAAGTTTATCACCCAATTGCTGCCACTGCGCCTCGAATGGCCTAACTGACTCTTGCCCAGCGCAGACAATCACACTCTGAATCGGCAGATGTTCAAGATGCTCATCACGCTGAATCGAAAAGCCGTCAGCGTCAATGTCATAATAAGACACGCCCCCAAGTAGATGCACACCCCGCTTTTGCAAAGCGCGCTGGTGAATCCAACCTGTGGTCTTGCCAGGCCCTTTACCGACACGTCCTTTACGCCGTTGTAATAACCAAACGGTTTTTTCGGAATGAATATTCGGATAAGGGTATAATCCGCCCGGATTGGTGTAATTGCGGTCAATGCCCCATTCGTGCAGCCAATCATCAAGCGTTTGCTCATTGGGCTCTGTGAGTAACGTTGCCACATCAACGCCCACCCCACCTGCGCCAACAATCGCGACACGCTCTCCTACCTCGGGCCGCTCTCGAATGAAAGTCTGATAATCATAAATCGGCACAGTGTCGTCGGTGACTTTCAACTCAACGGCGCGCGGCTGCACACCTGTGGCCATGATCACTTCATCATAATCTTGCAGTTGCGCCAGATCTGCTGCTTCGCCCAAGCGTAATTTGACCCCAGTTTGGTCGATTCGGTTGGCAAAATAGCGAATCGTTTCTCGAAATTCACCTTTACCTGGGATCTGCATTGCCAAACGAAATTGCCCACCGATCCTATCTTGTTTTTCAAACAAATCGACACGATGCCCACGCTCGGCCAGTGTGGTCGCACAAGCCAGTCCGGCAGGCCCTGCACCAACCACGGCGATGCTTTTAGGCTCAAGTGCTGGAATGATGGGCATACTTCGTTCATAGCAAGCGCGTGGGTTGACCAAACAACTGGCGCGGCGCCCTTTAAACACGTTATCCAAACACGCTTGGTTACAACCAATGCAGGTGTTGATAAGTGACGCTTCTCCGCGCTGCGCTTTTTCAACAAATTGAGGATCAGCCAAAAAGGGGCGTGCCATCGAGATCATATCTGCCTGCCCCGACGCCAAAATTCGCTCTCCCTCTTCGGGTGTGTTAATTCGATTACACGCAATCACCGGAATCGATACATGAGGCTTAATTTTCTCTGTCACCCAGCTAAAAGCACCACGCGGCACCTGAGTTGCAATGGTAGGGACACGCGCCTCATGCCATCCAATACCCGTATTAAGTAAGGTGACGCCCTCTTGCTCTAACGCTTGAGCAAGTTCAATGACATCGTCTAGCGTGCTGCCTTGTTCCACCAAATCAAGCATCGAGAGGCGGAAAATAATAATAAATTCGGGCCCGACTGCGCGGCGCACTTGGCGCACCACCGCCAAAGCAAATCGCATCCGCTTTTGATAGCTACCGCCCCAGTCGTCGTAGCGCATATTGGTGCGTTTACACAAAAATTGATTGATTAAATAGCCTTCCGATCCCATCAACTCGACACCGTCATAGCCGGCAAGCTGGGCCAGCTCGGCACTATTAGCAAAAGCGGCAATGGTTTTTTCAATCTGCTTTGGCGTCATTTCATGCGGGGCAAAGCGCGCAATTGGCGCTTTCATTGGCGAGGCGCTTTGAGCAAATGGGTGCATTGCATAGCGCCCTGCGTGCAATATCTGCAACGCAATTTTACCACCGTGTTGGTGCACCGCCTCCGTCACGACACGGTGCGCTTTAGCGTGCTTTGGCTTACTAAATTCTGCGCTCATCGGGTGCAGACGACCACGCAAATTAGGCGAGAACCCTCCAGTCACAATCAAGCCGACCCCTGCACGGGCGCGCTCAGCATAAAACTCAGCTAAATCACCCAGCCCCGCTTTGTGCTCTTCTAGGCCAGTATGCATTGAGCCCATTAAAATGCGATTTGGCAGTTGAGTAAAACCAAGATCAAGAGGTTGAAACAGATGGGGGTATGCGATGGCCATGGCGATTCCTTCTATGCAGTCTGCTCGAATTTACTATCCTGGTCTGACCAGACTATTCAGTGCAAGGTGAAAAATCAAATGTTCATTTACATATTTGCAACATAGCGCAAAATTGAATGCCAACTGCTAGAATCGCGTGGTAAGCTTTGAAAAGTTGTTAGTTTTTGGGGTGTTACCGACACTCAGCCGACACAGGCACCATGTGTACGGATTACGGAGAAAAAATGAAAACGATATTTCGCTTTATCGGAATGATTTTTAAGGGAATTTGGAAAACGCTAACCTTTGTTAGAGTCGCGCTTGCCAATTTGCTATTTTTACTCATTCTCGCGGTGGTTTATTTCGCAGTCTTTCATGGTGAGGAAGCCCCTGTTGGCATGACCACGCCTTCAGCACTGGTGCTCGATTTAAGTGGCCCTATTGTCGAACAGCGAACGTATGTTGATCCAATGGAATCAATCACAGGTCCCCTGCTAGGTGGCGAGCTACCAAAAGAAAATGTGATGTTTGATGTGGTTGATACCATTCGCCATGCCATCGACGATCCCAACATACTGGGTTTGGTTCTATCGCTCAAAGATATGTCGGAGACGAACTTAACCAAACTGCGCTACATTGCCAAAGCAATTGAGGAATTTAAAGCCTCAGGCAAAACCGTCATTGCAGTTGGTGGCTTCTACAGCCAAAGCCAATATTATCTTGCAAGCTATGCCGATCATATCTACATGGCACCCGATGGCGGCGTGCTAATCAAAGGTTATGGCGCATACACGCTCTACTATAAAACTCTATTAGAAAAGCTCGATGTCACGACCCACGTATTTCGTGTTGGTAGCTACAAATCCGCAATTGAGCCTTTCATTCGTACCGATATGTCAGATGAAGCTCGAGCCTCAGCCACACGCTGGCTTAATCAGCTTTGGGGGGCCTATGTCGACGATGTCGCAACTAACCGTCAGATCAAAGCGGCCAGTTTAAACCCCACAATGGCGCAGTTTCTCGCGGAACTGAAAGCAGTCAATGGCGATATCGCGCAACTGGCACTCAATCTTAAACTGGTTGACTCACTCGCCAGTCAAGAACAGGTCACCGACGCACTTATCGAAAAATTTGGTAGCGATGGCCAACATGGGTTTAACCAGATCAGTTACTACGACTATCGCCCCATGATGATGCCAAACGTTGAGCAGCACGGCAGTGACATCGCGGTTGTTGTCGCCAGCGGCGCTATCATGGATGGTAATCAACCACGGGGGACTGTGGGGGGTGAAAGTACGGCGAAATTACTGCGTGAAGCGCGCTTTGATGACCGAGTGAAAGCCGTAGTGCTGCGTGTCGATAGCCCAGGAGGCAGCGCCTTCGCTTCTGAAGTGATTCGTAACGAAGTCGTGGCACTCAGAAATGCGGGCAAGCCAGTCGTGGTTTCCATGTCCAGCGTTGCTGCATCTGGTGGCTATTGGATTTCAGTGAATGCTGACAAAATTATTGCTCAGCCCACCACGTTAACAGGCTCTATCGGCATTTTTAGTGTGATCACCACCTTTGAAAAAGGGTTAAAAACGCTAGGCATTAATTCTGATGGGGTTGGCACCACGATTTTTTCAGGCCAAGGACTGACAACAGGGTTATCCAGCGGCATGAGTGATGCGATTCAACTCGGCATCGAGCACGGCTACCAGCGTTTTACTCAATTAGTCTCTCAAGGGCGCGCACTTTCCATCGAACAAGTCGATAAGTTAGCCCAAGGGCAAGTTTGGACGGGTGAAGATGCCCTCAAGTTAGGCTTAGTTGATATGTTGGGTGATTTTGATACTGCGGTTGAAACTGCCGCTGAGCTGGCAAAACTGGAAAGCTACAACCTATATTGGGTGGAGGAACCATTATCACCAGCGGAAATCTTCTTACAAGAATTTACCAGCCAAGTTCGCGCATCACTGGGTTTAGACATTCGCGCATTAGTGCCTAAATCAATGCAGCCTGTCGTCAACCAAGTTGGCCATGATCTTAATATAATGAGCCAATTTAATGATCCAAAAGGGCATTATTCACTTTGTTTGACCTGCACTAGCGAATAATTCCATAATATGAACTTTTCGAGGGCGCGGCAGCGCGCCCTTAATTGGGTAATCTGAGTTCATGACACGAAAGCACATCTACATCGCTTACACTGGCGGTACCATTGGCATGCAAAAATCCGCACACGGTTATGTGCCTGTCGCAGGATTTATGGAGCAGCAACTTGCGGCAATGCCCGAGTTCCATCGTCCAGAAATGCCACATTACACGATTCATGAATACGCGCCGCTTATTGACTCAGCCGATATGACACCGGCTGATTGGCAACAGATTGCCAATGACATTCGTGATAATTACGAGAAATACGATGGTTTTGTGATTTTGCATGGTACCGACACCATGGCATACACCGCCTCAGCACTGTCGTTTATGCTTGAAAACTTAGGCAAACCGGTGATTATTACCGGATCACAAATTCCCTTAGCAGAGCTTCGTTCCGATGGCCAAGCCAATCTGCTTAATGCGTTGCATTTGGCGGCAAATTACCCGATTAACGAAGTGACGCTGTTTTTTAATAATCAACTCATGCGTGGTAATCGCAGTACCAAATCACACGCCGATGGCTTTAACGCCTTCACATCACCCAACTTGCCGCCACTTCTGGAGGCGGGGATCAGTATTCAAATCAACCCGAGTGTGACCGTTGACCAAACGCCAAAAGGCGCATTTAAAGTTCACGACATTACGCCGCAACCGATTGGCGTTATCACTATGTACCCGGGCATATCTCATGAAGTGATACGCAATACCTTGCTACAGCCGGTAAATGCGATGATTTTACTGACATTTGGGGTTGGCAATGCGCCACAAAATCCACAACTCCTGAGCCACCTAAAAGCCGCGTCAGAACGTGGTGTCATCGTCGTCAATTTAACCCAGTGCTTGGCTGGAAAAGTAAACATGGGTGGCTACGCTACCGGTTGCGCTCTCGCCGATGCCGGTGTTATCAGTGGATTTGATATGACATCAGAAGCGGCGCTCGCCAAACTGCACTTTCTACTCAGCCAGCCACTCAGTTATGAACAGGTGAAAGCACAAATGCAGCAGGTTTTGCGTGGTGAAATGACGCTTTAGTTATTGATACCCAAGTGCGGTTTAAAAACCATCACTTGGGTATATCATTAATATTAACGCGAACAATCTCATCGGTTGTGGAACCGAACTCTCGCTTTAGCTCACTCTTTGATTTAAAACATATTTCTCCGCCCGCTGAGACTGTCATGTGCTGCGCATCTACGTTATGCTGCGATTGATAAAGCATCACTGCTTGCATGCATGAGTCGCGCTGTTCGGCGGTAAGCAATGTGCCTTCTGGCCAGCGCCCCGTTTCAACGGCGTAAAGCAGGCGTTGATACCCCGTTGGGGTAATTGACGATATTAACTGCTCGCGATTCATAATAGCTCCCAAAAAGTAATAATTTAAAAACAATAGCTTGGCTGTATTTTTCGTCAAGTTAAGTCGTAAATTAATCGTGATAGATCACAAGCATACCTTATGAAACAAACTCAATGGACTGCGCTGCGGTTACTGCCTTTCTTTGCTATTCCACTGCTCTCTGGCTGCTTCAAAAGTAACTCAACGGACGCTTTGTGTAACGAAACACCAGCCTTGCGCTGTGAGCTGCTCAATATTGACGATGGCCAATGCCGCAAGCCGCGTACTGACCTAATTTGGCATCGTTATGATGTGTTAAACAACCCAAGCGATCAAAACAAAATTGAAGAATACCGCCTGGTTTCTGAGTATCGTAAATGCCTCGAACTCGCGTCACAAATTGCGCCCATCGACCAAACTGAGCTAAAACAAAAGCGATTTGCCGCGCTGATGCATTCGATTGAAGAGCTGGATCGCATTCAAAGCGACCTCACGCAATACAAAACGCCGCAAGCGCTCTATTTCCTTTGGAGCCAACTGGGCGATCGTGACGCTCAACGCCAATTTTTGCAACTCGAAGGAAAGCCCGAGCTAGAAACGGCTGAACTGCAATACGCTTTGGCCACCTTCTATACATCGCGCGATCACATCAAAACACTGACGCTGCTTAACCGAGCCTTAGAACTCAGTCCAAAAGAGCAGATCAATACGGAAATTTTGCAAACTCTCTCAAGCACCAACCAGCTGCTTCGCAATAAAGAGCGTGCTTATATCTGGGCCATGGTCGCTAAGAGTTTCAATGTGCCACTCGCAGACAAACAAGAACTGCATCTGTTGTATGGCTTTGAAAGCGCCAAATACGATGAGCTTGATAACATCGCCAAACGGGTGGTCAAAGCGCTCAATCAAGGCAATTTCAATGCCGCATTGGTACCAGAACAATTTGATTAACGTCACGTTGGTGAACGCGTCAACTCAGTCAGTTATTTTTTCTTTTAAATGGTTTAATCAATTTTGTTGAAAATTAACGACACCGAGTTGACGCAATAACGCTCCCCCGTTGTCGCTGGACCATCGTTAAAAACGTGACCTAGGTGGCAATCACAGCGTGCACATCGAATCTCTATTCGCTGCATACCATGGCTTTTGTCTTCCAAATAGCGAATAGAATCGGGGGTGATTGGCGCGTCGAAACTGGGCCATCCGCAGCCTGAATCGTATTTATTCGCCGAGGCGAACAGGGGCGTTTGGCAGCAAGCACAAAGGTACTCGCCAGTGGATTTATTATGCAGCAGTGTGCCACTAAAAGGGGCTTCGGTTCCCCCCTCTCGACAAACGTGGTAAGCCTCCGGTGATAAGAGCTTACGCCAATGCTCATCTGACCTCTCTACCAATTTTGTTGTCTTTGAAACTGTTTTTTTCACGATATTGCATCCTTTTGTTACCGCACACTCAACTAAAGGCAAAGATAAATTTACTTGCGTCTCACCACTGTTGTAGCACATACTTTCTCACCACAAAACTTAGGTTAGAAAATTGGTCGATAGCTGTATGCTGTTGCACCATTTTACGCCAACTGGTTATTAAGCAGATCAATAACACGTTTAAAAAACGAACATCTAAGATAAATTGTTAAAAAAAGCGTCGGTTTTTTTTGACTTTAGACAAGTTAAGTCGGATTATCTGTTGCAGATGGTTACTGGGTTCTGTAATTTTACTACCAGTTATCTTTAATCAAAAATTAAGTTGTGGAGCAACTACAATGACTATCAAAGTAGGTATTAACGGTTTTGGCCGTATCGGCCGTTTCGTTTTCCGTGCATCTGTTGAGCGTGCAGACATCGAAGTGGTAGGTATCAACGACCTTATCGACGTAGATTACATGGCATACATGCTAAAATACGATTCAACTCACGGCCGTTTCGAAGGCACTGTTGAAGTTGTAGACGGTAACCTAGTTGTTAACGGCAAAACTGTACGTGTAACTGCTGAGCGCAACCCAGCTGACCTTAAGTGGGACGAAATCGGTGTTGACGTTGTAGCTGAAGCGACTGGTCTATTCCTAGACGACGCAACTGCTCGCCAACACATCGCTGCTGGTGCGAAGAAAGTTGTTCTTACTGGTCCTTCTAAAGACGCAACTCCAATGTTCGTAATGGGTGTTAACCACACTTCTTACGCAGGTCAAGACATCGTTTCTAACGCTTCTTGTACTACTAACTGTCTAGCACCTATCGCTAAAGTTCTTAACGACAAGTTCGGTATCGAATCTGGTCTTATGACTACTGTTCACGCGACTACTGCAACTCAAAAAACTGTAGATGGTCCTTCTGCTAAAGACTGGCGCGGTGGCCGTGGTGCTTCTCAAAACATCATCCCATCTTCAACTGGTGCAGCTAAAGCAGTAGGCGTTGTTCTTCCAGAACTAAACGGCAAACTAACTGGTATGGCTTTCCGCGTACCAACTGCTAACGTATCTGTAGTTGACCTAACTGTTAACCTAAAGAACGGCGCATCTTACGAAGCTATCTGTGCAGCAATGAAAGAAGCTTCTGAAGGCGAACTAGCTGGCGTACTAGGCTACACTGAAGACCAAGTTGTTTCTCAAGACTTCATCGGCGAAACTCAAACTTCAGTATTCGATGCTAAAGCAGGTATCGCTTTAACTGATAACTTCGTTAAAGTTGTATCTTGGTACGACAACGAAATCGGTTACTCAAACAAAGTTCTAGACCTAATCGCTCACATCTCTAAGTAATTACTTAAAGATAACGATTAGTGAGACTTGTGTTTGATACATAAGTAATCTTAAAAAGGCGACTTTCGAGTCGCCTTTTGTCATTTTTGCAGTTTGCTTTTGGGATGCCCCAAAGCCGCTTGGAGTTTAATATGGACTTTACTTCCTATTCGACCGAAACCGTTTTGTCAGATGCTGTGACTATCATTAACGTCGGCCAAAACAAAGTGGTACGTATTCAACATGAACTGGCCAACGCCGCTATCTCCCTTTTCGGTGGTCATATTCTCTCTTATCAACCTAAAGGCGAATCTGACCTCATTTGGATGAGTGAACAGGCCGTATTTGACAACAAAACAGCTATCCGTGGCGGCATTCCTATCTGTTGGCCCTGGTTTGGCCGCATTGCAGCGCCGGCGCATGGCTTTGCGCGCACCTCACAGTGGGCACTCGTCGAACACCGTGAAAATGAACATGGTGTCATTATTGAATTAGCCTTAGCGGAAAATGACGATACCTTGGCCATTTGGCCCCACTTATTTGATTTACGACTGCGCGTTGAAATTGGCCGCGAACTCACGGCAGTATTAAACATCACCAATACCGATGTTGCGCCTTGGTCATTTTCAGGTGCTCTGCATACTTATCTCAACGTCGGCGACATTACCCAAGCAACAATACGCGGTATGGGCCCTTGCTATCTAGATAGCCTTAACAGCGGCGCACTGACGCACGGTGATGAAACCCTACAGCTAAGCGATACCATCGATCGTGTTTATACGCTGCCCGACAATCTAATCACATTAAACGACCCGTCACTTGACCGACAACTTTGTGTTCGTAACCAAGGCAATAACACCGCCGTATTATGGAACCCGTGGTCTGAGGGCGCTAATGCGATGAGTGACATGCAAAATGATGGCTACCAAACTATGTTGTGCATCGAGTCCACTTGGCATGCGCCAAGCCTTGAACAAGGCAAAACGCTATCAACGGGTGAAACTCACCAGTTAATCACTCGAATCGGCGTTGCTTAGCGTTAAGTACGATAAATTTCTGCCTATACCCAAGAACGGTTCAACGAGAACGACTTGGGTATACCCGCTGGTCTTTTATTTTGGTCCAGCTTTGCTACACTCAGCGCCCTGCTCCTTATCATCGAGACTATTATGGCTGCGTCCTCCGCTTATCACTGTCCATTATGCCACTTACCATTAGCATTAGAGCAACGCACTTATCGCTGTGCCAATAATCATCAGTTTGATGTCGCCAAAGAAGGCTACGTTAACTTAATGCCAGTGCAGCATAAACGCTCTAAAGATCCCGGTGATAATAAAGAAATGATGCAAGCTCGCCGTCGATTCTTAGCCAGCGATCACTACAATCCACTGCGTCAACACGTTGCTAGTCTGTGCGTCGAGCATTTGCAAAACACATCGGGTCAGCTGCTTGATATTGGCTGTGGTGAAGGCTATTACACCACTGAGTTTGCCAACCATTTGCGCCAAGCAAATGAACAAGCTCATGTCTTTGGACTTGATATATCAAAAATCGCGATTCGCTACGCGGCCAAACGCTACCCAAACTGCGATTTCGTTGTCGCATCGAGCCATCGTTTGCCTTTTGCAGACAGATCACTTGACGGCATTGTGCGCATTTACGCCCCGTGTAAAGCAGAAGAGTTAGCTCGAACGGTGCGTTCTGGTGGTGTGGTGATTACTGTCACGCCTGCCGAGCGACACTTACTGCAATTACGTGAATTGATCTATCAAGATGTTCGTATGCACAGTGAAGCGGCCGAGGACCTAACCGGATTTGAGCTGATTGATGAGCAAAAACTAAATTATGAGATGGCACTCAGTGGTCATCTGGCTCTTGATTTACTGCAAATGACCCCATACGCGTGGAAAGCCAACGATGCGCTACGTGCAACACTTGCCGCTTACGACACATTTGCTTGCGAAGTCGACTTCATGATTCGAGTGTATCAACGCGCAATCGTCGATGATTCTGAAGCGGTACAATAACCCCGCCAATCTCATTCCTTGTGCAACCTTGCCAAAGCGAACCGCTAAACTGAAACAAGCGGAGGCTCGCCCTTCGAAATAAACTGGAGGGCGCATGGCAAACAAAAACAGAATCGTTCGTCGCTGGGCTTACGCTCGTCATCTCGTATTGACCGCTCTGATGACCTCAAGCCTGGCATTTGCCGATAATAGTGCGCTCACCCCTGACCACTTTTACGATTATCGCCTAAGCACTCCGTCACTTGAGCCACTGCAGCTTGATACTTTAGTTTCGCGGCTGCATGACGTCGATGTGATCCTAGTGGGGGAATGGCATACTCACCCCGCGGTTCACCACTTGCAATTTGAGTTATTGCGCGCATTACACCAGCAGCGCTCTGATGTTGTACTCTCACTCGAACACTTTAGCCGAGAGGCTCAACATGCTCTCGATCAATACCTCAGTGGCCAGATTGGTGAAACACCTTTTATTAACCTGACCCAAGCGTGGCCGAATTACGCCAGCGATTATCGCCCTCTTATCGAGTATGCTAAGCAGCATCAAATTCCGGTGATCGCGGCAAACGCCCCCAATACCATTGTTAGGTGTATCGCTCGCTATGGCTTAGCGTATCGCCACCATTTACCGCATGAGGAACAAAAGTGGATTGCCAAACACGTTGATGTCTCATCCTCACCTTACAAGTCTCGCTTCACCGAATTGATGTTTTTTGGCAATGCCGAACATACCGAGCGTCAATACGCGGCGCAAAAAACCTGGGACGACACTATGGCGGAAAGTATCGTGACTCATCTAGCCAATGCATCAGCGACGCAAATCATCCACTATGCGGGCGCATTCCATGTCGAACAGGGGCAAGGTATTGCCGCCACCATTCGTAAGTTAAACCCCAGTTTGACAGTCGCAATACTGTCACCGGCTAACCCGACGCTGTCAGCGCAAATCGGTTATTTGATCCACCTATTGCCAATGCCAACCCGCTATCTACCAACCGATAATATACGGCGCCATTATCACCAATCCGCCACTCGCCAGCCTCAGCACAACGCGCCCTGCTACCCCGCGCCAAAAGCGAGCGGTATTAAATAGCGGGTAGCCTAACCTAATGGCATAACCCTAGAGCTCAACGACTCTAAACATAACAACCGCTCATTTTCACGCGTTCGAGCATGGTTAAATTTGCACCGTATGGAATGATTTTTGCTTTGTTGTTGCTGAATAATCTCCTCTTGCACACTAAACATTTTGTGTGATTTCGAGATCATGAGCGCAAAAATGCAGCAAAAGTTTTATTCATGCTGGTCGATAGTTAATTAAGTACTTGGGTATATATTGAGGAGTCAGCGATGAATACGATCAAACCGACCCATACGGCGCCCTATTCTGCGACCGTGCGGCCGCAAACGCCTGTCGCGCCGGGTCAGTCTGCCAGTGACTCATCTACCACTCAGGCTACACCTGCCACCCAAGTGACCCTGTCAGCTGAGGGAAAGGCTTTACTCGCGGCGCTGTCTCAAATTGATAAAGAGAGCCAGCAACGGTCTGAAGAGCCGAAAACGGTAACCGATAAAGTCGCGGCGTTCACTCATGGCGCATTAGGAATGGATCATCCCGATAAGGTGGAAGAGAAAGAGGACGACTCATACTCCGCCGGCCAATACCTCTCTGGCGCATTAACCTTAGGTGGTATTTTACTTGCGATTGTTTAGGGTCGCTGATTATAGCTGCCTGTCTGAAATAATATGATCTTCCCAATCAACCACATCAATTTCGTACACCACACGATTACGTACGCTTTGCCCTGCCGCATGCATTGCCGCTTTTGACCCCGTAATTAAGGGATGCCACTGTGGTAATGGTTCACCTTGTGCGAGCAAGCGATAAGCACACGTCATTGGCAACCAATGAAACTCTGGAATTTGCTCACGAGTGAGTTTTAAGCAAGCTTCACCCGAATTAAAACGATTTGGGTAATCTTTGCAGCTGCATGTTTTGCTGTTCAGCCAACTGCACGCAATGTTGGTGTAATAAAGCTCGTCAGTTTCATCATCGATAAGCTTATGCAAGCAACACTTCCCACAGCCATCACATAATGATTCCCACTCTGATTCACTCATTTGCTCGAGCGATTTCGCTTGCCAAAACGGCTTATCCATCCCAAATACCCCAGTTTCAATTGATGGGGGGGTTATACGCTGAGCACTAACAAAGTTCAAGTGCTGCACCGAACGATTCTCTACGCGAGAAGAAAGAGGCTTTTGGATTCACGCTAAAATTTGATACCATCCGCTCCCTATAATAGGACGGGTATAGAGGCTTTTATGGAATGTCGATTAGGTTGCGGCGCGTGTTGTATTGCACCCAGTATTTCGTCTGCCATTCCGGGTATGCCCAATGGCAAGCCAGCAGGAATGCGCTGCATTCAGCTCAATGACGACAATTTATGCAAGTTGTTTGGGCGTCCAGAGCGCCCCAAAGTCTGCCATCAATTTAAGCCATGCGCTTTTGTCTGCGGTACGACGAATGCGCAAGCGTTAGCCAATTTAACCGAGCTTGAAAAAATGACCTAAGCTGAAAAAAACGCCGCAAAAGCGGCGTTATCAACTAAAGCAATTTGTGTCGACCAAGCAAGGAGTGAGACAAGGTGGTACCATCCACAAGCTCAAGTTCTCCTCCAACTGGGACACCGTGCGCAATACGGCTCGCGCTCACCTGATGCAAACGGCAAAGCTCAGCAATATAATGCGCGGTTGCTTCACCTTCTACCGTCGGGTTTGTAGCAAGAATCACTTCACTGATCCCGCCTTGTCCTAGACGCCAATCCAAAGTGTCGAGCCCAATATCACCCGGGCCTATGCCATCAAGCGGCGAGAGATGCCCCATTAAGACAAAATAACGACCAGAGAATTGGCCTGTCGCTTCGACTGCTGCGATATCTGCCGGGCTTTCCACCACACAAAGCTGACCGTTTTGTTGACGCTTTGGGTTACTGCAAATGTCACACACGTCTTGCTCTGTAAACGTGCGGCACTCTGTGCAATGACCAATTTCCGTCATGGCCTGACTCAAGGCATCGGCTAACTGAACCCCACCTTTACGGTCACGTTGCAGTAAGTAAAACGCCATACGTTGAGCTGACTTAGGGCCAACGCCGGGTAAACAGCGTAGCGCTTCCATCAGCTGCTCTAACATGTGACTGGTGCGCATTGAAACCCTTAAAATGGCATCTTCATGCCCGGTGGTAATTGCATTCCACCGGTTACCGAAGCCATTTTCTCTTTTTGCGTTTCTTCAATACGGCGCGCCGCGTCATTGAAAGCGGCTGCAATCAAGTCTTCTAGCATCTCTTTATCGTCTTCCATCAAGCTCTCATCAATCTCAACGCGACGTACGCTGTGACTGCCGGTGATGGTCACTTTAACAAGACCTGCGCCAGACTCACCAACCACTTCCATATTGGCAATTTCTTCTTGAAGCTTTTGCATACGCTCTTGCATCTGCTGGGCTTGCTTCATCAAGTTGCCCATGCCACCTTTACCGAACATAATTTTCTCTCTTGTTGTCACGGATTGTTTTAACACTCAATAATGGCCAAAAATCAAAACACTTTGCGGGAGAGCATCATGGCTCACTTTGATTTTAAGACAATAAGTTATACCCAAGTAACCTCAAGATGCGAGGTTCAGCGAGAATGACTTGGTTTGTCAGTGAGGCGAGGATTTGAAGATTGAGTGGCTCTCGATCGAAAATCGTCAACAAAGCTGATAAACCAAAACAGCTAGCCCTTTGGGAGCCGATCACTGAACTGATGGCTGCGTTAAACAACTTAAAAATAGACTGGCTATTTCGCTACGTTGTTTGCCTTGCTCTCAGCCCAGTGAGTCGGCTCTGAATCCTGCATCTTGAGGTCACTTGGGTATAGTGTATTAGTTGGGGCAAACTCGAGATGTTTCAACCCCGTGCAAATTAAATAGGTCGGACGGTTTCGCGTTCCAATTCGGCGGCAAATCGGCGCTGAATAAACTGCACCGTGGCATCGCTCTCAAGACTGTTCAAGGCCTGCTGCCAATGCTGCTGATATAGACGCTCACGCAGCTCCAACGGCGTTTCGCCTGACTCACCGATCTCTATCGATAATACGTGTGGCTGACCAAGTTGATGATTTAATGCCGCGAGCAATTCGCTTTGTGCTCGATCCGTATTGAGGTGCGCTTGATTAGCCCTTAACGTTAAAAGTAGGGTGTTATCGTGTTGCGTCAATGCGGAATTTAACGCAAGCTGCTCAACCAATTTTGAGATAGATAGCGTTCGAATCAATCGCGCCCAATCATTTTGTTCACACGCCTCGTCCGCTAAACGCGCGACCATTTCCGGGGTTTTCTCATGCTCAAGCGCTTGTTTTACCTCGCTTGGTTTAAGAACCGGCGCGCTTGGCATTACCGCCACTTCTTGAGAGGGGCGCCATTGATAAGGTTCATCATTAGCCACAACATTCTGTTTTGGCGCTGCTGTGGGTGACACTGGTGCGTGTTGCTGCCTGATACGAGTCAAGACAGACTCTTTGCCCGTACCGTGTTCAGACTTTTTTGTCCCATTTGATGCATCGCTCCCCCCTTTTTGCTGGCGTTGAGAACGCAGTTGATGGCGAAGCCCTGAGGTTGTTGCTGGCTCAGGACTCTCTACCTCACTGCGGGCAGGCGCAGCAGAAGATGGGGCGGGAGAGCTGACTGTTTGCACTGCAGGCTCATTCACCAATGGCGATGATGCGGTAACTTGCGGCGTCATGCTATGTGCTTGCTGCGGATCGCGTGCACTAATTGACGCATTCACAGGCTGAGAATACGTTGGAACGTTGGGTTCGGCAGCGCTTTGCGTTGGGGCTGACACCGTCGGTCGCGTTTGAGGTTGGATTGACTGCGCGGCAGTTTGCGATGTCACTTCCGTTTGAGCCATTGCCACCGGTGCAACAATAGGCTGAGCCGCAATTGTCGGCGCAGGACGGAACGCTAGCATACGTAACGCAATCATTTCCATGGCAATTTGACCACTTGGCGCCAGTGGCATTTCATCGCGACCTTTGAGCGCCATATGATAGTAGAGCTGAACATCTTGAGGGGTCAATAGC
Source organism: Vibrio agarilyticus (assembly GCF_012641465.1). Classification (GTDB taxonomy): domain Bacteria; phylum Pseudomonadota; class Gammaproteobacteria; order Enterobacterales; family Vibrionaceae; genus Vibrio; species Vibrio agarilyticus. The sequence goes on from NZ_JABAIK010000022.1 coordinate 59,066, forward strand.
CCACTAAGTCGCTCAATTCGCTCTGCATCGGGTTGCGCTTTATCTAAACTGGCAGGCAACACCTGACACAAGGCAACACGATGTAGCTGCGCGGCAAGCTCTTGCAACAAACTGTCCCACTCGATGCCATTTTGGGCAAATTGAGCCAGTTGAGTCATCACGTGCGGGACTTGTTGTGTTGCCAACGCATCCAGTAAATCCAACGCTTGATCGGTATCAATAGAGCCCAACATGTCACGCACCAAATGCGCTTCAATGTGACCATTTCCTAATGCAATCGCTTGATCCGTCAGACTTAATGCATCACGCATACTGCCATCGGCAGCATGCGCAAGCAGACCTAATGCACGAGATTCTGCATTCACACCTTCTTGAGCAAGAATGTACTCAAGTTGCTCTTGAATGTTGCTCGCCGCAATAGGCTTTAGATGAAATTGCAAGCAGCGAGATAAAATCGTCACTGGCAACTTTTGTGGATCGGTCGTTGCTAGCAAAAATTTAACGTACTCGGGCGGCTCTTCTAAGGTTTTAAGCAACGCATTAAAAGAGTGCCGCGATAGCATATGCACTTCATCAATCAAATAGACTTTAAATCGACCACGTGCGGGTTTGTACTGCACGTTATCGAGTAAGTCTCGAGTATCTTCCACTTTAGTGCGCGAGGCGGCATCAATCTCAAGCAGATCGACGAAACGCCCCTGGTCAATTTCTTGACAAGAAGCGCAAACACCACAAGGCGTCCCTGTGATGCCGGTTTCACAATTTAAGCCTTTCGCAAACAAGCGCCCAATCGTGGTTTTTCCCACGCCTCGAGTACCACTGAGCAAGTAAGCATGATGCAATCGATTTTGGTTGAGTGCATTACCAAGTGCGGTCAAAACATGGCCTTGACCAACGACTTGCTCAAATGTTTGCGGGCGCCATTTACGCGCTAAAGCTAGATAACTCATAAACGGAATTAGTGACCTTCGAATTCACAAATGCTATAGACATTTAGACCAAGCGCTTGCAAACGCTCTGTACCACCAATCTCAGGCAAATTAATCACAAACGCTGCGTGCTCAATCTCACCACCAAGTTTACGAATCAGCTTAGTGGTTGCTTCAATTGTGCCGCCAGTGGCGAGCAGATCATCTACCACAAGAACTTTATCGCCTTCATTTATTGCATCGACATGGATCTCAAGCGTATCTACGCCGTACTCAAGTTCATACGATTGTGCAATGGTCGCACGTGGCAACTTACCTGGCTTACGCACAGGAACAAAGCCAACACCGAGTTCAAGTGCGAGCGGCGCACCAAAAAGGAAACCGCGTGCTTCAGTCCCAACCACTTTGGTAAAGCCCATATCTTTGTACTTCTCAACCAGAAGTCCAATGGTGGCACGATAAGCTTCAGCATCTTCTAATAAACTGGTGACATCACGAAAAAGAATCCCCGGTTTTGGATAATCCTGAATACTTTTAATGCTCGCTTTAATCAGTGAAATTGTATCTGTAGTCATAACTTCGATTTACTTGAATTGTGCGCTCTTGATAAAAATCAATAGCGACGATATGAAAATTAACCCTAGGTTAACAATGAAAGAAGTGGCATAAGTGGCACGTCGCCACTGTATACCCAATTCACTTGAAGATGCTGGTAAGCGACTGGCAAACAAAGCCTCTAAGCATAGGTAAACTATGTGATGAGGTTTATGAGCGCCCGTCAACACCGCTGCAACTTCAACTAGAACGGGTATAGATGGATAAATCACTTCCCTGCAATATTAGTGATTTTCTTGTTCGGCAGCAACCAATCTGTCGTCAATTACTGTTGTTCTATTTCAGGCAAACGTAAAAACCAACTCAGTAAGCACGCCGCGAGCGCAAGCAGCATCAACTTTAACCAAAGCGCATTCACCCACCAAATCGAAAAGGCAAAGCTGGCAACAATCATCACGGTTCCTTTTCGCTTTACATTGGGCGCAACCGCACGGTGTTGCTGCCAATCCATCAAGATGGGGCCAAATGTCTTATGTTGGTGTAGCCAAATATGAAAACGGGGAGAGCCTTTAAACCAGCAGGCGCTGGCAAGAAGGATAAAAGGCGTGGTGGGCAACAGGGGCAAAAAGAGCCCCAGAAGACCAAGGAATAAACAAAGTCCACCTGCTAGATTAAATAGCCACATGGTTATTTTAGTGATAGTGGACTCCATTTCTTTTCAATCAAAATCTTGCGTAGTCGTTCACCACACGCAGCCAAGTTAAAATTGCGGGCAGTGTCGGCAGTGCTAGCACTACCAAAAAAGCGAGAAAATAAAAGATATTATACGGCTCATGCACCTGATTGTCTGCCATGACACATTACTCCTTTTGATTCAAAATATTAATTCGACAGACTCTCCCCAAGATAATGGGGTAGAAAGGGTATATACCCAAGTGACTTCAAGATGCTGGATTCAGAGCCGGCTCACTGAGCTGAGAGCAAGGCAAACAACGCA